>NZ_CP126158.1:707112-1414225 GCF_030127145.1 Halobaculum halobium
ACCGGGATCAGGGACCTTTTCCAGCGTCGACCCACTCCTCGGTGAATCCGAGTACCCGAAGATCACCACTCACACTCGTTCCAGCGTCGTCCCCGTCCGTCACAAAGTACATGTCCGGCCGGAAAACATCACCAGGTTCAAGAACGTATGGATTACTGGTGGTGAAATCCCGGTTTCCTGCACGGTAGTTGGACGGGAGAGCAGTTGCCCCGTTAGGCTGTCCTGCATTAGCTACTGCATCATTGTAGATACCGAAGCCGATACCTTCGTCTTCAAGTTCCGTCTCAATATTTCCTTCGAGGCTCTCTTCAGCAGAGTTAGCCGCTGATGCGTTTCCGTCATCAAGGAAGATCGCTGCATTTTGATCACCTTGATTCTGAATCGCAAAGACATCGTGGAATTCACTGGTTGCATCAGTATTCAGCTGGTCAAACCCTACTTCGAGCTCACCATTGTTAGCGAGAGATGAGTACTGACTACCCGCCGGAACCATCCGGAGGTACGCATCCCCATCACCAACAACCGAGACAGAAACATCACGTTCTGCGCTCACACTACTAAACGCACCCGTACCCATTGCAGCGGCCGTACCGGCCGCGAGCGATCCCACACCTGCGATGAACTTTCGCCGTTCCATTGGTATTCACGCACACCGTTTCCGGGGTGTGCTCACTCACCCATACCAGGGGGGACATTACTGTATTGAGCCGTCAGAGCGATCGAAGGTTCGCGCTGTGATACCCGAAGCCCGGACCTGAAACGGGTTGCGCGCTCGATAACAGTACGACTGTTGCTGACTCGTGGATCCCCGACATATCGCCTGAAAACCCCAGTATCTGGATATCAGGTGCGGTCTGATGGCGACGCCGATTTGTGATTCGAGGTCAAATCAGGTGAAATAAAACCGAATCCTCACTGGAGATACTGGTGGTATTTAAACATCTTCGACCAGGTGACACTAAACGAAAATAACGATTACACTTATCTGCTGATAGGTGTCAGACAAATGTAGGCAACATGTCGGGAACGAAGCTGTCAGGCGGTGCCGACTCGGTCGCGGAACCGGGTGGACCTGACGAGGACGGGGAACCGAGCCCCCCCGACGTCACGGAGGACGAGATCTTCGACGTGCTCTCCAATCGGCGCCGGCGGCACGCGCTGCACGCGATCGCGGGGGCCGAAAACGAGACTCACGACCTGGGCGAGCTCTCCGAGCGCGTGGCCGCGTGGGAGAACGAGATCGACGTGGCCGAGGTGGACTACGCCGAGCGCAAACGGGTGTACACCGCGCTCCAGCAGTCGCACCTCCCGCGACTCGACGAAGTGGGGCTCGTCGAGTTCGACAAGGACCGCGGCACCGTCGACGCCACCCCCGCGCTGGAGGACGTGGAGATCTACCTCGACGTCGTCCGCGGCAACGAGATCCCCTGGAGCGAGTACTACCTCGGGCTCTCGGGCGTCTCGGCGGCGCTGCTGCTGGCCGTGTGGGTGAACGCGTTCCCGTTCACGATGGTGCCCGACCTCGGGTGGTTCGCGTTCGTCGTCGTCGCGTTCTCCGTCTCGGCGGCCGCGAACCGCTACTACTCGAGAGACATGAAACTCGGCGGCGACAGTTCGCCAGCGGAACTGGAGTGACTCATGGGACGAACCGCGCTCCGCGTCGTGCTGCTCGTGGTCATCGCCGCCGGCGTGAGCGGCGCGACCGTCGGGAGCGCCGGGTTCAGCGCCGTCGAAGCCGACCGCACCGTGAGCGTGAACGTCGTGGGGAACGACGAGGCGTACGTCGGCGTCGTCGCCTGCGAGAAGTCCGCTAATGCGGGGAATGGGAAGGGCCCCGTGCGCGTGTGGGTGACGAACCGCTACACCGACGAGATGACCGTGGAGTCGATCACCAGCGACGACGCCGTCCGAAGGAACCCCGACCAGCGGCTCGGGACCGTCGATCCGGGCGAGCGTGAGCACCTCAACCCGGTGTTCGCGTCTGCGGTCTCCTCGGTGACCGTCGAGGTGTCCGCCGACGGCCTCGACGCGTCGGTCACGCGGACGGTCACCTCGAAGACGGACTGTCCGTTCTCGACGGGGAACGCCAACGGAAAGACGAACGCGTCGACCACCGCGACCGGAACCGCCACGAACGCCTCCGGTTGATCGCCCCGACGCTCGACTATCGACGCCGTTTTTTGGTCGCCGTCTTCAGGAACGGTATGCCCGCTCGCCGCCCGTACGACGACACCAAATCGCTGCTCGCGGCGATCCTCGGCGTTCCCGCGCTCGCCGGACTGGTGTATTTCATGCTCGTCGCCGTCAACGTCGCGTGGCGCGAGTACGGACTCGCGGTCGGTGCCGTCGTCTTCGTCGTCGGCTTCGTCGGCCTCTCGTACGGCTCCTACCGCGCCGTCGAACTGGTCCGCTCGTCGGGCGGCCGCTGACTCACCTCACGGGGTCCCGCCGACCACCCGCCGCGACCGACCTCGCGGGGGACTGCCAAGCTTTACACTATTGCGAGTAAACTCCGAACACATGAGCCGAAACTACGACTCGCTCCACGACCCGAACGCGGAGTACACGATGCGGGAGCTGTCGAGCGAGACGATGGGCGCGACGGCGAAGCGAGGCGGCGGCCGCGACGTGGAGATCACGGACGTGCAGTGCACGATGGTCGACGGCAACTTCCCGTGGACGCTCGTGCGCGTGTACACCGACGCCGGCATCGTCGGCACGGGCGAGGCGTACTGGGGCGCGGGCGTCCCCGAACTCATCGAGCGCATGAAGCCGATGATCGTCGGGGAGAACCCCCTGGACATCGACCGCCTGTACGAGCACCTCATCCAGAAGATGTCGGGCGAGGGCTCCGTCGAGGGCGTCACCGTCACCGCCATCTCCGGCATCGAGATCGCGCTCCACGACCTGGCCGGCAAGATCCTCGAGATCCCCGCCTACCAGCTGCTGGGCGGCAAGTACCGCGACGAGATGCGCGTCTACTGCGACTGCCACACCGAGGAGGAGGCGGATCCGGAGGCGTGCGCCGACGAGGCCGAGCGCGTCGTCGAGGAACTTGGCTACGACGCCCTCAAATTCGACCTCGACGTGCCGTCGGGCCACGAGAAGGACCGTGCGAACCGCCACCTGCGCCCGGGCGAGATCCGCCACAAAGCCGAGATCGTCGAGGCCGTCACCGAGCGCGTGAAAGACCGCGCGGACGTCGCGTTCGACTGCCACTGGACGTTCTCGGGCGGCAGCGCGAAGCGCCTCGCGGACGCCATCGAGGAGTACGACGTGTGGTGGCTCGAAGACCCCGTCCCGCCGGAGAACCTCGAGGTCCAAGAGGAGGTCACGAAGTCCACGGTCACGCCGATCACCGTCGGCGAGAACCGCTACCGCGTGACCGAGGAGCGCCGCCTCATCGAGAACCAAGCGGTCGACATCATCGCGCCCGACATGCCGAAGGTCGGCGGGATGCGCGAGACCCGCAAGATCGCCGACGTGGCGAACCAGTACTACGTCCCGGTCGCGATGCACAACGTCTCCTCGCCGGTCGCGACGATGGCGAGCGCCCACGTCGGCGCTGCCATCCCGAACTCGCTGGCCGTCGAGTACCACTCCTACGAACTCGGCTGGTGGGAGGACCTGGTCGAGGAGGACGTGATCGAGGACGGGTACATCACCGTCCCGGAGGAGCCCGGCATCGGCGTCACCCTCGACATGGACACCGTCGAGGAGCACATGGTCGACGGCGAGACGCTGTTCGACGGGGCGTAAGCCGAAGTCGGATTCACCGAACGGAGTACTGCGTCGTCTGTCGATCCGTCGCCTCGTTTGACGCCCCGGGTGCGTTCGGTGTCGGGCGGTCCGGCGTCCCCGGATCGACCGAGCCCGTTTCTGGTGTTCGTCGTGGCCGGCGTCTACCGGGGCGATCGATAGCCGACCCCCGTAGTCGGGACGGTCGAGGGAGTGACCTGGAAGTCACGGGAGTGCGTCGTCGCGTCGAGCGGTAGCGTCGTCCAGCCGAACGTCCAACCGCCAGGCGGCCCACACCAGGGACGCGACGAGCAGGGCCGCGGCGACCGGGCGGAGCCACGCGACCGCCGTCAGCGCCGCGCTCGTCGCCTGCAGTCCGAGGACGATGAACACCAGCGGCCCACAGCAGGCGGTCCCCGACAGCAGCGCGGGCAGTCCAGCCGCGAGCCCCGAGGCCGGCGAGACGCCGCAGGCGGCGGGTCGCCGCCACGCCAGCGTCGACAGTGCGAGGTTCGCGCCCACGAGTCCGGCGAGAGCCCCCGCCGCAGAGAGCGTCGCCGGCGTGAGAAGCACCTCGACCGGCCCGAGCGTCACGAGCGCGACCGCCTCGCCCGCGAGCGCTCGCGAGAGCGGGACGGCGGCGAGCGTCACGTCGACCGCCGGCGCGTCGGCGCCCGCGCCCGCCGATCGCGACCGTCCGAGGTCGCCGACGGCGACGAGGTACACGAGCGTGTACAGCGCCGTCGCCGCGACGCCGACCGCGGCGGCGACGCGGTCGCCGAGGGCCGTCGCCAGCGCGCGACGAGTCCGACCAGCCGCGGCGGCAGCAGCGCCAGCGGTGTCGAACGGTCGGCGGCGATCTCACCCGACATACTCGACCCCGGGGTAGAAGCCGCCCATGGCGTGCCACATGGCGTCGAAACCGTACACCGGTTCCAGCGGGAGATCCGCCGCCGGGTGCACCGCCCCGTCGACGCGGACGCGACCCGCGGCGTCGGTGGGCGTCACGTCGGCCCCGGCCGTCCGGTAGGTCCACCCGGTGTCCAACGCGGGGTCGTGAACGGCGACGATCGACCTATCCCCGCTCGCGAGCATCCCGCGCTCGCGCAGCGCCGACTTGTCGAACGCCAGCGCGCGGTCGGCGGTCCGGACGCCGATCACGACCCGCTTCGCGTCGGCCCGCGTCTCCGTCCACCCGTCGTCGAGCGTGGCGAACAGCGGCCCGCCGCCGCCGTAGTAGCCGCTGGTAGGGTTGTAGTTGCCGTAGGGATCCGAGCCGTATCGCTTGGCGTACCCGGTGTCCTCGGTCAGCACGAGGGTGTCGGGGTGAGCGTCGCGCCAGCGACCCCAGGTGGTCCAGACGAGCCGGAACTCGTCGAGTTGGTCGCCCTCCCGCGGCCCGTCGACGGCAGTCGCGAGCACCTGCGGCCACCGGGAGTCGGTCGCCCTGTCGTACAGCACGAGGTTGTTGTTCACCAGTCGTCCCGAGACGCCGAAGGTGGTGTCGCCCCGCCGGAAGCCCATCGCCGTGCCGGTCAGCGGACAGTACGTGACCGCGACGGGCGTCCCGTCGAGCACGTCGTTCGCGACCTCGTGCCAGACGAGGACGTGCTGGGGGTACGCCTTCACGTCCTCCGTGCCGGCGTACCCGAACACGATGTCGCCGTCGCCCAGCGAGCCCTCGCCTGCCGGTGCGAACTGCGGGTCGTCGACCGAGGGGATGCCGTCTGTTCCGGGGCCGCCGGAGACGGTCGATTCGCGGATCGTCTCGTGGGCCCATGGCTGGTGGAGACCGTCGTCCCTCGCGGGCGGACCCCCGACGGAACCGCCCGCTAGACCGTCGACGTCGCCCGGAACCCCGTCGGAGCCGGCACAGCCCGCCAGCCCCGCGAGGGCCGCGACACCGACGCCGCGGAGCAGCGACCGACGCGTGCGGGTACCTCTCATACGCGATATAACGTCGACTCCGGACAAAGCCGTGCGCCGGTCGTGCGAACCGCTCGCACGGCAGGCGTGTCGCGTCGGCGGCGATCCCGACTACTCCGCTGTCGATCCCCGCAAGCGGTCGGCGATCTTCTGCCCTTCCGAGCGGGCGTCGTCTTCCAGCACCGCGACCCCGTCGTCCACGACGACCGCTCCGGGCGCAACCACGTCCGCGCAGATCCCACCGCGGCGACCTCGAAGCGCGCTGGCGACGCCGGCCTCGTCGGCGACCTCCTCGACGTGCGCACACGGCGGTCGCGGCCGGGTTCCCCGCAGGACCGCGCCGGCGTCGGCGTCGCCGAGGCGAAACGTGGCCCCCAAGAGGGCTTCGAGGTCGGCGCCGCGGACGACGACGTTGCGGCGGTGGCGGCCGTCGGTGAGGTCGATGTCGAACTCGTCTCGGATCGCCTCCAGCGCCTCGACGGCGACGACAGTCACCTCGCACACGTCGAACGGCGAGTAGTACCCCCGGCCGGTCAGGTAGCGGTCCCCCTCGACACCGCCCTCGACGAGACGGACGCGGTCGTGCTCGACCATCGGGGCCGAGTCCTCGCGAGCGGTGTACAACGCCTCGACGCGTGCTGTCGGCATCGGTCCGGTCGTCTCTATGCGACCGAGCGGCTTGAATCCGACCGGGTGCGGTCGCGCCCGTGGAGCGGCACTCACGACGGCGGGCCGGCCAGTCCCGCGCCCTGTACGCGGTCCATCCACGCGACGACCGCCACGTGGGGCAGCGTCAACACGGCGATGAACACGAGGTACAGGGCCGCCAGCGTCGCCGGCGCCGTGTCGACGCCCGCGACGAGGGCGACGGCGGCGAGCAACGCGATCGAGACGGCCGTCAACGGCAGCGCGTCGCGGCCGACGCGTGCGAGCGCGGCGAGTTCGTCGCCGTCGGCGGCGGCGCGACGCGCAGCCGGGTCGACCTCGACCAGTCGGGCGACGTGGCGCAGCGAGTGCCACGCGCAGAAGTAGACGCCGACCGCGACGAGGGGCGGAACGACGAGGAAGTACACCCACAGCAGCAGCGTCTCCGCGGCGTCGCGCCGCCACCCCGCGTCGCCCGCGCTCACCCGGCGGCGGCCAGCGAGCACGGTCGCAACCGTCACGACGGCGAACGCGGCGCCGAGCGCACCTCTGGCGCCCGGTGTGAAGATCCACGCCGATCCCAGTTCGCGCCCGAACAGCGCCACCCACGCGTCGACGACCTGTCGGTAGCGGTCGGGGAACCGAAGCAGCGGGACGAGCATCGGCAGGCCGCCCCGGACCAGTACCGTCCCCAGACGGACGCCCGCGCCCTCGAGGTGTCGACTCCCGATCGAATCGAGCGCGTAGAGGTCGCCCTGTCCCCAGTGGAGCCACGTGAGCCCCACGAATAGCGCCGCCGACGCGACGGGGGCCAGCGCCCACAACGCCGCGTAGGCGCCGCCCAACACGAGGTACCCGATCCCGACCGCGAGAAGCCACCGCGGGGTGGGCGTTCGTCCCGCCGTTCGCGCCGGGGCGAGGTGATCGACCGCGCCGTGGGGGAGTCCAACCACGAGCGCGCTCGCCGCCAGCGGCGCGTATCGGACCCAGGCCGGCAGCGCCGGGTCGACGCCCAGCGCCCCGACCGTCGCGGCGACCGCCGCGAGGGCGCCGAGCACGAACCAGCCGGGACGACACCCGACCACGAACATCACTCGCCGGGCCGACGGCTTCGGGGCGGAACCGGCGGTCGCGGCCGCCGTCCGTGCACCGGCAGACTCCTCGCCGCCGGCGGTGTCCGACATCGCGTCAGGACCCTCCGAACGCGGACTCGACCGCGGACGCGGTCCGCGACGACGCCGGCTCGCGCCGGCGGTCGAGCACCCATCGGAACAGCACGAGTCCCTGGACGACGAACAGATTCGTGACGAGGAAGAACACCGCTTCCTCGACCGGCAGGCCGGCCACGTGGACCCCCGTGGTGTACCGCTCGGAGAGGACCCAGATGCCGTACTCGATGGCGATTCTGTCGACGAGACACAGGTACAGCGCCGGGACGAGCGTTCCGAGCGCGACGAGTCGCCTGCGCGCCCACAACTGGGGCGCGCCGACGGCCCACTGGAGCGCGAGCACCGGCGCCGCCCACGCGGCGATCGCGCCGAGATACAGGGTCGAGTCGGTTCCGAACGCGACCCACCCGCCGACGCCGATAGCGGCGGCGAGGACCAGGCCGGCCGCCCGAGTCGCGATCGGGCGGTCGACGGTCGGCCACGACGACGGCAGCGTGAGATGGGCGAGCCACAGCGCCGTCAGCCACGGCTGAACGAGGATGAACAGGTACTCGCCGACCGGAGCGTACCCCAGTGTGGCGAGGGTTGCGTCCGGCCCGTACCACCACACCCCCCTCGCGATGAGATAGTTGTCCCAGGGGATCGTGTACACAAGCGCGACCCCGGTCACGATCGCGACGCCGCCCCAGTACCGCCGAGCGACGGCGCGTCCGACCAGCCCGCCGCGCTCGATCCGCGTTCGGCTGACGAACCCGGTGGCGATCAAGAACAGCGCCAGCGGGACGAGGAACGCGAGGTGGAACTGCAGGTACGTGAGGACGGTTGTCATTGGGTGTGGTGAGTGTGATCGTGACGGAGTTCGGTTCGGCCGCGAACCCTCGGGGGACCCCGAGGACCGCGGGCGACCGGTCGATGTCGGCGCCGCCGGGGCCGGGCCTGGTCAGCCGGCCGCGGTCGGAATCATTCCGCGGCGGTTCGCTCGGCCGCGGCGTCGCCCGCGGCGTCGAGCACCTCGCGGCTCGACAGCAGGATGATCCCGAAGCCGACCTTGGCTACCAGGTCAAGCACCATGAAGCCGGCCGTCTCGATGTTCAGCGAGACGAGTCCGAGCCCCTCGGTGCCGACGATCCACCAGACGGGATACACGAGCCAGACCACGACGATCAGCGTCCGGAGCGTGCTGAACGTCGACGCGGCCTCTCCGCTGAGCTTGCTTGCTTTCTCGTCGAGCGAGCCGTAGAGCATGTACAGCAGGACGAGCAGGAAGCCCGTCGAGACGCCCCACCAGATCAGTCGGCTAGCTCCGGCATCAAGCGCGCCCTGACCGGCCGTCAGCGTCGCCACCGCGCCGGTGCCGATCATCAGCATGTCCAGTCCGACGAGCGAGGTCAGCTCGTTGCGATTCGCCCCGGCCAGCAGCCCGAGGTCGAGGAGCAACAGCGGTGTGGTGAAGAACCAGTCCGTGTATCGCGCCCAGTAGATGGGTACCTCCTCGCCCCCGAGTTCGATGATGGTTAACCCGAACCCGAGCGCCATCGCGAGATAGTTCACGAACGCGATGGCGGTGATGAATATCGTGACGATATAGAACTCCTGTCGCCGTCGGTTCGTCTCGTTCCAGCCCCTGGCGATGAAGTACAACATCCCCAGGAACATTCCGAGCGTGCCGATCCACAGCCAGATGCCTTCGCTGCCAGGTTGTGGCATGATGCAATTACATGTAGGGGGGTGAGACGGGTAAGTGAACTACACAACTAGTTGGGGTCTCCGGGGGCCGTCGGGGCATCGGCGCGGTCGGGGTCGACGAAGGCACCCACGAGTTTTCGCTGTGCCGCCCGGAGGTGCTGGTGAAACGTCGAGCGGCAGACGCCCATCGACGCCGCGAGGTCGTCGCCGTCGACGTCGCGGGACCACTCGAAGTATCCGGCTGTGTACGCGCGGACGAGCGCCGCACGCTGGCGCTCGGTCAGGTCGCGCTCCACGGCGGCGACGAACTCCGGGCGAGTCCGGCCGCGACGCTCTCGGCGACGGTAGACGAGCAACTCGGCCGAGTCGAACCGCTCGGTGACGGCCGCCACTAGCGACTGCGCCAGCGCCTCGCGTGCGACAGCGACGCTGACGTACGCGGTGTCGCCGTCGACGGTCGCGGCGTCCAGTTCGGCGCCGTGCTCGGTGATCAACGCCTGCAGCCGAGGGTCATCGACCGAGAGTTCGATGACCGCGCCCTCCGACTCCGTCGATAACACCGAGTGGACCGTGACCCCGTCGGGCCCGTTCGATCGGAGGGCGTCCACGTCGATAGCCGCCCCGTCTGCCGCGGTCTCGAACAACATCGACGGGCTGTCGCGGTCGCTGACGGCACCGAGGTACCGCATCGTGCACCCCGCGACATCCGCGACGTCCACTAACGGGTGGTCGGCGAGCCCGAACCCCAGTTCGAACGCCTCCTCGCCCCGCAGGGTTCGTCGGCTCTCGATGGCGTTGATCCCGGTGGCGACCGTCCGCCCCAGCGCCGTCAACACGGCGTGTTCGTCGCTCGCGAACCCGCTGTCGGTCCGGGTGTACACCCCGATGACCCCGTACGTCGCGTCGCCGTAGTGGATGGGGATCGCCGCGACCGCGGTCGTGCCGTCGCCGGCGTCGGCGACCGACTCCGTCTGGACGAACCGCTCGTCGAGGGCCGCCGCCGCGGCGGCCGCGAGTGGGTCGCCGTCCGCGGTTCCGTCGACCGGGATCCGCCCTCGATCCCCGTCGCCGTTGGTCGTCCCCGCGGCGACGCTGACGACCACCTCCTCGGTCCGCGGGTCGTACCGGCTGAACCAGGCGCCGGCGTACGTCCGGTCGATGCGATCGACCACCTCGCGTTCGAGCCCTCCCCGCGAAGACGCGCTGGTCACCGCTTCGGTCACGTCGACGACGACCCCGTCGAGGCGTTCGAGAAGGCGTCGCTGCGCCGTGCGTTCGCGCTCGATCCGGGCGGCGCGCTCGGCGGCCGCGCGCTCGGCGCGCTTCCGTCGGGTCACGTCCTGCTGGAAGCCAACGTAGTTGACGATCCGGCCCTCGTCGTCCCGCAGCGGCGCGATCGTCACCTCGTTCCAGAACAGTTCGCCGTCGCGGCGGTAGTTGCGGATCTCGACGGTCGTCGCCGCTCCGTTCCGGATCGCCGCCCGCATCCGCTCGACGGGTTCCGATCGCGTCGCTTCCCCCTGGAGGAACCGACAGTTTCGCCCGATTGCGTACTCGGGTCGATACCCGGTTATCCGCTCGAACGCCGCGTTGGCGTACACCAGCGGCATTCCCGGTTGCGTCGCGTCCGCGATCGTGATCCCGATGGGCGCCTCGTCCATCGCCCGCGTCTTGAGCGACTCGTCGACGGCCGCAGTGCTCGCCGAGGTCGCGGAGGTCGACGGCGGCGATCGCGACCGCTCCGGCGGCTCGAGTCCCGACCTGCCGTCACCGACGCCGTGAGATGTCATAGCCACATATGGACCCGGAGCACCAAAACGAACGGGTCGAGCCACGTCGCCGAAGACGAGTGCGGGGGGTGCGTGGGGCGCGTGTGGCAATCAGCGGCGACGAGGCGGTTACGGCCAGTTCCCGCTGTCGGTGAACGCGTCGGCGACCCGCTGGATCGCGACGACGTACGCCGCCGTGCGGAGGTTCGCCACGTCGACCGTCTCGTAGCACTCGACGAGGTCCTCGAAGGCGCTGACGACGTGGCGCTCCAGTTCCTCGTTGACTTTCTCCTCGGTCCAGTAGAAGCGCTGGCGGTTCTGCACCCATTCGAAGTAGCTGACGGTGACGCCGCCGGCGTTCGCGAGGATATCGGGGAACACGTGAACGTCGGCGTCGGTGAGCACGTCGTCCGCATCCGGGGTGAGCGGGCCGTTCGCCGCCTCGACGATCACGTCCGCCTGCACGTCGCGGGCGAGGTCGCCGTCGATGGCGTTCTCTAGGGCCGCCGGAACGAGCAGGTCGACGTCAAGGGTGAGCAGGTCCTCGTTGGAGAACTCCTCGTCTGCACCCGAGTACCCGGAAACGGAGCCGGTCTCGTTCTTGTACGTCTTCACCTCGCGGGCGTCGAATCCGTCCTCGGCGTAGATGGCGCCCGAGGAGTCGGAGACGGCGACG
Organism: Halobaculum halobium; assembly: GCF_030127145.1. Taxonomy (NCBI): domain Archaea; kingdom Methanobacteriati; phylum Methanobacteriota; class Halobacteria; order Halobacteriales; family Haloferacaceae; genus Halobaculum; species Halobaculum halobium. The sequence goes on from NZ_CP126158.1 coordinate 718,722, forward strand.
ATGTTCGCGCCCAGATCTTCGATGAGATACGCCGCGATGTGCCCGGCGTTGCCGTACCCCTGCACGGCCACGCTGGCGCCGTCCATATCCTTGTCGAGGTACTCGAACGCCTCGCGTGCGGTGAGCATCACCGATCGGCCCGTGGCCTCGACGCGGCCCTCGGAGCCGCCGGACTCCAGCGACTTCCCCGTGACGACGCCGGGCTCGGTCGTGTTCTCCAGCGTCTCGTAGGTGTCTTTGATCCAGTTCATCTCCCGCTGACCCGTGTTCACGTCGGGTGCCGGGATGTCCGTGTCCTCGCCGATGAACGGTCGTAGCTCCTCGGCGAACGAGCGAGTGAGGCGTTCGATCTCGGCGGCGGAGTAGTCGGAGGGGTCGACGACGATCCCGCCTTTCCCGCCGCCGTACGGGATGTCTACGACGGCGCACTTGTACACCATCCACCCCGACAGCGCCTTCACCTCGTCGCGGGTGACGCCCGGGTGGTACCGGATACCTCCCTTGTAGGGCCCGCGGTCGCCGTTGAACTCCGATCGGAACGCGCGAAATCGCTCCAACGAGCCGTCGTCCTGTTCCACGGAGAGGTTCAGCTCCAGCACGCGCTCGGGGTGCTTGAGTCGGTCGAGCACGTCGTCGCCGACGTCGAGGTGTGCGGCCGCGTCGTCGATCTGCTCTTGAAGGCTCTCGAAGGGATTAGCCTCGTTCGTCATGCACCCCGATTCCGCCGGTCGGGGGTTATGTCTACCGACAGCCGAACAAGACTGCTGTCCCCATGCCGATCTCCCGCCGAGCGACCCTCACTGCCGTTCCGTGTATTATTGCATATATATCCCTTAGAAAGGACTATACCATCAATATTATATTCACCTCTCACCGACCGTCGGCCATCGACGCCGTCGCGCCACGCGGCGGCTGACAGCCCCATCATGTCTACCGGAACTGCAGGAACCGGCGAGAAGCGCGCCGCCACCGACGAACAGACCGAGCCCGAATCGGCGCTCGAGACAGCCCGACGACAACTAGACCACGCCGCCGCACACCTCGACGTTGACCCCGGCGTCATCGAGCGGCTCAAACACCCCACGAAAGTCCACCGCGTCGCGGTGCCGCTGGAGCGCGACGACGGCTCCGTCGAGGTGTTCACCGGGTATCGAGCCCAACACGACGACGTGCGCGGGCCGTACAAGGGCGGGTTGCGCTTCCATCCGGACGTGAGCGAGGAGGAGTGCGTCGGCCTCTCGATGTGGATGACCTGGAAGTGCGCCGTGATGGATCTTCCCTTCGGCGGCGGGAAAGGCGGCGTCGTCGTGAATCCGAAGGAGCTGTCGACCGACGAGAAGGAGCGGCTCACTCGGCGGTTCGCCGAGGAACTGCGGACGTTCGTCGGCCCGAAGACGGACATCCCCGCGCCCGACATGGGAACCGACGCCCAGACGATGGCGTGGTTCATGGACGCGTACTCGATGCAGGAGGGCGAGACGATCCCCGGCGTCGTCACCGGGAAACCCCCGGTCGTCGGCGGCTCGGAAGGACGCGAGGAAGCGCCCGGCCGCTCGGTGGCGATCATCACGCGCGAGGCCGCCGACTACTACGACTACGATCTCGACGGTCTCACCGTCGCCGTGCAGGGGTACGGATCGGTCGGCGCGAACGCGGCGCGCCTGCTCGACGACTGGGGGGCGGACGTCGTCGCCGTCTCCGACACCGGGGGCGCAGTCCACGACCCGACGGGCCTCGACACCCGCGCGATCCCGAGCTTCGCCGAGCAGCCCAACGCCGTCACCGACCGCGCCGACGAGGTCGGCGGCGTCGACCTCCTCGAGGATGGGAGCGACATCCTCGAACTCGACGTCGACGCGCTGATCCCGGCGGCCGTCGGGAACGTCATCACCGCCGACAACGCGAACGACGTGGGCGCAGACATCGTCGTCGAGGGGGCGAACGGCCCGACGACGTTCGTGGCCGACGAGATCCTCGCCGAGCGCGGCGTCCACGTCATCCCGGATATCCTCGCGAACGCCGGCGGCGTCACCGTCAGCTACTTCGAGTGGCTCCAGGACATCAACCGCCGGACCTGGACGCTCGAACAGGTCCACTCCGAGTTGGAGTCGGAGATGCTCTCGGCCTGGGACGCGGTGCGAGAAGAGGTCGAAGCCAAGGACATCACGTGGCGCGATGCGGCGTACGTCGTCGCGCTCGGCCGCATCGCGGAGGCGAAGAGCGTCCGCGGCCTGTGGCCCTGAGCCGGTAGCTCCACCCGGTTCTCCGGTCTCAGTTCGTCAGTCGTCCTCCCACGCTTCCGCCAGCCGCGCGTACTCGCGGACCCGCTCGGCCCGCGCGATCAACGGCGCGTCGATCATCTGGCCGTCCACCTCGAAGACACCCCGATCCTCGGCGGCCGCCTCGTCGCGAGCGGCGAGCACCCGCCGAGCCCACGCGGTTTCCTCTTCGGCGGGGGTGAACGCGTCGTTGATAACGGGTACCTGTGACGGGTGGATCGCCATCTTCCCGTCGTAGCCGAGCCTCGCCGCGAATCGGGTCGCTTCGGCGAGCCCCGCCTCGTCGTCGAAATCGGTGTAGACGGTGTCGATCGCGTCGACACCGGCGGCCGCGGCGGCCGTGACCGTCTTCTCGCGGGCGTACAGCACTTCCGTCCCCTCGTCGGTCCGGGTCGCGCCCAGGTCCGCCGAGAGGTCCTCGGCGCCGAATGCGACGGCGTCGGTCGGCCCCGCGTCGGCGATCGCCTCGGCACGGAGCACGCCGCGAGCGGTCTCGATCAGCGCGATCACGGGTACCCGCCGGTCGTGCTCGCGGAGCTGGTTGCCGAGGTGGATGACCGCGTCCGCTGACTCCGCCTTCGGGAGCATGACCGCGTCGAAGGCCGCGTCCCCCTCGTCGACGAGGACCTCGAGATCGCGGTACGTCTCGGTCCCGGTGACGCGGACGCAGACTTCGGCGTCCGGATCGAACTCGGGGTCCGCGAGCGCGTCGCGGACGGCCGCCCGCGCCTCCGCTTTGCGGCCGGGCGCGACCGCGTCCTCCAAATCGAAGACGATCGTGTCCGCGCCTGTTGCGGGCGCCTTTCGCATCAGCTCCGGGCGGTCGCCCGGCGAGAACATGACGCTGCGTCGTGGCATGGGTCGGGGTTCGGCGGACCGGCGTATCAATCCCGCCGACCGCTCCCCGGTCGGGAAGGCGCCGGCCGCCACAGCGACGGCGACGGTTCCCCGCACGGTTTTCACCCCGCCGGCCCTCGCCCCGCTCATGGCCGGCAAGTATTACGAGGAGTTCGAGGTCGGCGAAACGATCACCCACGAGAAGCGTCGAACCGTCTCCGAACGAGACAACCAAGTTTTCTGTGACGTGACGATGAACCAGCAGCCGCTCCACCTCGACGCCGACTTCGCCGCCGAGACGCAGTTCGGCGAGCGACTGGTGAACGGCATCTACACCATGGCTCTGGCCACCGGGCTCTCAATCCCGGACACGACCGACGGCACCATCGTCGCGAACCTCTCGTACGACGACGTTGAGCACCCGAATCCGGTGTTCCACGGCGACACGGTTCGCGCTGAGTCGACGGTGCTCGACAAACGAGCGACCAGCGACGGCGAGCGCGGGATCGTGACGATGCGGGTCGACGCGTACAAACTCGCGGACGACCGCGACGCCCCCGACGACGACACGCTCGTGTGCACGTTCGAGCGGACGGTGCTGTCGCTGAAACGAGCGAACGCGGGCGACTGATCGCGTGTTCGACTCCGCCACCCGGCGGGCCGCGCGGGCGGCCGCTCGACTCCCGCCGGCGGCGACGCTTGCGCGCTGGGGGCTGGGCGGCATGGTGCTCGCGGCGGGCGTTCACAAGCTGCTCGATCCGGCGGCCTGGACCGTGTACGTCGTCGACTGGCTCGCGCCGCTGCTCGTCGTCTCGCCGACGGGGTTCATGCTGCTCAACGGCTACCTCGAAGTCGCCTTCGGCGTCGCGCTGCTCCTCGATCGCTATACCGCGTTCGCGTCGTTCGTCGCGGCCGCGTCGCTGTCGGCGACGTGCGTCTACCTCGCGATCGTGTGGGGGACGGTCGGCGCCTTCGGTGACGTGTTGGCGCGGGATATCGGGCTTGCGGGACTCGCGTGGGCCGTCTTCCGGGAGTCGTTCACCCGCGGCGTCGGCGGCGGCGACAGCTGAGTCGCCGGGGGCGGTGTTTATGATGCTCGGCGAGCCACCCTCGGACATGTCGTCACCCTCCACTGACGCGACCCTGCCTGAGGGGTTCGACTGGCTCTCGCTCGACCCCGAGGAAGCGGTCGTCTGGACGGGCAAGCCGCACTCGATGAGCCTCGTCCCCGCGCTCGTCGTCGGCGTCCCCCTCTCGCTGGTGCTCGTCGGTATCCCGATCGTCGTCTCGGCGTACCTCTCGCGCGAGAACACCGAGTACGTCATCACCACCGAGGCGCTGTACAAGAAGCGCGGCGTCGTCTCCAGGGACGTGAAGCGCGTCGGCTTCGAGAAGGTGCAGGACACCTCCTATTCGCAGGACTTCTTCGGCACGCAGTTCGGCTACGGATCGGTCGATATCTCCACGGCCGGCGGCTCGGGCGTCGAGCTCAGCTTCGACAGCGTCGAGGAGCCCAAGCGGATCCAGGAACTCGTCAACGAGCGCATCCGCGCTCGCGACCGCCGCGGCGGCGACGGGGAGTCAAAGAGTGACGTGCTCGACGACATCCTCGCGGAGCTCCGGGCGATCCGCACCGCAGTCGAACGCGACGCCGACCGCGACGGCGACGAAGCGGCCGATCACGGCGCAGGTCGGGCGGCCGACACCGCCGGCAGCGACGGGGAGTGATGACGGACGCTACCGCTGTCGATGTGCCCGACGGGAAAGTCAACGACGCTCCCGATGCCGTCCCGGTGGCCGACGACGAGTCGGTGCTCTGGACGGGGACTCCGCGCCTCTCGGCGGCGGTTCCCGCGGTATTCGTCGGGGTGGTCGTCGCGGGCGCCGGGATGGCCATCGCCGTCGGCCCGGTGGCGACGAGTCGATTGGGGCTCGGGATCGCCGCGGTCGCGATCTTGGTCGGGCTCGCCGTTCCCGGCATCGCGGTGCTGTCGCTGACGAACACCCGCTACGTCCTCACCGACCGCGCGGCGTCGGTGAAGACCGGGATCGTCGGCCGGCGCGTCGTCCGCGCACGGCTCTCGATGGTCGAAAACTCGGCGTACGAGCAGTCCGTGACCGGCTCCCTGTTCGGCTACGGCACGGTGACGCTCGAGACCGCCGGCGGCGGTGTCTCCTTCCGCCGGGTTGACGACCCGCAGGGAGTCCGCGCGCTCGTTGGCGAACACGCCGGCGGCGACGCTGACGAGTCAATCCCCGGCTCGACGAACTCGTGGCGTCGGGTGCGCGAGGAGGTCCAACTGCTCCGGAGCGCGGTTGAGCGCTAGTCCCGAAGGCGTGCTGTCCGGGCAGGCGTGTGTGGCTACCAGACGGTGCGATCCCTCGGACGACGGAGCACCGTGCACCCGCTGACCGTCGTCCGGCGGTCGGTTAGGTCACGGACGGGCTGGTCCCGTCACCGTATTTGAACCCTCGCCGACCGATCACAGCACGGTGCCGTGCTTCTTGTCCGGGACCGACTTCTCGATGTCCTCGTAGAAGTCGAACCGCTGGACGAGTTCGTCGCGCAACTCCGAGGGCGGAACGATCTCGTCGATGACGACCTCGCTGGCCATCCGGTGGATGTCGATGTCGCGTCGGTACTCCTCGCGGAGTTCGTCCTCGCGCGTCGCGCGCTCCTCCGGGTCGTCGATCTCGGCGAGCTTGTTCGCGTAGACGGCGTTGATCGCGGCCTCCGGGCCCATGATCCCGATCTCGCCGGAGGGGAGACCGATGACGGATTCGGGCTCGTAGGCGGGGCCGCCCATGGCGTAGATGCCCGCCCCGTACGCCTTCCGGACGACGACCGTCTGTTTCGGGACCGTTGCCGAGGAGGTCGCGTAGATGAACTTCTTGCCCTTCTCGAGGATGGCGTCCTTTTCGACCTGCGAACCGGCCATGAACCCCGGCGTATCACAGAGGTAGAGGAGCGGGACCTCGTAGGCGTCGCACGTCCAGATGAACTCCGCGGCCTTCTCGGCGGCGTCGGGAAAGATTGCCCCTGAGCGCTCGGTCGGCTGGTTCGCGACGACGCCGACGGGGCGCCCGTCGATGCGGGCGAACGCGGTGACGATCTCCTTGCCGTACTCCGGTTTCAACTCGAACACCGACTCCGCGTCGCAGATGCGCTCCAAGAGGTCGTGAACGTCGTACGGGCGGTTCGGGGCTTCGGGGATCAACTCGTCGATGCCGTCGGGTGAGTACGTTGGCGGTTTCTGGTCGCTGCGGGGCGGTTTCTCGCCCGCCTTATCGGGGAGGTAGCTCATCAGGTCCGCCACGAGATCGCGGGCGTGCTGTTCGTCCTCGGCGACCAGGTCGGCGCTGCCGGAGTACTTCGCGTGGACGTCCGGGCCGCCGAGGTCGTCCATCTCGATCTCCTCGCCGGTGACCATCTTCACCATCCGGGGGGAGGCGATCGCCATCGCGGACATCCCCTCGACCATCACGGTGAAGTCGGCGAACACCGGCGTGTACGCCGCTCCCGCGATGCAGGGGCCGTAGAGGACGCAGATCTGCGGGACCCGACCTGAGAGCATCGAGTGGTTGTAGTAGTACTTCCCGATCCCCTCGCGGTTGGCGAAAAAGCCGGTCTGTTGGTCGATGCGGCCGCCCGAGGAGTCCATCAGATAGAGGATCGGCTTGCCGTTCTTCAGCGCGCGCTGTTGCATCCGGAGGAACTTCTCGACGCCCTTGCCGGCCATCGACCCCGCCTTCACCGTGAAGTCGTTGGCCATGAAGTGCAGGTCGCGCCCCTCGAACTCGGCGGCACCGGTGATGAGCCCGTCCGCGGGGAGGCGGTTCCCCTCGTCGGCCTCCTCCACGTCCGGGGAGTTCCCGTGCCACGCGTCGAAGTGCGCGAACTTCCCGTCCTCGAACTTCACGCCGTCGGCGGCGCCCTCGCGGTCGGCGTCGCCGGGGCCGCCCTCTCCTCTCTCGCCGAACCAGAGGTCGAGCCGGTCGCGGACGAACAGCTTCCCCTGGCCGGGGAGCCGGTCCCTGTACTTCTCGGGGCCACCCTGGAGGATGTCGTCGATCTCAGCGCGGAGGGCGGCCTCGCGGTCGGTTGGCCCCAGATCGTCGTCCAGCGGGTACTCGATCTCGGGTGGCTCGGCGACCGCGATCGGCTCGTCGGCGTCGTCGCCGGCGTACACCTCGATGTCGACGCCGAAGTGCTCGGCCAGTGCCGAGGCGATGGCGCCGGCCTCCTCCTCGGTTGCCGCCGCGCCCACGTGGACTTTCATACGGTGGTGTGCGCAAGAATTGCGGAAAGAGTTTTCCATGGACGGCGGCGCGAGTCGGCCGCCCGCGATCGCCTGTCAACCGTCTTTCCACACGGTCGATCTGGACAGACTCAAGGCGACCGCGCCGAACGTTCGGGCGTGAGCGACGATCACGACGAAACCCTCCGGTCCCTCGCAGAGCTGCCGACGATGGCCCACCCCGCGCCGACCCCCGACGGCGACGAGGTGGCGCTGTACTACGACATCGACGGCCGAAACCAGCTGTACCTCCTCGATCCCGACACCGGCGACCTGGAGCAGTGGTCCGACGGCCAGGTCCCCAAGGACGCCCGCCACGGCTTTGCGTGGGACACCGACGGCGATCGGGTCTTCTTCCACCTCGACGAGGCCGGCAACGAGCAGAACGACGTCCACGCTATCGACCGCGACGGGAACGCCGAGCCGGTCGTCGAGATGGACGGACAGGTGACGCTCCAGTCGGTCGGCGACGACGGGGAGACGCTGCTGGTCGGCTCGAACGCCGACGGCCAGATGAACGTCTACCGACACGACCTCCCGTCGGGCGAGACGACGAAGCTCACCGACTACGACCGCGCCGTCTGGACCGCGGAACTGTCGCCCGACTGCGACCGCTTCGCGTTCATGACCAACACCTCCGAGGACTACGACAACGCGGACGTGTTCGTTGGAGACATCGACGGCTCGAACGCCCGGAACCTCGAGATCGGCGAGACCGGCGCCGAGTCGGCGCCGGCCGACTGGCACCCCGACGGCGACGCGCTGCTCGTCTCGGACAACACGCCCGACAAGGGTCGCTGCGGCGTGTACGACCTCGAGGTGGACGAGGTGACGTGGTACGGCGACGGACAGTTCGAGGAGACGCCCGCGTTCTTCCACCCCGACGGCGACCGGTTCCTCGCGACGCGCTCGCGCGACGCCGAGGCCGTCCCGGTCGTCTACGACGTCGGGTCCGGCGAGGGTCGCGAACTCGACCTCCCCGGCGGCGTCGCGTCGTTGGCCGACGACACGCCCCTCGACGACGGACGGGTCCTGATCCAGCACACGACGCCGACGCGGCGCCCTGCACTGCTCGCGTACGATCTGGACACCGACGAGTACGAGACGGTTCTGGAGGCCGAGTACGGCCCGTTCTCGCCCAGCGACTTCGCCGACGCGGAGTACTTCGCCGTCGAGTCCGACGGCGTCCCCGAGACGCCACAGCGCGCCGTCGACCACGACGCCTACGAGGAACTGGATATCGGCGCGATCTTCTACGACTCCGGCGAGCGGCCGTCGCCGCTGGTCGTCAACCCCCACGGCGGGCCGCGCGCCCGCGACACGCTCTCGTTCAGCTACCGCACGCAGTTCCTGCTCTCTCGCGGGTTCTCGGTCCTGCAGGTGAACTACCGCGGCTCCACGGGTCGCGGCCGCGAGTTCGTCGAAGAGTTGTACGACGACTGGGGCGGCGCCGAACAGGGGGATGTCGCGACCGCTGCCGAGCACGTTCTCGCTGAGTACGACTGGCTCGACGACGACCGCGTCGTCGTGTTCGGGGGCTCCTACGGCGGCTACTCAGCGTACTGGCAGCTCGTCCAGTTCCCCGACCTCTACGATGCGGGCGTCGCCTGGGTCGGCGTCTCGGACTTGTTCGACATGGCCGAGAACACGATGCCGCACTTCCGCTCGGAGCTGCTGGTGAAGTACCTCGGCGAACCGGACGAGAACGAGACCCTGTACGAAGAGCGCTCGCCGGTCACCTACGCCGACAACCTCGCGTCTCCCCTGCTGATCGTCCACGGCGTCAACGACCGCCGGGTGCCCGTCTCGCAGGCGCGGATCTTCCGGGACGCGCTCGACGACGCGGGCTACGAGGAGGGCGACGACTACGAGTACGAGGAACTCGGTGAGGAGGGCCACGGCTCCTCGGACATCGACGACAAGCTTCGGAGCCTCGAACTGCTCGACGACTTTTTCGACCGACGGATCGGCACTCTCGAGGCCGACGTAGTCGCGAGCGACGACTAGCGACGACTGCGCGCCGGCGCCGGTCACTTCCCGGTCTTCTCGGTCACGCGGAACTCCTCGGGCGGGTCGAGGACGCCCGCGACCGTCCCCAGCGAGTGAACGACGGTGACGACGGGCGCCAGCGGCACCGCCAGTGCCCAGCCCGCCGTCTCGCGGCCGTAGTAGGCGACCCCGCGGAGGAACCAGAACGCCGTGAACGCCGCAAGCGTCAGCGACGCCGCGAGGAACAGGCCGCCGAACAGGACGGAGACGCCGAGGACCGACAGCGGGATCGCAACCAGCGTCACGACCGGCGACAGCGCCCACGCGTAGTTCCGCACGCGGGTGAGCAGGCGGTAGCGAGCCGGCAGCATCTTCGCGGCCCGGAGGTTGCCCGCGGTCCACCGGCGGCGCTGCTGGGTGATCTCGTACAGCGACGGCGGCGCCTCGTTTCGCACGGCCACGTCCGCGAGTTCGAAATCTAGGTCGAAGCGCTCGGCCGCCTTCCACACGAAGGCGGTGTCCTCGACGAGCGTCTCGCGGTTCCACGTCACCGCGTCCTCGACCTCGCGCCGGACGGCGATCCCTCCGCCCCACGCGAACAGCGGGACCGAGAGGCGCGCGAAGGCGCGCTGTTCGATCTGGACGCCCATCCGGTACACGTCCGCGAGATACGACAGGACCGAGCCGGTCCGGCGCGGCTCCTCGCGCAGTTGGACCACGTCGGCGTCCGGCAGACCGTCGAACTCGGTCATGTGGCTGTCCTCATCGAGGTAGAGCACGAATTCGCGCTCGCAGTCGACGTGTCGACGCGCCCACTCGAGAGCGCGGCCCTTCCGGACGGCCGCGGCGTCGAACTCGTCGGGCACGACGTGGACCGTCGCGCCGGGGACGTCGATATCCGTCTCGGCGATGACGCGCACGTCGTCCAAGTCGTCCGGGAGCGACTCGACTGTCCGCCGCACGACCTCGGCAGCGTCGATGGTCATGATCCGCACCTGTACGTCGTCGCCGCCGCGAACCGGCTCCGGTTCCTCGTAGCCCGCACCGACGACGTACGTCAGGACGACCCACACGAGCGTCGTCCCGGTGAACAGGATGGTCGTACCCCACAGCGTCGCCGCGAGCAGCGACCGCGCCCCGACCGGCAGCCCCACGACGGCGGGGAACGCCAGTGCGCCCGCCGCCGCGAGGAGGCTCGCCACGGTCGCGATCAGTCCGATCCGTTCGAGGTTCATCGTGGTCGCCACGAACGGCGCCGCCCCCTTCAACGGGGACAGCGCTCAACGTGGATTGGGGGGCGCTGGCACCGAATTAAGCCGCATTAATCGAGAGACGCGGCCGAGTCGACCCACGACGAGGTGGATCCGTCGATCGGTCGAGGGAACCGCACACCGGGTGCCTCGGGCCGCGGACCTCGCTCCGGTCGCTCACGAGAACACCGGTCGGCCCCGCTAGTCGAACATCTTGTCGTCGAACTCCGGCACGTCGAACCCGCCCTCGCCGCCCCACCCGTCCATCACGCGGCTCTGGTACAGCATCATCGCGACCTGCGGCACCGCCTGCGGCGGCACCGGCGAGGAGTCGTCGAACGCCTCGGCCGCCCAGCCGTTGTACTCGTCGACGATGTCCATCGCGTCCTTGAAACTGCGCAACATGAGCGCCTTATACCGATCTCTCATTACTCGGGTTCGGCGCGCCCGACGTGTGGGTCTATCGGTTCCGGGAGCGCCGACCTACCGCTGTCGAACCGCATTGAGCGCGGCTTCGAGGCGGTCGATCAGCGCGGCGTTCCCGATGTGGACGGGCACACGCTGGTGGATTCCGGTCGCTTCAACGTCCAACAGCGACCGCGCCCCGTCCGAGGATCGACCGCCGGCGCCCTCCACGAGGTACGCGACTGGATTCCCCTCGAACTGCAGGCGGAGTTTCCCGTCCGGGGCGGACTCCAGCGCGGGGTACGCGAACACGCCGCCGTAGGAGAGCACCTGGCTCACGTCCGCGATCATCGCGCCGCCGTAGCGCAGTTTCAGCTCGTCTTCGATCTCGCCGACGTACGCGGCGAAGTCGTCGGGCCAGTCGGGCACCCGCCCCCCGAAGCCGTACACCGTCGGGTCGTCGGGGAGTTCGATCCGCTCCAGTTGCTCACGGTCACCCTCCCCGGTGACCAGGTACTCGTGGATCGTCGCGTCCGCAGGCGCGCCGACGCCGGCAACCATCGTCGTGACCGGCCCGTACAGGACGAATCCGGCGGCGACGAGGTCACGGCCCGAGGCCGGAAGCGGACCGTCGTACACCGCGATCACGGTTCCCATCGGATTGTTCGACTCCAGATTCGACGACCCGTCGAGCGGGTCGACCGCGACCGACACGTCGCCGTCGCCGGTGTCGACGGTCGACTCGCGCTCCTCGCTGGCGTACGTTCCGACGCCGTCGATGTCGCCCACCATTTCCGCCAGCAACTCGTCGGCATACAGGTCCGCCGCCAGCACGTCCTCGCCCGAGGGGTTCTCGTCGTCGAGGTACCGGCGCCGCCCCGGCAGCCCCGCGCGGACGTCGGGGGCCGCGGCGGCGACGACGTCCAGCACCGCCTCCGCGACGGCGAACGGGTCGTCTGTGGCGCCGGCGGAGTCGCAGTCGGAGCCAGCGTCGGAACCGTCCATCAGTCGTCGGCGACGGCGGACGCGGAGGTGTGTTCGAGCGCCTCGTCGACGGACGCGTCCTCGAAGATGACCGCCTCCAGCGCGTCGAGGATCTCCTCGGGGTTCTCCCGCTGGAAGACGTTTCGACCGACCGCGAGCCCCTTCGCGCCGCCCTCGAGCGCGCCGGCGACGGTTTCGAGGAACGCGCGATCGTCGGTCTTCGATCCGCCGGACATCACCACTTTGGTCGGGCCGGCCATCCGCGCTGCCTCGGCCATCGAGTCGGGTGATCCGGGGTACTTTACCTTCGCGATGTCGGCACCGAGTTCGAGACCCAACCGCGCCGCGTACGCGATGGTGTCCGGGCTGGTGTCGTTCTTCAGTCCCTGTCCGCGCGGGTACGACCACATGACGACGCCCATGTCGTGCTCGCGGGCCGCCTCCTGGGCGTCGCGGAACTCTTCGGCCATCTCGACCTCGTGGTTCGACCCGCCGTACAGCGTGAAGCCGATCGCGTCGGCGCCCAACTCGGCGGCGTACTCGACCGACCAGTTCACGGCGGAGTCCGGCTCGCCCATCCAGAGGTTCGAGGTGCTGTTGAGCTTCGCCAGCAGCGACACGTCCTCCTCGTAGCTCGGGTAGTACGCCTCCGCGATGCCCTTCCCGACCGCGAGCGCTGTTACCGCGTCGTGAGTCGCGAGGTCGAACACCCGCTCGGGATCCGCAGTCGACGGGTTCGGCGCGAAGTCCACGGGCCCGTGTTCGATCCCGTGGTCATATGCGAGAATGAGTGCCTTGTCGTCGCGAGTGATCGCCGCGTCCGCGTCGGTGAGCATACGTAAATCCGCCACGGCAACGATGATAAATCAAATGGTGTCTGCGATGTGATATTTACTCGCCCCCGAGTATCGCATTCCATCTATCAATCGACGTGCTCGGTCGCCGCCTCACACAGTTCGGCGACCCGTGCCTCGTCACGGCCCAGCGCCTCGGCCACTTCAGCCGGATCGGCGACGGCCAGCGCCCGTGCGGAGGTGATCCCCGCCTCCGCGAGATCGGCTGCGTCCCCGTCGTCGACCCCTTCGACCGCTCCGACGGGCGTCGGTCGAGAGCGCTCGCGCCAGGCCGACTCGGCGGCGACCGGATCGCCCGACCCGTCGGTCTTCGTCCCCGGCGCGTCACCGCGGGCGGAGGCGGCGACCCACGCGCGCTCTGCGGTCACGCCGTCGTCGGTCGCCTCGTCGTCGGCGACTCCGGCGTCCGCCGGTTCAGCGCGGTCTGCCCCGTCGTCGCCGTCCCCGTTGGACCCGCCACCGCCGTCAGCGGCGTCGGACGCGCCGGCGTCGGCACCCTGCCAGTCTCCCGACGACGCCGCGACCCAGGCGCGTTCTGCGTCGCCGAGCCCGCGGACCTGCGTCGACCGTCGTGCGAGGTCTTCGCCCTCCGACTCGAACGACCAGGCCAGCGAGTGCTCCCGGCGGATGCGCGCCGCAACGCCCGGATTGACCCCGGCGTCGGTAAGCATCCGGTACGAGACCGCCTTCTCGCGCACGGCCGCCGCGTCGAACGGCGCGTCCGCGAGGGCCTCCGCGGTCGCCGGTCCCACGAATTTCAACTCCCTGATGTCCTCATCCCCCACACCTGGTCACCTGTTGGGTGCGTCGAACCCGGACGGTTTAACCTTTCTGCGCACGGTCTCACGTGCGGATAATTCCCAGTCCACAGGTCCGCTACGCTTACGGTGGCCGCATGGGCACCATTGTCCATGCGCGAACTCTCGGAGATCGAGACGGTCGGCGTCGTCGGCGCGGGCACGATGGGCAACGGGATCGCCCAGGTGACCGCGACAGCCGGCTACGACGTGGTGATGCGCGACATCGAACAGCGGTTCGTCGACAACGGCCTGGACGCGATCGACTCCTCGCTGTCGCGCCTCGACGCGAAGGGCGAACTCGACGAGCCACGCGAGGCGGTCCAAGACCGGATCACGGGAACGACCGACCTCGGAGATCTCGCCGCCGCCGACCTCGTCGTCGAGGCGGCGCTGGAAGACATGGACGTAAAGCAGGACATCTTCGAGGAACTCGAAGACGTGACTGACGACGACGTGGTGCTCGCGACGAACACCTCGACGCTCTCTATCACGACCATCGCATCGGCGACCGACCGCGAGGACCTCGTCGTCGGCCTCCACTTCATGAATCCCGTCCCGATCATGGCGGGCGTCGAGGTCGTCACCGGCGAGAAGACCGCCACCGAAGTGACGGACTTCGCGCACGCGTTCGCCGAGGACGTGGGCAAGGAGACGTGGGAGAGCGACGACAAGCCCGGCTTCGTCACCAACCGCGTGCTCATGCCGTGGATCAACGAGGGCATCCGCGCGTACGACGAAGGCGTCGCCTCGAAGGAAGACATGGACAAGGGAATGAAGCTTGGGACGAACGTTCCGATGGGCCCGCTCGAACTGGCCGACCACATCGGCCTCGACATCTGTCTCGACGCCAGCGAGACGCTGCACGAGGAACTGGGCGACCGGTACAAGCCCGCCTACCTCCTCAAGCGGAAGGTCGCCGCCGGCGACCTGGGCAAGAAGACCGGCAAGGGGTTCTACGACTACGACTGACGCCCAGACGACTCGGGACGGTACATTTTACTAGGCGTCACTTCGACCCGGATGGACCGTGATACCGCACGCGACGCTGACGGTCGCGCTCGCGGTCGCGGCGGCCCTCTCGTTGTGGACCACCGGGGTCGCGTGGCGCCACCGTGACGCGCGCTCGCGGGCCGCCCGCTGGCGCTGCTCATGACCGCGTCCGCGTGGCTTTCGCTCGCAACCATCGGCGGCCTCACGACGGACGGGCTCACCGAGTCGCTTCGCTGGCGACAGATCCGGTACGTCGGGGACGTCGTGATCCCGCCCACCTGGTTACTGTTCGCGCTCGCGTGCGCCGGGTTCGACCGGTTCAGTGACCGCCGCCTCCGGGTCGCGCCCGGGGTCGTTGCCGGCGAACGTCGTCGGCGTGGCGGCGGTCGTTCCTGTCTCGATCGCTCCGACAGGGGCGATCGGGAGCTTGGAACGGGGAGACGTTGGGGAGCCGACGGACACGACCATTCGGAACGACTAACCACCCGCCCGCCCGTTCGGCGGGTATGAAGGCCACGGCGACGGCCCACCCCATCCAGGGCCTCGTGAAGTACCACGGGATGCGCGACGCGGAGCGACGGCTCCCGTACCACGACTCGATCAGCCTCTGTACGGCTCCCTCGCGAACGACGACGACCGTCGAGTGGGAGCCGGACGCGTCGCCGACCGACGACCAGTACCGCATCGACGGCGAGGCCGTCGACGGTCGCGGCGCCGAGCGCATCGAGATGGTCGTCGAGCACGTCCGCGAGCTCGCGGATCTGGACGCCGCCGTCCGCGTCGAGTCCGAGAACTCCTTCCCGTCGAACGTCGGCTTCGGCTCCTCGTCGTCTGGCTTTGCGGCGCTGGCGACCTCGCTGGTCGAGGCGGCCGGGCTCGACATGACGCGCCCGGAGATTTCGACGGTCGCGCGCCGCGGCTCCTCATCGGCCGCCCGCGCCGTTACCGGCGCCTACTCGGTGCTGTACGCCGGGATGAACGACGAGGACTGTCGCGCCGAGCGCCTCGACGTGGGCGTCGGCCCGGACGGGTTCGACCCCGAGGAGGACCTCCGCGTAGTTACCGCGCTCGTGCCCGCCTACAAGGAGACCGAGGAGGCACACCGCGAGGCAGAGGCGAGCCACATGTTCGACGCCCGGATGGCGCACGTCCACGAGCAGCTCCAGCGGATGCGCGACCGTCTGCGCTCGGGGGAGTTCTCGGGGATCTTCGAGATCGCAGAGCACGACTCCCTGTCGCTGACGGCGACGACCATGACCGGCCCCGCCGGCTGGGTGTACTGGCAGCCCGAGACGATCGCCGTGTTCAACGCCGTCCGCGAACTCCGCGAGGAGGAGGTTCCCGTCTACTTCTCGACGGACACCGGCGCGAGCGTCTACGTCAACACGCCCGCCGAGCACGCCGAGCGCGTCGAGGAGCGAATCGCCGAGGTCGGCGTCGAGACGAACATCTGGGAGGTCGGCGGCCCGGCGCGCGTGCTCGGGGCGTCGGAAGCGCTGTTCTGATCCGGGGGCACCGCTCCGAACTTCGGGGACGGGTTGGGGCACGGGTCTGGTAGACGCGGAGCCGTCGCTGCGCCCCGAACTGACAGGCGGCGCGGCTGCGTCTGCCGGTCGTCGAGAGGCCGCCGGCTGCCCCCCGACTCCCGTCACCCGCGAGCGGTGCGCCGCACACCCGCTCGGCGCCCGCGGGCCGTCGTTACGTTACGGGGTCACTGGTCCCACTTTCCTCCTTGAACGTTCGTCCGCACCGACGTGCGCGACGCCCGTTACGCCCTTACCCGCGGCGGCCGTAGTGTTCGCGAATGCATGTCGTCGTTCTCGGCGCCGGCTACGCTGGCGTCGCTGTGACCCGGAGACTCGAGTCGCGACTCCCCTCGGCTGTCGACATCACGCTCGTCAACGACGGCGAGAGTCACGTCCTCGTCCACGAGACGCACCGTGCGATCCGCCGGCCGGCGGTCGCCGACGCCATCTCGGTGCCGCTCGAGGACCTGCTCGACCGCGCTGAGTTGATCGTGGACCGGGTCGTCGACGTGGACGCCGAGGCGGGCGTGGCCGAGTTGGCGAGCGGAGACGACATCGAGTGGGACTACGGCGCGCTGTGTCTCGGCTCGGAGACCGCGTATTACGGGATCGAAGGGCTTCGCGAGCACGCGACGCCGCTGAAGTCGCTCGACGACGCCGCCGAGATCCGCGAGGAGTTTCTGGAACTCCTCGGCGACGGCGGGCGCGTCGTGGTCGGCGGCGCCGGCCTGTCGGGCGTGCAGGTCGCCGGCGAACTCACGGCGCTCGCACGCGAGAAAGACGTCGCGGTACCCGACGAGGCGGAGGTCGTCCTCGTCGAGCAGTTGGGCGAGGTCGCGCCGAACTTCCCGGCGAACTTCAGCCGAGCCGTACGCGAGCAGTTGGAGGCGCGTGGCGTCGACGTCGAGACCGACACGACCGTCGAACAGGTCTTCGACGACCGGATCGCCACCGCCGCCGGCGACCTCTCGTACGACCAACTCGTCTGGACCGGCGGCATCGCCGGCGACGACGCCGTGGGTGGCGACCGTCCGGTCGTCCGTGCCGACCTCCGACTCACCGACGGTACGTTCGCCTTGGGTGACGCCGCCCGCGTCGTCGATGCCGACGGCGAGGCGGTCCCGGCCTCGGCGTCTGCGGCCGTTCGGGAGGCGAAGGCGGTCGCGGAGAACATCGGTCGGCTGGTGGACAACGAGATGGTCGGCGACGAGGACGAGTTCGAACCGCGGCTGACGCGCTACCGGTTCGAGGTGCCCGGTTGGCTCGTCTCTGTCGGCGACGGCGCCGTGGCGCAGTTGGGGCCGACGGTGCTCACCGGCCCGGCCGCGCGGGCGTCGAAGGCGGGCGTCGGCGCGGGGTATCTCACGTCCGTCGGCGCCGTTCAGAAAGCGATCCAACTGGCGGAAGAGGAGCTCCTGTAGAGATAGTTGGACGCTCGTCCACCAGATAACCTTGTATACCTAGGATGAATGAGATACATCTGTAGAGAAGCCTTACACTGTAGAGTGTGGTACGTCAACTCGTGCCATCCAAGGATATCGATCCGTACGACGCGTCTGAAGCGTTGTTCGAGTGTGTCGGCTGCGGGACGCGGCTCCGAGGGGCCAGCCATCCCGGCACGTGTCCCGAGTGCGAGAGCGCGGTCCGGAACATCGCCGTCAGCCGGGAGTGACTCGGGGGTATCCGACGACGGCCGACGGCCGCTGAACGCCCGGTAGCGCGACCCTTAAGCCGCTCGCGCCGCGACGTTCGGCGATGAGCGATACGCCGCGAGCGACGGGGATGGACGCGTTCGCGGCGCTGGGGGAGGAGGTTCGGTCGGCGCTGTCCGAGCGCGGGTTCACGACGCCGACGGCGCCGCAGCGACGGGCGATCTCGCCCCTTGCGGCCGGCGAGGACGCCCTCGTCATCGCGCCGACGGGGACCGGCAAGACCGAGACGGCGATGTTGCCGGTGCTGTCGGCGCTCGCGGAGACGCGCCCCGAGGGGCTCGGGGCGCTGTACGTGACGCCGCTGCGGGCGCTCAACCGCGACATGCGCGAGCGCCTGGAGTGGTGGGGCGAGTACCTCGACTTGAACGTGCAGGTGCGCCACGGCGACACCTCCGACTACCAGCGGAGCAAGCAGGCGAACGACCCGCCCGACGTGCTGGTGACGACGCCGGAGACGCTGCAGGCGATGCTGACGGGCGAGAAGCTCCGGGCGGCGCTCTCGGACGTGAATCACGTCGTCGTCGACGAGGTCCACGAGTTGGCGGCCTCGAAACGCGGCGCCCAGTTGACCGTCGGGTTAGAGCGGGTGCGCCGCCTGTCGGGCGACTTCCAGCGCATCGGCCTCTCGGCGACCGTCGGCGACCCCGAGGAGGTCGGGAAGTTCCTCACCGGCGACCGAGGCTGTGCGATCGTCGAGGTCGACGTGGGGAGCAAGGTCGAGTTCGACGTGATCTCGCCGGAGGTGACCCCCGCGGACGAGCGCCTCGCCGGGAAGCTCGCGACCGACGCCGACATCGCGAGTCACGTCCGGCTCGTTCGCGACATCGTCCGCGCGAACGAGTCGGTCCTGATCTTCGTGAACACTCGACAGACGGCGGAGGCGCTCGCCTCGCGGTTCAAAACGCTCGGCGAACCGATCGGCGTCCACCACGGATCGCTGTCGAAGGACGCCCGGATCGAGGTCGAGGACGCGTTCAAGACCGGCGAGATCGACGGGCTCGTCTGTACCTCCTCGATGGAGTTGGGGATCGACGTGGGGCGCGTCGATCACGTCGTCCAGTACAACTCCCCCCGCGAGGTCGCGCGCCTGCTCCAGCGGGTCGGCCGCGCGGGCCACCGCCGCGACGAGGTGAGCCGCGGGACCGTCGTCACCGACAGCGCGGACGACACCATGGAAGCGCTGGCGATCGCCCGGCGGGCCGTCGAGGGCGACGTAGAGGAGTCGGGCATTCACCACGGGAGTCTCGACACGCTCGCGAACCAGGTCGTCGGTCTGCTCATGGACATGGGCGAGGTCGACGCCCGCGAGGCGTACGATCTGATCACCCGGGCGTACCCCTTCCGCGACCTCCCGGAGGAGACGTTCCGCGAGGTCGCCCGCGAGCTGTCGGGGAATCGGTTGCTGTGGATCGACGAGGAGCGCGACGTGCTCGAAACGTCGGGGGGCACGTGGCAGTACTACTACCGGAACCTCTCGATGATCCCCGACGAGGAGACGTACGACGTGTACGACATCTCCTCGCGCCGGCAGATCGGGACGCTGGACGAACGGTTCGTCGTCAACTTCGCCCAGCCCGGGGAGGCGTTCATTCAGCGCGGGGAGCTGTGGCGCATCAACGACATCGACGAGGAGGAGTCGGAGGTGAACGTCGCGCCCATCGAGGACCCCGCAGGGGAGGTACCCTCCTGGACCGGACAAGAGATCCCCGTTCCCCGCGCCGTCGCCGGCGAGGTGGGCGAGATGCGCGGCGTCGCCGAACCGCAGTTCGCCGGCGGTGCCGACGCGGCCGCCGTGGCTCGGGAGTTCGCCGGACGGTATCCCGCCGAAGCCGACACGATCCGGGTCGGCATCGACACGGTCGGGCGCCACGTCGAGGCGGGTCACCCGATGCCGACTGACGATCAGATCGTCGTGGAGGGCACGGGACGGAGCATCGCCGTCAACGCCGCGTTCGGCCACGGGGTGAACCGCACGCTCGGCAGGCTCCTCTCGGCGCTGATCGGCCAGCGCACCGGCTCGTCTGTCGGGATGGAGGCCGATCCGTATCGCGTCGAGTTGGAGGTACCCAACGGCGTCACCCCGGGAACCGTCATCGAGGTGCTGGAGGAGACCGACCCGCAGCACGTCGAAGCCCTCCTCGAACTCGCCCTCAAGAACTCGGACACGCTGAAGTTCACGCTCGCACACGTCGCCGCGAAGTTCGGCGCGCTCAAGCGGTATCAGGGGAACAAGCGCTTCGGCGGCGACCGCCTCATGGCGGCGCTGGAGGACACGCCGGTCTTCGACGAGGCGGTCCGGGAGGTGTTCCACACGGAACTCGCCGTCGAGGAGACGGCGGAGTTGCTCGGGGACATTCACGACGGTGACGTCGAGGTGGTCGCTGCCCGCGAGCGCACGCCGCTGGGCACGGACGGCCGCTCCTCCGGCCGGGAGTTCCTTGTGCCCGAGAACGCCGACGCCTCCGTGATCGAGACGATCCGCGACCGCATCATGGACGACCACGTGATCCAGTTGTGCGTCCACTGCGGAGAGTGGGACCAGCGCACGAAGGTCCGCAGGGTCAGGGACAGCCCCGAGTGCCCCGAGTGCGGCTCCACCCGGATCGCGGCGCTGAACCCGTGGGCGGACGAGGCGGTACAGGCCGTCCGGTCGAACGACAAGGACGACGAACAGGCGGAACTCACGCGCAAGGCGAACCGCTCGGCGAACCTCGTGCAGGCCCACGGCAAGCAGGCCGTGATCGCGCTGGCCGCCCGCGGCGTCGGCCCGCACAACGCCGCCCGGATCATCGGGAAACTGCGCGAGGACGAGGACGACTTCTACCGCGACATCCTGAAACAGGAGCGGCAGTACGCGCGGACCAAGAGCTTCTGGGAGTAGCGCTGTCGCCGCCGGTCGCGCTCCTCCGGCGGTTCCGGCCTACAACCGCTTGCTCCGCGAGGTGACCACGTTCAGCCCGCGGCTGTAGTGGTACACCGGGTCGGCGTCCGGCTCGGCGAAGCCGTGCGACTTCAGCAGTGTGTTCGCGTCCACGTCGGCCTCGGCGGGGTACAGCGTCCACGGCTCGTGCTCCACGTCCGTGTACCGGATCGACCCGTCCTGCGCCTCGGTGTAAAAGCGGTAGCGCTCCACGAGGAACTCGGCCATGGGGTCGTCGGGGGCTCGGAACGCCTCGCCCGTCGGGCGGTACGCCGCCTCGTAGCGTGCCGGTCGCGAACCGGGGTGAAGTCGCCGGCTCCGGAAGCGGACGCCGCCGCGACCGTCCGGACCGAGCGAGATCCGAGCGTAGTAGTACGGAAGATGGTGGAACACGCGAGCGCCGACGACGCTCGCGACGCCCTGCGCGTCGAGGCTGAAGAAGTAGACGCTCGGGACGCCGTCGCGGGTCACGTACGTGCGAACGTTCAACTCGGGCAGGCGGATGCCGGCCCCCGCCGGGAGACCTTTCGGACGGACGGCGACGTTCGTGAACGGGACGACGGACAGCCACGCGGCGCCGTCGTAGGTATCCGGATCGAGCCCGTCGGGGAGGTGCGCGTCCATCACGTCGGGATCGACCGGCCAGTTCTCGAACAGGAGGTGTCGCCAGCCCATCTCCAGCGGGAGGACCATATCCGCGCTCGGTGGGCGGGCGAGAAACGTCTTGGGTTCGTCGCGCTCAGATCTCGCCTTCCCACTCCTCCAACGTCGCGGAGACGGCGCTGGCGAGGTGGTTGAAGTCGCGAAGCTCCATCCCGTCGCTGGTGACGAGCACGCCCTTGTCGCGCCCGTCGATGCGGACGGCGTAGCCGTTTTCGAACACGCGCAGGGTGTAGCGATACTCGCCCAACTCCGTGCCGGAGTAGCCGTCGCTTGCCATCGCGAAGTCCTGCCGCTCGGTGCCGATGAACGCCATCAGGTCGGCGTCTTGTTCGAGGTCGTCGCGCAGGTACAACTGCTCGTGGTCGGTGCGCGAGAAGAACGTCACCGATCGCGCGTTGTCGCCGACGGTGGTCCGGCACGTCGAGACGAGTCGATCCGCGGCCTCATCGGGGAGCAGTTGGGTCATATCACCCGACTGCCGGCCGCAGCGGTAGTCGGTGTGGTAGCCGCCATCCTTGCCGGTTCTCTCCGATCACACCCACGGTGTGAGATACCATTGATCACGTGCTGCTTTCCGTCTCGATCCGTTCGGTGGGAGTATGTCGACCGCCGATCCGGCGACCGACGATACCGGGGCCGACAGCGACCCGTTCGGCCGCGCGGTCCGTGACTTCCACCGCGGCGAACAGTCAGACCCGCTGTGGTGTGTCGACGGGGACGAGCGGTTGGAGCATCCGATCCAGCGGTTCTACTTCGAGGAGCGAGACGAGTCGGTGTACGAGACGCTCGAGGAGGATGGAGTGGCGACGCCGCTGCTCGACCTCGGCGCGGGCGCCGGGCGCGACGTGCTCCGGTTTCAGGAACGCTACGACGGCGAGACCGTCGGACTCGAACCGTCTCCTCACCTCGTGGAGACGATGCGCGAGCGCGGCGTCGCGTCGGCGGTTCGAGGCGACATGTTCGCGCTGCGCGAGTCGTTCGACCGCGACCGATTCAGAGCCGTCTACGCCCACGGCACCCAACTCGGCCTGGCGCGCCCGCCGCACCGCCTCCGTGGGTTCCTCGGCGATCTCGCGGTCGTGACCACCGACGACGCCGTTGCCGTGCTCGACAACTACGACCCCGAGGCGGACGGCGCGCGCGATCTCCTGGGGTGGCGGCCCGACCCGACGCCGGGAATGGGCTACCGCGTGATGCACTTCGAGTACGAGGGGGACGTGGGCGACGCCCTGCTGTTCCGGCCGTTCGCGCCCGACGTGCTCCGGGAGGCGTGTGTCGGCTCCGAGTGGTCGGTCGCCTCGGTGCGGTACACCAGCGACCACCACTACGAGGCGGTGTTGCGGAAGCCCTGAACCCCCGGCACTCCTCACTCCCCGTCGTCGCCTCCGACGCCCGCGTCATCGCGCTCGGCCGGGTCCCACGCCTCGAGCGGGTCGCCGCCGAGGACGAACTCCTGGCCTTCGTGTGCCGTGAAGACGACGTACACCGTCTGTTCCGGGATTCCGAACCGTTCACCGAGTTCGGCGGTCAGCCGGCGGGCGAGCGCGTGGCGCTGCTCGACGGTCCGACCGACGCGGACGTCCGCGTTCACGAGCGCGACCGGACCATCGGGGTCGGCACCGCCCAACTGGGGGTCGGTTTCCACGACGACCACCCCGACGTGGTCGGTTCCGGTGTCCATGACCTCGGCGTAGGTCTCCGCGACCCAGTCGGCGAACGACGCGCGCTCACGGTCGGTGACGGCCACCGAGAGGTCGAAGCGTAGGTGTGGCACAGACAAACGATCCGCGTGTGAGGGATAGCTGTGTCGCCGTCGACCGCCTCAGGTCGACCGCTCGGCGACGTAGGTGCCGCTCGCGTCGCGCAGGGTCACGGTCTCGCCGTCGTTGTTCAGCGTCGGTCGCCCCCGACCCCAGTACAGGTCGGAGTCGGTGTCCTCGCCGCTGCCGACGTGGAGCGTGACAGTCGCACCCGCCGCCAGCGTCGTGCCGTCGGGGAACTCGTAGGTGAAGCCCGCCTCGTCCGACAGCGTCCATCCCGAGAGGTCGACCGCCTCCTCGTCGCGGTTCGTGAGCACGACGTACTCGTCGTTGAGGTTCTCGCCGTCGTCGCCCTCGGCGTCGGCGTGGATGCGTGAAACGACCACCCCGTCGCCTGCGGGCGTCGCCGTCGCGGACGCGGTTGCGGTCGTCTCGTCGTCGCCGGCGGGACCGGGCGTCCCCTCGCGGCAGGACCACAGTCCGCGACCCGCCGTCATCGCGCGCTCCTCCGCGGCGTAGAACGCGTCCCCGCGCTCGAACGAGGAGTCGTACACGCGGGCGAGCCCTCGGTCGATCAGCGCGTAGTTGAACGAGCCGCCGTCGTGGTGGACGTACACGAGCAGCCGATCGTAGTAGCCGCGGCGTGGCTCGTTCGCGTCGAACGCCAGCGTCACTTCCTCCCCGAGGAGGCGGTTCTTCGCGTAGGCGCTGGCGCGCTCGCCGTACTCGCGCAGGCACGTCCGGCCGGCCTCCGTGTCGGGGACGCCCTCGAACTCGTCGGGCGTGTTCTCGCCGTAGACCTCTGGGGTGTCGACGCCGAGGAGTCGCGCGGTGTCGGTCGTGCCGTTCTCGTACTCGAACCGGAACGTGTCGCCGTCGACGACCTCGACGACCGTGACGCGAGGTCCGTCCGCCGGCGGGGCGGCGGTCGCCGGCGTTCCGTCCGACCCGGGCGGCGCCGTCGCGGTGCCCTCGCCGTCGGGGGTCGCGTCGCTGCCCGCGGGACCGACGACACACCCCGCCAGCACGAGCAGGAGACAGCACGCGAGCGCGGCGAGACGGGGGCGAGCCATTCGTGGCTGACGGGTGGTGCGGCGGGCGGAAAGCAGTTCTGGATGCCGCGCCCCCGCCGGGCGAGCGCGCGCTACTCCCGGCGTTCGTAGGCGACGAAGTCGAACGCGTCGCGCTCGGTGCGCTCGAGTTCCCGCCAGTGGTCGGCGTCGAACTCGGGAAAGGTGGTATCGCCGTCGTACGAGTCGTGGACTTCTGTCAACGTCAGTTCGTCCGCCAGCGGGAGGAACTGTTCGTAGACGGCGCCGCCGCCGGCGACGTAGACCGTCGCGACGCCTCGGGCGACGGCGTCGGCGCGTGCGGCCGCGAGCGCTTCGTCGACGGATTCGGCGACGATCACGTCGTCCGGGAGATCGGGGCCCGATCGCGAGAGCACGATGTTCGTGCGGTCGGGGAGCGGCCCGCCGATGTCGCTCGCGATCGACTCGTACGTCCGTCGCCCCATGATCACGGGGTGACCGGTGGTGGTCTCCTTGAAGTGGCGCATGTCGGCGGGGAAGTGCCACGGCATCCCGCCGTCGGCGCCGATGACGCCGTTGGCCGCGACGGCGGCGATGAGCGAGACGCGAAGGTCGCCATCGGCGTCGGTGTCGCCGCCGGCGTCACCGCCCACGGCCGAGCCGGACCCGTCGGTCATCACTCGGCGACCGCGAACTCGATGCCCGGCGCCGGGTCGTAGTTCAGCAGTTCGACGTCGTCGAACGCCAGCTCGTCGAGCGGCTTGTCGGCGACGCGCAGCGTCGGTTTCTCGCGCGGCTCGCGGCCGAGCTGCCGCAGCAGGCCGGGGACGTGGTCCTTCTTTTCGTCGCCGTCGGCCTCCGCGGGGGCGGTCTCCTCGATCCAGTCGGCCAGCCGCTCGTACTCCTCGCGCGACTCGGCGTCGGCCAGGCCGTCTCGGAGCATCCCCCGGGCGTCCGCGTCGCCGTACCAGTCGCCGCGCTCGCCGGTGCCGCAGTAGACGTGTGCGTCGACGACGCTGTGCGCGAACGTGCCGGGCTCGAAGCCGGTTCGCTGGGCGACCGCCGTCAGCAGGATGGAGTAGGCGGCGATGTTGAACGGGACGCCGAGCGCGAGGTCGCCCGAGCGCTGGGTGAGATGGAGGTTCAGCCGGTCGCCCTGCACGTTGAACACGAAGGTGTAGTGACACGGCGGAAGGGTGGAGACCGTCGCGTTCGCGGGGTGCCACGCGTTGACGACGATCCGGCGAGAGTTCGGATTCTCTCGGAGGGTGTCGAGCACGTACGCCAGTTGGTCGAACGTGCGCTCGTCGTCGTTCATCCAGCGGTGGGTCTCGTCCGGCCACGTCTCGCCCTCCAGTCCCTCCTCGGGAACGGGGTAGCGCCGCCAGAAGCGCCCGTAGGCGGTGTCGAGGCGGCCCTCCTCGTCGGCCCACGCATCCCAGATGCCGGTCTTCTCGCGGAGGTCGCGGATGTGCTCCTCCCCCGAGAGGTACCACAGGAGTTCGTGGATGAGCGACCGCCAGCGGAAGCCCGAGAGGTCCTTCGTCGTGAGTAGGGGGAAGCCGTCGGCGAGGTCGGCCTCGTAGTGCGTCGAGAACGCAGAGAGCGTGTCGACCCCGGTCCGGTTCGGCTTGTAGGTGCCGTCCCGGAGCACGTCCTCGACGGTCGAGAGGTACTGCTGCATACGCGAGAAGCGCGGGGCGTCCGTGATAGACCTACCGAACCCGGCCACCCGTCCGGAACGCCAACCCCCAAGACCCGCCGTCGCCTATCGCCGCCCGTGATCCACAACCTCGCCGCCGGCATTCAGGCGTTCACGAGCAACGCGTTTCTCGTCTCCGGTCCCGCCAGCGCCGACGCGCCCGCGACGACCGACGACGGCGACGCGGGCCGGCGCGTCCTCGTCGACACCGGATCGAACTTCGATATCCTCCCCGCGATCCGCGAGCGCGTCGACGACCTCGACGCGGTGGTCCTCACGCACACCCACCACGACCACGTCGGCAACGTCGAGGCGGTGTGCGACGCCTTCGGCGTCGAGACGTGGGGCTTCGACACGGGCCAGCCGAGCGTCGACAACGAGCTTCCCGACGGCGGACGCGTCGACCTGGGCCTCGGACGCTACGAGGCGCTGCACACGCCCGGGCACAAGAACGACCACCTCTGTCTGTACGACGAGGACGCGGGCGTGCTGTTCGCGGGCGACCTGATCTTCCAGAACGGCGGCTTCGGACGGACCGACTTGGAGGAGGGCGACCGCGACGCGCTGATCCGGAGCATCGACCGCGTGCGAGAGCGCCTCGACGGCGACGGCCTCCGTGAGCTCCACGTCGGCCACGGCCCGAGCGTGCTGGACTCGCCGTACGACCACGTGGAACTCGCCGGTCGAGCGGCGCGGTCTCGGTAACGGGGCGACCGACGGGGAGTAGCCGCCCCGGCTGAACTGCGTCAGCGGCGCGGTCGCGGTAACGGGGCGACCGACGGGGAGTAGCCGCCCCGTCTGAACTGCGTCAGCGACGCGGCGCCACCGGGCTCGCTACCGATCGCGTGCTGTCGCCAGTAACGCGCCGTACGCCTCCCGGTACGCCGACGCGACGGCGTCGGGGTCGCTCCGTTCCTCGCCGGTCAGCGGCCGGAGATCGTGTGTCGAGCGGGGATCGAGCATCTCGGTGACGCGGTCGACGTGGATCTCCAAGGTTCCATCGTCGCGGTCGCCGGTCGCGGTCTCGCGCGCGAGCGCCCAGCGGTCGCCGCCGTAGATGCGACACCGGCCGGGGTCGACGACGGCGACGGCGTCGAACTCGACCCCGCGAAGCGGCATCGCAACGTCGCCGTACGACTCCACGAGCGCGATGCCGTCTCTGCCCGCCGTCTGAACATCGTCCGCGAGCCGGTCGAGCGCGGGGAGGTGTCGCTCGCGCATCGCGTCGTTGAACGCTCGAACCGAGTCGACGCGGCGGGCGTCTGCGAGCGGGAGATCAGCTCGGAGCGGATCGGGGAGGTCGGTCGCTCCGTTCACGACCCACTCGTCGCCGTCGGCGGTCCGAACGCGGTCGACGAGGAACGTTCGGCCGGACTCGCCGAGCAGTCCCGTTTCGCCCGGCGTCGGTCGCCAGAGGCGGTGGATCGGATTCCGACGCTCGTGGGACGCGTCGCTGTCGGCCGCCCGGAGGAGTCGATCGATGTCTTTCCCGTAGAGGCGTCCGTCGCCCGCGGCGCGGCGCACGTCGTCGTGGTCGAACCAGCGGTCGTTGCCGGCGCGGGGCTTGAACACGCGCGGCTGCGAACCGTCGGCGCGGAGTCTCGCGGCCAGGCCGACCGCGAACGTGGTCTTGCCCGCGTCCACCGGGTCCGCGCCGGCGACGAGGAGCCTCACTGCTCGTCCGCGGACGCGTCCTCGGCTGCGTCGGCAGTCCCGTCCGCGCCCTCGGGCGTGCCATTGTCGTCGTCGCCGTCGCCGCCGTCGTCGGCGAGATCCTCGGGGCGTCGCAGCCCGTAGTACCCCGGCTCGTCGTCGGTACGCGGCTCCGCGACGACGAGGTCCTCGGCGTTCGTCATGACCCACGGGATCGCCCAGTCG
This sequence comes from Halobaculum halobium, assembly GCF_030127145.1. Lineage (NCBI taxonomy): Archaea > Methanobacteriati > Methanobacteriota > Halobacteria > Halobacteriales > Haloferacaceae > Halobaculum > Halobaculum halobium. The sequence goes on from NZ_CP126158.1 coordinate 746,600, forward strand.
AGCAGCACCTCCTCGGTCTCTTCGTCGATCGCTGCGTCCGGCTCCAGCCCCTGGAGGAGCCGGGCGATCTCCGTGACGGTGTACATCCGGTCCGGTTCGAACAGCTCCGCGGGCGTGTAGAAGTCACACGGGTACAGTCCGGTGAACTCCGATTTCTCGATCGGCATACGGGGCCGTAGCTCGCGGCGGCGCTAAAACGCGACGGGTCGGGAGCGACCGCGATCGCCGGCGATCCGCGTCGAGCGGTCGGCCTACGTCGGGAGGTCCGCTTCGGTCCCGCACTCGGGACAGACGAACTCCATGCCGTCGTCGCCGGGGACCGCTGCGAGCGCTTCGTGCCCGCATTCGCGACACGTGGCCGGGACGCGAACCTCCGTCGAGTCGGCCGGCGCGCCGAGCGCGAGCGCCTCGACGGGCTCGTCGCCCTCGTTGCTCCCGGTCTGGTACTCCCCGGGTGCGAACCGGATCGCCTCGCCCTCGCCGACCTCGACGGCACCGTCCTCCGTCTCGAACGTCGCCGTGCCCGAGAGGACCACGAACACCTCCTCCTGGTCGAGGTGGGTGTGCATCCCGCCGGAGAACCCCTCGTCCGGGTCGAGGCGGTAGTGGTTGATCGCCATGTCCTCGGCGCCGAGTGCGTCGGTGAGTCGGCGCATCTCCACGTCCCTGCCGAATCCGCCCGTGTCGGCTTCGTCGATGTCGATGTGTTCCATCGGTCGGGGTCTCGGTCGGCGGCGACATGAATCGTCCGGCGGCGGAACCCCGCGTCGCCGGCTCCGCCTCAGTCTCCGCTTCCGATTCTCACCCCAGGTGTTCGGCCGCCAGCGACTCGTGTACCGCCTCGATCTCGGGGATTCCGGCGTCGACGGTGCCGCCGTGATAGCAGTGGGTCGTCTCCAGGTCCCTCCCTAACTCGGCGAGCCGACCCACCGATCGCGTCGCCTCGGCCATGTCCGGCGTGAAGTGCTCCGCCGGGCTGATCAAATCGCCGTCGTCGCCCCGGAGCGCGTCGGCCGCGAGCAGCACGCCGGACTCGGGGAGGTGAAACGCGAGGTGTCCGGGCGCGTGGCCGGGCGTGAACACCGCCCGCATCGGCCCCGCATCGGTCCTGAACGTCACGCCGTCCTGGATCTCCACGTCGACCGGAACGGGGTCGTACCGTTCACCGTCGGGGTCGCTCTTGATCGGGAACTCCCGACCGTCGACGTACGGCGTCGCGGCCTCGTGGGCGTACACGGCGGGGTCGGCGGCGCGCTCGCGAACCGCCGCCAGTCCGCCCGCGTGGTCGCCGTCGTGGTGCGTGAGCACCACGGCCCAGACGTCCGCGAGATCGAGGCCGTGGGCCGCCAGCGCGTCGGCCACCTGGTCGGCCTGTCCCGGGAGCCCCGTGTCGACCAGTAGGGGGCCACGCGGGGTCTCGACGGCCACCGGATGGAACGACGCCGTGCCGTTCTCACGCTCCATCGTCAACTCTAGGGTGTACACGCCGTCCGCGAGTTTCATGCGCGGTCGTTCGGGTCCCGACGGGGTAACTGTGGGTGTCGCAGACGCGGGAGCCGGGCGACGCGGCTGCACCGCAGCAAGCATGGCGCTGTCGCTGGCAGATCGGGGGCGAAAGAAGTCGAGTGCTCTGCTTGGATCCCTCCGGACCCGTTCGTCGTCGCCAGCTTACTCGAAGAGTTCGCGGGCCTGTTCGTAGCGGGCGCTGGGTTCGGTCCAGTCGACGACTTCGAAGAACGCGGAGACGAAGTCGCCGCGGGCGGGGCCGTAGTCGTAGTAGTAGGAGTGCTCCCACACGTCCAGCGCGAGGATCGGGTGGCCGCCCCAGATTGCGCCCTGGTCGTGCTTGTCGACGACGACGTTGCGCAGTTGGTTCGAGAACGTGTCGTAGACGAGCAGCGCCCAGCCCGACGCGTTGCCGGCGGCGGCCTCGAACTCGCCCTTCCACGCCTCGTAGCTCCCGAAGTCCTCGGCGATCCGGTCAGCGAGCGCGCCCGACGGCTCGTCGCCGCCCTCCGGGCTCATGTTCTGCCAGAACAGGTCGTGCAGGATGTGCCCCGAAGAGTTGTGCGTCACGTTCCGGATCGCGCCCGCCGAGGAACCGAACTCGCCGGCCTCGCGGTTCTGTTCGAGCGTCTCCTCAGCCGAGTTCCAGCCGTTGACGTAGCCCTGGTGATGGGTGTCGTGATGCCACGTCAACACCTGCTCACTAATGTGCGGCTCCAGCGCGTCGTAGTCGTACGGCAACGGATCGAGTTCGTAGCTCATGTGCGTCCCACCGTAGGACCCTCTGGCAAAAGAGCGTTCCCTGAATCGGTTTTACGTAGCGATTCCGACAGGACGTACGAACCGTTCACAACACGTACGGACCGCGCTGGCGGATCGGTTCCTCGTGCGGTTCCCCGGCGACGCAGACGACGCGCAATCCCGCGTCGTCACCGTCGGAGTCGGCCCCCGAATCATCGGGAGCGAACTCGGCCGTTCGTCCGTCCTCGATCGGAACCACGTCGCCGGTCTCGAACCGGTCGCCATCGACCGTGCCCGCGCCGGCGACGCCGAAGGCGAAGCCGGTCCAGCCGTCGGGAACCGTCCAGGTCCACGCGTCGTCTACGCGGGCGTCGAGGTACTCCATCGGCGTGTGGAGTTCGAGCGGAGAGCCGTCACCGACGACCGTCGTCACGGTCGCGCCGTCCTCGGTCGCGGTCGGGAGATCAGCGGCCGCGGCGTCCGCGTAGTCGGCCTCGACCTCCTTGTGTTCGCGCGGGAGATTCACCCACAGCTGGAGGCCGTTGCAGGCGGCGCCGTCAGCCGGGAACTCGGAGTGCCGGATGCCGCCGCCGGTCGTGATCCGCATCGCGTCGCCCTCGCGAGCGGTGTGTGACACGCCCAGCGAGTCCTCGTGTTCCATCCCACCGTCGAGCATGTACGAGACGATCTCGAACCCGCGGTGCGGATGCATCGGGAACCCCGCGTCGGGGTCGATGTAGAACCGCTCGAACAGGACGAACGGGTCGCGGTGCGACGGGTGTGCCTCCGTGGGGAACGCGCGCGTCGAGTTCACGCCCGTGCCGTGGCGGACGCGTCCACCGGGAATCGGCCCGGCGTGGTCGAGTCGCTCGGGATCGGTCATCGACTGATCGCCTCCATGCCGACACCGAGTCGACCGTCGGGGATAACGCCCGCGTCGCCGGAAGGTCGCTGGAAGGTCGCCGGGAGCAGGCAACGAGCGTCGTGAAAAACCGAGCGCGCGCCGATCGTCAGATCCGCGGCTCGGCGTCGTTGGCGTCCTCCAGCGAGCGGTTGTGTAGCGCGTCGCCGCTCGTGGCGTCGAACAGGTGGACCGCGTCCGACGGGAACCGCGCGACGACGGACTCGCCGGCGTCGATGCGGCGCATGCCGCCGACGGTCGCGACGAACGTGTCCGTCGCGTCCCCGTCGAACCCGAGGTACACGGCGTTCTCGTTCCCCATCGGCTCGACGACGTCGACCACGGTGGCGAACTCGTCGTCGCCGGCCGCCTGGTCGTCGGCCGTGACCTCGATGTCCTCCGGACGGACGCCGAGAGTCACGCCCGCGGCACCTTCGACGGCCTCGCGCATCTCGGCCGTCAGCGGGTAGTCGAAGCGGTCCGTGACCAACCGGTCGCCCTCGACGGTCGCCTCGAAGAAGTTCATCGACGGCTCGCCGATGAACCCCGCGACGAAACGGTTCGCCGGGCGGTGGTAGCACTCCAGCGGCGTCCCCGCCTGTTGGAGTTCGCCGCCGTCGAGAATCGCGATCCGGTCGCCCATCGTCATCGCCTCCGTCTGGTCGTGGGTGACGTAGACCGTCGTCGTGTCGAGGTCCTCCTGGATTCGCTGGAGCTCCGTGCGCATCTGTGAGCGGAGCTTCGCGTCGAGATTCGACAGCGGCTCGTCCATCAGGAACACCTCGGGCTCGCGGACGATCGCCCGCCCGAGCGCCACGCGCTGCTGTTGGCCGCCGGACAGCTCCGACGGCTTTCGGTCGAGCAGCTCCGGGATGTCGAGCAGGTCGGCGGCGTTCTCGACGCGCTCGTCGATCTCCGCGTCGGCCATGTCGGTGGACTCCTCCAGTCCGAATGACATGTTCTCCCGGGTGGTCATGTGCGGGTACAGCGCGTACGACTGGAACACCATCGCGATGTCCCGGTCCTGCGGCTTCTGGCCCACGATGGACCGCCCGCCGAGGCGGATATCGCCGCTGGTGACCGTCTCCAGCCCGGCGACCATCCGCAGCGTCGTCGACTTCCCGCAGCCCGACGGCCCGACGAGGACGAGGAACTCGCCGTCCTCGATGTCGACCGTCACGTCGTCGACGGCGACGATTTCGGAGCCGTCGTCGTCTGTGAACACCTTCCGTACGTCGTCGAGTTCGAGTTCAGCCATTATCAGAGTCCCCCGTGTGGCCCGCGAGCGCGGGTCAGTCGGTCGTGATCGGTCGCTCCGACGGCGCGTACCGTCGGTGTTGCGGTCCGGCGGCGTGCGGTCACCCGCACACACCGCCGCGGCATCTCCGTCGACGGCGTCGTCGCCGTCGCTGTCGCGCTCGGAGCCGCCGTCACGTGGCCACCCCTTCGGCGAACTCCTCGCCGAACATGATGTACACGATGAGCGTCGGGAGCGCGGCGACGAACGCCCCGGCCATCCGGAGCGCGAAGTCCTGTCCCTCCATCGACTCCCCGAGTCCCGCGAGGATGAGCACGACCGGGGCGGCCGGGCTCGACTCGGTGGACACGAGGATGAGCGCGAACAGCAGGTCGTTCCAGATCTGCGTGAACTGGTAGATGAGCACGACCGCGAACATCGGCGTCGAGATCGGGAAGACGATGCGGCGGTACACCCGACGGAACGTCGCCCCGTCGAGGCGCGCCGCCTCGATCATCTCCTCGCTCACGTTCCGGTAGTACGACCGGAACAGCACCATGCAGATCGGGATGCCGTACGCGACGTGGGTGATCGTCAGTTCGACCAGCCCGACGTACGACTGCGGGACTCCGAGCACCCACAGCGGAGTCAACAGCTCCGCCAGCGGCACGGCGCCCCAGAACTGCGAGAGGGGGACGAGCACCGCCTGGTACGGGATGAAGATCCCGGCGACGAGCATCGCCAGCACCGGCGCCTTGTAGCGGGCCCGCCAGTCGGCCTGCGTCAGGCCGTAGGCGGCGAAGCTCCCGAACAGGGCGGAAATGATCGTCGCGGGCACGGCGTACAGCGCGCTGTTGACCATGCCGCGACCCAGCGCCGCGATCGCCGTCTGCCACTTCTCCAGCGTGAAAAAGCGCGGCGGCGGCGGCGCGAACGGCAGCGTCGAGCTGATCCCGCCGGGGTTCGTCTTGAACGCGGTGACGAGCCCGGATTCGATCGGTGTCAGGAAGAACACCGTCATCCCGATGATCGCGGCGTACAGCGCCACGCGGTAGCCGTCGAGCGCCGCGAGGTCGTCGCGGACGCGGGCCGCGACGCCGGTCGAGTCGGTCGGATCTGTCGGGTCGGAGTCCTCGTGTGATGCGTCGCTCATAGGTTCCCCTGATTGTACTCGTAGTAGAGGTACGGGCCGATGATCGACAGCGCCATCAAGAACAGGATGATCGCGATCGCCGACGCGTACGCCCAGTTGTTCGTGCTGTACGCCTCACGCACCATCTTGGTCGCGAGGATGTCCGCCCCGTTGGGCGGCCGGTAGCCGCTGACGAGCGAGTACAGGAAGTCGAATGCCTTCAGCGCGAACACCATCAGGACGATGGCGGCGCTGATCGTCGACCCCTTCAGCTGCGGGATGATCACCCGCCAGTACATCTTCAGCGTCGACGCGCCGTCGACGCGGGCGGCCTCGTAGTGCTCGGTCGGGATCGCGCGCAGCCCCGCGAGGTACACGACCATCGTGTACCCCGAGAACTGCCACACGAGCGCGAACACCACCGCCCATAAGACGAGCGAGGAGTTCCCGATCCAGTCGACCGGGCCGATCCCCACGGTGCCGAGGGCGATGTTGACGACGCCGTTGTTGAAGTTGTACATCCACAGCCAGAACTGCGCCGTCACGACAAACGAGAGACTCATCGGCAGCAGGTAGATGGTGCGGAACGTGTTCTCGAACCGGATGTTCCGGTCGATGAGGATCGCAAGCACCAGCCCGACGGCGAGCGCGACCGTGGTGAACCCGACGACCAACAGGAACGTGTTGACCGTCGCGTCGATGACGCCCGAGTCGTTGACCGCTCGGACGTACATCTCGAAGTCGAGGTCGGAGTAGTCCGGGCCGACGAACCCCTTGTAGTCGGTCAGCGAGATGACGAAGTTCCACGCGATCGCGCCGTAGACGAACAGCCCGACCAGCAGGAACGGCGGCAGCCAGAAGGGGGCGGACTCGGTGAAGTCCTCTCCGAACCGCTCGTTGAGTCGGTCTCGGAAGCCGTCGCCGCCGGCGGCGGTGCCGCCGTCGGTCACGACTGCCCCCGCTTCGGTCGCGGCCGCGTCGCCGGTCGAAACCGGGTCGTCGTCGCGCTCGGAACCAGCGCCGACGTCGTCACTGTCGGCGTCACCGTCCGCGGCGCGCCGGAGCCTGGTTCGAGCCGTCGAAAGAAAATCGCGCATGGGAACGCGCTCAGTTACTGACGGCGTCGATGAAGCCGTCGGTCGCGGCCTCGACGTTGTAGGGGCCGGTGAACTCGCTGGAGATCACGTCGTTCAGCGAGGACCGCTGGTCGGCCGTGATACCAAGCCCGTGCTGGATGTTCGGCGGACGCTGGTCGGCGTCGGCGAAGTCCTCGGCCGTCTGCTGGAGGTACGGCCCGAACTCGCTCATGTCGACGTCCGTCCGGGTCGGGATCGAGCCCTTGTACTGGTTGAACGCGACCTGTGCGGCCTCGCCGCCGACGAACTCCAGCCACGTCCGCGTGTTCTCGGGGCTCGGGTTGTTCGACGGGTAGAGGAACGAGTCGAAGTGGAGGGTGTACATGCCCTCGGTGCCGGGGAACGTCGTGAAGCCCCAGTCGCTCTCGTACTCGAAGTCGTCGGCGTTGCGGTAGGCGCCGGCCGCCCAGTTACCCTGGTGGATGAACGCCGCCTCGCCGTCGATGATGTTCTGGTTCGACTCCGTCAGCCCGATCGAGGCGGAGTCGTCGTTGATGTAGTTCTCGAAGATCGTCGCCAGCGACTCGAAGGCGCCCTGGATGGCGTCGCGCGACGGGTCGCCCTCGACGAAGTTCATGTACTCGTCGTAGCCGGCCTGCCCGAGGAGCGTGACGCCGAACAGCTGCGTCTTCGTCCAGGTGCCGCTGCCGCCGTGCGTCATCGGGGTCGCGTCCGTCTCGCTGGCGACCGTCTCCAGCGCGTCGACGAGCGCGGAGACGCTGTTCAGCGAGGACGGGTCGACGCCCGCATCCTCGACGACCGAGGTGTTGTAGAACAGGCAGTTCAGCCGGTGGGAACCCAGCGGGACGGCGCGGAACGCGCCGTTGTACTGGTGGAGATCGACCGCCTCCTGCACGTGACTGTCGGTGAAGCCCGCCTCATCCCAGAGGTCGGAAACGTCACCCAGCACGCCCTCGTAGCGCGCGAGGTTGGGGCCCGGCCAGTTCGCGAACGAACTCGGCGGGTTGTCGTTCTGCAGCCGGTTAGCCACGACCGCGTCGAGGTTCTGGTTGCCGCCCCCGCCGATGGGGTTCATGTCCAGTTCCGTGTCCGGATACTCCTCGTTGAACGCCTCCTCAAGCGCCTCGGCGGCCGTCGCGCCGTCGCCGCCGGTCCAGCCGTGAAGCACCTCGACCGGCGCGTCGCCGCCGCCACCGCCGCCCATGCCCGAACAGCCCGCCAGTCCGACCATGCCGGCAGCCCCGAGGGCGCCCGCGCCTTTCAGTACGTCTCGTCGGTTGAGTTCCGTGTCCTTCATCATCGTTCCTCCGTGCGTGGAGTCAGCTCACGATTTCGGTAGCGAGTACTTAAGACTTGTCGATATTTACTCCACTGCGAATGAAATTTTGGTACAACAGTCGTTGTACCTCTCGAATTCACGGGTCCAACGCTGCGGGAACGGTGACGGGACTCGGCGTCAGCGTGCGCCGGCCGCGCCGTCGCTTGACGGCGTTCCGGGGATCGACTCGTCGGTTCCGGCGAGGGCGTTCAGCAGGGTGACCGCCTCCGGCTTCGAGAGCGGTTCGTTCGCGTTGCCGCAGTGGGGCGACTGGACGCAGGCGGGACAGCCGCCGGCGCAGTCGCAGGCGGCGATCAGGCGCGCCGTCCGCGCGAGCAGACGGTCGGCGTCGCGGTACGACTCCCGCGTCAGCCCCACGCCGCCGGGGTAGCCGTCGTAGATGAACACGGTCGACTGTCCCGTGTGTGGGTGAAACGGCGTCGACACGCCGCCGATGTCCGCACGGTCACACAGCAGGTCCAGCGGCATCAGCGAGATGGAGCCGTGTTCAGCGGCATGGATGCCGCCGTTGAAGCCCGCGTCGCTCCGCCCGGCTTCGGCGGACTCGCGGGTCGCGTCGCCCCCCGCTCGGTTCGAGACCTCGCTTCGCTCGGCCTCGCTCGCCAGTTCGCGCATCTCTCGCTCCACGTCCGAGGGGACGGTGTAGTACAGCGCCCGCGTCCGTAACGTCGTCTCCGGGAGGTCGAGCGCCTGCGACCCGATCGTCTCGCCGGTGGAGCCGTCCTTGCGCTCGAACCCCGTGATCTGCTCGGTCACGGTCACGTCGGCGAACCGCACCTCGGTGTCCTCGCGGGCGTCGAGCGGGCGGCTCCGCAGGTCCTCGTTCACGACCACGTCCTTGTCCGTCAGCACCCGGGTGTAGTAGTCGGCCCAGGTCGGCCGCAATCGGGCCACGTCGCGATCGAGGTCCAGCTCGTCGACCTCGTAGGTTTCGCCCTGGTGGTGGTAGACCGCGCCCGGGTGGGCGTCGCGCAGGGCGTCGCCGAACGAGAGCGACGCGATCACGTCGCTACTCCGGGCGTCCATCAGGTCGATTTCGCGGTCGTCGATCGTCCGGAGGCTCATCGAGTGCTGTGCGCTCCCGGGGCCGTCGTACGTCCAGCGAACCCCGCGGGAGGTGTCCATCCGTTCGAGGGTGCCGTCGGCCTCCAGCGACTCGACGATCGACTCGAAGGAGTCGCCGAAGTGCGACTCGTCCTCGGGGCGCAGCCAGTTCTCGTCGGCCGCGCTGGCGACGTGGCTCGGCAGCAACTCCCCGTTCTCGGGGTCGACCATCGCGCGCTCGGGGTCGCCCTCGAACAGGTCGTCGGGGTTATTGACGAGGTACTGGTCCAGTTGGTCCTCGCCGGCGACCATGACCACGAGCGCGTCGTCGGCGCCGCGGCCGGCGCGGCCGGACTGCTGGAACGCCGACATCCGGGTTCCGGGGTAGCCGTCGAGGATCACGGCGTCGAGGCCGCCCACGTCGACGCCGAGCTCCAGCGCGTTCGTCGACCACGCGCCGGCCACGTCGCCGGAGTGCAGCCCCGATTCGATCTCCCGGCGACGCTCGTCCGTCAGGCTCGCCTGATACGCCTCGATCTGTCCCGCGAGGTCGTGTTCGCCGCGCTGGCGCAGCTCCTTCGCGGAGTCGCTCGCGTAGCGCTCGGCGGTCTGGCGCGCGCGGGTGAACACGAGCGTCTGGTACCCCTCCTGTACCAGATCACAGAACAGTCGCTTCGTCTCGGTGTGGCTCGACCGCCGTCGACCGGATTGCTGGTCCGCCTGCCGACCTTCGTACTCCGCCGGGTTCCACAGCAGCCAGTGGCGCGGCCCGCGCGCGGAGGCGTCCTCGTCGACGAGCGTGAAATTCGACTCGGGGCGAGCGGTCACTCGCGCGGCGTGTTCGACGGGGTTTCCGATGGTCGCCGAACAGCACACGAACTGCGGGTCGGCGCCGTAGCGCTCGCAGATGCGGTTCAGTCGGCGCACCACGAGCGCGACGTGGCTGCCGAACACGCCCCGGTAGCCGTGCACCTCGTCGATGACGACCGTCTCCAGGGACCCGAAGAACCACTCCCAGTGCTTGTACGCCCACGGGAGCAGCCCGTAGTGGAGCATGTCCGGGTTCGAGAGGAGGACGGTCGGCTGGCGGTCGCGCACGTCGCGCTTCTTCGCCTTCGACAGCCGCCCGGTGTACTGCTCGACGGAGACGCGAGACCCGAACCCGAGTCCGTGCGCCAGGTCCGAGAGCGACTCCTCCTGATCGGCAATGAGCGCGTTCTGCGGGGCGAGATAGAGGGTGCGACCGCCGTGGTCCATCGCCCGCTCGAACGCCGGGACGGTGTACGCGAGCGACTTCCCGCTGGCGGTGCGCGTCGCGAGCACCACGTCGTCGCCGTCGCGGATCGCCTCGACGGCGCGCGACTGGTGGTCGTACAGCGACTCGATCCCTTCGTCTGCGAGCGCGCTCGCGAGTCGGGGCTCCAGTTCCACGTCGGCGACGGACGCCTCGCGACCGGGAAGGGTCCGCCGGTCGGCGATCTGGTCCTCGTAGTAGGGTCGCGAGCGGAGCCACTCGACGGTGTCGTCCACGGTGATCGTGGATGGGGGCTGGCGCGCTTACCGGTTGCGGTCGGTCCGGGTCCGACCCCTGACGGCTCAGGGGCGTCCCGCCCGCGAGTCGGAGACGCCCCGACTCACTCGCGGTCGTCGCCGCCGTCGGCCGCCGGGAGCGCGACGCCGGCGTCGCGGGCCAGCGCGACGAGGCCGACGCCGTCGTACACGTCGACGGGCGCGGCGCGGGCGCGGCGGGTCGCGTCCGCGTCGACCTCGTCGACGGTCGCGAGCACGGCGAAGGAGAGCCCCCGCTCGGCCGCGAACGCCGCGAACTCGTTCACGTCGTCCAGGGTCACGGGCGTGCGTCGGAAGCTGACGACCGCCCGCTCGTCCGGGGCGTCCGCCCCCTCGCGCACGAGCGACAGCTCGACGGTCCCGTCGGGGGTCGCTGGCGCGACCGTCGCCTCGTACTCGGGCCAGATACCGCCCAGCCGCTCGGCGAAGGCGGCGAACTCTTCGTCGGGGAGCGCGGCGAGTCGGTCGGCCGGGTGGCGCACGTGTCCGTTTTGTGGCGCGGTGGCGAAAAACCGCATCGGTTCGGCCCGCCGGTCCCCCGATCGCCGCTGGGTTGATTACGGCCCCGCCGTCACCACCGGTATGGACCCGACGGCGAAGCGAGCGGCGTACGACGACCCGGTGACGCTCGCGGTCCCCGGCGGGCGGCTTACGATCGACGCGTCGTACGTCGGCGCCGAGACCGAGGAGATCAGGCGGCAGGCGCGCGAGTACCGCGAGGGGAACCGGACCGCGTTCGACCTCCCGGTCCGGTACCCCGACGGCTTCACCGGGCGGGTGATGGGCGCGATGGCGACCATCCCCTACGGGGAGACGCGGACCTACGGCGACATCGCCGCCGACCTCGACAACGCGCCCCAGTCGGTCGGCGCGGCCTGCGGACGCAATCCCGTCCCGCTGATCGTTCCGTGTCACCGCGTCGTCGCCGTCGAGGGGCTCGGCGGCTTCTCCGCCGAGGGCGGCCCCGAGCTCAAGCGACACCTGCTCGACCACGAGCGGAGCGACTCCGTGCAGGCCACGCTCGACGGCGGCGGTCGCGCGGCCGATCGGGGCTCGGGGGCCGACTCGAGTGGCGGAGCCGACGAAGACGCCGGACCCGACCGATGAGCGAGGCCGGCACCTACACGCTGGTGTTCGCTGTCCCCGACCCGATATCCGTCGAAGTCGGCGCGCTCGGCGTTCGGGAACTGTCCGCGGGGGCGTACGCCTACACGGGGAGCGCGCTGGGCGCCGGCGGCTTCTCGCGGATCGACCGCCACCGTCGGGTCGCCGCCGGCGAGCACGACGTGCGACACTGGCACGTCGACTACCTCGGCGGCCACGAAGCGGTGTCGCTCCCGGCCGTCGAACGCCTCAGCGGCGGCCGTGACGAGGAGTGTCGCCTCGCGTGCACGGTCGCGGACGCGGCCGCCGAGCGCGACCCGGTCGCCGGGTTCGGAGCCTCCGACTGCGACTGCGCGTCCCACCTCGCGCGGTTCGAGGGCGTCGCCGCCGCCGAATCATCCGTGACGGCGGCGTACGACGGGCTCCGGGAGCACGACGCGATCCGCGAGTGAACCGCTGGCTCGTCCGGCCGCTGACGGAGCGCTTTTGCGGGCGGCCGCGTACCCGACGGTATGTTCCCGCCGCTCGCGTACCTGCAGTGGATCGAGGGGCGCCCCGAAGCCGCCGAGCACGACCTCGGCACCAGTGATCTCAGACGCCTGCCGGACGGCGACCCGGACGATCCCGTGCCGCCCCGGCTCCGCGGGCTCTCGGAGCCGGAGACCGATCGATCGCTGCGCGAGCGGGTTGCCGCCGAGTACGGCCTCGACGAGGCGAATGTGCTGCTCACGGCGGGCGCCACCCACGGGGGTTTCTCGCGGCCGCGACCGCCGCCGCGCTCGCCAGCGAGCGCGACGATGGCGACGCGACCGACGGCGGCCGAACCGAGGAGGACGGTCCCCGTCCGTGCGCGCTCGTCGAGAAACCGGGCTACGAGCCGCTGGTCGAGACGCCGCGCGGGATCGGCAGTGGCGTCGCGCGCTTCCGTCGACCCGGCCCGGAATACGGGCTCGAGCCGGACCGCGTCGCGGCCGCCGCCCCCGACCTGTCGGGGCCGCTCGCGCACGTCACGGTGACCAACCGGCACAACCCGACCGGCACGCTGACCGATCGCGCGACGCTGGCTGCGACCGCCGAGGTCGTGGCCGACCACGACGGGTACCTGCTCGTCGACGAGGTGTACGCCCCCTACACTGTCGGTAGTAGCGACGACGAACCCCCCGGCGGCGCCTTCGGCGGACCGACAGGCGCCGGACTGCCGGCGACGGTCACCGTCGGGTCGCTCACGAAGTTCCACGGCCTAGCCGGCCTCCGTGTCGGCTGGATCACCGGACCCGAGGAGTTCGTTGAGCGCGCGCGAGAGGTGGAACAGCACGTCCCCGGGCTCGCCGCGCCCACCGTCGCGCTCGCCCGGCGGTTCTTCGCCCACCGCGACGACCTGGTCGCCGACGCCCGCGACCACTGTCGTCAGAACCACGACCTCCTTGCCGCGTTCGTCGCCGACCGCGACGATCTCGTGGGAACCGTCGAAGCGGGGTCGCCATTCGCGTACCTCGAACACGAGCGCGCCGACGGCGACGCGGTGAGCGAGGCCGCCTGGGAGGCGGGGGTCCTCGTCGTCCCTGGCCGGTTCTTCGAGTTGGACGCCGGCGTGCGCGTCTCGCTGGGGCGCGCTCCCGACGACTGCGCGGCCGCGCTCGACGCGTTCGGACGGGTGTTAGACGAGTTGTAGGCGGGATCTGCTACCCGACGGATGTGGCCACGACCTGCTGTTCGACACACCGTGAACGATTCCGCCGCGTCATGCGTGCGTCTGACGGATGTTTTTACCCTCACAGGTCAACCGATTGTCTCATCAGGGTCGCCGAAGGCCGGGATCGCGGTACGGGGTCGTCACCTGTGTCGCGGTCGCCGCGCCTCGCAGGCGGTCCGACCCACGAACCAACGATGACACAGCCATCAGTGCTCGAAGACACCGAAAGCGGCATCCACGACACGATCGACGCCCCCCGAGACGGGGGAGCCGTCTCGGGGGTCGTTCGCGCCGTCGCGGCGGTCGACGGCGTCGACCCCGTGGATCTGGACGCGACCATCGAGGAAGCGATCGACGCCGACGCGCTCGAATCGCTCGCGCGTCACGACGCCACCGACTGGCGCCTCGAGTTCCCGCTCGGCGACCACGCGATCGTCGTCGAGGGCGACGGAACCGTCCTCGTCGACGCCAGCGTCTTCCCGAACCGCTTCTGAGCGCCAGTAGGTCGCGGTGCGGCCGACTGCGCTCAGTCAGCTCTCTCTTCCTCGTCGTTCGCGCGGTACCCCTGCCCGAACGAGTACCCCGCGATCAGCGCGACCACGGCGAACAGCCCCAAGACGAGTCCCGCAGCGCGGTCGGCGAACGGGACGCCGTCGAGCGATCCCGTGAGATACAACGCGGTGAGGACGGTGAGAAAGCCGAACAGCGGGAGGGCGATGAGTCGGTTCATACCGACGGCTGGGTACGACTCCTGTTAACAGTATCGCGGCGAGGAGCGGACCGAGTGGACGGTGACGACGAGCTACCGAAGCGCCGCAGCCACCTTCTCGACCGGGTGGGGCGGGTCCCCGTCGGCGCCGTCGCGCTCGGCGAGTTGTGACCGACAGGAGGCGCCGGGGGCGGTGACCTCCTCGCCGGGGCTGTCGTCGACCTGGTCGAAGAGGATGGAGGCGATGGCGGTACTCATCGAGTAGTGCTCCGCCTCGTAGCCGAAACTCCCGGCCATCCCGCAGCAGGTGGAGTCCAGCGGGTCGACCTCGTAGCCCGCTCGTCGGAGCACCCCGACCGCGTGGTGGTCTTTCTTCGTCGCCTTCTGATGGCAGTGGCCGTGGTAGGCGAGCGCGCCCTCGCCCCCCAGGTCCATCGACTCGTCGAGTCGGAAGGCGTCGACGTACTCCAGCACGCCGTAGCTGTTGGCGGCGACCCGGGCGGCCGCCTCGGAGTCGTGCAGATCCAGCAGATCCGACTGGAGCATCACGGCCTCGCTGGGTTCGACCACGACCACGTCGCGGCCGCGTTCGATCCGGGGAGAGAGATCCGAAACCGCCTCGGCGGTCCGTTCGCGCGCGGTGTCGAGGAATCCCATACTGTGGGCGGGACGGCCGGTGTCCTCCACGTCCGCAAGTTCGACTCGCACGCCAGCCGCTTCGAGCACGCGGACCGCGGCCTTGCCGGCGTCGGGGTGGTTGTAGTTGGTGTACGTGTCCGGGACGAGAACGGCGACGCGCTCGGCGTCGGCCTCAGTGATCTGGGAGCCGCCGCGGGCGTCGTACCAGTCGCGGAGGGTGGTTCGGTGGAACGCCGGCAGGTCGCGCTCGGCGGCGACACCGAGCAGCTTCTCCCCGACGAGACCGGCGCCCGGGAGGCTCGTCGCGAGGTTCGACACGGGTGCGAGCGCGCTCCCGACGCGAGAGACGAGGTTGATATTCGCGAACAGGCGGTCGCGGAGGCTCGGCCCCTCGCGCTCGTGGCGCTCGTGGGCGACTTCGGCCTTCAGCTTCGCCATGTCGACGCCGCTGGGACAGTTTCGCTTGCAGCCTTTGCAGCCCACGCACAGGTCCATGACCTCGCTCGCGAACTCCTCGGAGAAGGGGTCCGCCGGCAGGTCGCCCGACATCGCTCCTCGAAGGAGGTTCGCCCGGCCGCGCGTGCTCTGAATCTCCTCGTCTGCCGCGCGGAAGGTGGGACACATCACGCCGCCGGTCGTCGACTGGCCGCCGCGGCAGCCGCCGCAGCCGTGACACAGCTCGGCCATGCCCTGGAAGCCGTTCTCGTTGTCCCAGTGCAGTTCCGGTTCGAAGCCGGCGTCGAAGGCGTACTCCGGGTCGAACCGGAGGTGCTCGGTGAGGCTGTGGTCGCCGCAGACGTTCCCGGGGTTGAGCAGCCAGTCCGGGTCGAACGCCGTCTTCAGGTCTCGGAACGTGGCCCACAGGTCGTCGCCGTACAGCTTGCGGTTCCACTGGGTGCGCGCGCGGCCGTCGCCGTGCTCGCCGGAGACGCTGCCGCCGTACTTCACGACGAGGTCGCTCGCGCCGTCGGCGATGCGCTCGAACTGCTCCAGCCCGTCGACGGTCTTGGTGTCCACCAGCGGCCGGATGTGGAGGACGCCCGGGCCGGCGTGGGCGTAGAAGGACGCGAACGTGCCGACCTCGTCCAGCAACGCCTGGAAGTCGCGGGCGTAGTCCGCGAGGTGCTCGGGAGGCACCGCGCAGTCCTCGATGAAGGAGATGTGCTTCGCGTCGGAGGTGCGGCTGAGCAGGATCGGCATCCCCGCCTTGCGCATCTTCCAGAACGTCGCGCGCCGCTCGGGGTCGTGCGCCTCCAGCGCGTGCGTCGCGACCGTCTCGCCGCCGGCGTCGACGCCGGCGTCCGTGGGCTCGACCGTCGTCTCCGTCCCCGGACAGCGGTCGGCGACGAGGTCCGCCACCGTCCGCCGCCCGTCGGCGTCGTCCTCGGCGTAGAACTCCACGAGGAGCACCGAGTCGGTGCCGTCGGGCAACAGCCCGACCACGTCGCCGAACTCGGCGGTCTCTCTGGCCAGATCGAGGAAGGTGTCGTCCATCACCTCGACGGCCGCGGGGTCGTGTTCGAGGATGCGCGGCACGTCGTCCATGGCGTCGATGAGCGAGTCGTACGTGAGCAGCGCGACCGCCTTCGTCTCGGGGATCGGCACGAGCGAGACGGTCGCCTCCGTGACGATTCCGAGCGTCCCCTCGCTCCCGCACATGAGCCGTGCGAGGTTGACCGTCGCGGGCTCGTCGGGTTCGTCGGCGCCGACGCCCTGTCCCGTCCCGCTCGCTTCCTCGGAGGCGGGTCCCGCGTCCCACTCCCCGCGCGCCTCCTCGACGAGCACGTCGAGGTTGTATCCGGAGACGTTGCGCTTCATGTCCGGATAGCGGGCGGTCACCTCGTCGGCCTCCTCGTCGAGGATCCGGACGACCTCGGCGTAGATCCGTTCGAGGAGGTCGCCCTCGGGATCCGCCTCCTCTCGCACCGTCGCGACCTCGATCGCGCCGAAGGTCTCGACGGAGCCGTCCGCGAGCACGACCTCACACGACTCGACGTACGCGTCGGTCTTGCCGTACTTCAGCGAGTGCGATCCCGTCGAGTTGTTGCCGATCGCGCCGCCGATCGCGGATTTGTCGCGCCAGGCAGGGTCCGGGGCGAACTTCAGCCCGTGCGGTTCGGCCGCCTCGTTGAGCTCGTCGACGATGCAGCCGGCGTCGACGGTCGCCTCCCGGGCGTCGGGATCGAACGCACGGATCTCGTTCATGTGGCGCGTGAAGTCCAGGACAACGGCCTCATTCACCGACTGGCCCGCCAGCGACGTACCGCCGCCGCGCGGGAGCACCGGGATCTCTCGCTCCGCGCAGTAGGACATCACCGCCGCCACGTCGTCGGTGTGGCGGGGGAGCACGACGCCGATGGGCGTCTGCTGGTACGCGGAGGCGTCTGTCGCGTACAGCTGTCGAGAGTACGTGTCGAAGCGCACGTCGCCGTCGACGAGCTCCTCCAGGTCCGCGACGAGCCCCGGCTCCGACACGTCTTCGGAGCTGTAGTCGTAGTCGGCGCTCGTGAGGTCCGGTCCGCCGTCCGGCGGCGACGGGGCGTCGGAAGACATCTGGTTGTCGGTGGGTCGCGTGGGAGTCACATAAGCCCGCGGAACAGAGCAATCGGGCGTCCGCCGTCCCGCGCTCGGCTGTCGTCTCTCCGCACCGGTGCCCGCCCCCAGCAGTAGCGACGCTGCGGGCGACACGAGCGCGGCTCGTGTGTGGTAACACAACACACAAGCCGGGGCGTTCACAACGACACCACATGTCCGCGGACATGCTCTCGGCGTTCGTCGACAGCGCCGAGCGCCACCACGCGACCGTCCACCGTGTCGCCCCCGAGGAGGTGACGGCGACGATCGCGCGTCTCGTCGAGGCGCCCGCCGTCGGCGTCGCGCTGCCGTGGGGGCTCGACCTCCCCGAGGCCGTCGCGACCGACCCGACGCCCGCCGATCTGGACGCCGCGGAGACGGGCGTCACCGCCGCGCGCCTCGCGATCGCCGACTACGGGAGCGTCGTGCTCGAATCGGACGCCGCCGGCAGCGAGGCGGTGTCGCTGTTCCCCGAGCGCCACGTCGCCGTGGTCCGCGCCGGCGACGTGGTGCCCGGAATGCGCGAGGCGATCGAACGGCTCGGCGACCGCCTCCGCGACGGCGCCAGCGCGGTGCTTGCGACCGGCCCCTCTGCGACCGCCGACATGGGCGACTTGGTCATCGGCGCGCACGGTCCGCGTGCGGTGGAGATCGTCCTCGTAGAGGAAGCGGAGGAGATGGACGGGCACGATAGCGGCCCCGACAGCGAGGAGGACAGCCGTGAGTAAGTCCAAGTCCCGGGCCGAGACAGCCGCTCGAATTCGCCACCTGCTCGACACCGAGGGCGACGCCGTCGCCGAGAACACCCGCGGCTTCAACCGCGGTCGCTACGAGTCGGTTCGGGAATTGGATGACTACGAGTCGCTGAAATCGGCGGCGCGGGCGATCAAAGAAGACGCGATCGAGCGCATCCCCGAACTGATCGACGAGCTCCGCGAGTCGGTCGAGGCGAACGGCGGGCACCTGTACGTCGCCGCCGACCCGGCGGAGGCGAACGCCTACGTCCGCGAGGTCGTCGACGGCGGGAACGTCGTCAAGAGCAAGTCGATGACCACCGAGGAACTGGACCTGAACGACGCCCTCGAAGCCGACGGCGCCGCAGTCACCGAGACAGATCTCGGCGAGTGGGTGCTTCAACTCGCCGACGAGACGCCGAGCCACATCGTCGGCCCCGCGGTCCACAAGTCGCGAGAGGGGATCGCCGACCTGTTCGCCGAGACGTTCGGCCTCGACGACGACGACCGCCCCGAGACCGCCGAGGAACTGACGCGGTTCGCCCGCGAGAAGCTCCTTGCGGACATCCGGGAGGCCGAGGTCGGCGTGACCGGAGCGAACTTCCTCGCGGCCGACTCGGGGACGCTGGCGCTGGTCACCAGCGAGGGCAACGCCCGAAAGACCGCCGTCGTCCCCGACACGCACGTCGCGGTCGCGGGCGTCGAGAAGGTGATCCCGACCGTCGAAGATCTCGCGCCGTTCGTCGAGCTCATCGGGCGCTCCGGGACGGGACAGGACATCACCTCGTACGTGTCGCTGTTGACGCCGCCGGTCTCGTCGCCGCCCGTCGACTTCGGCGAAGCGGACTCGCCCGTGGCCGAGCGCGGGGCCGCCGGCGGCGACGGCGCCACGGACCCGCATCCGGACCGCGAGTTCCACCTCGTGCTCGTGGACAACGGTCGCCTCGACTTGCGCGAGGACGACGACCTGAGAGAGACGCTGTACTGCATCCGCTGTGGCGCCTGCTCGAACTCGTGCGGCAACTTCCAGTCGGTCGGTGGCCACGCGTTCGGCGGCGAGACGTACTCGGGCGGCATCGCCACCGGCTGGGAGGCGGGCGTCGAGGGACTCGACACGGCCGCCGAGTTCAACGACCTCTGTACGGGGTGCTCGCGCTGTGTCCCCGCGTGCCCGGTGGAGATCGACATCCCCTGGATCAACACCGTCGTTCGCGACCGGATCAACCGCGGCGACGCCGCCGACGGTGAGGGGTCCGGGAGCGTCGGCTTTCTCGTCGACGGCCTCACACCCGACGAGGAACCGGCCGGCCTCGACCCCGCGAAACGGCTGTTCGGCAACTTCGAGACACTGGCGAAGCTGGGGAGCGCGACCGCGCCCCTGTCGAACCTCGTCGCGAACGCGAGGCCGGTTCGCGGGGCGATGGACCGCTGGCTCGGGATCACCCGCGAGCGCGATCTCCCCGCGTTCGAACGTGAGACGCTGGTCGACTGGTTCGACGCGCGCGGCGGCCCGCGGGTGAGCGAGGGGCTGGCGCGCCGAGAGGCCGTCGTCTATCCCGACGTGTACACGAACCACGTCGCCGTCGACCGCGGGAGGGCCGCAGTCCGGACCCTCGAGGCGCTCGGCGTCCGAGTGACGGTTCCCGAGTCGACCGCGGTCGGCAGCGGCCGCGCGCCACTGTCGCAGGGGATGGTCGAGACGGCGCGCCGGAAGGCCGAGCGCTGTCGCGACGCCCTCCTCCCGGAGGTCGACGCCGGTCGCGACGTGGTCGTGATCGAGCCGAGCGACCTCGCGGCGTTCGAGCGCGAGTACGAGCGGCTGCTCCCCGCAGACGACGCCGAGCGCGTCGCCGACGGCTGCTTCGAGGTGCTGGAGTACGTGTACGGCCTGCTGGAGAACGGTGCGGATCCGGGCGGGCTGACGACCGCCGAAGACGCCGGCGGACGGGCGCGCGTCGCGTACCACCCCCACTGCCAGGGGAAGACCCTCGATCTGGAGCCGTACACCGTCGCCGTGTTGGAGCGGCTCGGCTACGAGGTCGACACCTCGGAGACGGAGTGTTGTGGGATGGCCGGGAGCTTCGGCTACAAGTCCGAGTACTACGAGCTGTCGATGGACGTGGGCGAGCCGCTGTCCGAGCAGTTCGGCGACGCCGAGCGCGTGCTCGCGTCGGGGACCTCCTGTCGCGAACAGCTGGACGCGCTCCTCGGGTCGCCCGCCGAGCACCCGATCGAGGCGATCGCGCCGGGCGAGTAGCGCTCGGTGCGTTCGGACGCGACGCCCGGACCGAGGCACCGACCGGTCGTCCGCCCCGCGTCAGACGCGCGTGTCCCCCGGAGGAACGATTTTAAGACCCGCCCCGCCGATCCACGAGACATGAACGCAGACGCTGCGCCGCAGGAGATCACGACTCTCGTGGGGAGGGAGGTGTACTCCAACAACGGCGTGTTCGTGGGGGAAGTCGAGGACGTCCGCCTCGACCTCGATTCGCAGGTGGTTACGGGGCTGGCGTTGTCCCAACTCAGCGACGAACTGTTCACGAGTCGGATCGAACCCGGAAAGGGCGTGATGATCCCGTACCGATGGGTGCGCGCCGTCGGCGACGTGATCCTCATCAACGACACCATCGAGCGCCTCAAAGACGAGAACAGCGAAGAAGCGGCCGCGTAGTCGGCGGTTCCGACGGCGGGGGCGGTAGAGAGCGCGCTCTCAGAAGCAACGCAGTTGCACCGAGAGAGCGGCGATGATCGCTGACGCGATAGACGACTCCCGACGCGACGAGGACCGCCGACGCTACGACCCGTTGGACGACTCGGCGGAGCCGGTGCCGGCCGTGCTCTCGACGCCCATCGCGTCGAACAGCTTCTTTCGTACGGCCTCCTCGGAGAGCGCGAGCAGCGTGTCGCGGTTCGACTCGGTCGTCTCGATCCCGGTGAACAGGCCGAGGGGGATCTCCGCGGTGCCTTGCTTCGCGTGGCCGACCGCCTCGCCAACGCCCGAGAAGCCGTCGCGGAGGACGTTGCCGATGTTGATCCGGATGTCCTTCGAGCGCGCGGCGAGTGTGATCGTGTCGTCGACGATGCCGAAGACTGCGGAGGTCGTGATCCCCTCGAGGTTGAGCAGCTGTTGGGCCGCCTGGGCGAGGGCCTCGCGGTCGCGGACGAACCCGGCGTTGGAGATGAGGTGGCTGCCGTGGACCTCGCGGTTTTGAATCGCCTCCGCGAGCACGTCAAGCGTCTCCGGACTCATGCTCGGCGACTCCACGTCCTCCAGCGTGTCGTGGTTCGCGAACGGGTGGAGGTACGCGGCCGCCGTCAGGTCCGCCGGCGTGGTGTCGCGCTTGAAGTCGACCGTCTCCGCGCGGATGCCGTACAACAGCGCGGTGGCGACCGTCTCGTCGGGCGAGAGATCGAACTCCTGGAGGTACTTCGTGAGGATGGTCGACGTCGAGGAGACGTTCTTGCGGATGTCGGTGAACGTCGCGTCGATCACCGTCTCGGGCTCGTCGTGGTCGATGTACACGTCGACGTCGGCGTCGATCTCCTTGCCGCCGGCCTCCGCATAGTCGACGAGCGCGAGTGCGCCGTACTCCGAGAGCGGCCGCGCGTCGTCGCGGGGGTGGAGATCGATCCCGAGGGTGTTGACGAACGCGCGGTTTTCCTGGTGGCCGATCTCCCCGTCGTAGAGGATGTCAGCCTCGACGCCGTACTCGGTGGCGATCGCCGCGAGCGCGACCGCCGCGGCGATGGAGTCGGGATCGGGGTTGTCGTGCGCCAGCACCGCGAGCGTCCCCTTCGTCTCGCGGAAGATGTCCGCGAGCTGGCGGGCCTTGTACTCTAACTCGCCGGACTCCAGCGAGCGGAGCGCGGAGTCGGCGATGACGGTGGAGGGGTTGATCACCACGTCGGCGCCGAGATCTGCGAGCTCGTCCTCGCTGACCGGGTCGGACGCGCGGACGACGACGTACTGGTCGCCGTCGCGCTCGCGGATGGCGCGAACGGCCGCCTTGTTGGCGTCGACGTCCGAGGAGAGGATGAGGATCACGTTGCGGTCGGCGACCGCGTCGACGACGCCTTCGTCGGCGATGTCCTGCTGTTGGGCGTTCAGGTCCTGATCGCGCAGGGCCTCCACCCGGGACTCGTCTTTGTCGAGAATCAGCACGTCCTTCTCCTCTGCGGTCAGCGCGTCGGCGACTGCGTGTCCGACGCTCCCGCAGCCGAGAATGGCGTACGTCGACATCGACGAGACGGTAACCCCGGTGCTCATGTGGAGCGAAATCCGGACGGACGGCACTTAAGCGGTGATGTTCGTCGCCGCGTCGCTCTCGGCGAAACGGAAGGCATTTTACCGTACCCTCGCATCCTTGGAACGCAAGGGCTTGTAGCTCAGTCAGGGAGAGCGACGGACTCTTAATCCGTCGGTCGGGGGTTCAACTCCCTCCAAGCCCGTTCTACGAGGCACAGCGTGACGAGCGGCTGCTGCGGCGAGACTGAGCGCTCTCTCGGCCTTGTCGAGGAACGGGTGACGACGGTCAGCTAACACCCGTTCGCTAACGACCGTTCGCGTTCGACGTTCATTTTAACGCCCACGCGAAGCCGAGGACATGAGCTCCTCCGCCGACTCCGCCGACGGCTCCGTCTCTCGGCTCCAGTTCTGGACGTTGTATCTCTCGCGGTTCGCCGGCGGCTTCGGGAGCATCGCGCTCATCATCGTGCTCCCCAAAATCGCGACCGATCTCGGTATCGACGGGGTCGCGTTCGGTCTGCTGTACACCGCCTACACGCTCGCGCAAACCGTCGCCGTCGTCCCGCTCGCGTGGGCCGGCGATCGCTACGACAAGCGGATCGTGCTCCTCGGAACGCTCGTGATCGGAATCGCGACGTACGCGGCGTTCAGCGTCGTCACTGACGGCTCCGGGCTGCTCGCCGTGCGGGCGATGCAGGGCGTCGTCTTCACCGGGATGGGGCTGATGACGCTCGGACTCGTGGGCGAACTCGCGACAACGGGTACCCGCGCGAGTCGGATCGGCCGGGCGAACGCCGCCTCGTTCGCGGCGTCGATCGTCGGCGGGCTCTCGGCCGGCGCGCTCTACGACTACTTCGGCGGGTCGCGCGAGCTGTTCCTTCTGATCACCGGGCTGTACGTGCTCACGTTCCTCGCGACAGCGCTGCTCCTGTCTGCTGACGAGACCCGGGTCGAGGGGTTTCCGTTCGCCGACCTCGCGCTCAACCGCCGGATCCTCACGCTCACCTCCTTTCGGGCGCAGTACTCCGTCGCGGTGACGCTCGTTCGCAACTGGATCCCCGTGTTCGCCGGTTACGCCGCCGCCAGCGGCGGACTGGCGATGCCCGCATTCGCCGTCTCGGTGATCACGGTTTCCGAGAAGTTCACGAACATGTTGCTCCAACCGTACACCGGACGGCTCTCCGACGCGAGCGGGCGTGCGCTGTTCGTCTTCGCCGGCGGGGGCGCCTACGGCGTCGTCGCGGTGTTGGTGCCGTTCACGCCTGCCCTCGGCGACATGCTCGGACTTCCGTCGACGCTGCCGGTGCTCGGAGCCGTCTCGGCCGCGTTTCTCCCGCTGTTGCTGTTGAACGCAGGACTCGGGATCGCCGACAGCTTCCGCGAGCCCGCGAGCATGGCGCTGTTCGCCGACGAGGGGAGCGACGGCGACGGCGTCGCGTCGAGCTTCGGGATCCGAGAGCTCGTCTGGCGCCCCGGGTCGGTCGTCGGCCCCGTCGCTGCCGGGTGGCTGATGGGGAGTGTCGGGATGGAGTCGGTGTTCTTTGTCGGGGGCGGGTTCGCCGTGCTCGGGGCGCTCACGTTCCTCGGCGTGCTCCGGCGGTACCACGGGGCGAGCGCGCTCAGGGAGTGGTAGGCCCCGTCGGGATCGAACTCGCAGACGGCGACCAGCTCACGCGATCGGCTCGCCCTTTTCGTCGACCGGCGTCTTCACCACGAGAACCGGGCGGTCGCTGGCGCGCACGACGCGCTCTGTGACGCTCCCGACGAGCATGCGGTACTCGTCGGGCCGGCGTTGGCTCCCCGCCACGATGAGGTCTGCGTCGACCTCGTCGGCGACAGCGAGGATCGTCTCGTCCGGCGTGCCGTGTCGGAGGTGAGTTTCGACGGTGACGCCCGAGCTGGTCCCCCGCTCGCGCACGTCATCGAGCGTCTCCTCGCCGAGTTCTTCGAAGCCGTACTCCGGCCCCTCGTGGCCGTCGACGTACTCGTCGCCGGAGTACGTCGTGATCGCCGCCTCGTCGACGACGAACAGCGCGTGCAACGTCGCCTCCCGGTCGACGGCGATGTCCAGGTCGTCGAGCAGTCGGGCGCGATCCGCGGCGAGGTCCAGTGCGTGCTCGGTGGCGTTGATCGAGGCGACGCCGCCGTTCGTCGCCAGCAGGATATCCTCGTACATGTCAGCTGCCTGTTGGCGCGCCACTGGCAAAAAGCGCCCGGCGGGTCTCCGTTGGCGGGACCGATCGAACGTCGCTCCCTACCCGAACAGCTCTAGCAGTTCCAACAGCACGCCGGGAATCACCGCGAGAAGGACGCCGACCGCGATCAGGATCGCGGGGAGCCACAGCAGTCCGGACTGCGTGAACAGCCACAGCCCAACGCCGGCGAGCGCGAGCAGGATACCTATCACGCGGAACAGCCAGACGACTACCCCCTCCAGTTCCGAGTCCGCCACCAGTTCTGCGGCCTCGAGTACCTCGTCCATACAGGCGACCGGTGGCCGTCCCGGCCACTTGAACTCGGTGGCCGAGTCGGCGACGGCGCCCCTGGCTCGTCGTTACAGCCGCTCGGCGGTCGCCTCGACGCCAGCGCCGACGTCGACGTCGGCGCCGTGTTCGGCGAGCGTCTGCCCGAGTGCGGACACGAGCAGCGAGACGTTCGCCGGGCGCGCGGAGTGACCCATGCAGCCGATGCGGAAGATTTCCCCCGCAAGGTCGCCGAGTCCGGAGGCGATCTCCAGGTCGTAGCCGTCCAGCAGATCCGAGATGACCGCGCCGTCGTCGACCCCCGCGGGGACGCGAACCGCGTTGAGGCTCGGCAACCAGTACTCGTCGGCCGCGTTCAGTCGGAGACCCATCGCCTCGACCCCCGCCTTCAGGGCGCCGGCGGTCGATCGGTGGCGCGCCCAGCGCGACTCGATCCCCTCCTCGGCGACGAGACGCAGGGCCTCCCGCAGCGCGTAGACGTTCGTGATCGGCGCGGTGTGGTGGTACGCGCGCGCTTCGCCCCAGTATCCTTCCAGCAACGAGAGGTCGAGATACCACGAGCGCGCGGGTTCCTCGCGCGAGAGCACCTTGTCCATCGCGCGGTCGTTGAGCGTCAGCGGCGACGCCCCCGGCGGGCACGACAGACACTTCTGAGGGCCGGAGTACGCCGCGTCGATGTCCCAGTCGTCGACTTTCAGCGGAACGCCGCCCAGCGAGGTCACGCAGTCGGCGATCACGTACGCGTCGTGGTCGTGGGCGATGCTCGTCAGTTCCGGCACGGCAGGCTGGCGGACGCCCGTCGAGGTCTCCGCGTGGACGAACCCGAACACGTCGGGCTGGTGCTCGTCGAACGCGGTCTGCACGTCGACGGGGGCGAGCGGCTCGCCCCACGGCGCGTCGACCTCGACCACGTCGCCGCCGGCGCGCCGGGCCATCTCTGCCATCCGACCGCCGAAGTACCCGTTCGTCGGGACCAGCATCGTGTCGCCGGGCTCGATGAGATTTCCGATGGCGGCCTCCATCGACGCCGAGCCCGTACCGGAGACGGGTATCGTCCACTGGTTGTCCGTTCGGAACGCGTACCGGAGCAGCGCTTGCGTCTCATCCATGATCTCGATGAACGACGGATCGAGGTGCCCCACGAGCGGCGTGCTCATCGCGCGCAGGACGCGCGGGTGAACGTCGCTCGGGCCCGGCCCCATGAGGGTTCGCGACGGGGGCGTGAGTTCGCCGACCTCGGGCGCGTTCATCTCGTCGAGTTCCGGCTGGTGCATGCCCGTGAAGTCCACCGGCGCAGTCAAAGGCCGCTCGGTTCGCATTGCGAGCCGCGGAGACAACGCTCATGAACCGGCGCGGGGAACGAGCGTGCATGACTACCGACGAGAGTGTTCCGGAGACCGCATCCCGGGCGTGGTTCGCCGGCGGCGACGAGAACCCGCCGGCCGACCGCGTCCGCGACGGCGACGCCGACACGCCGGCCGACTGGCCCGCGCTCGCGGTCGCTTCCGGCTTCGCAACCGACGACGAGAACTACTACGCGAAGCTCCGCGACACCACCGTCGAGGCTGCGCGTGCAGCAGTGGACGAGCGCGAGCGCGCCGACGACAGGCAACTGCTCCATGCGGTGCGCGCGATGGACGACGCCGAACGCGTCGCCAACGAACTCGCCGAACGCGTCGCCGAGTGGGCGGGGACGTTGTTCCCCGACGCCGGTACCGGCGTCGACGGCTGTCACGACCTCGCCGCGCGCGACTCGGAGGGGCCAGCCGAGGAGCGCGTCATCGCGCTCGCGAGTCGCGTCGTCGATCTCGACAGCGAAGCCGACGAACTCGAGACGTTCATCGAGTCGCGCGCCCCCGTCGCCGCGCCGAACCTCGCCGCGCTCGCGGGCCCCGTGCTCGCCGCGCGCCTCATCTCGCTGGCCGGCGGGCTGGAGACGCTCGCGAAGAAACCCTCGGGGACGGTGCAGGTGCTCGGCGCCGAGGACGCGCTGTTCGCGCATCTACGCGGACACGGATCGTCGCCGAAACACGGTGTCATCTACACTCACGAGTATGTCCGGGGTACTCGACCCGAGGACCGCGGCTCCGCTTCCCGCGCACTCGCCGGGAAGCTGAGCATCGCCGCCCGCATCGACCACTACTCCGGCGACTACCGCCCCGAGTTGGAGGCGGAGTTGGACGACCGGATGCGGACGATCCGCGCCCGTGCCGGCGATGGTGGCGCTGCCAGCGATGACGGGGGGGCCACAGATGAGTGACGACGCGGGCGCTGGTGGCCGAAACGGCGCTCCCGACGGTGGTGAGTCGCTTCCCGCGGGTGTCGAACGCCGGGAGTTCGACGGTCGGGCGCGCCTGTCGACCCGCGGCGAGCCGGTGTACGGCGAGCCGACCGACGGCGAGTGGCGCGCGTGGGACGCCGCCCGCTCGAAGCTCGGTGGGATGCTCGAACTCGGGATGAACACTGGCCTCGTGGGCGGCGAGACGGTGCTGTACCTCGGTGCCGCGAACGGCACCACCGTCAGTCACGTGGCGGATTTCGCCGGGCCGACGTACGCCGTGGAGTTCTCGCCGCGGCCGGTTCGCGACCTGCTCGACGTCTGCGAGTCGCGTCCGACGCTCTTTCCGCTGCTCAAGGACGCCCGCCGGCCAGAGACGTACGCGCACGTCGTCGAAGCCGACTGCGATGTGCTCGTGCAGGACGTGGCCACGCGCGGGCAAGCGGCCGTCGCCGTTCGAAATCGACGGTTCCTCGCCGACGACGGTCGACTCATCCTGGCGGTGAAGGCGCGCTCGGAGGACGTGGCCGCGGCTCCAGACGACGTGTTCGACGAGGTGCTCGCGGAACTCACGGACGCGTACGAGATCGTCGAGACGCGTCGGCTCGACCGCTTCCACGAGGACCACCTCGGCGTCGTCGCGACGCCGCGGTAACCCGGTCGCTCTCGACGCGTACATCGCGATCGGTGCTCGGCCGTGCCGACGCACGGCGACGCGGACTGCGCGTCCGGCCCCTCGCTTTGCGCCTGCGCGCTTCCTTGAACCTGTGCGTGGACGGGCGCGACCGAACGCAGATGCGTCCGGTGAACGGTGGTCGCGGGATCCGATTTGAACGTTCGGCCCCTCGACCCCGTCACGACAGCGACCCGTCATTCGCCCCCGGTTTCCAGACATATTTATCACGGCACGCCGAAGCCGTCTGCGATGGACACGGGTTCGGCGTCGCCGTTCGAGCGGATGGGCACGCTTGGGGTCGAAGAGGAGTTCTACGTCGTCGACGGCGAGGGGCGGCCGACCTCCGGGAGCGACCAGCTCGTGTACGGGGATCGCGAGCCACCCGAGCCGCTCGCGGGCCGCATCGATCACGAGCTGTTTAAATTCGTCATCGAGACCCAGACGCCGTTGATCGAAGACTCCGGAGCGGTCCGCGACCACGTCGTCGACGTTCGAGAGGCGCTCGTCGACCACGCCGACTCGTACGGCCTGCAGGTTGCCGGCGCCGGACTCCACCCGGCGGCGGTCTGGCGCGAACTCGACCACGCCGAAAAGCCCCGGTACCGATCGCAGCTGGACCGGATCCAGTACCCGCAACACCGCAACACGACCGCCGGCCTCCACGTCCACGTCGGCGTCGACGACGCGGACAAAGCGACGTGGATCGCCAATCAGGTGCGCTGGTCGCTTCCCCCGCTGTTGGCGCTATCGGCGAACTCGCCGTTCTGGAACGGCTTCGACACGGGTCTCGCGTCCGCACGGGCGAAGGTATTCGAGGCCCTCCCGAACACCGGGATGCCCGGCTACTTCGCGGACTTCGAGGCGTACGACCGCTTCGAGCGACAGATGGTCGAGCACGGCTCGATCGAGGACCGTGGCGAAGTCTGGTTCGACGTGCGTCCGCACACGGGACACGGCACCGTCGAGGTGCGCACGCCCGACGGGCAGTCCGACCCGGACATCGTCTGCGCGTTCGTGGAGTACGTCCACGCGCTCGTCGTCGATCTGGCCGAGCGCTACGAGGACGAATCCGATCCGACGGCCGGCGACGCCACCGCCGACGGAGAGCGAGGACTTCGCCGGGAGCTACTCGACGAGAACAAGTGGCGGGCCGTGCGGCACGGACGCGAGGCCGACTTCGTCGACCGCGACGGCGACTCTGTCGTCGACCTGGCGACGGTCGTCGACCGCGAGTGTGACCGCCTCGACATCGAGGGATTGCGGTTCCTGTTCGAACGCGAGTCGGGCGCCGCACGCCAGCGTCGGATCCGTGAGGACGCGGGCATCGACGCCCTGTGTCGCGATCTCCTGATCGACGAGCACGACGCGTAGGCGGCGGAGTCGGAGCCGAGTAGACTCGGACGGATCGACTCACAGCGGATCGGGCGCCGCCGCGGGGATCGGCGACGGGGTTTTCCCTGCGGAGTTCTGACCGGCGAAATAGGACACATGGCTACCGACGAGGCCCCCGAAGACGGCGGCGAGTCTGACGGTGACGACGAAAACGCCCCCAGAGAGGAGCTTCGCGAGGCGGCTCAGCGGCTCGAGTCCGGTGCGAGCGACGTCGCTGACGGCTTCGACGAGCGCATCGTCGATCTGCTGGCGTGGCTGCTGGACACCGAGACGCGGGCGCGGATCTACGTGTACCTCCGCGAGCACCCCGGATCTACGAGCGAGGAAGTCGCCGACGGAACCGGGCTCTACCCCAGCACCGTGCGCGAGGCGCTCGCGGAGCTTCACGACGAGGAGACGGTCACTCGGACGAAGCGCGAGTCCTCCGGCGCAGGGAATAATCCCTACGAGTACGAGGCGATCGAGCCCGCCGCGCTCGTCGAGGGCGCGGTCGGGCAGGTACAAGACCAGCTGAACGCCGTGTTCACGCTCGACTCCCGGCTGACAGGCGACGGGGCGTCCGCGACGGAGACGGCCGAGCCGGTCAGCATCTCCGTCGAGACGGATCGGGAGGAGGACGGGTAACGTCGCATTTAGGTGTCGGGGCATCCACGCCCGGGTATGAACGTCGCGCTGGGCGGGACATTCGACCCGGTCCACGACGGCCACCGCGCGCTGTTCGAGCGCGCGTTCGAGCTCGGGGACCTCACCGTCGGCCTCACCGCCGACGAACTCGCCCCGAAGACCCGCCACACGGATCGGTACGTCCGTGCGTTCGCGGACCGCAAGCGCGACCTCGACGACGAACTCGCACCGCTCGCGGCCGAACACGGACAGCGATACGAGATCCGCGAACTGACGAAGCCGACCGGAATCGCCGTCGAGCCGGGGTTCGACGCGCTGATCGTCTCCCCGGAGACGCAGTCGGGAGCCGAGCGAGTCAACGAGATCCGCGAGCAGAAGGGGCTGCCAAGCCTCCGGATCGAAGTCGTCGACCACGTGCCCGCCGAGGACGGCGACCGGATCTCGTCGACGCGGATCGTCCGCGGCGAGATCGACCGGCACGGGACTCTCACGCCCGACCGCGAGGGACGCGGGACGGAGCCGCCGGACGCGGAGTGACGGAGTAATGGCCGGTGCCGACGCCGCGGCCGGCTGGCTGGCGCGGCGATCGCGAGCGACGCAGTTGATCCTCGTCGGTGTCGTCGCGCTCCTGCTCGGCTATCAAGCGATCCGCCTGGCGGGCCGAGACCCGGGGAGCGAACTCGCCTACGTCGGCGGGGCCCTGTTCCTACTCGGCCAACTGATCGGCTTCACGGGACTGGCGCTGCTCGCCTACCGGCTGCTCACAGAGTAGCCTGCGATCCCGTTGACCGGACCGAACCGCGGCCGGCCCGCCCCTCCGCTGCGGTCGTCTCCGCTCGGCACGTCACCACGACGGCGGTCGAAAGCCGGCGTCCTCGAGCACGCCCTTCCAGTGTTGCTGGACCGAGAGCCTGGTGACGTCCATCGCATCGGCCACCGCGGTCTGCGGGCGCTCGTCGCCGGCGATGAGCGCCCCGGCGTACAGCGCAGCCGCGGCCATCGCAGGTTTCGACCGATCCTCCTCGGGAACGGCGGATAGGAACATATCGGTCGCGTTTGAGCGGGCCTCGGGCGAGAGCTCCAGCGACTCGGCGGCGCGTCGGAGTCTGGCGAGCCACTCCTCGTGTTCCACCTCGTCGCTGGCGCGGTACATCGGTGCCGAATTCGGGGCGGGAGCTGATAAATCGTCGCCCCGGTCCGACAGCTACTTACCGTGATTCTGGATACTGTGTGGCGAGCGCGGGTAGCCAAGCCAGGCCAACGGCGCAGCGCTTAGGACGCTGTCCTGTAGAGGTCCGCCGGTTCGAATCCGGTCCCGCGCAGTGAGGAGCGCAGCGACGAACGAGCAGGACGGATTCGAAGCAGGGAGTGAGGCGAAGGAGGTGAGCGGAACGACCGTGGTTCGAATCCGGTCCCGCGCAGTGCGTCGCGACGATCGTTGCATTCGCACCTTGATAGGGCGGCGAACAGAACGGGGACGAAGGGGACGGGTCGCGACGGCCGAATGCAAGACGGCCGCACGACGGTGCCGAAACCGATATCAACAGGCCCCGAAATGTTCACATTATGACTACCTCGGCCGATCTCCTCGTCGACCTCGTCGCGGACGTCGACGGGGTGTTCCTCTTTTCACCGAACGGATCGACGTACGAGGACTTCCGCGAGCTCGACGGCGAGCAGGCCGTCGTCGTCGCGCCCGAGAACGACCACGACGCGGACCGCTACGTGGAACTTCCGCTGGAATTCGACAACGTCCGCGACCGGATCCGCTTCGGCGTCGAGGGGGCGATGGACCACGGCTACTGCGTTGAAGGCGACGTGGTCGCGTGCGCGGTCGGCGTGTTCGACGACCCGATCGACGGCGTGATCCGCACGCCCGTCACCGAGTCGATGCACTCGGGTATCTACGACCTGTTCGCCAACTCTCGCGCGGACCCGAACGTCGTGCGCGACGTGTTCGACGTGGCGATCGAACTGGGCAAGAAAGGCCAGAAGGGCAAGCCCGTCGGCGCGCTGTTCGTCGTCGGCGACGCCGGCAAAGTGATGAACAAGTCCCGGCCGCTGAGCTACAACCCCTTCGAGAAGAGCCACGTCCACGTCGGCGACCCCATCGTGAACGTGATGCTCAAGGAGTTCTCCCGGCTCGACGGCGCGTTCGTCATCAGCGACTCGGGGAAGATCGTCTCCGCCTACCGCTACCTGGAGCCGGGAGCTGAAGGCGTCGACATCCCGAAAGGGCTGGGCGCGCGACACATGGCCGGCGGCGCGATCACCCGCGACACGAACGCGATCGCGATCGTGCTCTCGGAATCGGACGGGCTCGTCCGTGCGTTCAAGGGCGGTCGCCTCGTGCTTGAACTCGACCCGGAGGAGTACTGACGCATGACCGATGCGAGTCTCACACTGGCCGCTGAGCGTGCGCCGTGGACCGCGTTGAGCGCCGTCACGACCGCTGCACCGCCGCTTCAATCGCCGGGCGACGCGGTCCGGTCGGCCCTGACGAGCCTTCCTGCGCGCCTGTGGCTGGCGCTCGGCGTGATCGTGCTCGCCGCGTTCCTCGGCTACCTCGTCGTTCGCGTGAACCGTCGGATCCTCGTCGGCGCCGGCGTTCCGGAGACAATCGAGGGGACGGCGTTCGAACGGACCGCTCGTGAGTTCGGCACCTCAACCGTCTCGCTCGTTGCGAACCTCTCGGGGTATTTCATCTTCATCCTCGGGCTCATCGTCGCGCTCACCATCGCCCGGGTGCGCTACATTTCGACGTTCTGGAACCAAGCCGCCGAGTTTCTCCCCTCGCTGTTTCTCGCCGTTCTCGTGCTCATCGTCGGTCTCGTCGTCGGCGATAAGGTCGAACTGTTGATCAACGACCGCCTGCGCGGCGTGAAGCTCCCGCAGGCCGGAATCGTCCCGTCGATCGCCAAGTGGTCGGTGGTGTTTATCGCGGTGCTCGTCGCGCTCGGGCAGATCGGCGTCGACACCGCGGCGCTGGTCGTCCTGCTGGGTACCTACGGCTTCGCGCTGGTGTTGTTCGGCGGGCTCGCCTTCCGCGACCTGCTCGCGTGCGGTGCCGCCGGCTTCTACCTCCTGCTCCAGCAGCCGTACAGCATCGGCGACCGCGTCCGAATCGGCGACACGGACGGCGTCGTTCAAGAGGTGAGCGTGTTCGTCACTCACGTGGAAAGCGAGGGTGCGGAGTACGTGGTTCCCAACCGTCGGGCGTTCACCGAGGGCGTTGTCCGGCTCCGCGAATAGTCGGGGCGTGCAGCCCGGAGCAGCGAGCGGCAGGTTCAGTTCAGTTCAGTTCTCGCGCGACTCGTCGCCGTCGGCGCTGCGCTCCCCTCGCTCGACCGGTTCGGCCGGGACGCCGGCGACCGTCGCGCCCGGTGGGACGTCGGCGGCGACGAGGGAGTTCGCCGCGACCTGGGCGTCCTCGCCGATGTGGACGCCGGGTAACACTGTCACCTTCGCGCCGAGCATGGCGCGGTCGCCGACGACCACGTCGCCGAGGCGGTACTCGTCCTGGAGGAACTCGTGACACAGCAACACCGAGTCGTAACCGACGATCACGTCGTCACCGAGCGCGACGCGCTCGGGCCAGAACACGTCCGGGGTCGCCTCTAGCCCCCAGGAGACCCCCTCTCCGACAGTCGCGCCCAGTTGGCGGAGGAGCCAGGACTTGAGCCGGAGGCTCGGCGAGATCCGGATCAGCCAGACGACGAGATAGTTGACGGCGACCCTGATCGGCGACTTGGCGTCGGTCCAGTGGCGCAGGGAGTTGCGCCCGTCCGGCGTCGGATGTCGCTCCAGCCGGTCGTAGCGCGCAGGCGCCCCCTCTCCGTCGGCGTCGTCGTCGCTCACACCAGACGCGTCGGCGCCGGCGGTAATGAATCTCGCGCGTTTCGCGGCGGACCGCACGGGCGAGAGTTCTTCACCGATCACGGGGCCAGCGCACTCGTGCGGTGAACACCGCCCCGGACCGCGCCGCGAAACTCGTGACGCGAGCGATCCGGACCCCCGCCGTGATGCGTCACGTGTTCGCCAGCAGCCGAGCGGGAGCGATGCGTCTGGACAGCTTGAACCGTTCAGAGGCCCGACCCGAGGACGCCGAACAGCTCTCGGGGCGCAACCCGCCGACTATTCCCCGCGGATTTCCGCCATGTGGTCGATCCGCGACTGCACCAGCTCGGCGGTTCCAATGTCGTGTCGGACGTGGAATCCCTCGTCGATCATCGACAGCGCGGCCTCCGCGTCCGCCTCCGCCGCCGCGATGGAACCGCCGAGGCCGACGACAGCGAACGACCGCGAGGTGGTCGTGAACAGCCCGTCCTCGCGCTGGTCGACGCTCGCGTAAAACAGCAGCGCGTCGCCGACGCTGGAGTCGTCGACCTCGATTCGAGCGCCTGCGTCGGGCTCGACCGGATAGCCGGCCGGGACCGCGTACTTGCAAACCGTCGCCTCCCCGGAGAACGCCAGGTCGGGCAGCGATTCGCCGTCACGGGCCGCCGTGAGCACGTCGAGGAACGGCGTCGAGAGCACCGGTAGCGTGTTCATCGCCTCGGGGTCGCCGAATCGGGCGTTGAACTCCACCACCTTCGGCCCGTCCGCGCCGAGCATGAACTGCCCGTAGAGGACGCCCTTGTACTCGGGGAGCGCGTCGACGACAGCGTCGATGATCTCGACGGCGGCGTCGTAGTCCGCGTCGGTCATGAACGGCAGCGTCAGATCCGTGTCCGAGTAGCTGCCCATCCCGCCGGTGTTGGGCCCCTCGTCGCCCTCATATGCGCGCTTGTGGTCCTGCACCGCGGGCGTCGTGCGCACCTCACCGTTCGCGACGAACGCTTGCACGGTGAACTCCTCGCCGACGAGGCGCTCCTCGATCACCCACTCGTCCCACTCGGCGTCGCGGATGTACTCGATGGCCGCCTCGGTCGTGAGCTGGTCTCCCGTTACGCGGACGCCCTTCCCGCCGGTGAGCCCGACGGGCTTGACCGCCACGTCGCCGTCGTACTCCGCGACGTACTCGGCGGCCGCATCCGCCGAGTCGAACGTCTCGAAGTCCGGGTTCCCCGGGATATCGTGCTCCGACATGAACCGCCGCTGGAACGCCTTGTCCGTCTCGATGCGCGCCTCGTCGGCGCGCGGACCGAAGGTGTACACGCCCGCGGCGTCGAGCGCGTCGGCGACTCCGGCCTCCAAGGCGGACTCGGGGCCGATCACCGCGAGGTCCGCGTCGACGTCCGCCGCGTAGTCGACGATCGAGTCGGCGTCTCGCTCGTCTATCTGCTCGAACCCGGACGCGAGCGAGGCGATCCCGGGGTTTCGGTTGCCGGCACAGGCGTACAGCGTCGCGTCGTCCGCAACCGCGCGGGCGATGGCGTGTTCGCGGCCGCCGCCGCCGACGAGGAGCACTGTCTCGGACATGGTCGACTGGATAATACATCGGAGTGTAAACCTTACTCTCTCAGCGCCTCGTATTATCCACACACGTGGATAGCTATCTCGTGTCGACACGCCGTCTCGCGTGTGTGTCGACCCGCGGCCGTCCCGCTTATCCCTCCCGACGCCGACCGCCTGATAATGACCGATCCGACGGCGCGAAACCGGCTGGAGGAGGAGGCCAGCCCGTATCTGCGCCAACACGCGGACAATCCAGTCCACTGGCAGCCGTGGGACGACGCCGCGCTCGCGGCGGCCCGCGAGCGCGACGTGCCGATCTTCCTGTCGGTGGGCTACGCCGCGTGTCACTGGTGTCACGTCATGGAGGAAGAATCGTTCGAGGACGAGGCCGTCGCGGACGTGCTCAACGACGAGTTCGTCCCGGTGAAGGTCGACCGCGAGGAGCGACCGGATCTCGACCGGATCTACCAGACGGTGAACCAACTCGTCAATGGCCGGGGCGGCTGGCCGTTGTCCGTGTGGCTCACGCCCGAGGGGAAGCCGTTCTACGTCGGGACGTACTTCCCGCGCGACGGCCGTCAGGGAATGCCGGGGTTCCTCGAAGTGTGCCGCAACATCGCGAACTCGTGGAACGACCCCGACCAGCGCGCCGACATGGAGGCGCGCGCCGACCAGTGGACGGCCGCCGCCCGCGACGAACTGGAGTCGACCGGTGGTGACGGCGACACGCCCGAGGCGGCTGACGGCGTCGGAGCGGCCGCTGAATCGGCCGACAGAGCCGAGGTCGACGGCGAACGGAGCGGCCTCCCGGACGCCGACGTCCTCTCTGACGCCGTCACGGCGGCGCTGCGAAGCGCCGACCGCGAACACGGTGGCTTCGGCCGCCAGGGGCCGAAGTTCCCGCAGACCGGGCGGATCGACCTCCTCATGCAGGCGTCCGCGCGAAGTGGCCGCGAAGAGCCGTTGAACGTCGCCGTCGAGACGCTCGACGCGATGGCCGACGGCGGGCTCTACGACCAGGTCGGCGGCGGCTTCCACCGCTACTGCACCGACCGCGAGTGGGTCGTCCCCCACTTCGAGAAGATGCTGTACGACAACGCCGAGTTGGCGCGCGTCTTCCTTGACGCCCACCGCCTGCTCGGTCGGCCGAAATACGCGACCGTCGCCCGCGAGACGCTCGCGTTCCTCGATCGGGAGCTGTCCCACCCCGACGGCGGCTTCTACGGAACGCTCGACGCCGACTCCGGCGAGGGAGAGGGGGAGTTCTACGTCTGGACGCCGGAGTCCGTCGCGGAGGCGCTCGCAGCCGCCGATCGGGAGTTCGAGTCAGACGACGTCGAACTGGTGTGCGACCGATTCGGCGTCGAAGACGGCGGCAACTTCGAGCGCGGAACGACCGTGCTCACCCGCGCGGCCCCGGTCGAGGAGCTCGCCGACGCGTACGACCTGCCCGTCGAGACCGTGCGCGAACGGCTGATGAGGGCGCGGACGGCGTTGTTCGACCATCGCGAAGCGACACGCGAGCGGCCGCCCCGGGACGAAAAGGTGCTCGCGGGGTGGAACGGTCTCGCGGTCTCGGCGTTCGCCGCTGCCGGTCGAACCCTCGATCCGGACCTCGCCGAGCGCGGCGCCGACGCGCTCGGGTTCGTACGAGAGCACCTGTGGGACGGCGAGCGGCTCAGCCGCCGATACATCGAGCGCGATGGCGACGCCGTCGGCGAGGGCGAAGTGAAGGGCGTCGGCTACCTCGAGGACTACGCCTACCTGGGACGGGCGGCGCTCGATCTGTACGGGGTTACCGGCGACGTGGGTCACCTCGGCTTCGCGCTCGATCTCGGTCGAACCGTGGTCGAGGCGTTCTACGATGCCGACGACGCGACGATCTACTCCACGCCGGCCGACGGTGAGGAGCTCGTCGTGCGGCCGCAGGAGCCGACGGACGCCTCCACTCCGTCCAGCCTCGGCGTCGCGACACGGCTATTGCTCGATCTCGACCTGTTCGCACCCGACGAGGCGTTCGCCGAAGTCGCGCGCGACGCGCTTGCGACCCACGCGGACGACGTGACCGCGTCGCCGCTGGAACACGTCACGCTGGCACTCGCGGCCGCCCGCGCCGAGAGCGGCCCCTTCGAACTCACGCTCGCGTCCGACGGGGTGCCCGAGGAGTGGCGAGACACGCTCGCAAGTCGGTACCTCCCCGGCGTCGTCGTGGCACCGCGGCCACCGACCGCCGACGGCGTCGCGGCGTGGGTCGACGACCTCGGGCTGGCCGATGTGCCGCCGATCTGGCACGGGCGCGACGCCCGCGACGGCGCGCCGACGGCGTACGCCTGCCGCGACTTCACCTGTTCGCCGCCGAACCACGATCTGCGGGCGGCGCTGGAGTGGGCCGCCGGCGACTAGCGCCGCCGCGCGTCGGATCCGGATCCGGACCCGGACTCGGCGCTGACGCCGGTGGCGTACGCGGAGCGTAACCGCTTTGCCCGGCGGCGGCAACCCGGAGGTATGACCACGGTCTGTCTCGTCGGCGACCTCGAGGCCGACCTCCGGTACGAGCTGCTCTCGCGGGAGACGGCGCGAGAGGCGCTCGCGACGTACGACCTCCGCTCCCCGTTCGAGAACGCCATCGCGCTCGACACCGTCAGCCTCGGCGCCGCGGTGTCGCTGTGTAACGACCTCAACTGGTACCTCGTTCGCTTCGTCGACGAGGTGCTGATCAAGGAGCCGTCGATCACCGACGACGAGTGGCTCTCGCGGCCGTTGGCGACGGCCGTCCGCAACGACGCCGTTCGCCGCGAGGAGACCGACCGCTTCCTGAAGCTGTACGGCCTCGACGACGGTCGGCTCGTCGAGCCGATGTTCCTCGCGCGCAGCGACGACGCCGAGCTGCCGGAGTACGACCTCCGGGACGTGGAGGAGACGGTCGGCGTCCGAGTCACGCGGGGGGAGTTCGACGAGTGAACGAGCGGCGACCACCGCTCGCAGGCCTCAGTCGAACAGCCCAGTCGACATGTAGCGCTCCCCGGAGTCCCAGAACACCGTGAGTACCAGCGGATCGTCGCGGGCGACGCCGACGTGGCCGTCGTCGCGCGGTTGCCAGCCGTCGAGCGCCACGTCGTGGTAGTCCGGGTCGTCGCCGGCGGCGAAGGCGGCGGCCACGTCGCGGGCGCGGAGGTTCGAGCCGCCTGAGGACTGCCCGACGAGGATCCCCTCTTCTCGGGCGAGCCGCCGGCACTCGGCCTCCGCCTCGTCCAGGCCGACGGTGAGCACGCCGTCGAGCAGATCCGTGTCGAGGTTCGGACTGACGAATCCCGGACCCATCCCTTGAAACGAGTCCGACTCCGGCTTTCGCCCCGAGAGCACCGCGGAATCCTCGGGCTCGACGGCGACCACGTCCATCGCGGGGAAGTCCTCGCGGAGGCGTCGCCCGATCCCCGATATCGTCCCGCCGGTGCCGACGCCGGCGACGAGCGCGTCGGGTGTCCGTCCCCCGAGTTGGTCGAGGATCTCCGGGGCCGTGGTCTCGTAGTGAGCTCCGGGGTTGGCGCCGTTTTCGAACTGTCGGAGTTGCACCATCCCTTCGGCCTCAAGCTCGTCGGCGCGCTCTTTCGCGGCGTCGATGCCGCCGTCGACCAGCTCCAAGTCGGCGCCGTAAGCGACCATGATCCGGCGGCGCTCCTCGCTCTTCGAGGCGGGCATGACGACGGTCACGTCGTACCCCTTCGCGGCGCCGGCCATCGCGAGCCCGATACCGGTGTTCCCCGAGGTCGGTTCCACGAGCGTGTCGCCCGGCTCCAGTGTCCCGTCGGCCTCGGCGCGCTCGATCATCCGCACCGCGGGGCGGTCCTTCGCCGATCCCCCGGGGTTGCGCGACTCCAGCTTCGCCGCCACGGTCGCGCCTGGCGGCGAATCGACCCTGACCAGCGGCGAGCCGATGGTGTCGAGTACCGAATCGTCCATACCCCCCGCTACTCGCGTGAGGCGTAAATGCTCCCGAGTCAGCGGCAAGCCCTCGGGCGATCGCCGCGCACGAACGCGCTGTCGGAGCTGCCGCCGGCGTGGCGCTTAACTCGGCGTGCGACCCACGAAGAGACATGAGCACGACGCTTTCGACGATGGATCCCGATGCGGGCGCCGAGATCGAGCCGGACACCGCTGCCGCCCTCGGCGCTGACGGGCTGACGTACAAGGTGTGGGGCGGCGACTGGTGTCCCGACTGCACGCAGCAGCTCCCCCAGTTCGCGGCCGCACTCGGTGCCGCGGGCGTCCCGGCCGACCGCATCGAGCAGTTCCCCGTAGAGAAGGTCGACGGCGAGAAACAAGGGCCGGGAATGACCGAGTACGGTGTCGAGTACATCCCGACGGTGATCGTGTTCGACGCCGACGGCGACGAGGTCACTCGGTTCGTGGAGTCGGCCGATACGGACATCGCGACGTTTCTCGCACGCGAACTCGCGGACGGCTGAGGGCAGGGGGACAGTTGGAAACGGCGACGATCGGACGGTGTCGCCGCGAGACTTCTTATCCGAAGACGGCACCAGCCACGGCGTGGTCTGACGACGACCGCGCGGCGAGCAGCGAAACTCCCGGTGACACCGCCGCGCGAGACAGCAGTCGCTGGGTGTCAGCCAACGCGAAAACGGGTCGAGTGACGACGCCTATCAGAACGTCGAGAGCTCGCCCTCGATGACGCGCCGGGTCACGTCGGTGACGTTCTCGAGGCGCTCGTCGATAATGGCGGTCGCCTCTTCCTCGATATCGGCGACGGCAACGCCCTCCTCGGTGACGACCTGCGCGTCGGCGACGTGGGGCTCGTCGATAGGGCGGCCGATCTGCGAGAGCAGGCGGACCTGGAGGTCGCGGATGCCGTCGATCTCCGCGACGACGGCCTCCGCGATGTCCGTCGAGAGGAGGTTGTAGATCTTCCCGATGTGATTGACGGGGTTCTTGCCGGAGGTAGCCTCCATACTCATCGGGCGGTTCGGGGTGATGAGACCGTTCGCGCGGTTGCCGCGGCCGACCGAGCCGTCGTCGCCCTGCTCGGCGGAGGTGCCGGTCGTCGTCAGGTAGATCGACCCCTCTTCGAGGTCGTCGGCGGTGTTGACGGCGACGCTCACGTCGCGGTCGGTGTACCCCTCGGCGAGCTCGGTGACGTAGGACTCGACGCGCTCGGTCGCCTCGCGGTACTCGTCGATGTCGCTCACGTACGCATCGATCATCGCTGCGGCGACCGTGATGTCGATGTGGTCGCCCTCGCGCTTGCCCATGATCTTCACGTCGGGGCCGAGTTCAGGGTGCTCGGCAGCGTAGGAGCCGTTGAGGGCGCGTTCGGCCTCGCGGACGATCTGCTCGGTCTCCGTGAGCGGCGCGTGGCCGACGCCGAAGGAGGTGTCGTTCGCCATCGGCACCTGTGTGCCGTCCTCACCGAAGACGTCCTGCAGGTCGCCCGACCCCTCACCGATTTTCACGTCGACGACGATGTCGGTGCCGACCTCCAGTTCGGGGATCTGCTCGCGGAGGTAGTCGCGAGCCGACTCCAGTGCGACGCGGCCGACAGGCAGCGTCAGCTCTCGGCCGTCGTCCGTCTCGTATTCCTTCGTGGCGCGGCCGACGATGAGCACGTAGATCGGGTCGATCACCTCGCCGCCGGCGTAGGAGGGGGACGCGTTGCCGGCGACAAGCTGCGTCTCGTCGGTGTTGTAGTGGAGAACCTTTCCGACGCGGTCGAGGTACAGCTGTGAGAGGCCGCGCGAGACCGCCTCCGCGATCCCGTCGCAGATCGAGTCCGGATGGCCGATTCCCTTTCGCTCGACGATCTCTACGTCCTGGTCCTCGACCGCTTGTCGGTCGAGTTCGGAGACCTGGATATTCCTCATTATCGGCTCGGAGGTATCGGGCCGCAGTATAACTTGCGGAAAGAGTTTCACACCGGCCGATTACCCGGAAGTATTATTTGGCATATCTTGCGCCGCGAGGAGCAGTCCGAGGTACGAGGTTCGGATCTGGTCGTCCGGGTCGAGTCCCAGCGTCCGAAGGAGTGCGGCTGCCTCCTCTCGGACGGGTTCGATCTCGTCGGCCGCGACTTCGCGTTCGACCTCGACGAACTGTCCCAAGTCCGCGATCTCGTCGAGCGTGACGGTGTAGCCGTCGACCGCGAAGAACTCGCGGTCCTTCTCGACGGTCGCCGCGGGGGCGAACCCGAGACCGTCGAGGATCCCCGCCGCTGCGTCGCCGTCGGCGACGGCGGTCTCGAACTCCTCGCGGGTCTTCGACTCGGCCTCGACGAGCGGGCCCTTGTATGTTATCTTCGTCTCGATGTCGGCGGCGTCGGCGCCTTCGATAGCGCCGCCGGCGCCTCCGGCGTTCACGCCCTCGGCATCGACGCCCGTCTCGCGGCGGACGCGGAGCGCCTCGTCGGTCTCGGCGAAGTCGCGGTGCGGGGCGTCGTAGTAGGTGTCGACCTGCCGGACGCGTCGAACGCGCTCCGCGTCGATCTCGGCGAGGTGTGCGCGCAGATCGTCGTGGTCGGCGCGCACTTTCAGTTCCACTTCGTACATACGACGGCGATGAGCGGCGCGGCGCAAAAGGGTGCCGCGACGGCTGGCGACGCGTCCGGCGGATCACGCGTCGATTCTACTGCATTCGGGCAGTTCGCTCCTCCGACCGAAACGTGACTGTTAAGAAGCGCACGAGCGACGGTGCGGACATGAGCGAAGAAGAGCAGGCTGAGGCGGCAGACGCCGCCGACGCCGGCGATGATGCGAGCGAGGACGCCGAGACCGAAACCGACGGGGCCGCGGACGGGATCCAGAACGGGGACTTCCTCCGACTGGATTACACCGTCCGCACCGTCCCCGGCGAGGACGAGGAGGAGGGACGCGTCGTCGACACGACCCACAAGGAGGTCGCCGAGGAGGCGGGTATCGACGACGACGAGTACGACTTCTCCCCGCGAATCATCGTCGTCGGCGAGGGCCACGTGTTCGATTCTGTCGACGAGGACCTGATCGGGAAGGAGGTCGGCGACACGAACGTCGTCACCGTCCCCGCCGACGAGGCGTTCGGCGAGTTCGACCCCGACGACGTGCGCACCGTCAGCGCCGAGAAGATCCCGGAGGACGACCGCTACCCCGGCGCCCAGGTCACGATCGACGGCGATCAGGGCTACGTCGAGACGGTCATCGGCGGGCGCTCGCGCGTCGACTTCAACCATCCGCTCGCGGGCGACGACCTCGAGTACGACTATGAGATCCTCGAGCACGTCGACGACGACGAGGAGAAGGCCGCCGGCCTCATCGGCATGTACCTCCAGGAGACCCCCGAGGTCCGCATCGAGGAGGAGACCGTCGAAGAGGAGGTCCCCGTCGAGGACGGCGAAGAGGGCGAGACGGAGACCGAGGAGGTTGACAAGCGCTCGCTGTACATCGAGGCGACACCGATGATGCAGATGAACCAGCAGTGGATGTTCTCGAAGCAGCAGATCGCACAGGACATCATGGGCCGCCTCGACCTCGACCGCGTCGTCGTCGAGGAAGTCATCGACGGCTCCGGCGGCATGATGGGCGGCATGGGCGGCATGATGGGCGGCATGGGCGGCGGCATGGGCGGCGAAGACATCGAGGAGGCCCTCGACGACGTCGACATGGACGACGTGGACGTTGACGCCGACGAGCTCGTCGACGAGCTCGAAGACGCCGACGAATAACCGCCGATCCACCGTTCGGCGCCGCACCGGTGTCGAACCTGTACTGCAACGGTGTCGAACCGACACCGATTACTTGCGGTTTGCACATCTCCATGCAGATGGATCTCTCCGACGCGCGCGAGGACCTCGCTGTCGCCGGCGCGGCCGCCGTGGGTGCGATCGCGTTAACGCTCGGACTCGACCTCATCGCGGGGATACCGGTGTCGACGCCCGCCCGGATCGCCCCCGTTGTCGTCTACTTCGCGTACCTGTTCACCCGCAAGGGGGGCCCCTACGGTTCGTTCGACACGCCGCGCACCTGGACGATCCTGGTGGTCGCCGTCACCGTCGCCGCCGGCGGGTACGCGGTCGCGACGTGACGGCCGAGGTGACTCGCGACGCGGCTCGCGGCTCTCTCCCTCTCGACCGCAGTCGCGCGAGTGAGTGCGCAGTCCGTTGGCTGTTCCCCAGCCGCGAGGCTTAACAGCGACCGATTCCAATTCGGCATATGAGCATCGAGACCGACTCGTCGGAGCCGGCGACAACTGACGACGCCGTCGAGTCGCTGGCAGCGGATCTCGGCGCCGCAGTCGCCGACTCTCCCGCCTATCGGCGCTTCGAGGAGGCGAAGGCGGCCGTCCAGAACGACGACGAAGCGCAAGCGCGCATCGCCGAGTTCGAACAGCTCCGACAGGAGTTCGCGGTGGCCAAGCAGGCCGGGCAAGCCGACCAGGAGACGATGGAGAAGGTGCAGGCCGCCCAGCAGGAACTGCACTCGCTGCCGGTGATGCAGGACTACGTCGAAGCGCAAGACGACTTGCAGGACCGCTTGGAGACGTTGAACGAAGCTATCTCCGAGCCGCTCGCCGTCGACTTCGGCGGCGAGGCCGGCGGCTGCTGTCACGACTGACGCGCGGGCTCGGCGCTTCGGTTTCGCTCCCCGTCACCGGGCGCGTGGCCGCGAGGGTTGAAATCCGATAGCGACGCAGCCGCCCCATGCTCGCGGTCACCGGCGGCAAGGGCGGCACGGGAAAGACGACGACGGCGCTCGGGCTGGCGCGTGCGTTCGGCGCCCGCGACGGCGACGCTGATGAGGACCACCCGCGCGGAGCGGTCGCCGTCGTCGACGCCGACTGGGACCTGCCGGACCTCGGCGCGCTCGCGGGAGTGGACCGCAGGGTGAAGTACCCAGACGACGGCGGTGCCGATCGGTCACCGCTGACGGCCGCGGTCGCCGACGACGCCCGCGGAGCCGTGCAGGTGCTCCCGGCGCCGACCGACGCTCGCGACCGGGAGGTGCGCGCGTCGCTGCGGCGAACCCTCGCGACGGCGGCCGCAACGACGCGGGTGATCGTGGACTGCCCGGCCGGCGCCGCCCCCGATGCGGTCGCGCCGCTCCGGCTCGCCGACGCCGCGTTGCTCGTGACGGAGCCATGTGTGGCCGCCCTGCGCGACGCCGCGAAAACCGCCGCCGTCGCCCGGCGAGTGGGGACGCCGACCGTCGGCGCCGTCGTTTGCCGGGCGAGCGTCGTCCCGCCTGGCGTGTGCGACATCCTCGGCTGTCCGGTCCTCGCACGAGTGCCCCGCGCACGGGGGTCGGCGGATCCGACGAACCGGGATATCGAGGGCGACTCAGTGCTCGCGGACGAGCGAGTCGCCGCGGCCTACGACCGGGTCGCGGACGCGCTGGCGGGGACTCGTTCGGGCGAGCCCGCGTCGTCGCGGGCGTGAGTAACGGTTATATCGCGCCGGGCCGTCAATCGGTAGCATGGCGGACCGCCTCCCGACCGGGATCGACGTGCTCGACCGCCGGTTCGACGGCGGGATTCCGGCCGGGAGCATCGTGCTGTTCTCGGCGGATCCGGCGAGCCAGTCGGAGCTGCTGCTGTACGAACTCACCGCCGCGCGCGGCACGCTGTATCTCACGACGCTGCGCTCGGACCAGGCCGTCGAGGACGCGATCGATCGGACGAAGTCGCGGGTGGGCACGCCGACGGTCCGCGACATCGGCGGCGACGCGCCGCTGGACGCGGCCAACAAGTTGGTGAGCGCGCTCCCCGAGAACGCGAACCTCCTGATCGACGTGGTCGACCCGCTGGAACAGACCGACCGCTCCCGGTACCGACGCTTCCTCACCGAGCTCCAGACGGCGATGGTCAACACCGAGAGCGTCGCGTTCCTCCACGCGATGAA
This sequence comes from Halobaculum halobium, assembly GCF_030127145.1. Classification (NCBI taxonomy): domain Archaea; kingdom Methanobacteriati; phylum Methanobacteriota; class Halobacteria; order Halobacteriales; family Haloferacaceae; genus Halobaculum; species Halobaculum halobium. The sequence continues at coordinate 791,592 of NZ_CP126158.1, forward strand.
GCGCGACGACGAGCCGAAGAACCGCGCGATGACCGAGCACGTCGCCGACGTGGTGTGGGATCTCGACACACAGGTTCGCGGGTCGGACGTGGTGAACAAGCTCGCCGTCCCGAAGTTCCGGGGCGGCCGCGCGCTCGATGAGACGGTGAAGCTGAAGCTCGAGGAGCACGTCGCCATCGACACCTCTCGCGACATCGCGTAGCCGGCCGAGAGATCCGGAGCCCCCACGTTCGTCTTCCATCCGTTCTGTACCCGTCCGGTCAGAGTCGGACGGTTTTAGGTGTCGCCGGACCCGCTCGCGGGTATGGTCTCGCTGCTTCCCGCGCTCGGGCTCGTCGTCGTCGGCACCGTGATCGTCTGGGTCGCCGGCGGTCGGCTCGAATCCGCGAGCGAACGCCTCGGCGCCCACTACGGGCTTCCCGCGGTCGTCCAGGGCGCGGTCATCGCGGCGGTCGGCTCGTCGTTTCCGGAGCTGACGAGCGTCGTGTTTTCCGTACTGCTGTACGATAACTTCGATCTCGGGGTCGGCGCCATCATCGGTTCGGCGGTGTTCAACATCCTCGTGATCCCGGGGTGGAGCGCGCTCCGCGGGCGGGGGCTGCGTGCCGACCGCGACGTGGTGTACAAGGAGACGCAGTTCTACATGCTCGCGGTCGCGGTGCTGTTGCTCACCTTCTCGCTGGGCGTGATCTACGTCCCCCAACCGGTCGGCGGCGGCCTCACGTCAACGCTGACACGGCCGCTGGCGATCATTCCGCTCGCGCTGTACGGCGTCTACCTGTTCATCCAGGCGCAGGACGTGTCCGATTACGACGCTCCGGAGGTCGACGACGTGAACGCTCGCAGGCAGTGGTTGCTCCTGATCGGGTCGATCCTCGGCATTCTCGTCGGCGTCGAGGCGCTCGTGGAGGCGGCGGTGTCGCTGGAAGCCGCGCTCGGAGTCCCCTCGGCGATCTGGGGATTGACCGTCGTCGCCGCCGGGACGAGCCTTCCCGACACGGTCGTCTCGGTTCGGGCCGCGGAGGCGGGCCGCGGGCCGACCAGCCTCGCGAACGTCCTCGGGAGCAACACCTTCGACCTCCTCGTCGCCATCCCCGTCGGCGTCCTGTTGGTCCCCGGCGGTCGAATCGACCTCGACTTCGGCACCGCCGTTCCGATGATGGGGTTTCTCACGATCGCGACGCTGGGATTCCTCGTCGTCACCCGAACCGACCTCGAACTCGACCGGTCGGAGGCCGTCGCCCTGCTCGCCATGTACGGCGTGTTCCTCCTCTGGATGGTGATGGAGACACTCGGCGTGACACGGTTGGTCCCGGGCGTCTGAGGTCCCGGCGCAGGCCCCAACCGGGACTCGAGAGCTCCTATACCAGCCGGCCCTCAGCGACCGGCACGACCGCCCCGCCGACTTCGATCGCCAGCGTGCCGTCAGCGTCGCGCGCGGCCCGCAGCCGGAGCGTCGACGGACGACCTAGCTCGTACCCCTGTTCGACGGTCGCCGCGACCGGACCGTCGCCGAGGTAGTCGTGTTCGAGCAGCCAGCCCGCGAGACAGCCCGCCGCAGAACCAGTCGCGGGGTCCTCCGGGACTCCGGCGTAGTCGGCGAACACCCGGGCGTGGAGGTCGCCGCCGTCGACGCCGCCGCGGGCGACGACCAGCACGTTGTGCTCGCCGAACGCCTCGATGAACTCGCCGTACTGCGGCTCCGTCGTCGCGGCTCGTTCGACGGCCTCGACGGAGGTCAGCGGGACAACCAGCGTCGCGAGGCCGGTCGACACCGACTGCACCGGCGCGCCGGCGTCAACGTCCGCGGCGTCGAGACCGAGCACGGGCGCGATCGCGTCGGCGCCCACGCGCTCGCCGAACTCCGGCGGGATCTGGCGCATCCAGTACTCCTCGACGCCGTCGGCTCGATCGTCGTCAGCTCGTTCCTCGACCCACACGTCGATCGGGCCGACACCGAGATTCAGCAGCAGCCTGTCGCCCGGGTCATCGTCGGTGCGTTCCCGGAGGACGGCCGCCGTTCCGAGCGTGGGGTGGCCCGCGAACGGGATCTCCTCGGCGGGATCGAAGATGCGCACGTCGTAGCCGCCGTCGGTTCGGCCGTCGACGAAGGTGCACTCAGAGAAGGTGGTCTCGCGAGTGAGCGCGAGCGCCTCCGCCGTGTCGATGTCGCCGGCGTCGCGGAAGACGGCGAGTTGGTTGCCCGTGAACCGCTCGCCGTCGCGGGCGAACACGTCGACTACGTGGAACACTGTTCCACGAGCAGACGGCGGACCGCCGTCGACGGCGTGGAATCGGGGACCCGTCATGCCCGATATCCGCGAGCGAGCGTGAAGGGCGTATCGGCGGCGTGACAGCCACTCTCGCGGGGCTTCCCGGAGCGCGTCGCTTAACCGCCTCCGGTAGTTAGCAGAGTCCAATGAGCCAGCGGAGCGAGGGCGACCTCACCAACACGGGGATGTCGCTCAAACACGACCGCGAGTGGGACTACGAACTCGACCGCATCGTCGAGGCGGTCGAGGAGCGCGACGCCGACAAGGTCGGCCTCCAGTTCCCCGAGGGGCTGAAGCGCCGCGCGCCCGCGGTCGCCGACGACCTCCGAGAGCTGACAGAGGACGTGACGTACCTCATCTCGGGGCAGCCGTGTTACGGGGCGTGCGACCTCGACACCTTCCTGATGCGCCGGTGTGACGTGTTCGTCCACTTCGGCCACTCGCCGATGAAGGAGTCGGACAAGATCATCTACGTCCCCCTGTTCTCGAACGTCGACCCGTTCCCGATCATGGAGGAATCGCTCGAGGAACTGGAGGACCCCGAGGACGACCCGAACGTCGGACTCGTCACGACCGCCCAGCACATGAACCTCTTCGGCGACATGGTCGAGTGGCTGGAGGAGCGCGGGTACGAGGTCCACACCCGCCGCGGCGACGACCGCCTCACCCACGAGGGGCAGGTGCTCGGCTGCAACTACGCCAGCGCCGACATCGACGCCGATCAGGTGCTGTACGTGGGCGGCGGGAAGTTCCACCCCCTCGGCCTCGCCATGGAGCACCCCGAGAAGACGGTCGTCATCGGCGACCCCGTCAACAACGTCGTCACGATCGCCGACACCGAGAAGTTCCTCAAGCAGCGCTACGGCGCGGTCCACCGGGCGATGGACGCAGACACCTTCGGCGTCATCTTCTGCACGAAGATCGGCCAGGGCCGCTGGGACCAAGCCGAGGAGATCGTCGAGAACAACGACAACGCCCACCTCATCACGATGGACGAGGTGACGCCGGACCGCCTCCGCAACTTCGACTTCGACGCGTTCGTCAACACGGGCTGCCCGCGGATCACCACCGACGACGGGCCGCGCTTCCACAAGCCGATGCTCACCCCCGGCGAGTACGAGATCGCGGTGGGGAACAAGCCGCTCGAGGACCTTTCGTTCGACACGTTCCACGGGACCTGGTAGGCGACGTCGCGGTCCCCCGTCCGATCGGCGGACACCACGGACCACAAGCTATTCACCGCGAGCGCGACCTTCGCCGACGATGCCCTCCACACGCACGGCAGGTAGAGCCGTCGGCGCCGTGGCGGCGCTCGCGTTCGTCGGCGTCGCTGCCGCACAGTACAGCGATCCCCGCGCGTCGCTCGATCTGGCTACCCGGATCGGGATCCAGTTCGCCGCCGGGTTCGTGATCAACCTCCTCCTCGGCGGCGCGTTAGTCGCGTTGAGTCCGCGGTACGCGGACGACAAGATCGACCAGTTCTCCTCCGACCCGGGCGAGACGATCGGCTGGGGCCTCATCGTCGGCATCGGGGTCCCGATCGTGCTGGCGGTCCTCGCGTTCACGATCATCGGACTCGTGGTCACCATCCCCGGGGTACTCATCCTCGCGGGCGTCGGGATCGTGGGGTCGGCGGTGATGGTCGTGATCGTCGGCGACGCCGTCACCGACGGCGGAGCCGAGGGGACGACCGTCTTGGTGGGCGCGCTCGTCCTCGCGTTGCTCACCGCGATCCCGATCGTCGGCGGACTGATCAACTGGCTCGTCGGCCTGCCGGGTATCGGCATGGTCGGCCACGACCTCTATCGAAGCAGGAAGAACTGAGACCGCACCCGTCACGGCGGGGCGGTCGACGGGGACGGTCGACCGGGTCAGTTCGCCCGGATCCCGAACGTCTGTGCGTCGACGAGATCGACGCACTCCGCGATGTTGTCGCGCATCGCCGCGAACTCCAGCGTCCGATGAACGCTCGTTTCCATGTCCCCCACGTCTGTGTTCTTCGTCATATGCTTTCGGGGGATGCCACCACGAGTCATAGTTACCCGGCCGCTTCCGCGGGTTATCCGGTCCCGATCTCGCGCCGGCGGGGGAGCGGCCGCCGCTCTTCGGGCCGTGCCGAGCCGACAAGCCTTACCGCTCATGCTCGGAAGCGAGGGCCATGAGCGACGCGAGCGACCCACGGATCACGTCCGACTGGGGCGACTGGCTCCCGCGAACGATCGAGGCCGCCGAACCCGACGGCGTGGCCGTCTGGTACCTCGGCTGTAACGGCTTCGTGCTGAAGGGCGCAGACGAGACGAGCATCTGGATCGACCCGTACGTCGGTCTGGGCGACCCGCCGCGCACTGTCCGGATGATCCCGGTGCCGTTCGACCCCGCGGACGTGTACGACGCCGACGCGGTACTGGCTACCCACGAGCACACCGACCACACGCACGGCCCCTCGCAGGCGCCGATCCTGGCGAACTCGGGGGCGCCGTTCTACGCCGCCGACGAGTCGCTGGCGGTCACCGACGAGGAGGGATGGACCGACGACTGGGCGGTCGACGACGAGCAGCTCGTCGACGTGGAGGAGGGAGACTCCTTCTCCGTCGGCAGCTTCGAGATCGACGTCGTGGAGGTCAACGACGCTGACGCGACCCACCCGGTCGGGTACGTGATCCGATACGGAGACACGACAGTCTTCCACGGCGGAGACACCAAGCCGCACGACGGGTTCGCCGCCCTCGGCAGCGAGTACGACATCGACCTCGCGATCGTCGCGTTCGGCACCGTCGGCCGCGTTCCCGACAAGCAGACGCGTGAGCCCCACCGGACGCGGTGGTACTGCGACGAGAACCAAGCCGTCGAGGTCGCCGAGGCGCTTCGTGCCGACCGCATGCTCCCGAGCCACTGGGACATGTGGAAGGGGCTGACGGCCGATCCGACCGCGCTCCACGAGCACGTCCGCAGCTTCGAGTACCCTGAGCGACTCGATATCGTCGAGATCGGCGACCGGATCGATCTCTGAGCGCGGCCCAGGTCGACGGAGCGGCGGCGCTCCACTGTCGGCCGTGTTGATCGGGAACCGTGCGGGAACCCTCAGGATTTTTCACGCTCTCCCGACAGTCGGGTGTCATGGACCACGCCCTCGCCGTTGTCGGGCCGACCGAAACCGCGAAGACACTGACCCTGGAAGCCGGCGAACTCGCCGCCGGCGTGGACGCCGACCTCACGCTGCTGTACGTAGCCGACGAGGACGAATACGACGAGCAGCGCGAACAGCTCGCGCAAGTCACCCGCGGCGACTCCACCTACAGCGTCGGACAGGCCGTCGAGGGTGCGCGGGCGTACGCCGCCGACATCGGTCGGGAGGTGCTGGAGGATATCGATATCGAGTACGAAGCGGTTGGAACCGTCGGCGACCGCGCCGAGACCGTCCTCTCGGAGGCGCGTCGACGCGGCTGCGACCACGTTTTCGTCGCCGGCCGCAAGCGATCGCCGACCGGAAAGGCGCTGTTCGGCGACGACACCCAGCGCATCATCCTCGACGCGGAGATGCCCGTCACCGTGGTTACCGAGTAGCCCGAATTGGTGCGCAGTTCCCCCGACCCGGTCGCCGCCGTCATCCCGATCGGTTCCACCGCTGAGCGGCGGCCTCGCGGCCTGTCGAAGCGATAATCGGCCCGGTGACTTTTTATACTGTACTCGGCTCGGTGTATCCATGAGCCAGGGGCCCGATGCAACCGGCGCCGTCACCGTCGAGGGAGACGGCGTCACCGTCGAGAAACGCTTCACCGCCGACGAGTTCCCCGTCCCCGCGATCGAGTTCACCCTCCGCTCGGACCGCGAGGACCCGACGGAGTTCCGCCTCGTCGACGAGATCCCGGAGGACTTCCCGATGGACCGGATCGGATTCCACCCGGAGTTCGAGTCGGAACACTGGACCGCGTACCAAGATCACCGGGTCGAGTACCGACGTCGCCTCGACGCCGGCGAGGAAGTGACCACCGTGTACGGGATCCGCAGCGACGACCCCGAGGACGGCGCTCGCTTCCTCGGAGAGCCGACGGTCGACGAGGTGTCCGAGGACGACGACCCCGTCGGCGACGTGGCCGACGTGATCGGCGACGACTCCTCGCAGGCCGTTCGCGACGTGCTCGCCGGCGGCGACGCGGGCGAGCCGGCGGAGTCGAGCGCCGCCGACGACGAGAACGACGGTCTTGATCTCGCCGGGGCCGAGGCGGACCTGGGCGTCGACGACGAGACTGACCCGCTCGCGGAGGGGACGAGCGACGACGACCTGTCCCCGAAAGACGAGCGGATGGAATCGGAGGACGCAAGCGACGTTCTCGGAGACCTGCGCGTCGGCGAGGAAGGAGACGACGGACTGGACGTCGAGGAGGCAGGTGCCGAGGCCTCGGCTTCCGAAGGCGCGGAGGAAGACCTCGAACCCGAACCGGAATCCGAGCGCGAGGACGACGGCCCCGACGAGTTGCTCGAACTCGACGACGAGGCCGGCGGCGAAGAAGACGCCATCGACAGTGAGCAACCGGAGGCGGCGGTCGACGACGCAGAGGAGAGTGTTGTAGAGAACGACGACGCAGAGGACAGTGCTGCAGAAGACGACGCAGAGGACGACCGATCTGCAGCCGGCGCGGCGGCAAGCGGCGTCGCCGCCGGCGGCGTCGCGGCCGCGCTCGCTGAGGAGCTTCGCGCGGGCGACGTCTCCGACGAGGACCGCGAACTCCTGAAAGAGGAACTGGAACTCGACCACTCGACGAGCGTCGACGCTCGCATCTCCCGCCTCCAGTCGAAAGTCGAGGACATGGCCGCCTACTCCGCGGCGATGGAGGAGTTCATCGACGAGAACGGCCTCGCGAGCGAGTGGATGGACGGCCTGCAGGCCGACCTCGACGACTTGACGGCCGACATCGCCGAGACTCGCGAGGAGCTCGACGAGGCCGCCGACGACCGGGCGTCGATCCGCGACGAGGTCGAAGCGGTTGGCGAAGACGCGGCGTCCGCGAGCGAGGACGCGCGCGCGGCGACCGAGGAAGTCGAGGACCTCTGGGTCGACGTCGACGAACTGCGCGACGACGTGGGGGACCTGGACGAGGAGGTCGCCGACACCGCCGATTCGCTCGAGTCGTCGCTGGAGGAAGTCCGCGCGGACCTGGACGACCTCGCAGAGGAGGTCGCCGACGAGGACGAAGCCGTCGCGGAGGTGCGCGAGGAAGTCGCCTCGATCGGCGAGGAGGTCGAGTCGGTGTCGGCCCTCGTCGACGACGAGCTGTCGGAGATGCACACGGAACTGGAGGCGGTCCACGACGACCTCGCAGAGTTCGAGGAGTTCCGAACGCGCCTCTCATCCGTGTTCGGTCCGGGCGGCACCGCCGGCGGGGCCGCCGCCGGCAACGACGACGGTGCCAGTGACGGTGGCGACGGCGCTGACGCGAACGAGGAGTAACACGCTCCGCCGTCACGCGGGGGTCGGTCGCCGCCGGAAACGCGCCGTTTTTGCACCGGGGTCTCCACGTTCCGCTAATGAGCAGACCCGTCTCCGTCGCCGTCCCGAGAAAGGGACGGCCGCTGGAGGCCGCCCTCGAACGCTTCGCGACTGTCGGCGGCGACGAGGCCGCGGCGTTGGCCGACGACGTGTCCTCGACGTTGCGGTACGAGAAGGCGATCACGAAGGGACGCGATCGCGACGATCGCGGCGTGTACGAGCGGCTCTCGGCCTACAGCGACCCGGAAGGCCGCGGCCCCGAGTACACGCTGATGCGCGACGACCGCGAGGGGCACCCCCGGCGCGTCGTCTTCGACTCGGCGCTGATCGCGGTCGACGGCCGTGACGTACGACTCGTCGGTCGCGAGGAGCCGTTTCGCGCGCTCCGAACGCACGAGTTCGCGCTCGGGTTCGACTCGGCCGACCTCGTGTTGGAGGAGGTCGTCGGCCTCGAACCCGAGGGCGTCGCCGGCCTCTCGGACGTGAACGCCCGCATCGACCCCCGGGACACCGACGTGCGCGTCGCGACCGGCCTCGGCGACACCGTTCGGCACACGCTGATGGCGACGCCCGAGACGCTCCCGGCGGGCGTCGACCTCGATCGGTCGTTCGTCGCCGACTACGGCGGACCGCTGTGCATCTCGCCCCGCTACGAGCGCCTCGTCGAAGCGGTTCTCGGCACGGACGCGCTCGGCGGCGTGGAGTTCGTCTACCCCGATCCCGGCCAGGAAGAGGAGGCCGCTATCGCCGACACCGGCCTCGGTGTGTACCTCACGGTCACGGGCGGCACCGCCCGAGACCACGGACTCGTGCTCGGGGAGGCGCTCTTCCCCAGTGAGACCGTCTTGATGGAGAACGAGGCGGAGGCGACGCGCGAGACCCGTTCGCTCGAGATATCGCTCGCGAGCGGGATCGACACCGCGCTGGCACCGGAGTGAGGCGCTCGAGCGGTCGCTCGAACGCGACTGTCCGTCTGCCGGAGAGTTCGATTCGCCGATCTCACGGCCGTCTTGAGACTCGTATGCCGTCGTCCGCCGGAGACAGTTGAACCGGTCCCCCTCGCGAAACAGGGGCGGTGACCGTCTGACTATGTGAAGAGTGCATAATGATCAACATTATGTAGAAAGGTTAATATCTACCATTTGATGACAGCTCATCCCCCGCACATCGTGTACGTCAGTTCAGGTGCGGGGAACCGCGACCGGGTCGCGGGGGAACTACACCGCGAGCTGACGGAAGCGACGGTGACGACCGTCACGTCCGGAGACGCGGCGTTCGACGTTCTCACGGGCGCACGGCGAGTCGACTGCGTCGTCAGCGCGCTGGAACTTCCGAGCGGAAACGGGCTCGACCTCCTCGCGGCGGTGCGCGCGGAAACGCCGGGACTCCCGTTCGTCCTGTTCGCCGATGCGGAAGGCGAGCGGCCCGCGAGCGATGCGATCGAGGCCGGGGTCTCCGAGTACGTTCGGATGGATGGCCCAGCCGCCCATCGGACGCTGGCTCGTCGCGTCCGTGAGAGTCTCGGACGACACGCGGCCGACGACGCCGGCGTGACTCGCGAACGCTACGAGCTGCTCGTCGAGCGGGCCGACGACCCGATGGCGGTGCTCGAGGACGGTCGATACCGAGTGGTCAACGACGCGTGCGCCGAACTCGTCGGCCTCCCCCGCGAGCGGATACTCGGTTCAACCGACGCCGAGCTGTTCCCCGCTGAGGTAGCAGAAGCCCTCCGCGAGCACAGCGACCGTGCGCTCGCCGACGGCGAGCGCCGCGAACACCGCATCGAGACGGACGCGAGCGGCGAGACGCGCGTGCTCGACGTCGTCCACTTCACGGGGAGTGAGGTGGCCGACCGCTCGGTGGTCGGCCGAGTGGCGCGTGACGTGACCGAACACGTCGATCGGGAACGCCTCCTCCGCGAAGAGCGCAACCGACTCGAAGCCTTGGCGAGTTCGGTCGCTCACGACGCGCGAAACGCGATCCAGCTCATTCGCGGCCGAGCCTCGCTCGCAGAGGATTCACTGCCCGCAGGCGCTGACCAGTCCAAGGAACACCTGCACACGCTGGAGAGCGGAGTGGACCGATTGGAAGACCTCGTGGCGTCACTGGAGTCGTTGCGTGGCATGAACGACCCCGTGACCGACCCCGACCCGGTGTCGATCGCCGATGCCGCGCGGGACGCCTGGGAGACCGTCACCGCCCCAGAGGCGGTGCTGCAGATCCATGCCGACCCGACGGTACTCGGGGACCCGGCTCGCGTCCGAACGCTGCTTGAGAACCTCTTCAGAAACAGCGTCGAACACGCCCCATCGCCGGACGGACGCCGCGCCGAACCGCCGGCAGACCGCGCCGAATGCCGCGACGGTCCCGAAGCCGCTGCCGATCCCGGCGGGGGGTCGGCGATCGGCCGATCCAATCCGTCCGTGACCGTAACCGTCGACGCGCTCGACGACGCCAGCGGGTTCGCCGTGAGCGACGACGGGAGCGGGATACCCGAGACCGAACGGGACCGCGTGTTGACGTTCGGCTACTCCCCGACAGGCGGGACCGGACTCGGACTCGGGATCGTCTCGGGGATCGCGGACGCCCACGGCTGGGACATCGACGTCACTGACGCCGAGTCCGGGGGTGCGCGCTTCGAGATCCGCCGGGAAACGCTCGACTCGTTCGTCTCCTGAGCCGGGTCTGTCACCTCATGGCCCGACGTGGTCGGCCGGGAGCCAAATTGGATATTTTATATTGCGAGGTATAGTTTATGTGGTGCCTATCGGGCAGCCAACGCTTGGAAATTTCCTAACACGGAAGCTGCTCCGATCGTCAGACTAACGCAGAGCCACCGGATAGCTGGCGCCATGTTCGACTCGCTGTTCGCGGACGGCGGCCAGGCGGTTATCGGAATGGTGCACCTCACTGCGCTCCCCGGAGCGCCGAAGTACGACGGCGACCGCGAGGCGATCGTCGACGCCGCCGAGCGCGACGCGCGTCGGCTCGCAGCGGGCGGCGTCGACGCGATCATGGTCGAGAACTTCGGCGACGCGCCGTTCTACCCGGACGACCTGCCAAAGCACGTCGTCGCGGACATGACCCGAGCGACCCGAGCGGTCGTCGAGACGGTCGACGTGCCCGTGGGCGTCAACGTCCTCCGCAACGACGGCGACGCCGCGGTGTCGGTGGCGGCCGCGGCGGGAGCCGACTTCGTCCGCATCAACATCCACACCGGCGCTCGCGTGACCGACCAAGGCGTAATCGACGGGAAGGCCCACGAGACGATGCGCCTGCGCGAGCGCCTCGACGCCGACGTCGCGGTGCTCGCCGACCACGACGTGAAACACTCCGCACCGATCGCCGCGCGGGGATTCAGCGCCGAGTCCGTCGCAGACGGCGTCGAACGGGGACTCGCAGACGCAGTCGTTGTCAGCGGCAGCGGGACCGGCCACGCCACCGAGCGCTCGGATCTGGAGCACGCGGTCGAGCGACGCGACGCGAACGACCTCGACACCCCGGTACTCGTCGGGAGCGGCGTCACTCCGGACTCCGTCGCGGATATCCTCGATCTCGCCGACGGCGTCATCGTCGGCACGGCACTCAAGGAGGACGGCGACGTCGGTAACCCGGTTTCCGAGACCCGCGTGCGGGAACTGGTCGAAGCCGCGGACGCATAGGCGCCGACCGACAGCACCCCGATCGGGGTCACTCACCGGGCGCTCGTTCCGGCCCCGAGACGGGCTATCGGCCGTCGAGGAACGACTCGACCGAATCCCTGGTCGCCAGCCCGCCGCGTGCCCCCTCGCTCGTCACGTTTAGCGCAGCGGCGGCCGCGGCGAATCGGCCGGCCCGTCGGGCGTCGTCCCCGCCGAGCACCCATCGATCCATAAGCGCGGCGACGTACGCGTCGCCCGCGCCCGTCTCGTCGGCGACGGGAACGTCGAACGCCGGGAGTTCGTGGATCCCCGCCTCGTCGACGAGAACGGCGCCCTCGCGGCCGCCGGTGACGGCGACCCGCTGAGCCCCCCGCGACCGGAGTTCCGTAGCGGCCTCTCGCCCGCGACACCCGAGGTACGACTCGGCGGCGACCGCGCCGACGACGAACACGTCCGCCACCTCGACCCAGCGGTCGATCGTCTCCTCGCTCGCTCCCCGACCGGCCAACTCGGCGAGCGGGCCCGACAGGTCGAAGATGAACGGCGGTGCCTCCGCAGCCTCCGCGAGGTCGATCGCATCGCGGTGGACGGGATCGGGGTTGTAGGCGGTGAGAAACGCCGCGCCGGCGTCCGCGAGGTACGCCCGATCGGCGGCGGAGAGTCGGAGGCGCTTCGCCGAATCCCCCGCCGTCACGATGCTCCGTTTGCCGTCGCCGTCACGGAGTATCACGCAGTGCGTGCTCGTTCCCGGCTTTCGCCGGACGTGGGCGTCGTCGATCTGGCTCGCGTCGAGATCTTCGGCGACTCGACCACCGACGTCGCCGTCGCCGAGTCGGGCGACCAGGCCCGTCGACCGGCCGAGGCGAGCGCTCGCGACTGCGACGTTCGCGCCGACGCCGCCGAACGCCTCGGCGACGCTCCCGGCGTAGGCGCCGCCGTCGGGTTCGGGGATGTTTGAGACGTGATACGTTCGGTCGACGGTCGCGGCGCCGATGGTGACCACCTCGGGCGCAGTCGCGTCCGACGTTCCGGTGGTCGGGTCGTCGGCGTCCGCGTCGCCGCCGGCGCCGTCGCCCGCGTCGCGACCGGTCATCTCACTCCTCGACGAGCGGGAACTGCGCGAGGCGTGCGGCCGCCATGCCCGTCAGTCCCCGCGCAGTCACCGAGTCGGTCGAGCGCTCGCGGTGACCGACGACCATCTCCTCGAAATCTGCGACGGGCACGAACCGGACGTCGGTCCCGTCGGGCCCCACGTCGAGGAGGCAGTACCCCTGCGGGAACGAGCACGTCGTCGGCATCATCAGTTCGCGGACGGACCCCTGGCGCGCGGCTGAAGGCATGTGTAGGTGGCCGGTGAGCAGCAGCGGCGCGCCGTGACGTTCGAGCGTCTCGACGAACGGCTCCGGGTCGTCCATCTCGGGGGGGACGAACATGTCCGGCTCGGCCAGTTCGCGGTGCTCGTGGACCTGCTCGGACATGGCGGGGAGGTTGTGGTGCGCGAGCACGAGCGGGGTGTCAGCGGCCGCGAGCATCGCGTCGAGCTCGTCGAGCTGGTCCTCGCGAACGGTCCCCGCGTGTGAGTCGTAGAGCCACTCTTCGGTCCCCGCGGTGTTGACGCCGATCACGTCCACCCCGCCGACGGGAACGTGAAACGGAAACGCCTGGCCGTCGGGCGTGTATCGCTCTGCGAACGCGTTCATCGAGAGGTTCTCGTGATCGTACCCCTCCTTCGGCACGTCGTGATTGCCGGGGACCGAGTAGAACGGCGCCTCGAGATCGGCCGCCAGCTCGTCGAACCGGTCGAAGTTCCACGGCTCCCCGTCTTTCGTGATGTCTCCCACGCACAGCGTCGCGTCTACGTCGCGGTCGACAATATCGGCCACGGCGTTCGCGACGTGCGCCTCCGTTCGGTTGAACAGCTTCGAGGTCCCCGCCTCCTCCGTCGAAAGGTGCGGATCGGCGATGACAGCGACGCGCGTCGGCTCGTCGGTGCGCGGTCGGTCGAGGCTTGCCATCAGCGATCCCTCTGGGGAACCGGACCTGTCGAGCGGTGTGACCATACGAGGTTCCTCGGACACCCGTGTCAAAACGGTCCCGGTCGATCTCGGCGCGGGTCGGCCACGTCGAACAGTTCTCCGACCGTCTCTCACGGTCGATACTGAGAAATGCAGATGTGTGGGATAGAGAGCGATCTGGTGAGGTATATATGCACACGGGACTGCAGATGACAAGTTATTTTGTGTCCGAACTGGCGATTATAGCCGATGTCCGAGGACACCACTCGGCGGCGCTTTCTCACCGCGGCAGGCTCGGGCGTGGCGGCGGCGCTCGCGGGCTGCTCCGGGAACCAACCGGACGAACAGTCGACCGATACCGCGACCGAGACACCCAGTTCGACGGACACGGCGACGGCGACGCCGGAGTCCGAGCGGGAGTACACCGGCGGCACCCTTCAGTTGGCCTCCAACGGGCCGGTCCAAACGCTCGACCCGGTGAACGCAAAGGGGTCTGGTGCGGGGTACAACCAGTACAACGCGGCCCTGATGAACTTCGATGACGGCGATCTCCCGCCGACGGCCGATCTCGCGACCGATTACGAAGTCTCCGACGACGGCCTCACGTACACCTTCCAGCTCCGGGAAGGGGTCACCTTCCACGACGGACAGGAGCTGACCGCACAGGACTTCGTGTACTCGTGGGAGCGGCTCGCGGGCTCCGAGGAGACCCGCAACGCCGACGACATCGTCGGCGACACGTTCGCCATCGAACACGAGAAGCAGTCCGACATCGACGGCGTCGCGGGGTACATCCCCGGGACGCTTGGCGTCGAGGCGGTCGACGACTACACCTTCCGGTTTACCATGGCGTCGCAGTTCACCGGCACCCTCTCGCAGATCGCCGGGGGCGCGTTCGCGCCGATCCCCGAGGGTTCGGTCGCGTACCCGAAGGACTACGAGGACCACGAGGGCGTCGACGGCCTGATGTGGGAGGGCGAGTACGAGTACAACGAGTACTTCTCCACGGACGGCGACGGGCCGTTCTTCGCGGGCGTGGGCCCCTTCCAGGTCGACTCCTGGAGCAAAGGGGACCAGATCCGGCTGTCGGCGTTCGACGACTACTACGGCGAGGGCCCGTACATCGACGAGATCGTCTACACGGTCATCGGCAACCAGCAGACGCGCTTCTCGCGGTTCAAGAACGGCAACCTCGACGTGCTGCTCGAGGGAATGCCGACAGCGGCGTTCAACCCCGACCGGCGGTCGATCAGCCGCAACCGCGGCACCTACCGCACCGGCAGCTACGAGCTCGACACCGGCGGTACGGTCAACTACGGCGAGGCGCCGGCGCTCGACACCACCTATCTCGTGTTCAACGCCGCGCGGACGCCGAAGGCGGTCCGGCAGGCGATCGCGTACCTGATCAACCAGGAACGGATCTCGCAGGACGTGTACAAGGGACTTCAGCCGCCCGCGTACCACCTGACGCCGCCGGGCGCGTTCATGGCCCGCGAGGGCGAGAACCCCGGCGAGAACTACAACAAACACTATCAGGACGGTCACCGCAACCAGCTCGACCAGTTCTCCGACGGCTACCCCTACGGGGTGGCCGAAGGCCGGATCGGCGAGGCGCAGCGCGTCATGGAGGAGGCCGGCTACGGCGAGGACAACCGCTACGAGCTCGAATTCACCATCTTCTCGGGCAACAGCGCGTGGCAGTCGATCGCCCAGACGCTGCGCGACAAGGCGACCGCCGCCTACATCGACATCAGCATCGTCGAGGCCGACTTCGGGACGATCATCGGGCAGGCGCTGGACGGGGCGATGGACATGTTCTCGCTCAGCGACGGCATGGAGTGGCCGGAGTCGGACAACTTCCTCCGGTTCATCCCGCCGTACGACAGTCCCAGCGGGATGTTCACCCGGTGGACCTACCAAGTGGTCTGCTCGGACGTCGACTTCGACGGCGACGGCACCGACACCGTCCGCTCGAACGTCTACGCGGAGCTTGACGGCGACTTCCCCGAGGACCACGTGAAGGTGAACACGGACGGAAATCAGGTCAGCGTCGCGATCGAGAACGTTACCCCGGACGAACTGGAGTCGGCGATCAACGACGCCGGCTATAACTACGGCGAGGCCGAGTCGACGCAGGCGCCGTTCGACCCGCTCATGCCCCGCTCGGACCGCCAGTGGGACACGTACCTCGACAACCGCGGGCCAAGCGAGGAGGCGACGCGCGCACGCGACGAGGTCTACTACTTCCAAGAGGAGGTCAACTGGGCGGCCGTTCAGGAGCTGCCGCTCGTCCACTCGGTCACCCAGCGGCTCTGGCAGGACCGTGTCAACGCCCGGATGGCCGGCACGATGGAAGACCAGACGTTCAACTCGCTCACGCTGGAGGACACCAGCGACAGCTGACCCGGCCGGACGCGGCGCCCAGTCGATGCAACAGTGTTTTTGTAATCCGATCGAACTCACCAACGAGATGCGAACCCCTGGAAATCCATGAACCGGCTCAAATACCTCGCGAAGCGCTTCCTCATGTCCGTCCCGGTGTTGTGGCTCGGGACCAGCATGACGTGGTTCATCATCTATCAAGGACCCGTCGACCCCGCCGCGAACCTGCTGAGTGGCACCGAACGGCTGACCGAGACCAAGTACGAGGCCGCTCGCACTGAGCTCGGGCTCGATCAACCCCCGCTGCAACACTATCTCGACTGGATGTGGAGCCTGTTCACGCTGGACCTCGGCCAGACGTGGCTCATCTACACCGGATCGAACGTCGGTTCGCTCGTGTTGGACTTCCTGCCGCGGACCGTCTGGCTCGGCTTCTGGTCGGTGCTCGTCGCGATCTGTATCGGCGTCCCGTTGGGGTTCTATGCCGGGATCCGCTCGAACACCATCGCCGACTACATCGCCTCCGTCTCGGGGATCGTCTGGCGCGCGATGCCGAACTTCTGGCTTGCCGTGATCCTGCTCGCGGTCCTCGTCGGCTCGGAGTCGCTGCTCGGGTTCGACTGGGACACCTTCGTGGTGAACCTCCCCTCCGGGGTGACCGGCAACCCCGGGCTTTCCTACATGGCCGGCGACCCGCTCGCCTTCTTCACACAGCCGCGAGAGACGCTGGCCGCGATCAAGAAGATCCTGCCTGCGGCGCTCGTGTTGGGCTCGGCGTCGATGGGGAACGAGATGCGTATCGGACGGACGGCGGTTCTGGAGACGAAAAACGAGCAGTACGTCGACTTCGCTCGCGCTCGTGGAATCCCCGGGCGGGCGATCGTCTGGAAGCACGTCTTCCGGAACGCGCTCGTTCCGCTGGTTCCCGTGATCACCACGGAGGCGTTCCTGCTCATCGGCGGCAGCGTCCTCGTCGAGTCGGTGTTCGGGATCAACGGGATGGGGAAGCTGTTCTTCGACGCCGCCATTCAGGGCGACCTGCCGCTCGTGGGGTCGCTCATGTTCGTGTTCATCGTGCTCATGCTCACCATCAACATCGCACAGGACGTCCTCTACACACTGATCGACCCCCGTGTGGGCTACGAGGGAACCTGACTGCCCATGGCGACAGCTACCAGAACCTTCACCGACGGCGAGGCCGCATCGCTTCGAGACCGAATCGCCGCGAACCCCCGGCCGGCGGCGGCCTGGATCGCCGTCGCCGGTGTGTTGTTCGCGCTGGAGGCCGGCGCTCTCGCGCAGTTCCTCTCGGCGCTGCTGGCGGACGCCGTGTCAGTGCTGCCCGGCGTCGCCGTTCCCGGGGCCGTACTCGCGCTCGAACGGGCGGCGGACGCCGTCCCGACGCTGCTCTCCCGCGAGACGATCCCGAACCGGGGGTACTACGACGGCAGCGGCTACGTCGGAACGTTCCTCGGACTGTCACCCGATCTGGCGTGGCTGCTCCGTGTGGCGCTCATCTACGCGTACTCGTTCGTGTCGTTAGCTTGGCTGTGGGTCGGCTACGAGCGGTACCGGACCCACTACCGGATCGCCGACTGGACGCCGCGGGACGACGTTGTCGACCGGTTCCGTGAGCACAAGTGGGGCCTGTTCGGCGTCGCCGTCGTCGTGATGTTCTTCGTACTGGTCCTGTTCGCGCCGGCGCTCAGTCCCACGACGACGGCGGCGAACCTGGCGAACCCGTACCAACACGATGTGACCTACTGGACCGGCGACGGGACCCAGACCGTGACCGTCGGACAGGCGAACCTGGGGTCACAGTCGCAGGGTACCTCACAGGAGAACGTCGGTCCGATGCAGTACGACGACTACGGCCGCATCCATCCGTTCGGGACGCTTCCGAGCGGGAAGGACCTGTTCACGTTCATCGCCCACGGCTCGCGGATCTCGCTGGTGGTCGGGCTCGTCTCCGTCGGCCTCTCGGTGTCGGTCGCGATCGTCCTCGCGCTGTTGACGGCGTACTACCGTGGGAAGGTCGACCTCGGCGCGGTGCTCGTCTCCGACGCGGTGATGGGGATGCCGCAGTTACTGCTGCTCATCATGCTCTCCGTGATTCTCTCGGGGACGTGGATCGGACAGATCTACTCCGGGGCGTTCGTGCTCGCGCTGATCTTCGCGGGGACCGGTTGGCCGGCGATGTGGCGGTCGTTCCGCGGCCCGGCGCTGCAGGTGTCGAATCGGGAGTGGGTCGACGCCGCGAAGTCGTTCGGACAGACTCCCGGGACGATCATGCGAAAACACATGCTCCCGTACATCACCGGTTACGTGCTCGTGTACGGCTCGATGACGCTCGGGGGTGCCATCATCGCCATCGCCGGGCTGTCGTTCCTCGGGCTCGGCGTGAACCCGCCGACCCCCGAATGGGGACGAGCGGTCAACGCGGGCCAAGACTACGTGACGACCGCCTCGTGGCACATCTCGCTCATCCCGGGGATCCTGATCACGCTCGTCGTGACCGGATTCAACGCCCTCGGTGACGGCGTTCGCGACGCGATCGATCCGGAGTCCGACGCGGAAGACCAGGGCAGCGCCAGCGGTCGCGGGGGTGGTGCCTGATGCGACCGAACGGGACCGACGCACCCGCGGGAGAACCCGACGGAGTGCCGACCGGCGCCGCCTGTACTGACGGCGGTCGCGAGGCGCTCCTCGCCGTCGAGGGGCTGACGACCGTCTTCCACACTGACAAGGAGACGATCCGCGCGATCGACGACGTCTCCTTCACCGTCGACAAGGGCGAGACGCTCGGGATCGTCGGGGAATCAGGCTCCGGGAAGTCCGTCACGGCCCGCTCTGTCCTCGGACTGATCGACTCACCCGGCGTGATCGAGTCGGGGTCGATCCGGTTCAGAGGCGAGGAACTGACCGACGACAACTGGGACACACACCGCGGCGACATCTCGATCGTCTTCCAGGACCCGAACAATTCCTTGAACCCGGTGTACACGGTCGGGAACCAGATCCGCGAGACGCTCCGGATCCACCAAAACCTCACCGGCGCGGCCGCCCGCGAGGAAGCCGTCCGACTGCTGGAGTCCGTCGGGATCCCCGACGCCCGCCGGCGGGTCGGCGAGTACCCCCACCAGTTCTCCGGCGGGATGAAACAGCGAGCGGTCATCGCCGTCGCGCTGGCGTGTGACCCGGACCTGCTCGTGTGCGACGAGCCGACGACGGCGCTCGACGTGACCATCCAAGCGCAGATCTTGGAACTGCTCGACGACCTGCAGGACGAGGAGGATCTCGCGATCATGTTTATCACCCACGACATGGGCGTCATCGAGGAGACCGCCGACCGAGTGAACGTTATGTACGCCGGAGAGATCGTCGAATCGGCGCCGGTCGACGAGCTGTTCGACGCTCCACAGCACCCGTACACGCAGGGGCTGCTCGCGTCGATCCCCGGGCGGACCGTCTCGGGCGACCGGCTCCCGACGATCGGCGGCGAAGTGCCCACGCCAACGACGGAGCCGACCGACTGTCGGTTCGCAGACCGATGTCCGCAGGCGTTCGATGCCTGCGAACGCGTCCACCCGGAGCCGATCCGGGTCGGCCCCGACCACACCGCCGCGTGTCTGCTCCACGAGGACGGCTACGACGGGGACCCGGGCACCGGCGATCCGCGACCGGATCGAAGCGCCGGCGGCGACGCCGTCGCCGACGGGGGTGACCACCAGTGAGCCGAAGCGACACCCCGGACCCGGAAGAGTCGGCCGTCGCAGACGAATCGAACGGCGGTCCTGCCGGCGATAGCGTCGCTGGCGACGCGGACGCCGCCGACCCCCTCGTCGAGGTTCGGAACCTGAAGAAGTACTACGACGTCGACGGGTTCCTCGGCGACGACCCGGTGAAGGCCGTCGACGGCGTCTCCTTCGACATTCGACGCGGGGAGACGCTCGGGCTCGTCGGCGAGTCCGGCTGCGGGAAGACGACGCTCGGGCGCACGATCCTCGGACTCGAGGACGCGACCGACGGCGAGGTCACCTCGGACGGGCGGAACGTCGCACGCCTCTCGGGGCGTGAGCTCCGCGAGTGGCAGCGGGACGCGCAGATGGTGTTTCAAGACCCCGAGGCGAGCCTGAACGACCGAATGACGGTCGGCGAGATCGTCCGCGAGCCGCTGGAGGCACACGACTCCGAAACCGCTTCGGCGCGCAGAGAGCGCGTCTTCGAACTGCTCGATCTCGTCGGGCTCAACGAGGAGCACTACTACCGCTACCCGCACCAGTTCTCGGGCGGACAGCGCCAGCGCGTCGGGATCGCCCGCGCGCTCGCGCTCGAACCCGAGTTCATCGTGCTCGACGAGCCGGTATCCGCGCTCGACGTGAGCGTCCAGGCGCGGGTGATCAACCTCCTCGAGGATCTTCAAGAAGAGCTCGGCCTCACGTACCTGTTCATCGCGCACGACCTCTCGGTCGTTCGCCACATCGCCGACCGCGTCGCCGTGATGTACCTCGGCGACATCGTCGAGTTGGGAGGGACCGAATCGGTGTACACCGACCCCGCCCACCCGTACACGCTGTCGCTACTGTCGGCGATCCCGGGCAGTCACACCGGAACCGACCGGGATCGAGTCACGCTTCGCGGAACGCCGCCGTCGCCGCGGGACCCGCCCCAGGGGTGTCGGTTCGCCACGCGCTGCCCCGCGAAGGTCCGCCCGTCGGAGTTCGACGACCTCTCGGGGATCGCCTGGGAGCGTATCGACGCCTTGCATACGGTGTTGCGCGAGCGGGCAAACACCGAGACCAGTCTTACCGACCGCCTGAAACGACAGCTCGGACTCGCCGCCGACGCGAACGACATCGACGAAGTGGTCGCGGATCTGTTCGAGCGTGACGCGTCCGGCGACAGTGACACCGACGCGACTGAAGGCGCCGGTCTCCTCACTAAATCGGCCCGCAAGGCCGTCGAGGACGCGGTCCAGTTCGCTCGGCGGGGAGAAGACGAGGAGGCGACGGCGGTGCTTCGCGAAGCGTTCGGCTCGGTGTGCAACCGCGAGCGGCCGGAGCGACATGCCGTCGGCGACGAGGGCAGAGTGAGCGCGTGCGTCCGGCACACGGACGAGTACGAAGACCCCAGCGACGTCGTCGACCGTCGGTACGGTCGGGACGACGACTGAGCGCGCCCTGTGTTTCGCGTCTTCCGGGTTCGGGTCCGGTCGTGATTCGCTGCCAGTTGGGTATCGCGATATTCAGTGTATGAGTCTGTCGTCAGTCAGAATTCCGTGGATCCATCGGCGACGGAATTGCGGATCCGAGGTCGTCGAACTGCACACAGCGGCGGAGAGTCTTCCACCGAGGCAATTCCCATTCCGGAGGACTGACGACTCGGTGATTCGGTTCCCCGACCGTATCGAACGCGTGAGACGCCGACGCACCATCGGGAGCCAACGACGCTGGACACCGTGCGATTCGATTAGCTGGCGAGAAGGGCCCTCCTGGTTACGGACGGTCCCAACTTCATCAACCAGTTCCGAGTCCTTCGTGTGGGCCGCACAGCGGCCGAGGACTCCACCGGGTGGAGAGTCACAGACCCGGCCTCGGACTACTGCCGCACCACTGGCTACCTCGAGCGAGGGAGTAACTTACACAAGTTGGCTGGTCCGAGAGGGATCAGCCGACCACTGGAGCGACGGCCGACAGGCTCACGCCCGCGACGTGTAGCCCGTCGTCGTGGAGTCGAACGGGTTCTCGCCCCGTGGTCGTAGAGGCGAACGGGCCCTCGCTCTGTCCGAGGGGCGACAGCGGAGGCGCAGATACGAGCGCCCCCGTTCGCGAACCGTTCCTGTGTTGTTCGTTCGGGTACCGATTCACGCGCCGGTTTTGCCCGATGCGAAGGATGACTCCGAACGAGCTGACAACCCGAGAGCGGTCGAGACCCGACCCGAAGTAACGGCGCGGCTCGACGCCGGGGAAATTAAGACTGTATCATGCACCACCCAGAGTCTATCGAGCAGTTTAGCGAAACCGGCCAAAATAAGCGGTATAAGCATTCAAACGCGATTCTAACCTCGCCAGAGGTACCGCTGCAATTCAAAGAATTAGTGTATTAGGACAGGAGAGTGCACCACCTTGATGATGACCGCCTCGGTGGGAAGGGTATGAGCGATGCGGACGCCGACACCGAGCGGGTGGCCGTGACCGCCCGGGTACCGGCCTACCAGAAGGCGGCGTGGGTCGCAGACGCCGAGCGCCTCGACATGTCCCAAGCAGAGTTCCTCCGGACGATGGTGCAGGCCGGTCGCCGCGATCTTGGGATCGCAGCCGAGTTCGGCCCTCCCGAGGGAATCGAGACGGACACAGCGGCGGATCGAACGGAACCGGCAACGAGTTCCGGTGATCTGGAGGGGCGTTCTCCCCCCGCGGACCCTGGGGGTAACGACCTCGAAGACCGCCTCCTCGACGCGCTCGATCGAGAGGGCGTCATGTCGTTCGAGGGACTGGTCGAAGCGGTCGCCGGCGACATCGAAGATCGTGTCGACGAAACGATGGGTGAACTCCAATCGAGCGGTCGGGTCCGCTACAGCGGTCGCGACGGGGGATACGTGCTGGTGGAGCGATGAGCGCTGCCGACGAGGACGTGGACGCCGACACCGCCGACGAGGATCCGATCGGCTACTTCCTCGAGGACATGGAGCTTCACGGAAAAAGCGGCCGGACACGCGCGGAGTACGGCCGTGTGCTCCGCCGGTTCGAGGGGTTCCTCGCAGATCCGACGCGCGGTCCCGGCGGCGCCGCGAGCAGTCCGGCGGCCGCCTCTCATCGCGACTGTATGGCGTTCGTCCACGAATTGCGTCGGGACCCGGACCTGACGGATTCGACGACTGCGACGTACGCGGCGTACCTGCATCGGTTTTTCGCGTACATGACGCAGGTCGGCGCCTTCGACGCGAATCCGATGGCGCTGGTGATGGAGGAACTCGACGAGCGGATCGACACTGATCCGACCCGCCGGGAGATCTCCGTCCCCAGGATGCGAGCGTTCGTCGGGGAGATCACGCACCCGCTGGAGCGCGCGCTCGTCGTCACGCTGTTGAAGACAGGAATGCGCGTCGGCGAGCTGTGTAACCTGGACCTTCGGGATGTGGCCCTCTCGCGGGACCTCGCAGGCTACGACGTCGGCGACCGCGCACAGGTCGACGGCCGCCCGGACTCGCTGTTCGTCGCGAGCGAGCCGTCCGTTGGTGAAGTGCACAACGGTGAGACACGGAGCGCCTCGAACAAGCGCAAGCGCGGGACGGTGCTCCCGGTCGACGACGAGCTCGCCGAAACGCTCGTCCGATGGCTCGCGGTCCGGCCGGATGCCGTCTCGCCCGCCGAGCCGCTGTTCGTCGCCACCGGTAGCGGGTGGGGCGAGCGCCTCACTCCCGAACAGGTCGGCCGCGTCGTCAGGACGCACGCTGCCGACGCCGGGTGGTACGAATCCGGAGCGGGGGCCACGGAGAACGTCACACCCCACTACTTCCGGCACTTCTTCACCACCCATCTCCGGGACCGCACGGGCGACCGCGGCGTCGTGAAGTACCTCCGCGGCGACGTCGCCGACGACATCATCGACACCTACACCCACAACTGGGGCGACAACGTCCGCGAGACGTACGAGCAACACATCTACTCGCTGTTGGAGTAACGGCCGGCTCGACTCGGCCGCACGGTCCCGCTAGCGTCCGAACGTGCGTTCGATTCTGGTGGGTCCACTGAAAAATGTCACTGTATTAGACATTTCAGGAAGAACTCGTGACGATTGGCGTTCCGTGACGATCAGATAAATTGTATAATGCTATATCAAAAGTGTGGCCGTACGCGGGTTGTTCATCTGCCGATCTGAACGGTCACAGGCGGTCTCGCGGGCGTTGTCGGCCTGTTCCGAATGAGGAGCCAGCGCCGCCGTTCACTCGACCGCCGCGTCAGCGGCGGCGGCGACGAGGACGGTGAAGAACGTCGCGACGAGCACCGCCTTTGTCGTCTCGATCGTCGAGTGTGTCCCTTCCACGGGGAGTCCGTACAGCGCAACGAACAGCAGCGAGGTGGCGATGGCGATCGCGATCGTCGAGAGGAATCGCAGCGGAAGCCCCGCAACGGACCGTTCTGCGGCGGGGTCTCGGCGCTCGACGGCAGTGTAGAGGGCAACGTAGGTGAGCGCCAGCGCGAGCGCGACCGCCCCAACGGCCTGCATGAGACTCATCCCGGCGGCGATCACCCAGACGTCTCCGGGGATCAACAGCCCGCCGGCGATGAGCGACGCACCGACGGCCTGCTGTGAGATGTCCGCCAGGTCGAACCGTACGGGTCGCTTACCCACACACGGATCTCAGTGGGCGTCCGCAAGTAGTCACCGGCGCGCCCCGGTGCCGGCGCCGGTGCTGGTGGCGCCGATGGTCACGGAACGGGTCGCTCCTCGATCAGCGACGGGTCGTCGTTCGCGGGCGAGTTCACCCGCGACGACACCGGGTAGTAGCGCATGTCGTCGCCCGGGTACGGCCTCAGTAGATCGGTCTTCTCGAACTCGCCGGCGAGCCAGTCGTCCTCGCGCTCGCGGGGCAGAACCACGGCCATCCGGTGGTGGAGGTCGGCGATCCGGTCGTTCGGCTCGGTCGTGAGCACGGCGAACGCCTCGACGCGGTCGGCCGCCGAGCCGTCGCCGTCGTCGCTGCCGCCGCCCCACTCGCCCAGCCCGGCCTGTCTCCCCGGCGTCGGTGGCTCCCACGTCGCGTGGATCCCGGCCATCGCGAACGCGCGCTCGTCGTCGAACGCGACGCGGAAGGGCCGCTTGTCGCCGCCGCGGTCGCTCCATTCGTAGAAGCCGTCCGCAGGGACGAGACACCGGCGCGACTCGAACGACTCCGCGAACGCGCGCGTCTCGTCGACCGTCTCCGCCCGGGCGTTGATCAGATCGCGCGACTCGTCTGCCCACGGCGGCGTGTAGCCCCACCTCATCCGCCGGACGGACTCAGGGGAGTCGGCGGCGATCACCGGGAGATCCTGCCCCGGAGCGCAGTTGTACCGCGCTTCCCAGTCGTCGGGGACGGCGGCGTCGAATCGCTCCGCGAGTTCGTCGGCAGTGAGGGTGAGCGAGTAGCGTCCGCACATACCGCACCGAAAGGCGTCCCGTCGAATAACCGTACCCCTGTCGGAGTCCGGGCGGTCTCCGCGAAAGCGGTCCATCGCGGAGTGCAACAGAACCCTTTAGCCTCGGTGCGGCTCCAGATCAATCGACACGGCGCCGCGGAACCGACGATCGAGTCGGCCGCGGCGACCACGACACCATGCGCATCAGAAACAGTTTCATCCCGGTCGAAGGGGTCGGCGCGACGACAGAGCGTCGAATGTGGGAGAACGATATCCGCGAGTGGGGGGAGTTCCGGCAGGAGCGCGCACCGGGGGTCGGCGCGACTACCGCCTCCCGCATCGAGTCGTTCGTCGACGAGGCGAGCGAGCGCCTCGACGACCGCGACGCGTCCTACTTCGATCGGGCGTTCCCGTCCGGTGAGCGCTGGCGCCTCTACGAGGACTTCCGCGACGGCGCCTGCTTCTTCGACATCGAGACGACCGGCCTCTCTCACGATCGCGACCGCGTCACGACGGTCTCGTTCCACCGGGACGGCGAGACGACCACGCTCGTGCAGGGGCGCGACCTCTCGGCGGCGTCGCTGCGCGAGCAGTTTCGCGCCGCGGACCTATTGGTGACGTTCAACGGGACGAGCTTCGACGTGCCGTTCCTCGAAACCTCGTTCGGCCTGGAGATCGATACGCCCCACCTCGATCTCATGTATCCGTGTCGGACGCTCGGACTGACCGGCGGCCTGAAACCGATCGAAACGGATCTGGGGATCGCCCGCGACGGCCCGGATATCACCGGTCGCGACGCGGTTCGGCTGTGGCGCGAGTACGAGCGCGGGGACGACCGATCGCTGGAGCGGCTGATCTCGTACAACCGCGACGACACGGTGAACCTGCGGACGCTCGCCGACGAGGTCGCCGGCCGGCTCCACCGGGAGGCGGTCCCCGACGACGACCCGATCGGAACGACGCTGGGCGGACAGTAACCACTGGCCGCCTGGCGGACTCGAACCGGTGTGCGCGGGACTGGATCAGACGATGTCGCCGATCCGGCGCGGCTCGCCCGACAGCGACGGCTGCTCCTCGACGATCTGCAGCACCTCGTGGTCGGTCACGTCCATGTACGACTTGCGGGTCGCGTCCTCGATCAGCTCTTTTTCCAGCCGGAACTCCGTCCCCTGATGGACGACGTCGGCGCCGGTCTTGTCGAACGAAAGCGTTGTCATACGTGGAGATAGTCGACCGGGGTAATTAAGCGGACGGCTCGGGCGGTCGTGCGACAGTTCGCCCGAGATCACGGACGGTGGCCGACGTGTGGTCACCCGACGATACGGAACAGGCTGAGCACCCATCGGAGGCCCTCCGAACACACGAGGAGAACGCCCTCGACCCGGGTGAGCCGCCGGCCGGACCACAGGCCAACGACGACCGCCGTCGTCAGCACGACCAGCCACCCGACGCTCCACAGCGCCTCCGGGGCGACGGTCAGCGGCGTCAACAGGGCCGCCAGTCCGAGCACGCCGAGCACGTTGAACACGCTGGAGCCGACGACGTTGCCGACGGAGACGCCGAGGCTCCCCTGTCGTACGGCCACGACCGACACCGCGAGCTCCGGGGTCGAGGTGCCGGCGGCGACGACCGTCCCCCCGATCACCCACTCGGAGACGCCTGCCGCCCGCGAGAGGCGAACCGCCGATCCGACGAGGATCTCGCCGCCGCCGACGACGACGGCGACGCCGGCGACTACCAGAGGCAGGTCGAACGCCGGCCTCGTCGCCAGCCGTCGGGCGGGCGTGGAGAGGTCGACGCTGTCGTCGGACTGGCGTGGTTCGGCGCCGGTCCCGTCGGTCGCAGTCGGCGCGGCCCCGGCGGTGCCGGTTCGCAGCGAGAAGGCGGTGTACCCGACCAACGACGCGAGGAGCACGCTCCCCTCGGGCACCGACACCGCGAGATCCCACACCGCGACCGCGCCGGCCAGCGTCGCCCCCAGAAGCACGAGCCCGTCGCGTCGGACGAGGCGAGCCTCGACGGCAAACGGGCCGATCACCGCGATGAGCCCGAGGACGACAGCGAGGTTGAATACGTTCGACCCGACCACGTTGCCGACGGCCAGGTCGGCGGCACCGTCGATCGCGGCGCCGACAGTGACCGCGATCTCCGGGCTGGAGGTACCGACCGCGACGACCGTCAGCCCGATCACCAACTCAGAGAGCCCGACGCGGCGCGCGAGCCGGACGGACGACCCGACGAGCAGCCGCGCGCCGACCCACAGTGCCGCGACGCCGACCGCGAGGAGGAGCACGTCGGCCACGGGGACGGGAACGACCATGTGATCGCAGGGTCGACGCCCGGGGCCGTAACTGTCCGGGGCGACCGACCGCGTGCTGGCCCCCGGTCGAACGGACCGAAAGCGCCTTTCGGCGGCGCAGTCGAGTGCTCCCCATGATCTCTATCGCGCTCGCGGGCAAGCCCAACGCGGGCAAGTCCACCTTCTACACGGCAGCGACGATGGCCGAGGTGGACGTGGGAAACTACCCGTTCACCACGATCGACCCGAACCGGGGCGTCACGCACGTCCGAACCGAGTGTCCCTGTCTCGCTCGCGAGGAACGCTGCGGTGACGAGGACTGTCACGACGGGAAACGGTACGTCCCGGTCGAACTGCTCGACGTGGCGGGGCTCGTGCCGGGAGCCCACGAGGGGAAGGGGCTGGGCAACCAGTTCCTCGACGCGCTCACCGACGCCGACGTGATCCTCCAGGTCGTCGACGCCGCGGGCGCGACGAACGCCGAGGGGGAGCCGGTCGAGGTCGGCGAGTACGACCCCGTCGAGGAGGTCGACTTCATCGAGGCCGAGATGGACGCCTGGCTCGCGGGCATCCTCGACCGCAACTGGGAGTCCGTCGAGCGCAAGTCTCGCTCGCCCGACTTCGACCTAGAAGCGGCGCTGACGGACCTGCTGACGGGCTTCGGCGCGACCGAACACGACGTGACGATCGTCTTGCGCGGGCTGGAGTATCCCGACGACCCGATCCAGTGGACCGAGGCCGACCGCGAGGCGCTGGCGGCGGCGATCCGCGCACGCACGAAGCCGATCGTTCTCGTGGCGAACAAGGCCGACATCGCGCCGGCCGAGAACATCGAGCGCCTGCGCGAGACCGACAAGCCGGTGATCCCCGCGACCGCGGACGGCGAACTCGCGCTCCGGCGCGCGGCGGAGGCCGGCGTCGTCGACTACGACCCGGGCGACGACGACTTCGAGATCGTCGGCGACCTCAGCGACCAACAGGCGGACGGACTCGAACAGATCCGCGGGGTGATGGACGAGTTCGACGGCACCGGCGTTCAGCAGGCGCTGAACGAGGCGGTGTACGGCCTGCTCGATCTGATCACCGCCTTCCCCGTCCAGAACGAGACGCACTGGACCGACGCGAAGGGGAACGTCCTCCCGGACGCGTTCCTGCTTCCCCACGGGAGCGGCCCGCGCGATCTCGCGTACGCCGTCCACAGCGACATCGGCGACGGCTACCTCCACGCCGTCGACGCCCGCGCTGACCGCCGGATCGGCGAGGATACCGAGTTGGAGGAGGGCGACGTGATCAAGATCGTTTCGACGGCGTCGTAGTCAGGCGGGCAGCTACTCCGCGGCGTTCAGGGCCTCGGCGAGCCGGTCGACCTCGGCTTCGGTGTTGAACGCGTGGACGGACGCGCGGACCGCCTCCGGGTGGGGGAGGTCGCGGATCACGAGCCCCTCCCCGTGGAGTCGCTCGACGGTCGCTTCCGGGTCGCTCGCGTCGAAGACGACGAGCCCCGAGTCCGGGTCGGCCGGCGACAGCAGTCGCTCGTCGTCGAGTCGGTCTGTCAGCCGACCGGCCAGCCGGTGGATGCGGTTCTCGACCGCGTCGAGTCCGACCGACTCCATCGTCTCGACGGCCTCGCGGAGACCGACGTGCGGCGCGAGCGACGCGGTTCCGCGTTCGAAGCGCGCGCCGCCCGGCTTCAGATCGTACTCGTCGGCGGCGGGCGACTCGACGCTCCGGTAGCTGATCTGCGCGGGATGGAGGTCGGCCTCGGCCGAGGGGTCGACGTACAGCAGTCCGGCGCCCCACGGGCCGAGACACCACTTGTGGCCCGAGCAGGCGACAGCGTCGGCGCCCCACTCCGGAACCGATAGCGGGCGCTGCCCGGGCGACTGCACCGCATCGACGACCGTGAACGCGCCCGCGTCGGCGGCGATCTCGCACAGCTCACGGACGGGGAGCCGAGTGCCGTAGTTCCACGAGAGCGACGAGAAGCAGGCCAGATCCGCGCCGGCGACGGCGTCGGCGAACTCGTCGGTGTCGATGCGTCCGTCGTCGGTCTCGACGACGCGCACCTCGACGCCGTGGCGGCGCGCGAGGCGGTCGAACGGCAGCGTGCCGGCCGGGTGTTCGATGTCGGTGCGGACGACCGTGTCGCCGGGCTCCCAGTCGAGGGCGGCCGCGACGGC
Organism: Halobaculum halobium; assembly: GCF_030127145.1. NCBI lineage: Archaea > Methanobacteriati > Methanobacteriota > Halobacteria > Halobacteriales > Haloferacaceae > Halobaculum > Halobaculum halobium. The sequence goes on from NZ_CP126158.1 coordinate 820,992, forward strand.
GCTGATGCCGTCAGCGGTGCTCTCTGCGAGCCCGACCGCGTCGGCGGGCGCGTCGAGGAACGCGGCGAGTCGCTCGCGGAGGCGCTCGTACTCCGCGAAGGCGACCTCGTAGGGGTCCGACTCGGCGAGCACGTCGACTTTGTGGTACCGCTCCCAGGCGGCCGACGCGTCGAGCACCCGCCCCGGCGACGGGCCGGTCGCGCCCGTGTTGAAGTAGGCGACGCGGTCGCACGCGGGGATCGCCCCGCGAAGCGCCTCGGGGGAGTCGGGGCGGGCGCCGTGGTCCGCCGCCAGATCGGGGTCGAACTCGGTCCCGGCCATCGTCATCGCACCGCCTCCGCGGTCTCGGCCATGATCGAAAGTGCGGCCTCGAGGTCGTCCTCGCCCGTGGCGTACGAGATACGCGCGTGTCCGGCGCCGTGCTCGCCGAACGCCTCGCCGGGGACGACGACGACGCCGCGCTCGATGCACTCGTCGACGAACCCCTCGGGCACGCGCGGCATCGCGTAGAACGCGCCCTGCGGAGTCGGACAGTCGAGCCCGGCGTCTGCGAGGCCCTCGACGACGAGGTCGCGCCGGCGCTCGTACGCCGCGTGCATCTCGTCGACGACGCCCTGCGGTCCCGAGAGGGCGGCCTCGGCGGCGTACTGCGCCGGGGCGGACGCACACGCTTGGACGTACTGGTGGACGCGCAGCATGCGCTCGATGCGGTCGCTCGCGCCGGTGACCCACCCGAGGCGCCACCCCGTCATCGAGTACGCCTTCGAGGCCGCGTTGACGACGACGACGTTGTCGCGCTCGAACTCGATCGGCGAGCGGTGCTCGCCGTCGAAGACGAAGTGCTCGTACACCTCGTCGGAGACGCACAACACGTCGTGTTCGCGGGCGATGCGGGCGAACTCCTTCACGTCAGCTTCCGAGGAGACCGTCCCCGTGGGGTTGCCGGGCGAGTTGACGACGAACGCGGCGGTGTCGTCGGTGATCCGGTCTTCGATCGCCGCCGGATCGATCGTCAGGTCATCTCGCAGCGGGACGGGCACGGGCTCGCCGCCGGCGAGTTTCGCGAGCGCGTCGTAGGCGACGAAGCCCGGATCCGGAATGAGGACCTCCTGCCCGGCGTCGACGTGCGCCTCCATCGCGAGGTGCAGCGCCTCGCTGCCGCCCGCCGTCGCGATCACGTCCCCGGGGTCGACTTCGATCCCCTGGTCGCGCGCGTGTTTGTCGGCGATCGCCTCGCGTAGTTCTGCGGTGCCCTTGTTGCCCGTGTAGGCGTCCGTGTCGCCGGCCTCGATGGCGTCGATTGCGGCGCGCTTGGCGTGGTCAGGCGTCGGAAAGTCCGGCTGGCCGAGCCCGAGGTTGATGGCATCGGCGCCGGCCGCCTCGAACACCTCGCGGATGCCGCTGATGGAGATTCGCTCCACGCGGTCGGAGAAGGTCGTCATAAAAGTACGCGCGGCTGCGGCGGTGTTAGTCGTTTCCCCGTTCGGCGAGCGGGTCGACCACATCCGTGGGCCGACCGGAGAGGGGGCGGCGACCCGTCGCCGATCGCCGGCGCGCGCGGCGGTATCAGACCGGCGGCGCCGCTCCGCTACTGGTACATCCGCAGCGGCTGCGCCTGCGTGACGTTCTCGTCCTGCTGGCGGAGCTGCGCGGCCAACTGCGCTTTCGCCTGCTGGATCCGCTCGGCCTGGTCGTCGAGCGTTTCGACGTCGACGTCGACGCCCGAGATCGGCTCGACAGCCTCCTCCAGCACGACCCGCGCCGCGGCGGGATCCGGGAACTGCGGGTCGGACTCGGCGACGAGGCCGACCGCCGGCAGTTCGGTTTCGAGCGCGTGCGTCAACAGCGCGCCCGTCGGCCCCGACACGATGCCCGCTGAGTCGGGCTCTGCAACGCCGATCTCGTCCAGCAGATCGGCGCCGGCGCCGACGCCGATCCCGCACAGCGAGGGGTGTTCCGCCGCGTCGCCGTCGCCATCGCTATCGCCCTCGCCCTCGCCCTCGCCCTCGCCCCCGCCCCCGCCCCCGCCGTTTCGGCGCATTCCCGCGATGTACAGCGGCATGACCCCCTCCTCGCGGAACCACCCGTCGATGCAGTCGGCGAACTCCTCGGCGGCGCTCGGAGAGACCGGCACGTCAGACTGGAGCACGAGCAGGTCGTCCTCCGGGGCGGCGTACAGCCGCACGGGCGTGGTGACCGCGCGGTCGTCCGCCCCGTAGGCGGCCGCGGGCGGCAGGCCGTCGCAGTGGACGGTCGCGTACAGCTCCGCGTCGAGCGTCCCGACGAGGTGGTCCGCGACGATCTTCCCGACCAGCCCCACGCCGGGGAACCCCTCCACGAGCACCGGCTCGTCGAACGCGCGCTCGGAGACCACGTCGATGTGTCCCATGCGGGTATTCGACCGCTCTCGGGCATAAACCTAGGTCGCGGCGGCGTCCGAAAGGGACAACCGCCGCGGCGCGAATCCCCGGACATGAACGATGACGGCGGCGTGCTCGACCGATACGCCTCGCTGGCCGACGACGAGGCGGCGTTCCGGGCGGCCTGCGACCGACCGCTCCCGTCGGTCGTGCGCGTCAACACGCTCGCGGCCGACGCCGACCGCGTCGCCCGCGCATTCGACGAGGAGGGGACCGGCTACGAGCGCGTCGACTGGCACGACGGCCTGTTCCGGATGGCCGACCGCTCGCCGGGGACGACGTGGCCCTACGCTCACGGCTGGGTCCACGGGCAAGAGGAGGTGTCGTGTCTCCCGGCGCTCGCGCTCGACCCGGAGCCCGGGACGCGCGTGTGGGACACCTGCGCGGCGCCGGGGAGCAAGACCACGCAACTCGCGGCGCTGATGGGGGACACCGGGACCCTCGTCGGCAACGACACTAGTCTGGGCCGGCTGTCGGCGCTGCGGCACAACGCCGAGCGGCTCGGCGTGACGAACCTCGTCGTCGACCAGCAGGACGCCCGCAACTACTCGCTGAACGGCCTCGGCTTCGACGAGTTCGACGCGACGCTGGTCGATGCACCCTGTTCCTGCGAGGGGACGATCCGGAAGAACCCCGACGCGTTCGACACCTGGACGCTGGATCACGTCCACGAAGTCGCCGGCATCCAGAAGGGGATCCTCCGCCGGGCGGTGCAGGCGACCCGCCCCGGCGGCACCGTCGTCTACTCCACGTGTACCTTCGCGCCCGAGGAGAACGAGGCCGTGCTGGATCACGTGCTCGGCGAGGAGGACTGTGCGATCGTCGAGTGGGACTGCCCGCTGGAGTCGGTCCCCGGAGTCAGCGAGTGGAACGACGAGGAGTACGACCCGAGCGTCGCGAAGGCGACGCGGGTCTACCCGCACCACAACGACACGGGCGGGTTCTTCCTGGCGAAGCTCCGAGTGGGCGGGGCGGACGAGGGGGTGGCCACATGAGCGACGGCGAGGGCGCCCCCGGCAACGACGGGAGTCAGTTCGACCGCCTGCCCGCAACCGGCCGGGAGCGCGTGGTCGAGGGGCGCGCGACCCGCGAGGAGGTGCTCGACTGGTGGGACGAGCGCTTCGACGTCGGCCCGGAGACGTTCGCGAACCACACCTTCTGGGAGAAGGGCAAGGGGAAGATCTGGGTCTTCGCGGACGAGCTGCCCAGCCCGCAAGGGCGCGAGGGCGTCGGGATGACGGTCCTGCGTACGCGGCAGGAACACTGGAAGCCGACGACGACCGCGGTCAGGAAGTGGGGTCACCTCGCGAGCAAGAACGTGATCGATCTGTCGCCCGGACAGGCGACCGCGTTCGCCGCGGGCCACGACCAAGATCTCCCCGAGTGGGACGGCGACTGGGGCTATCTGATCGCGACCCACGAACTCGCGGGCGAGCAGGTGCCCATCGGCGTGGGGCTGTACGTGTACGACGAACTCCGGTCGGTCGTTCCGAAGGGATATCAAGAGGAGTTACCGGAGCTGTAGACGCCGGTCACTCCGCGTCGCCCTCCTTCTCGCGAACCGTTCCCCCGCCCAGTCCCTCCCACTCGACGCGGTAGCCGAGCGCCGACAGCGCCGCGCTCGCGTCGGTGAGGCCGGCGTCCTCGAGCGCTGCCTCCGCCTCAGCGAGGGAGATCCCGGCTTCGATCTCGTCGCCGACGCGATCCAGTACCGCAGGTCGTACGAGCGTCCCCCCGAGCCGGCGGTGCTCCGGGAACGCCACGTCCCCCAGCGCGTCGACCGGAACGGCGCGCTCGGCGGCCACGTCCTCGACCGCGACCACGTCGCCGTCGGGGACCAACTCGGCGGGCAGGTCCGCGGTCACCTCCCCGGCGAGATCCGCCTCGTACTCGCGGAGCACGTCGACCACGTCCTTCACGCGGACGGTCCCCGAGTAGGTGACGACGCGGTGGTCGCGGGCGGCGATCTCCTCGCCGACGCCGAGGCTCTCGTCGACGGCGACGACGAGTTCCACGTCCTCCACGTCGGCCAGTTGCACGAGCTTCTTCTCGACGTACTCGGGCGTCCAGAAGCCCATCACCTCGAAGAACACGCGGAAGTCGGCGTGGCGGTACTCGAACGCGAAGTCGGGGATCATCACGCTCGTCCCGACGCGCAGCGGCTCGGGCTCGCGCGTGAGGTCCCAGTCGAGGTCGAGCGCGCGAAAGCGGGCGGCGAAGTCGGCCTCGACCCCGGAGTCGAACGCGGGTTCGGCCAGCGGTTCGACGCCCGGAACCGACACGTCGCCGGCGTCGAGTTCGAGCAGGTACTCGCGTCCGCGGTCGTCGATGTCGGCTTCCAGCTCCCAGTCGCTCGCGGTCGCGGCGACAGTCCGCAGCAGGCGGGCGAACGCCGTGCCGTAGCGTCGCGTCCGGCGGAACAGCGCGTCGGGGCCGGTGATCACCACCTCGCGGTCGGTCGGGCCGTTGTCCTCCCGAATTCGGATCTCGTACAGGAGGCCGAGGCGCTTGGCCGCCGAGACGAGCGCCTTCGGGTCGGTCGACCGGACCCGAACTTCCGTCGCGTCGAACAGCGCCGTCTGCGCCAGCGAGAGGTCGTACTGAACGAGCAGGTCGTCGGGGTCCCACCGCGGGTCGAACGCGGCGAGCACCTGATTCGCGTCGCGGTCGGCGTACAGCGACGCCTCGATCTCGTCGGGGGCGACGCCGAGGCGGTCGGCCGCGCGGTCGAGGGCCGCGGTTCGGTCATCGTCGCCGGCGACCCCGACCAACTCCGCGGCCTCGAAGGCGACCCTGCGAGCCCGGCGGGGCGGGAGCGGCGCGTGGGTCTCGAACTCGGCCGCTCGGTCGAGCAGCGCGGCGAGTCCGCGGACGAGTTTGTAGTCGTCGGCTTCGCGTTCGAGCGCCGAGAGCGCCTCGTCGAGGTCGGCCCGTCGCTCGCCCGCGTGGCCCTGGTAGACGCCGAACACGCGCGCGGCGAGCCTGCGGGCGTCCGGGTCGCCGGCGACGAACTGCGGCCGGTAGCCGCCGCGGCGGCTGACGCGCAGGAGATCCTTCGTGATCACGGGTCGTCGCCGAGTGTACCGGCGCGGGCGATAAAGCGGCGGCGGTGCGTGCCACCGGGCGGGGGTCAGGCCATCCGAACCGGCGGGAAACCGCCGCGCCGCGATGGACAAGGCTCATACGGGATCCCCGGAATCGGGGAGACGTGAACCGCAGGCGTCTGCTCGCGACGGGCGCACGCCTCGCCGCCGTCAGCGGCGTCGCCGCGCTCGCCGGCTGCACCGACGCCGCCGACCCCGCTGGGCCGATGACGCCGCCGCGCTCGCCGGAGGGGACGGGGTCCGACGACGAGGGGCTCGTCGTCACCGACTTCACCGACGTCGAGGGCGACGACGGCGCGCTGCTCGTTCGCGTCACCGTCGAGAACCGCGGCGGCGAGGAGCGCACGGGCACGGTCGTCGCGACCGTGAGCGCCACCGCAGACGACCAGGAACGCGAGGAGACCGTCTCCCAAGCGGTGACTGTCGGTCCCGGCGAAGCCACCGAGGCGACGCTCGAAACCTCGCTGTCGTTCGACTCGTTCAGTCAGAGCGGGTCGATCCGCGTCGAGATTGTCTGAGTCGACCCGAGCGGCGCGTCGTCTCCGGTGACTCCTCCGACGGCCCACCGCCCGGTTAGCGTCGCCGACGTGCGACCCGCTCCTCGGCCGTCTCGCTCGTCACGAGTTCGTACAGCGTCGCCGTCTTCGCGCCGTCGGCGCCGGGGCGGAGGATCCGACCGAGCCGCTGAGTGAACTCCCGCTCGGAGCCGCTGCCGGAGAGGATGACGCCGACGCTCGCCTCCGGCACGTCGACGCCCTCGTCGAGCACGTTCGCGGCGACGACCCGGGAGTAGGTCCCGTCGCGGAACCGAGAGAGGACCTCGCGACGCTCGTCCGTCCCGGTCTCGGCCGTGATCGCGGGGATCAGGAACCGCTCGGAGATGCGGTACACGAGCGCGGTGTGGGCGGTGAAGACGATGACGCGCTCGCCCCGGTGGCGGTCGAGGATCCGCGCCAACTGTGTCAGCTTCGCGTCCGCGTTCATCATCACCTCGCGGGCGCGCTGCTTGGCGAGCAGCGCCTCGCGCGCTCTCGGGTCCGTCCCCGACCGCTTCACCAACTCTTGGTAGTCGGAGCCCGAGCGGAACGTGATCCCCGCGTCGCGGACGTACTCGAGGAAGGTCCCCTGTGCCGCCTCGTAGCGCTCTCGCTCCTCGCTGGTCAGTTCCACCTCGATCCGGCGGACCTCGTAGTCGGCGAGGTGTTCCCCGGCGAGGTCGTCCGGATCGAGGTCGTACACGACCGGCCCGACGAGTTCGGCGACCGCCTCGTGAGCGCCGTCGGGGCGTTCGAACGTCGCGGTCAGGCCGAGCCGAGCCGGCGCGGCGAACAGCCGCGCGATGTCCCGATACCCCTCGCCGCCGAGGTGGTGGACCTCGTCGAACACGACCAGGCCGAAGCGATCGCCCAGTTCGTCGGCGCGGAGGTACGCCGAGTCGTACGTGGCGACCGTGAGCGGTTCGACGGTCTGTTCGCCGCCGCCGAGGCGTCCGACGGAGCCGTCGAACGTCGCGGAGAGTTCGCGGTGCCACTGCTCCAGCAAGTCGACGGTGGGAACGACGACGAGCGTCGGCGACTCGACCGTCGCGATCGCCGCCAGCGCAATAACGGTCTTCCCGCTCCCGGTCGGGAGTTCGAGGACGCCCCTGCGGTCGTTGCCTTCCCAGGCGTCGAGCGCCTCGCGCTGGTAGTCGCGGAGCGCGTAGTGCGACGACAGCCGCGGAACTTCCGGGAGGGCCAAGACACGGTCGGTCACGTCGTGGCCGCGTTCGCGAAGCGTCTCGCGAACCTCGCGGTAGCGGTGGGCGGGCGCGCGGCGGGTGCCCGAGCGGGCGTCGGTGGCGACGCCCGGTAGTGGCTCGTCGGCGGGCGCGCCCGCGACCGCGACGGTACCGTCCTCGTAGGTCAGCGTTACCGACGCCACGCGCGAAGGTGGACGGTCGCGGTGATAAGTCCGCCGTCACCGCGAGCCGCGTTCGCCGGCGGCGCGGGATGCTCTCCCCGCCGTCGGCGACGATCGGACGGTATCCGACAACAACTCGACAGCAGTTCCGCACGTCCGTTTTTCACCGACGACCGGATACCGGGGGGACGGGGCCGGTCGCCGGACGCGCCCGGTGGCACCCCGACTCGACCCATGACCGGACTATCGCGATCGTCTGCGACGTTCGTGTTGGTGCTCGTCGCCGTCGGCGTCGTCACCGCGAGCGTCGGACCCGTGGCCCATGCGCGGGCCACGGCGGCCGACGCCGTCGTTGCCGACGGTGCGATCGTGCCGACCGAGGCGGTAGACGGCTTCGAGACCGTCCCCGTCGGAGCCAACGCAGGCGACGTGAGAACCGTCGCGACGACGGCCGAACGGCCGGTCGCGGACGCCCCGCCGGTGCTCGTTCCGGTTGTCGCAGCGAGCCGCCTGGGCGACCCTGACTCCGACACCCTCGATCACGAGACGCGGCGCGGTATCCACGAGACGGTCACCGCGACGCCGGGGATTCACCTCGCCGGCGTCGCGGACGCCGTCGGCGAGCCGATCTCGACGGTTCGCTACCACAGCCGCGTCCTCGAGCGAGCGGACGTGATAGAGACGGAGAAGATTCGGGGCAAGAAGTGCGTGTTTCCCGCCCTCGACGGGGATCGCGATCGGACGCTCCAGGCCGCACTCGCGACCGATCCCAGTCGGAGCGTCCTGCGTTCGGTGCGGGACCACGAGCCGACGACGGTGAGCGAGTTGGCGGAGCACCTCGATCGCGCACGAAGCACCGTCTGTCACCACCTCGGTCGGCTGTCAGACGACGGGTTCGTCACGCGCGACCGAGACGGCGAACGGGTCGCGACGACCCTGACGGAGACGGTCCGGGACGCGCTCCGGGACCGTCGCTGACCCTTTCGACGGGTCCGTCAGAACCACTTTTTCCAGGGACGGCGTCTCCACATGCGTGACAGAGACAACACGTGCTCCGGCGAACGAGGGCGAAAACATCCTCGCGTTGGTAAATCATCGGCGGAGGCGAGCGGTACTCCGATACCTCTGGGGGCGAAGCGACCCCGTCGAGGTCGAACGACTGGCGACCGCGGTCGCGTCGATGGAGGCGGTCGACACGGCCGAGGAACCGGACGCGGACCGGTCGGGTTCGGGGGCGGTCGACTCGGCCGGCGGCCGGCCGAGCGTCGAACGCGTGTCGATCAGGCTCGTCCACGTCCACCTCCCGAAGCTGGCGGAGACGGGAGTGGTGGAGTACGATCACGACGCCAGCACGGTCGAGTTCAACGGCGTTTCGTCGTGCGAGGTCGACTCGCTCAGGCGTATCGAGCGGATCGCGGGCGAACTCGCCGGGGCGGCAGACTCGACCCGAGCCAGTTGATGACCAACTCAGAAAAAGACGGGAGGTGCCCAACGCAGGACTCCGGAGACACCGGGTCCGCCGGGAACGGGGACGACGCCGAGGACTCCCGGGGCGTCGGGACGGCCGAACAGCTCGAGGGAGTCCACGCGGACGACGTGTTACTTCGGTATCTCCCCGGGGACGACAGCTACGCCGCCGGGTTCGACCCCGCGGCGGTGCCCCCGAGCTATCTCGTCCCGGTCGCCGTCGCGGCACTGCGGGGAGTGGCGGTGGACGCGCTCCCGCCGCTGCACTACTCGCTCGATCCGACCGCGCTCGACCGCCTGTGCCACAACGACGACGCGTCGGTGACGTTCGTCTACGCTGACTACCAGATCGCGGTCGAAAGCGCCGGCGAACTCCGAGTTCGAACGCAGACCGCGTGACCCGACAGTCGAGAGAACTCCTCTCTCAGGACTGCGACGACGACTCCGAGGAGGGCCCCGACGAACGAGCCGTCGGCCGCGGCCGTCTCGCGCTCCGTGGGCGACAGGGAATCGCCCGGCCCGACGAAAACGGGTTGGTACGCCCGCCGTACCCGAGGCCGTCGCCGTAAGCCACAGGCGTCCGGGCGCAGTACGGGGCGTGTGACCGACGGAACCGACGACACGGGACAGGAGCCGAGTACAGACGCCGACGAACCGACGCCCGCAGAGGCTGCGAGCGCGTTCATCGCGTCCGCTGACGACGTGTACGACGACTACGACCGCGGCTACGTGGACGCCGACGCGGCGCTGGCCGTACTGTCGAGCCGGATCGACGACCTCCGAGACGCCGTCGACTCCGCGGCGGCGGCCGAAAACGGCGACGAACCGTAACTCGACGCGGACGGGGATCGACGACGCCGTCGTCGAAGGGGCCGAGGGCCGCCGGCGCCGCGCCCGGATCCGCAATCCGTATTTCCGCGCGACCGCTTCACGGAGGTATGAGTGAAGAGGCCGACGCCGGACGCGACGACCCGGAAGACGCGACCACCGCCGCCGGCGACGCGACGGGCGCGGACGCGGCGGAGTCGACCGGGCGAGACGGCGACGACGTGATCGAGACCGCGCTGGCCGACGAGGCCGCCCAGTACGACGACGCGCTGGCGGCCGAGGTCGCGGCCCTCGAACGCGAGGCCGTCGAGTCCGCCGATCGCATCGAGGAACTGGAGTCGAGCCTCCGACGGACGAAGGCGGACTTCCAGAACTACAAGAAGCGCGCGAAGAAGCGTCAAGAACAGGAGAAGGCCCGCGCGACCGAGTCGCTCGTGACCCGGCTGACCGAGGTGCGCGACAACCTCGTACGCGCGCTCGATCAGGATGAGGACGCCGACATCCGCCCGGGCGTCGAGTCCACGCTGGAGACGTTCGACCGCGTCCTCGCCGAGGAGAACGTCGAGGTGATCGACCCCGAACCGGGGCAAGCGGTCGACCCCGAGCGACACGAGGTGATGATGCGCGCCGACTCCGAGCACCCGGCGGGCACCATCGCCAGCGTGTACAAGCAGGGGTACGAGATGGCAGACAAGGTGATCGAGGCTGCACAGGTTACCGTTAGCGACGGCGAGTGAGCGATGTGAGGCCGACCGAAGGGAGGCCCCGAACACGCGACCGGCGAACGGTGTGAGCCGTGAGCGGTAGCGAGCGAACAGACCGCCGGACAATCGGCGCCGAGGTCCCGTGGCGAGGCGTCCAGTACGCAGCGACGGCGCGGAGGCGTAGGATTTTGTCGCCACGGCGAGATGTTCGCGTGTGAACGTCACCGTCCACGGCCCCGCCGCAGGCGACCCGCTGTTGTTCGTGATGGGGTGGGGAAACACGGCCGACCAGCCCGCGGTGCGGTGGCTGCTCGACACGCTCGCGGGCGCCGGGTTTCGGACCCGTGCGATAGAGATCCCGACGAACGTGACGAGCTTCGAGGAGGAGTACCTCGCCCCGCTCGCCGACGCGGTCGCGGATGGACCGACTCCCGAACGCGTCCTCACACACAGCACCGGGGGCCTGATCGCCGCGCACGCCGTCGGCGCCGGAGTGCTGCCCGAACGGGTCGTCCACCTCAGTCCGTGGTGGGGCCTCAATCCGAGCCAACGGCTCCCGTTTCGCGTGCTCGGGGCGCTCCCGACGAGCAGAGCCCTCGTCTCGGTCGAACCGGACCGCGAGACGCTCGGGGACCTTGCTGCGCCCGACGCACGCGACCCGATCGGACTCTCCCCGTCGTTCGTGCGCGAGATTCGTCGTGCGCAGTCGTCGCTGCCGTCTGCGGCCGACGGAGCGGTCGCGTTCTGCACGCTGACGGACGGGCTCGTGGGCGTCGACGCGATCGGCGAGCGGCTGCCGGCCGACCGGATCCGGCTGTACGACGGGGGCCACGAGTGCTTCGCCTCGACCGGCCGAGAGTCGGTCGTCGCGGACGCGGTCACCGCGCTTCGCGACGGCCCGAGCGCGCTTCGATAAGGCCGCGAACCCGGCCTCGATGCCAGATCCGACCACGGGTCGGTCGGCTGGATTCGCGGTTCGTGATAAGCGTTGTCACTCGTGGAGCTTCGATGAACCGCGAATCGCAAGACTGCGGCCGGATCAGTTGAGACCGCGGTACGCTCTGTCTAGTAACGTTTAACGGACTCGCGGCGCTATTCAGGGCCAAGATGGCGACTAACAAGATCCTCGGAATCGACCTCGGGACCACGAACTCCGCGTTCGCGGTGATGGAGGGGGACGACCCCGAGATAATCGTGAACGGCGAGGGCGACCGAACGACGCCGTCGGTGGTCGCGTTCACCGACGACGGCGAGCGACTCGTCGGCAAGCCCGCGAAGAACCAGGCCGTGCAGAATCCGGACCGCACGATCCAGTCGATCAAGCGGCACATGGGCGATGAGGACTACGCCGTCGACATCGACGGCGAGGACTACACGCCCCAGCAGATCTCGGCGATGATCCTCCAGAAGATCAAGCGCGACGCCGAGGAGTACCTCGGCGACGACGTGGAGAAGGCGGTCATCACGGTCCCCGCCTACTTCAACGACAAGCAGCGCCAGGCGACGAAGGACGCCGGCGAGATCGCCGGCTTCGAGGTCGAACGCATCGTCAACGAGCCGACCGCCGCGTCGATGGCGTACGGCCTCGACGACGAGTCCGACCAGACCGTCATGGTGTACGACCTCGGGGGCGGCACCTTCGACGTGTCCGTCCTCGACCTGGGCGGCGGCGTGTACGAGGTCGTCGCCACGAACGGCGACAACGACCTCGGCGGCGACGACTGGGACGAGGCGATCATCGACCACCTCGCCGACGAGTTCCAAAACGACCACGGCATCGATCTGCGCGAGGACCGCCAGGCGCTCCAGCGCCTGAAAGACGCCGCCGAGGAGGCGAAGATCGAGCTCTCCTCGCGCAAGCAGGCCAGCGTCAACCTCCCGTTCATCACGGCGACCGACTCCGGCCCGGTCCACCTCGAAACCGAGATCACCCGCGCGACGTTCGAGAGCATCTCCGAAGACCTCATCGAGCGCACCGTCGGCCCGACCGAGCAGGCGCTCGCGGACGCCGGCTACGACGCCGACGACATCGACGAGGTCATTCTCGTCGGCGGCTCCACCCGGATGCCGCAGGTCCAGGAGAAGGTCGAGGAGATCCTCGGCACCGAGCCGAAGAAGAACGTCAACCCCGACGAGGCGGTCGCGCTGGGCGCGGCTATCCAGGGCGGCGTCCTCTCGGGCGACGTGGACGACCTCGTGCTGCTCGACGTGACGCCCCTCTCGCTGGGGATCGAGGTGAAGGGCGGGCTGTTCGAGCGTCTCATCGACAAGAACACCACCATTCCGACCGAGGAGTCGAAGATCTTCACCACCGCGGCCGCGAACCAGACCTCGGTGCAGGTTCGCGTCTTCCAGGGCGAGCGCGAGATCGCCGAGGAGAACGAGCTGCTCGGGGAGTTCCAGCTCACCGGCATCCCGCCGGCGCCCGCGGGCACCCCGCAGATCGAGGTGTCGTTCAACATCGACGAGAACGGCATCGTGAACGTCGAGGCCGAAGACCAGGGCTCGGGCAACGCCGAGTCGATCACCATCGAGGGCGGCGCCGGCCTCTCCGACGACCAGATCGAGCAGATGCAGGAGGAGGCCGAGCAGCACGCCGAGGAGGACGAGGAGCGTCGCCGCCGCATCGAGGCCCGCAACGAGGCCGAGAGCGCGGTCCAGCGCGCCGAGACCCTGCTCGAGGAGAACGAGGAGGAGATCGACGAGGACCTCGAATCTGACATCCGCGAGGAGATCGAGGCGCTGGAGGAGACGCTCGCCGACGAGGACGCCGAGACCGAGGAACTCGAGGACGCGACCGAGAGCCTCTCGGAGGCGCTTCAGGAGATCGGCAAGCAGATGTACCAGCAGCAGGCCCAGGCCGGTCCCGGCGGCGCGGGCGGCCCCGAGGGCGCCGCGGGCGCGGGTCCCGGCGGCATGGGCGGTATGGGCGGCATGGGCGGTCAGGGTCCCGGCGGGGCCGCTGACGCCGAGGGCGACGAGGAGTACGTCGACGCCGACTTCGAGGACGTGGACGAGGACGAGGACGAATAGTCCTCGTTCTCGTCTGCTCACGAGAGCGTTGTGCTCGTGAACGTGGACGACGGGGAGGACGCGTAAGCGTTCGAGGGGTCGGCCTCGATCCGAAGGCCGAATCGGTCGCCGAGTCGGCAGCCGTTTCGGTTCTCATTCGACGGATCTCGCTTCGAGCACGGGAACCCGGACCGACCCCGCCGTCGCCACGAACTCGGGCCGCAGCGGTCACTCCGCGGTCGGTCAGACATCAGAAAAAACCTCGTACGCGGGACGAGGGGACGTTTAGGAGCCGTCCTTGAGTCGGATCTCGTCGTCGGTGACGGTGTCGATTCGGTCGTTTTCGAGGGCGTAGTCCCCCTCGTCCGCGTCGCCCCAGCCGAGTTTCGAACGGATCGAATCGGCGAGGCCGGGGTCGGCGTTCACGTAGGCCGTTCCGGACTTGACCTCGGTGACCATTCCGATCTTTCGACCGCCGGAGTCGAGTACCGCCTTGCCTTCGTCGTCCTCGGTAACGTGGTTTCGCTCCATTGCCGGTGAGCGGACGCCTCCCGCGAGCATTGTTATAGAGGTCGTTCGCGAACGGGATACGTGGTAGACTCGCGCTTGATCGGATGTGGCCGTCCGTACCCCGTCGCAGCCCACGGGGTTATCGACGACTCGTTCGGTTGGGTGCCGCCGCCGCGCCTCGACGGCGTCGCGGCCGATCAGTCCTACTCGTCGGTCTCGTCCAGTCGGTCGACCAGCGAGTCGACGTGGTCGATGCCGACCACAGCGACGATGTCGTCGTCCTCGCTCCCGTCGCCGCCGAGTTCCGTAAGCCGATCAGCCATCTCCGCCTCTCTGGCGGCGTCCTCGAGCCGGGAGGCCCGAGAGCGGCTCGCGGTCCGAAACGCGTTCATAAACGAGCGGCACCGACGGACCTCCTCGCGTTCGTGACGCGCCTGGTCGGCGGGGCTGTCCGTCCATGCGACGCCGTGAGGAGTCGGCGAGGCGACGTCGAGACGGACCGGAGTGCGGGCGCCCACGACCGCCGCGGCCCCACACAAGAGCGCGTGTTTCGTCGTTTCGACGGCGCTGGAGACGACGTTTCGAACCGTCTCCACCGGCGGCCGATCCCGAAGCAGGGTTCGTCCCAACCGGCGGAAGAAGCCGCCGGTCGGCCGGTCGATACCGACGATGACATCGGCATCGGCGGCCTGGATCGCCGCGCTCATCTCGCCGCCGAGGGCGGGCGGCGTCCGGTCGACGGCCGCGTACTGCTCGAACAGCGTCAGCGAGATCGGCGGTAACTCCAACGCGAGCACCGCGGGGTCGACGTCCCGGATAACGTGACGAACCCGGTAGACGCTCGCCGGGTGGTCGTGGACGACGCCGACGAGCGTCACCGTCGCGTGGCCGTTCGAGACCTGTTGGACGTGCTCGCCGGTCACCCGCGGGTCGGAATCGACGTCGATTGTCGCTGGAGTATCCATCGTAGGGCGTAGTTACGGGGGCTTAGTACGGGCTTAGTTAACGCCGTCGCCCGAGGCAAACCGACCGGCACGGCGGCCGTCGCGCATGAATCGTCCTCGGTATCCGACGCAGTCTACCGTCGAGGTGCCGTTGGCGACGCCGGCTCGCCGGTGGGGTCGGTGACGGCGGATCGATCGAACGCCGAGTCGGTGATCGACCGTGCGCGTCGATCAGTCCTCCCGCGAGCCACGCGATTGAAATAGCACGAGCGTTCAACCAACGAACAACGAATGAGCGAGGACTTCTACGACGTGCTCGGAGTCTCACGGGACGCCTCCGAGGAGGAAATCAAGCAGGCGTACCGCCAGAAGGCAACCGAGTACCACCCCGACGTCAGCGACGAGCCCGACGCCGAGGAGAAGTTCAAACAGGTCAAGAAGGCCAAGGAGGTCCTCACCGACGAGGAGAAGCGCCAGGCGTACGACCAGATGGGTCACGACCAGTTCGAGCAGGCCGAGAAGCGCGGCGGCTTCGACGGCGGCCCCGGCGGCGCTGGCGGGGGAATGGGCGGCGGTCCCTTCGGCGGCGGAGGGATGGGCGGCGGAATGGGTGGCGGCGGGGGAATGGGCGGTCTCGGAGATATCTTCGAGGAGTTCTTCGGGGGTGGCGGCGGCGGTCGGGGCGGCCCGCGTCCCGGGAAGGACCTCCGGACGAACCTCGACGTCACGCTCCAGGAGGCGCACGACGGCGTCACCAAGCAGTTCTCCGTCGCCCGCCCGACCCGCTGTGCGGAGTGCGACGGCGAGGGTCACCCCGAGGACGCAGACGTGCAGACGTGCCCGCAGTGTGACGGTCGCGGGCAGGTCCGGCAGGTGCAGCAGACCCCGCTCGGACGCGTTCAGCAGACCGGCACGTGTCCGCGGTGTGAGGGCGACGGCGAACTGTACTCCGAGGACTGCGCCGTCTGCGACGGCTCCGGGATCACCCGCGAGGAGAGCTCTCTCACAGTGGACGTCCCCGCGGGGATTCAAGGCGGCCAGACGCTGCGGATGGACGGCGAGGGCGCCCCCGGCGAGCCCGGCGCGCGCGACGGCGACCTGCTCATCGAGGTGCGCGTCGAGGGGGACGACCGCTTCGAGCGCGACGGCGCCGACCTCAACCTCACTGAGCCGGTCTCGTTCCCGCAGGCCGTCTTCGGCGACACGATCCAATTGGAGACGCTCGACGGCAGCGTCGAGTTCGAGGTACCCGCCGGCACGCAAAGCGGCGAGACGTTCCGACTGAAGGGCAAGGGAATGCCCCGGCTGCGCCGCCGCGGCAACGGGGACCTCTACGTGCAGGTGCAGGTCGTCACGCCTGACGATCTCACGAGCGAGCAGCGCGAGGCGCTGAAGGAGTTCGCGGAGGCCGGCGGCGAGGAGATCGACGTGAGCGAGGGGTTCTTCGAGAAGATCAAGAAGTCGCTGTAGCGGTCGGCCGCGAACGCGCCGTCACGGCTGCGAACCGACCGTCTCCGCCCGCTCAGGACAGCTGGGCCGCCAGGTCCGCTTCCGTGATGATCCCGACGGCGTCGCCCCCGTCGGTGACGACGACCGCCTTGTAGTGCTCCAGCAGGTTCCGGATCTCGTCGACGGTCGCGTCCGGGCTCACCGGCGGGAACGACTCCGACATCACCTCGCTGACCGGGAGCTCGGCGGCGTCCTCGCCGGCCTGGTTCACGTCCGAGAAGGAGATCGACCCGACGGGCGTCCCGTTCTGGATCACCGGAAGCTGCGAGTACGCCTCCTCCTCCATCAGGTCGACTGCCTCGCGCACGGAATCGTCCGGGGCGACGCTGATCACCGACTCGTGCATGATGTCGCGGGCCCGCACGACGCCCCCCTCGACCTCGTCGAGCGCCTCGACGATGCGCCGGAGCGTCGACAGGCGCGGGTCCACGTCTCCGCCCTCGATGCGGGCGATCAAGGGCTGGGACACGTCCGCGCGCTCGGCGAGCGCGCTCTGGGTCAGATCGAGCGACGTCCGCCGCTCGCGAAGGTCCTGCGGCGTCGGGAGTTCCATACCGAGGAATTACCCGAGGTAATTAAAAAGGGTTCGGTCGCGCTCGTGAGCGACGACTTCCGAGACGGCCTTACTCGTCCTCGTCGTCGGCTTCCGTCTCGATGATGTCGATAACGTCGAGCGGCACGTCGCGGAGGGCGCCGCCGATCTCGCTTTTCGCGATCCGGGTGGCGTGTTCCTCGCTGTCGGCGTTGAACACCTCGATCTCAAGCATCAGTCCGACCAGGGCGGTCGAAGCCGCGATGAACGCCGAGTCGAACGGCTCTCCGCAGGCGGGACACGGCGTCGCGCCCACCTCGACGTCGACGAACTCCTTGTTCGCCTCGTTGAGTCGGCGCCCAGCCTCGCTGACGGCGACACCGATCGCGTCGTCGATCGCCTCCACGTCTCGAACCAACCAGGCCGCCTCCAGCGCGACGAGATAGTTGCTCATACACACCTTCGCCGACCTGTGGACAATAACCCGTTGATTCCCCGGGCCCGTGTCAGTCGATCGTCGACGGTGGTGGTTCGGGAGTTCGAACGGCGGGCGATAAATGTGTGAACCCCTAATAGATAGTCCGTATATTAAAACGAATGGGCTTATTGAATTGCAATAATCCACTACTTCAGATAAGATTCACTCGAAAGAGTTAATACCACAATCCGCATCTGCAGACCGTACGCAACCGATGTCACTCAGATCGCTGACCACGGCCCTGACGCTGTATCGCGGCACGTCGCTCACCCTCGAACGGGCGGCCACCCACGGCGGCATCTCGCCGGCCGAGTTGGAGTCGGGGCTGCGGAGCCAAGGCGTCCCGGTCCCGGAATGCGAGCGCGCGAGCACGACCGAACGAGCCCGCGACTGATCCCTGTCGCCTCCCGATCCATGTCCCACAGTCACTCCTCGATCCGCGTCCCGACGGCCACGATGGGAATCCGCACGACACCCGCTGGTTCGCCGTAAGTTATGGGAAACCCTCGCGTCCGTGCCCCGGAACGTCTGGTCCTCACGGAACGAGATCAGGTGACCGTCGCGAACAACGGGCCGAGAAGAAAACCGACAGACTGCGACGTGATCCACCTCGGGACGGAGCCGATATACTTATTAGGAGGTACGCCAGCACAAGGTGACACCGGTATGACCCACGCTGCCCGAGCCGCCCGCCGCGCTGGCATCCACGCGCTCCACCACCTGACCCTGCTCACGGGGATCCTCGCGTTCCCGTTCGTGCTCCTCACCCGAAACGCGGGAGTTTCCCTCCCGGTCGGAGCGGTCGTCTCCCGGATCCACGACACGTACGATCGGGTCGTCGACGCGACTGACAAGTAACGACCCCGACGCTCGAACACGGCCGTCCGCGGCGTTTTCGCACAGAGACAGCACGCAAAGAGCCACGTCGCCAGTGACCGCGACGACGACGCCGAGACCGGAAGATAGCGCCGCCGTCGGCTGAGTTCCTCAAAGGGTGCATTTATCAGCGACGCTCCCTAATCGAGCGGTAATGCGACCATCTAGTGACCTCGCGGACCTCGACGCCACCAGTGGCGACGAAACCGTGTTCGGGCCGGAACTCGGCGAGTTCCCCAACGCCGACGAGCGCCGTGCGCAGTCGACCGGCGAAGGCGAGATGAAGACCGGGACGACCACCGTCGGCCTGCGGACGAACGACGGCGTCGTGCTCGCGACCGATATGCGCGCCTCGCTGGGCCGGATGGTCTCCTCGAAAGACGTGCAGAAGGTCGAGCAGATCCACCCGACGGGCGCGCTCACCATCGCGGGCTCGGTGTCGGCCGCGCAGAATCTCATCCAGACGCTGAAGGCCGAGTCGAACCTCTACGAGGCGCGACGCGGCAAGGACATGAGCATGCAGGCGCTGTCGACGCTCACCGGGAACCTCCTTCGCTCGGGCGCGTTCTTCATCGTCCAGCCCATCCTCGGCGGCGTCGACGACGAGGGCGCCCACATCTACTCCATCGACGCGGCCGGCGGCATGACCGAGGAGGAGTACACCGTCACCGGCTCGGGGTCGCAGTTCGCCCTGGGCGTGCTCGAACAGGAGTACGACGACGACCTGTCGATCGACGAGGCCAAGCGCGTCGCCGCGCGGTCGATCAAGTCGGCCGTCGAGCGCGACACCGCCTCCGGCAACGGGATCAACATGTGCGTCGTGACCGACGAGGGCGTCGAGGTCACGAAGCACAAAGACATCGACGAGCTGACCGCCTGACGCTCAGGTCCCTCGTTTCGTCCGAGTCCTGGTTCTCGCTTGCTTCCCGGGACACCGCCGCTTTTGCGTACCCGCGGTCAACGCGGTAGCGATGGCTACGGGCGCGCGGATCACGTCGATCGACGAGGTACCGGAGGCCGGCTCGTCCCTGTTCACCGTCAGCGACCGCCACGGCGACGACCGCGAGGCGATCCTCGTCCGCTGCGACGAGGAGCCCGGCGTTCGCGCGTGGATCAACGTCTGTCCCCACGAGTACCAGCGGCTCGACCGCGGCCGGGGAGCGGCGATCCGCGACGGGGAAGTGATCTGCCCGAAACACGGCTCCATGTTCGACACGTGCTCAGGCGACTGCGACAACGGCGAGGCAGCGGGGACGACGCTGACCGCCGTCGAGATCGCCGTCGACGACGGGACCGTGTACCTCGCCGACGAGGGGTACACGTACCGCCACAACGGGGCTGGTGAGGACGGCGACGACGGCCCGAGTTCCACGTCCCACATCGGCTTCTAGCTCGGGAGGTGGCCGCGAGCGGACGCCGCCCGGTCGCCCGAGGCGTTACCCGTCGATCCAGTCTGCGAGTGTCCCGTCGAACAGCGTCTCGCGCTGTCGTTCGACGTACGTCCGCTGCATCGCAGGGATCGCGTCGGCGAGGTCGGCGCCGGCGTCGACGCGCCCGCGAACGCGTCGCCGCTTCCACGCTGCGGGCGTCAGCCCCGTCTCCGCTCGCCAGCGCAGCGGTGCGAGGTACGACTCCGCCTCGGCTTCGGGGAGACCGGCGTCCGCCAGTCCCGCCTCGGCGTGCGAGAGCAGGTCGTCGAACAGGGCCTCGCGGTCGCTCGTCTCGACGCCGTCGGTCGTGACCCACGAGAGGTCTGCGTCGACCCCGTCGCGGACGGCGGCGTAGAAGTTGTCGCGGGCGGTCTCCCACGAGAGGTCGGACACGGGGTGACGCCGGCGCGGGAGGCTCTCCAACAGCCCCGCGAACGCCGCGAGAAAGGCGATCGAGTCGCCGACGGTCGGCTGGGCGGGGATCGGGCGGAACTCGATGCGCGCGTTCGCCGCCGATCGCGTGGCGCCGTCGAACACCGGACGGACCCAGCGCCAGAACGTGCCGTGCTTGCGTCGGAGCGTCGCGAACGCGTCGTCGAAGCGGTTGCCCTCCGCGACCGGCATCGGGACGATCGTCGGGTCGGCGGCGACGCGGTCGACCGCCTCCTCGACGCTGTCGAGGTCGGCGGGGAACGTCACCTTCTGTGCATCCTCCTCGTTGAGGACGGACTCGAAGACGGCGACGCGGTTCTCGTGCCAGCCGTCGGCGAGCACGTCCTCGGCGGTCGCGTCGGCGGCGTACAGGTCCGGCGGGAAGAACGGGGCGTTGACGCCGAGCGCGAGCAGCGGCCCCGCGATCCGGAGCGCGAGGTTGTGATAGCGGGGGATGTCTTCCGCGCTCGCGACCTGGTAGTGCGGCTGGATCGACGTGATGAGGGCCTCGGGCATCACCGTGTCCGCCGCCAACTCGACGTGCGGGGCGTCGATCGAGAACGACTCCGATCCGGGACCGTTAGCCATCGCGTGGTAGCGCACCGCGTCGCTCATGTTGGTCGCGATGCGGACGCCGTCGTCGTCGACGGAGTCCGACAGGTACTCGCGGGCGGTCTCGCCGACCGGCGAGACGGTCCACATCGCGTCCGAAACGAGCCGCATCCCCTCGGCGCCGGTCGTTTCCTCGGCCGCCTCGAGTCGGGCGCGAACCTCCGCCGACTGCGCGCGCACGCCGGCGGCGTTGAGCGGCTGCGGGCTCGTCGTCATCTCGGCGTTGTGCAGCCCCAACTCCTTCTCGAAGCCGATGAGTTCCAGAAGGCGGCGGGGGACCCTGCTGAGGTGGGGCGCGTTCACCTCGGCGGCGGCCGTCCTCGCCGCCTCGGCGTTCGCTCCCCCGCCCTCGCGCCACCGGCCCTCCGAGACGGCGTAGAACTCGTACTCCAGCCCGATGATCGACTGGTGGTTGTCGAAGGTGCCGTCGCGAAGCTCCGCTTTCACCGTCTCCGCGTCGGCCTCCGCTCGCCGCCGGAACTCCTCCGGATCGGTCTCCAACACGCTGCGGACCCGGGCGGCGAGGTCGCCGTCGGCGTCGGTCATAGTCACCCGTGTACCCGCGGCGTCCTTCAACTCGTCGGAGGCCGCGATCGCACTATCGGAATCGAGAACCAAGATTTATAAATTCACTCGCTGATCCCCGCGTATGGAGACCTTCGGGCTCGTGCAGGCCGGCGCCTGTCCGTTTCGGGGGCGGGGGGCGGCAGCCGATCGCTACGCGACAGCGTTCTTCACGAAGAAGGCCGAGCTCGCCGAGCTCGTCTGCGACGAGTGGGTCGTCCTCTCGGAGCGCCACGGCGTGATCGACCCGGACGAGGAGGTCGAGGGCGTCGATCGGGAGTTCGCCGAACTGGAGCCGGCCGCGCAGGCCCGGTGGTCGATGGAGGTCGTCGCCGACGTCGCCTCCCGCGTCCGCAAACACGAGTTCGACCGCGTCGTCGTGTTCGCAGATCGGTCGATGCGCGACGCGCTGAAGGAGCGCGGCGGCCTGCTCAGCCGGATCGCTGCCGCCGAGGCGGAGACCGTCGAGCCGCTGGCCGGGATCGGCGGTCGCGACCGGCAGGAACAGTGGCTCGACGAGCAACTGTCGATCCGGCGCGACGCCGCCGACCCGACGGCGGCGGATCTCGAATCGACCCCCGGCGATCTGGCCTGACGCGACGGACGACCGCCGGCGGCAGTCACGCCTGACAGCCGACTACGAGTCGACGAACGGTCGTGGCCCGCGGATGGGCGCGAGTCGTCGGAGTTATTCTCGCCGGCCGACTCCGGTCGGGCATGGAGTTCGACACGTTCGCCGAACGCGGCGAAGCCATCGCGGCCGAGCCGGGTGCCCTCGACACCGTGGCGCTCGTCGCCGACGCGCTCACGGCGGCCGGCGGTGCGACACCGGCCTCCGGCGGCGACACCGAAGGGGCCGGGCCCGCGGCGGACGACGATCTCGCGATCGTCGCGCGGTTCCTCCGCGGGGCGGTGTTCCCCGGGTGGGACGGGCGGACGCTCTCGGTGGGGCCGTCGCTGTGTCACGCCGCGCTGGCGCGCGCGGCCGGCGCGAACGTCACCGCGGGTGACATCGAGGATCGACTCGCCGAAACCGGCGAGATCGGCGCCGTCGCCGCGGGGCTCGATCTGGGCGGACAGACCGGTCTCGGGGCCTTCGCCGGCGGCGACGCGACCGGCGGGGCGGGAGACGACGACCTGACCGTCCGCGATGTGTACGACGAGTTGGTCGCCGTCGCGGAGGCGACCGGTGACGGCAGCGAGTCGTTCCGCGAAGACGCACTGTTCGGGCTGTTCACGCGCGCCGGCCCGGTCGAGGCGAAGTACCTCGCTCGGCTCGTCCTCGGGGAGATGCGGATCGGCGTCGGCTCCGGTACGCTCCGGGACGCCACCGCCGCGGCGTTCCTCGGCGCGTCCGTCACGACGCCGACGGAGGAGCGCGACGACGACGACGACCGTACCGGGGAACTGGTCGCGCTCGTCGAACGCGCGCTGCAGGTGACGAACGACCACGGGCGCGTCGCTCGGATCGCCCGCGACGAGGGCGAGTCGGGGCTGCGGGAGGTCTCGCTGTCGGTCGGCCGGCCGGTCCGGTCGATGCTCGCGCAGGCGGGCACCGTCGCCGACGCGCTCGACGCGTGGGACGCCGTCGCTGTCGAGACGAAGTACGACGGCGCGCGGGTACAGATCCACTACGAGGACCGCGTAGACGACGAGGAAGGCGAGGACGGCGCGACTCCCGCCGACCCCGCGGACGGGCCGGTCTCGATCTACTCGCGCAACATGGAGGACGTGACCGCCGCCCTCCCGGAGTTGGTCGAGCACGTCCGCGAACACGCGACGGCGCCGGCGATCCTCGACGGCGAGGCCGTCGCGGTCGACGACGACGGGGAGCCACTCCCGTTTCAGGAGATCCTCCGACGCTTCCGGCGCAAACACGACGTCGACCGGATGCGCGAGGAGGTGCGCGTCGAGCTTCGGGCGTTCGACTGCCTGCACGCCGGCGGCGACGATCTCCTCGACGCGCCGCTGACTGGGCGCCACGAGCGGCTCAGCGCGGTGTTGGGGGAGGGCGTCTCTGAGCTGCGGGTCTCCGACGACGCCGAGGAGATCGAGGCGTTCGAGGCGGCCGCGCTGGCGGCCGGGCACGAGGGCGTGATGCTGAAGCGCCCGGAGTCGACGTACGACCCCGGAAACCGCGGGAGGGAGTGGCTCAAACGCAAGCCAGACGTGGAAACCCTCGATCTCGTCGTCACCGGCGCCGAGTGGGGAGAGGGCCGGCGGGCGGAGCTGTTCGGCACCTTCGAGGTGAGCGTGCGTGTCGACGACGGCGACGGCGAGCGCGATGCCGACGAGTCCGTCGATTCCGGGGCCGCGTACGCCACCGTCGGGAACGTCGCGACCGGCATCACCGACGAGGAGCTGGCCGACCTCACCGAGCGACTGGAGCCGCACGTGCGCGCGGAGTCGGGTCAGAGCGTGACCGTCGCGCCCGAGGTGGTGTTCGAGGTCGGCTACGAGGAGATCCAGACGTCGCCGACGTACGAGTCGGGACACGCGCTGCGGTTCCCGCGCTTCCTCGCGGTCCGCGAAGACAAGGCGCCCGAAGCCGCCGATTCGCTCGCCCGCGTCCGGCGACTCGCAAGCGATGAGTGACGGGACGAGACGGCACGGCCGCAGCCGAGTGACAAGACACTACCCGAGGGCGGCCCTGCGGTCGATATGGATACACGCCGAATCGTCGCCGAGTACCCCCTGCAGGTGCTGCTCGCCGCCGCGACGCTCGCGGCGCTCGTCGCGACCGCCCTCGTCGCCGCCGGCGGGTCGACGGTCCCGACGACGCTTCGCCTCGCCGCGCTCACGACCGTTCTGTTCTTGTTCGCGGTCGGCTTCTCCGCCGGCCCGCTGGCGGAGCGGTACTTATAGACGCGTCCCGCCCGACCGACTGGTATGACGGTCAGACACGACGACCTGCGGGTCACGTGGTACGGCTACGCCACCGCGCGCATCGAAAGCGAGGACGGCACCGTCGCCTACACCGACCCCGGCCGCTACGGCGTGCTCACCGGCGAGTGGACCCCGCCCGGCGGCGGCAACCCGAAGGAGGCTGCCCATCCCCGCGCCACCGATCACCGTCCGATGGACGCCGATCTCGTCCTCGTCACCCACGACCATCACTACGACTCCGCGGGAATCGAGCGCGTCGCCGCCGACGACGCGACCGTCGTCGTGTACGATGGCGTCGACCCCGCGGGAATCGAGCGCGACGTGAAGCCGCTGAAGGACCTCCCGTTCGAGGTCGTTCGGGTCGACGAGACCGACCACGTCGCCGTCGACGGCGTCGGCGACGTGTGGTCCGTGCCGGCGTACAACGATCCGGACGGGCCGCACGCGAACGACGACGGCGCCGTCCCCCACCCGAAGGGACTGGGGGTCGGCTACCGCTTCACCGTCGGCGCGAACGACACCTCGGTGTTCTGGCCGGGCGACTCCGACGCGCTCGCCGCGTTCGCCGAACTCGACGCATCGCTGTTTCTCGCGAACATCTCCGGCTCCGTCTGCATGAGCGGCGCCGAGGCGGCGGCGCTCGCCGACCGGATGGACCCGGACCTCGTCGTCCCGATCCACTACAACACCCAGGCGTTCCTGGAAGCCGACTCGGCGTCGTTCGCAAGCGATGTGGCGAAGCGGGGGGTGCCGGTCGCGCTCGACGAGTCGGCCGAGTAGCGCCTCGCGCGCGTCGCCGCGGGGCTGGAGCCCGACAGGGTGCAACCGCGGTGAACCCACCTTACAGCGACACTGCACGCAAGCTACTTGTCGACAGCCGAGTGACTTCCCGATCGATGCCCTCCAGATCGTCGGCGGCCGGCCGCTCGCGCACCTGCGACGGCTGCGGAACCCGAATCGACCTCGAGGACCGGTTCTGTTCGTGCTGTGGCCGTCCGGTTCGTTCGAACGCGGACGGCCCACGCGGGCGCGAGTCACCCAGCGCGGAGGACCGCGCGTGGCTCCGGCGGCGCGTCGACGACCTCCGCGCGAACGGCTGGGAGTCTGTCGACGACGACGGCGAGCGGGTCGTCCTCCGCAAGCGCGGCGTCGGCCGGCTCCCGGTCCACGTCGTCTTGTTCCTGTTGACCGGCGGGATCGGTAACCTCCTGTACGCGCTGTATCGTTACACTTCGGGGGCGCCGCGCCGCGTGGTGTACGCCGACGGCACCGAACGGTCCCTCTCCGGCAACGGAGACGGCGGGCGTGACCTCGCCACCGTGACCGCCGCGGCCGTCGCCGGCCTGTTCGTGTTCGGCGGCGCCGTCTGGGTCGGCGCGGCCGTGCTCGCGAACCTCTCTGTGTTCGCCGCCGTGCTCGGGGCACTCGCGTTCGTCCTGTCGGCGCTGGTCGCGGTCGCGATCCCCCAGGTGGCCCGCGACGGGCTCGAATCGCCCGGGACGTTCGGTACGGCACAGACCGTCGCGCGCGAGCGCGTCCGCAACCCGCCGGAGCCGTGTGCCGACTGCGGCCGGCGGGTGTTTCGCGGAGAGCACCGCCGCTACGCGAGGCGGTTCTACGTCGCCGGGGTTCCGGTGCGGACGACGGCATCGGGCGAGAACGTCTACTGTGCCGACTGCGCCGACGAATCCGGCCGATCGCCTGTCGGCGACGACGTCGACGCGGAGTTGGCCCGACTGCGCGGCGACGGCGAGCGGGAGCGCGAACCGGCGTTCGAACGGCGGTAGGGCGGGCGCCTCAGAGCACGCCCATGTCCCCGAGCCGCTCGGGGAGGTACGTGTCGGTGACGAAGTCGAGGCCCTGTGCCGCCAGGGCCTGCTGTTCGGCCTTCTTCCCGATGTCGAGTTGGAGTTCGATCTGCTCCTCCCAGAAGTCGGTCTTGAAGCGTGGGTCCTCGAGTTCGGATTCCAGCGCGTTCACGTCGGAGTCCGCCAGCGGGTCCGTCGGGAGGTCGTAGTCGACGATGTCCTGGGGGCGGATGCCGACGTAGCGGGCCTCCGGCGTCGCGAGGTACTCCGAGAGGTGGGCGGACTTGATCGACCCGTAGGCGACCGAGCCGTAGATGCGGTACGACCAGGGGTCGCCGTCACAGAACACCACGACGGGCAAGTCGAGTTCGTCGTGCAGGCGCTTGGTGAGCCGCCGGGTCGCGCGGGCCGGCTGCCCCCCGAGGTGGACGACGATCGAGTCGTAGTCGACGTCGAAGCCGTTCTCGACGAGCCGGTCGCGCATGCCGCCGGTCTCGACGCAGAGGACGAACTCGGCGTCGTTGTCGAGGAACTCGATCGTGTCGGGGTTGTTGGGGATCTGATAGCCGCCCTGCCCGACGTCCTCCTGACAGTGGATGTCGCGGTCGCCGCGGCGCGTCTGCTCGCGGATCCGTAGCGGGCCCATCACCTTCGCGCCCGACTCCTCCGGGCGCATGTGGAAGTCCTCGCGAGTGACGCCCGAGACGATCTCGAGGTCCTCGATCAGCTGGTTCGACTCGTCTTGTGAGGTGAACTGCGCCTCCTCGGAGTCCCACGACTCCGAGAGGTAGTACAGCTCACGAAGGGTGGACGAGCGGTCCTCGTCCAGTTGCTGGGCGAGGAATTCGACGGCGTACACCGCCTTCAGGAGCTTTCGCGCGCCCCGGACCGAGTTGGCCGAGCGGGTGGAGGTGCGATCGCCGTACACCCAGACGCCCGCCTCCTCGTCGAAGACGATGTTGCTCTTCGTCCGCGTGGGAAGCGTCATCTCGGGGATGTCTCCGTGCTCGAACTGATCGTAGAACTCGGCCGCGAGGTCGATCAGCTGTTCGCGGGCCTTCTCCTCGTTCAGCTTGGTGTGGGGTGTGTCTGCGCTCATATCAGGCGTTCACGGTCAGCTTCTCGGTCTCGATGCCGTCGACGTTCACGTCGAAGTCGGCGTCGCCGGCGACGGTGTACTCCAAGACGGCCTCCTCGCCGCCCGAGACGGACGGGTTCCACTTCACGAACCACTCGCCGTCGAGGTCGACGACGGTCGCCTCCTCGGGCACGTCCGTCGGCTCCGCGGAGACGATGTCGGTCACGTCGGGCTCCTCCGTCCGGTCGGAGTGGTTTTCGACGATCAGGCGCACAGTGTCGCCCTCGCGCTCGCGTTCGACCCCGACGTTGTTCATGATGCGCGCCAGCGCCGAGTCGATGTTCGGGCGCTCGCGACCGGTCACCTCGGCGACCTTGTCGGCCATCTCGGGGAGAATCCGACCGAGCACGTCCTGCTTCTCGCGGCGCTTTTGCATCGAACGGCGCTTGTTCAGGTAGGTCTTTAGCTCGCGAGCGGCTTCCCGCACCGCGAGTTCGATCTCGTCTTCGATTGCCGGGATGTTCGCGAGCGCGTCCTTCGACTCGCTGGTGAACGGCACGTTCGTCGAGGCCACGTGGATCATGATCACCGCGGGGCCGTTGGGCATGCCGGAGCCGCCAGGCTGGTCGAGCCCGTAGTTCCGCCAGCCGATCCCCTTGATCACGTCCGTCGTGGCGCAGGCGCCGCGCTGGTACACCAGCGGGACGCGGTTGGCGAACCGGAGCAGGTCGGCCTGCCCGCCGTCTTCCAACTCGCCGCCGTAGGCGATGCCGGCCTCGACGATGAACGGGTCGCCGCCGTGGACCTCCGCGTCGCGCGTGGCGGCGGCGTAGAAGTCCGCGTCGAACTCCTTGCGGAGGCCCGCCTCGACGAGTTCGGCCGTGATCGGCGCGAGGCAGTCGGTCGGCGGCGCGAGGATGTCCGTCTCGCGCATCGACTCCAGTAGCTCGGAGGCGGTGTCGCGGTCGGCGGCCACCTCGCGTACCTTCGGCACCTCATCGGGGACGGTGACCATCCGCGACCACAGCGCCTCGACGACGTTCTCGCGGGCGGTCTCCCCGAACGTCGCGTCGTCGAACTCCTCGGTGTCGTCGGCCGCCTCGTCGACGAGCGTCGAGAGGTCCGAGTACGTCGCGCGCACTCGCTCGTCTGCGGCGGCGAACCGCCGGGCGAGCCGCTCGGCCATCCCGGCGACGACGGCGTCGTCCTTCCGAGTGGAGGTTGCCTCGTCGACGAGCCCGTACAGGTCGTCGGTGAGTTCGTCCTCGTCGGACTCCTCGTCGTAGGCGGTCATCGAGGCCCACGCGGCCCGGACGGCGTTGTCGCGGACCGTCGCCCCGAATCGAGTGCCGTACTCGTCCTCGGCGGCGTCGGCGACGCTGTCGACGATCCCGACGAGTTCGTGGTGGCTCGTGCGCTCGCGCTCGCCGAGCGTGCTCGCGACCTCGCCCGCGAAGAAGTCGGTCGCGTCGGCGCCCTTGTTCGACACCGCGTCGGCGACCGCGCCGGCGACGGCGTCCTCCTGGGCCGACCAACCCAGCTCCCGGCCGAAGTGGCGGTCGCGGAAGTTGTCGATCACCTTGTCGGCGGTTTTCTTCCCGACGCGGGTGAACTCCTCCTGCAGGAACCCCGAGACGGAGTAGCTCTCGGTCGCCTCCAGCATCTTGATCACCGTCCCGAGTTCGACTCCGTGCGGGTGCGGGCGGATCTCCTTCGTCTCGGCGGGCAGCTGGTCGGTGCCGCGCTCGAACTTCAGGGGCTCCTCGAGCCCTGGTTCGCGCAGTTCGAGTCGGGCGTGGGGGTTGACGACCGCGGTGTGTTTGATGTAGTCGTGAAGCTGCTGACGGGCGCGCATGTTCGCCTCCATCTCGATCTCGATGCGCGTGCCGTGCGTGCGGTCCCACGAGGTGGTGCGCTCGGCTTTGATCTCGGGCTCGTTCGTGTCCGTGTCGATGATCAGCTCGAAGTACTGCGCGTCGACCTCGCCCTTCGGCCGCGAGGTGATCTTCGCCGGCTTGCCCGAGGTGAGCTGGGAGTAGAGGACCGCCGCAGAGATGCCGATCCCCTGCTGGCCGCGCGATTGCTCGCGGGCGTGAAAACGACTTCCGTACAGGAGTTTTCCGAACACCTTCGGGAGCTGTGCCTTCGTGATCCCGGGGCCGTTGTCTTCGACGATCAGACGGTAGTAGTCGCCTACCTCTCTGATCTCAACGTAGATATCGGGACGGATGCCCGCCTCCTCGCAGGCGTCGAGCGCGTTGTCGACGGCCTCCTTGACGGCGGTGACCAGCCCGCGGGCGCCCGAGTCGAACCCGAGCATGTGCTTGTTCTTCTCGAAGAACTCGGCGATGGAGATCTCCCGCTGGCCCTCGGCCAGCTCGTCGGCGATCCCCTGGTCCTCGCCGAGTTGCGACTGGAACGACGTCATTCTCGTGGCAATCCCTATCCGACGTGGGGTTATAACCGTGTCCTCACCGCGGTGGAAGTGAACCCGCCGAACGCCCGCCGCGACGAAGGGAGCCGCGGGCAGACGAGGGCGCGGCGTCGGCGATCTATCGGGCGGACGACACTGCGATCGGCTGACCGCGCGTTCAGGCCGTTTGAGCCGCACACAGCGCGCGAAGGATCGACGCAAGGGGACGGGACGAGCGCGACCACCGGACGGTATCACGGGGCGCTCACGCGCGCGCGTGGGAGGACTTATAACCGGGGCTCCGTTAGGGGGCAGTAAGGTTCCTATGTCAGATTCAGGGGATAGTGAGTACGGTGCCGGGCAGATCCAGGTGCTGGAGGGCCTCCAGGCCGTCCGCAAGCGTCCGGCGATGTACATCGGTTCTACGGATTCTCGCGGCCTCCACCATCTGGTCTACGAGGTCGTCGACAACTCCATCGACGAGGCGCTCGCGGGGTACTGCGAAGAGATCGAGGTGACCGTCCACGAGGACGGCTCCGTCTCCGTCTCCGACGACGGCCGGGGCGTCCCGGTCGACACCCACGAGAAGTACGACCGGCCCGCCCTGGAGGTCATCATGACCGTCCTCCACGCCGGCGGGAAGTTCGACAACAAGTCCTATCAGGTGTCTGGGGGCCTCCACGGCGTCGGCGTCTCGGTGGTCAACGCGCTCTCCGAGCAGCTGGACGTCGAGGTGAAGCGCGACGGCGCCGTCTGGACGCACCGCTTCAACCGCGGCGAACCGGGCGAAGGCGCGTTCGAGCGCGTTCGGGACATGGACCCGGACGAGGAGACCGGAACGACGATCCGGTTCTGGCCCGACACGGACATCTTCGAGACGACCGACTTCGCGTTCGACACCCTCGCGAACCGCCTCCGCGAGTTGGCGTTCCTCAACGAGGGCGTCACGATCTCGCTCGTGGACGAGCGCGACGAGACGAGCGAGACGTTCCACTACGAAGGCGGCATCCGCGAGTTCGTCGAGTACCTCAACGAGACGCGGACGCCGCTGCACCGGGACGTCATCTACTTCGACGCCGACGAGGAGGCCGAAGACGGCGTCGTGCAGGTCGAGGTCGCGATGCAGGCGACCGACGAGTTGCAGGGGTCGGTCCACGCGTTCGCGAACAACATCAACACGCGCGAGGGGGGAACGCACCTCACCGGCTTCAAGACCGCGCTGACGCGGGTTGTCAACGACTACGCGAACGACAACGGACTCATCGGCGACCTCGACGGCAACCTCAAGGGCGAGGACGTCCGCGAGGGGCTCACCGCTGTCATCTCCGTGAAACACCCCGACCCGCAGTTCGAGGGCCAGACCAAGACGAAGCTGGGTAACTCGGAGGTTCGCGGCATCGTCGAATCGGCGGTCCACGAGCAACTCGGGACGTTCTTCGAGGAGCACCCCGACGTGGCCGAGACGGTCGTGAACAAGGCCGCAGAGGCGGCCCGCGCTCGCAAGGCGGCCAAGCAGGCCGAGGAACTCACCCGACGGAAGTCGGCGCTGGAGTCGACGGCGCTGCCCGGGAAGCTGGCCGACTGCCAGTCGCGCGAGCCCGAGGACTCGGAGCTGTTCATCGTGGAGGGCGACTCCGCGGGCGGCTCGGCCAAGCAGGGCCGCAACCCCGAGTTCCAGGCGATCCTCCCGTTGGGCGGGAAGATCCTCAACGTCGAGAAGCACCGGCTCGACCGGGTGCTCCAGAACGACGAGATCCGCAACATGATCACCGCCGTCGGCACCGGGATCGGCGACGAGTTCGACATCGAGGAGTCGCGCTACCACAAGGTCATCATGATGACCGACGCCGACGTGGACGGCGCGCACATCCGGACGCTCTTGCTCACACTGTTCTATCGCCACATGCGCCCGCTCATCGAGGCCGGCTACGTGTACGCCGCCCAACCCCCGCTGTACCGCATCCGCTACCGCGGGACCACCTACGACGCGATGACCGAGGCCGAACGCGAGGCGATCGTCGAGGAGAAGTGCGACGGGAACCCCGACCAGGTCCAGCGGTTCAAGGGGCTGGGCGAGATGAACCCCGAACAGCTGTGGGAGACGACGATGAACCCGGAGAACCGGGTGCTCAAGCAGATCACGATCGACGACGCCGCGGCCGCAGACCGCATGTTCAACGTCCTGATGGGCGACTCGGTCGAGCCGCGCAAACAGTTCATCAAGGAGCACGCCCCCGAGGCGGAATGGGTGGACATCTGATGCAGGTACCGCGTATGACGCGACACGACCACACGACGACTGAGGTGTATCGATGAGTTCCGACGTTCCCGACGTGGACCCCGACGACGTCCGAGCGGCCCAGATCGACCGCGTCCGCATCGAAGACGAGATGGAGCAGTCGTACATCGACTACGCGATGTCGGTCATCGCGGGTCGAGCGCTGCCCGACGTTCGCGACGGGCTGAAGCCCGTCCACCGGCGCATCCTCTATGCGATGCACGAGATGGGCGTCACCAGCAACACCAGCCACCGGAAGTCCTCCTCCGTGGTCGGCGAGACGATGGGTGATTACCACCCGCACGGCGACCAGGCCATCTACGACACGCTCGTCAACATGGCCCAGACGTTCTCGATGCGCTACCCGCTGGTCGACGGGCAAGGGAACTTCGGCTCGATGGACGGCGACCCGGCCGCGGCGATGCGGTACACGGAGGCCCGCATGGCCGACATCGCCCAGGAACTGCTGTCCGACATCGAAAAAGACACGGTCGACTTCTCCGCGAACTACGACGACCGCCTGACGGAGCCGGACGTGTTGCCGGCGGCGTACCCGAACCTCCTCGTCAACGGTTCGACCGGCATCGCGGTCGGGATGTCGACGAAGGTGCCGCCGCACAACCTCGGCGAAGTGATCGACGCGACGATCGAGTTGATCGACGACCCCGACGCGACGGTCGCAGACCTCATGGAGCACGTGGAGGGCCCCGACTTCCCGACCGGCGCCAACATCGTCGGTCGCAACTCCGTCCGCGAGGCGTACACGACCGGCCGCGGTCGCGTCCGCGTGCGAGCCGAGATGGACGTCGAGGAGTACGGCAACGACCGCCAGCGAATCGTCGTCACCGAACTGCCGTACCAGGAGAACAAGGCCCGCATCGTCGAGCGCATCGCCAACGACGTGAACGAGGGCGTCATCGAGGGCATCTCCGACCTGCGCGACGAGTCCGACCGCGAGGGCGTGCGCGTCGTCATCGAACTGAAGCGCGGCGCGAACGTCGAGGTGGTGAAAAACCAGCTGCTTGAGCATCACCTGGAGTCCACCTTCGGCGTCATCAACCTCGCGCTCGTCGACGGCCAGCCGAAGGTCCTGACCCTGAAAGAGACCCTGGAACACTACATCGACCACCGCAAGGAGGTCGTGACCCGACGCTCGCAGTTCGACCTCGAGGAGGCGGAGGACCGCGCGCACATCCTCCAGGGGAGGCTGAAAGCGCTGGAGAACGCCGAGGACGTCGTCGAGACGATCCGCGAGAGCGAGGACCGCGACGCCGCGAAGACGGCCCTCCGGAGTACCTTCGAGTTCAGCGAGGAGCAGGCCGAACACATCGTTCGGATGCAGCTCGGCTCGCTCACTTCGATGGAAGCCGCCGAGATCGAAGACGAGTACGAGGACGTGCAGGCGACCATCGAGCGCCTGAACGAGATCCTCGACTCCGAGCAGGAGCTGCTCGACGTGATCAAATCGGAGCTGCGCGATATCAAAGACAAGTACGACGACGACCGCCGCACCGGCTTCGTCGAGGACACCGGCTCCGTCACCCACGAGGACCTCATTCCGGAGGAGGAGTCGGTGGTCGTGCTCTCGGAGGACGACTACATCAAGCGGATGCCCGCGGCCGACTTCCGCGCGCAAAACCGCGGCGGTAAGGGGATCATCGGCGCCGACCTGAAGGAGGGGGATCGGGTCTCGTCGGTGTTCCTCGCCTCGACCCACGACTACCTCCTGTGTTTCACCGACCAGGGCCGCGTCTACCAGCTGAAGACGTACCAAGTGCCCGAGATGGGTCGCACCGCCCGCGGGAAGTCGGCGGTGAACGTGCTCGACCTCGACGGCGACGAGGAGTTGACGGCCGTCGTCAACACCGCCGATCTCACGGGCGACGAGTACCTCACGATGGCAACCGAGGGCGGCTACGTGAAGCGGACCGCCGGCGACGAGTTCGAGAACATCCTCTCGACGGGCATTCGCGCGATCAAGCTGGAAGACGGCGACGCACTCGTCGACGTGGAGGTGACCGACGGCGAACGCGACCTCGTGATCGGCACCCGCGGCGGCATGGCGATCCGGTTCGACGAGGACGAGGTGCGGTCGATGGGCCGCACCGCTCGCGGCGTCCGCGGGATCAACCTCACCGGCGACGACCGCGTCGCCGGCGTCGCCGCCATCGACGAGGACGAACACGACTGGGTGCTCACCGTGACAGCGAACGGCTACGGGAAGCGGACGGACCTGGCGGAGTACCGCACCCAGAGCCGCAACGGCAAGGGCCTCATCGACATCAAGACGAACGAGCGAAACGGCCCCGTCTGCGCCGTCGAAGCGGTCACGTTCGGCGACCACCTGTTCGCGATGAGCGCGGGCGGGCAGATCATGCGAACGCGCGTCGAGGACATCTCGACGATCGGCCGCAACACGATGGGTGTCACCGTGATGGACCTCGACGGGGGCGACACGGTCGCCGCTATCGACGTGCTTCCTGCCGAGCGCGTCTCCAGCGAACGGGCCACGGACACCCCGGACGACGAATAGGCGCGGAGCCGCTGTCGTCCGCTCGTTCTCCCGCCACACAACCGCGGTCCACTGGCGATTCCGTGTTCGCGCGAGGTCAGTCGGTCGAGGGGGCGGGAGTCACAGGATCCGCTTGCCGAACGCGCTGGCGGCGAGTTCGACCGCGAGTGAGGCAGTCTCGTTCGACTCGTCGAGGACGGGGTTCACCTCGACGACCTCCATGGAGCGGAGGCCGTCGGTCTCGGCGACCAGTTCCATCGCGTGGTGCGCCTCGCGGTAGGTGACGCCGCCGCGGACGGGCGTGCCGACGCCCGGCGCGATCGTCGGGTCGAGCCAGTCCATGTCGAGGCTGACGTGGACGCCGTCGACGCCGTCGCCGGCGACCGAGAGGGCCGCCTCCACCACGTCGGTGATCCCGCGCTCGTCGATGTCGGACATGGTGTACGCCGTCATCTCGGTGGCTCGGATCGCCTCGCGCTCGCTGTCGTCGAGCGCGCGCAGGCCCACGTAGGCGACGTTCTCCTCGCGCAGGCCGTGGGCGTTCGCCCAGTCGACGCCGTCCCACTCGGCGTGTCCGAGTGCGGCCGCGAGCGGCATTCCGTGAACGTTGCCGGAGGGGGAGGTCGTCGGCGTGTTGTAGTCGCCGTGGGCGTCGAACCAGACGGCGCCGATCTCGGCGTCGCGCGCGCTTCCGCACAGCGAGCCGATCGCGACCGAGTGATCGCCGCCGAGCACGAGCGGTGTTTCGCCGGCAGCGACGCTGTCGGCGACTCTGTCGGTGAGTGCGGTCGTGACCTCCTCGATCTCCTGCAGGAACTTCGCGTTCCCCTCGCTCGGCTGTCGGGCGTCCGGGTCCCGCTCCTCCGCGCGGGGCACCGTGAGGTCGCCGGCGTCGATAGCGTCGACGCCCGCTGACGCCAGCGCGTCCGAGAGGCCGGCATAGCGGATCGCTGACGGGCCCATGTCGACGCCGCGTCGGTCCTGGCCGTAGTCGGTCGGCGCGCCGATGATGCGGACGGTCATGCTCCAACGAGTGCCTGCGGGGGGCTTCAAACGGCTGGTTCCTCGCTCAATCGCTCCCGTTCAACTCCGCCAGGCACTCCCACGCGTACATCGTCCGGAGCACGTCCGATGCGGCGCCCGGCGCGAACACGAGGTCGTCGGTCCTCCGGACGTGCTCCAACACGTTCCGCGAGGAGTGTTCGGGCGCGGCTGCGACGCCGGAGTCGGTGTCCTCGGCCCACTCCATCACCCGGAGGTCGGACTTCGAGTCGCCCATGACGCAGACGAACGGGTCGTCCACGCCGAGTACGTCGAGCGACGCCTCGACGCCGGCGGCCTTGTGGAGGTCGGCGGCGGCAAGCTCGGCGGCGTCGGCGCGGTACAGCGCGACCTCCAGCCGGTCGAACAGCGACGCCGCCGCCTCCGGCACGTCGCCGTCGGCCGAGGCGCCGGCTCGATCGATCGCACCAGCGATCTCGGGGTCGTCTCCCGCGTAGTACGCCCGCGCGGCCGCCGGGCCGTCATCAAGGCCGAGGCGCTCGCCCGCGGCGCTCCCCACGAGCCCGAGCAGGTGGACCATCGCCTCGTCGATGACGGCCTCCGCGTCGTCGCTGCCGGTTTCGTGATTCGGCTTGAGCGTGACGTTGAACTCGTTGCCCTGGAGGTGACAGCCCCGGCGGACGCGCTCGGGCGCCTCCCGGAGCACGCCGTCCCGAACGTCGTCGACGACGCCGCGCACGTCGTCCACGAGATCGTCGTACAGCAGGCGCTTCGTGTCGGCGCCGCTGCCCGGGGTAAACACGCCCGCGCCGGCCTCGTACACGACCGAGACGTCGCCGGAGTGGACGAGTTCGTTACCCAGGCCCTGGATGAGGAAGCCCTTCACGTTCTCGAGCGTCTGCCCGGTGCAGATCACAAGCGGGACGCCCCGCTCGGCGAACTCGGTGAGCAGGTGAAGCGTCTCGCGGGGGATTTCGTTGTCCGTGTCACCCGCCGATCGCAGTGTTTCGTCAACGTCAAGCACGAGCGCGTTCAGCGCTCTGCCGTACTTCCCGTGGAGATCGAGCGCGGTGAAGGCCGACTCGCGGTCGGCCATCGACGCCACCTCCGCGAGCGTCGCCCCGCCGGCGCCGAAGGAGCGCTCGATACGCTCGCGCCGATCGGAGAGTTCGGCGTTCGCGTCGTCCCAACTGTCGAGCGCGACGCGCGAGTCCAGCGGCGGGAACAGGTCGACGAACTCCCGATACGCGCGGAGCGTCTCCGTGTCGAACTCCGCGTACAGCTCGTAGAGTCTATCGTAGAGAGTCATGAGCGGGCTACGGGAGGCTCGGTGAAAAGATTCACTCGCTACGCGAATACTGATGCGAGTCACGGGCGCGACGGTGGGTCGCGAGCGCGGTGTCGTGCGGGAAGCGAGCGCGGTGCGCGCACGGAGACCCCGCCGAGCGACCTTTGTGGTCTGGACCCGTGCGTTACGTATGGCTGATCAGGACCAGAAGAAAGAGACGGGCGGGTTGTTGTTCCTCCTCGCCGGCGTCGCCGGCGTCGTCTTCCTACTGACGATCGCCGTCATCTGGGCGCTCGCCTACGGGCCGCTGTCGTAGCGCGTCGCCTCCGCCACGCGAGGACGCGCCGCCTTCCTCACGCCGATTCGTCGAGGGGGTCGTCGTCGCCGTCTCCTTCTTCTTGGCCGCCTCCCTCTCCGTAGCTCCGGCCCTCTCGCGCGTCCGCCTTCATTCGACGAAGCGCAGCCACGGCCTGACTCGCGTCGTAGCCGAAGAACACGTCCTCGCCGTACTCGGCGGCGACCTCGGCGGCGTGATTCAGCTCGTCGATCTCGACGTTCACGGCGTACAGCTCGACCGAGAACGCGACGTCGAGTTCGGCGAGTCGGCTCTCGAACCCCTTCGCGATCGTCTCCAGCCAGTATGTCGTCCCGTAGTGAGTGTCGTACAGCGGGACGACGAACTCGTCGACGTGCGCGGCCAGCGCGTCCAGGTCGAGCCCCGCGCGGTCGTACAGGTGTCCCGGATACGGGTCGGGGTACAGCGTGAGGTACGTGTGCCCGGGGATACGCTCGGCCGCCTCCGCGACGAACTCGGTGATCACCTCGGCGCGCCACTCGGTCCACTCGTCGTGGCCGCTCTCGGCGAACTGCCGCTCGCAGCGGTCACACCGACAGAAGCCTTCACGCGGAAAGCCGACGTCGTCGAGCCGAACGTCGCCGTTGACGGTCGCGCAGTCCTCGACGATCTCCAGCAGCCCGCGACGGTACTCCTCGTGAGTCGGGCAGATGTACGCCCAGTCGAAGTACGGCAGGTCACGGGTGGCCGACCGACCGTCGGCGTCGACGGGCACGAGATCGGGGTTCGAGTCCGCGGCGGCGTTGTCTCCGAAACACGACACCATGTTCACGGCCGTCTCGATCGGCTCGGCCGAGCGGCCGGTCACGTCTTTCACCTCGTAGAACGCCACATCGAAGTCCGGCCACTCCGTCTCCTCTGCGTTGCGGGTGACGACGCCGTACTCGGTCATGGGGACGCTTGGCCGCTCGTGAGGGTACGTGTTTCGAAAGAATCGGGAGAACGAAGCGTCAGTGGAGCCGACCGGAGAGCAGTCGGCAGGTCGCGCTCAGTCCTCGCTCTCGACTTCGACTTCGACGGGTTCGCTGTCCGAACTGAAGAGGACGTACAGGAGCACGATGACACCGAACAGCACGACGAGTTTGGATTTGCCGGACATAGCCGAGTGTTCAGGCGGCGGGCACTAATCGTTTCCGCCCTGGGCTGGCCCGTCCTCGAGACCGGTTCCGGGATCGACACCGACGCCGGCGGTCACACGTCGGCATCGTCGCCGCGGTCGTCGAACACGTGTACTTCCGCATCGCAGTCGACACACGCGAGCACGTCTCGCGTCGGAGTGTCGTCGAGTCCCATCGTCCCGCCGCAGCAGCCGTCGGCGACGGTGCGCTCATCGAGGTCGCCGCCGCAGGCGGGACACTCGGGCGTGAACAGCCGCAGCGGCGTCGTCGCCGGCGCGCGAAGCGACGCCGGCACGTCCAGGCGCGCCATCGCGCGCACGGCGGCCACGTCGCCGGTGGCGTTCGTCGGCTGGAGCCAAACTGCACCCCCCTCGCCCTCGACGGCGACGCCGTCGTACTTTCGCTCGCCCGTCCCCTCGAAGGGGACGACCTCGGCGGTCGCCTCGACGAGGTCGTCGGGCGTCGCCGCCCGCAGCGTCTCCATCTCCTCGCGCCAGGCGGTCTCGAACGCCTCGGTCAGGTACAGCGCGTCGTCGCCACCCTCCCCTTCCTCGATCACGCCGTGGCGGAACATCGCGCCCAGCAGTTCCTGCGGGTCGGTGTCGGCGACGAGGTCGTCCGACTCCCGGCGGCGTTCGGGGTCGCCACCGTCGACGGCGACGTGGCGGAAGCGATCTTCCATGCCCAGCGACCGGACGAGATCCGGCGCGAACGCGGGCGTCCCGGGGACGACGTACCCCCGGAGGTAGACGAGCGCCGCGCCGACCGCGACCACGGGGACAGCGAGCGACCGTCGTCGCGTCGCGGCGACGGCGGCCGCGACGACGACGGCTGCGACGTTGAGGACGGTACACGGTCCGCACCGGTTCTCGCCGGTGTACTCGGGACGGCGGAGCGTGTCGATGAGACTCATGTCGAATCGTGGCGGGCCGAACGGAATAGGCGTTTCCGAAGCGGCGCCCGGTTCGACGCTCGACGAGCGATGGGGACGCCGTCAGTGGA
This sequence comes from Halobaculum halobium, assembly GCF_030127145.1. Classification (NCBI taxonomy): domain Archaea; kingdom Methanobacteriati; phylum Methanobacteriota; class Halobacteria; order Halobacteriales; family Haloferacaceae; genus Halobaculum; species Halobaculum halobium. The sequence goes on from NZ_CP126158.1 coordinate 860,056, forward strand.
CGGCGAGGTGGTCGCCGATGTCCTCGCGGACGATCTCGCCGCAGAACTCACAGCGGACGCCGTCGTCGACGACCTCGAATGCGGACTCGACCGGCTCGTCGGCGTTCGTGATGCAGTTGTGGTTCGGACAGGTGAGCAACCCCACGACGTGCTCGGGGCGCTCGACGCGCTTCTTGTCGACGACCTCGAACTCGCGGACGATGTTGACCGTCGCCTCCGGCGCGAGCAGCGAGAGCACGTCGACTTCTCCCTGGCTCAGCTCGCGGTCCTCGACCTTCACGACGTCCTTCGTCCCGAGCTTGTCCGAGGGGACGTTCATCCCGATGGAGACGCCGACCCCCTCGTCGCCGTCGATGCCGAGGACCGCGAGGACGTTCAGCGCCTGGCCGCCGGTGATGTGGTCGATGACGGTCCCGTTGCGGATCTTCGAGATGCGGAGTTCGCGCTCGGGCGCGTCGCTCATCGGGATTCACCTCCGTCCGTCGCGGCGGCACCTCCGCCGGCGCCGCCGTCGTCGCCGTCCCCGAGCAGCCCGTCCAACAGCGCCATCCGCACGGGGACGCCGTTGTGCGCCTGCGCGAAGTAGGCGGCGTGCTCGGTCGCGTCCACGTCGGGGGCGATCTCGTCGACGCGGGGGAGCGGATGCATCACGGTGAGGTCGTCGCGGGCGCGCTCGAGCGTCTCCGCGTCGATCTGGTACTCGCCGGCGATCTGCTGGTACTCGTTCTCGTCCGGGAAGCGCTCGCGCTGGATCCGCGTGACGTACAGCACGTCCAGCTCGCCGAGCACCTCGTCGAGGTCGGTGTGCTCGCGGAGCCTCGCGCCGGCGTCGTGGAGGTCGAACTGGACGCCCCGCGGGAGCCGCAGCGACTCGGGGCTGATGAAGTGCATCCGCGCGTCGAAGTTGGTGAGCGCTGCGGCGAGCGAGTGGACCGTCCGCCCGTACTTGAGGTCGCCCATGATCCCGATCGTCAGGTCGTCGAGCCCGGCGCGCTCGCGTATCGTGTACAGGTCCAACAGCGTCTGGCTCGGGTGTTGGCCCGCGCCGTCCCCGGCGTTGACGACGGGCACGTCGACGAACTGCGAGGCGAGTTTGGCGGCGCCCTCGCTGGGGTGCCGGAGGACGATCCCGTCGGCGTAGCCCTCGATGACGCGAACCGTATCAGCCAGCGACTCGCCCTTCTTCACCGAGGACGACTCGACGGTCCCCATGTCGACGGTGTCGCCGCCGAGGCGCTGTATCGCGGTGTCGAAGGACATCTTCGTGCGCGTGCTCGGCTCGAAGAAGCACAGTGCGAGCAACGTGTCGGCGTACCGGTCGCTGACGGCGCCCGGATCGGCTGCGAGATCGGCCGCTCGGTCCAAGACGGCCTCGATGTCCTCCCGGGTGAGCTGGCCCGCCGAGAGGAGGTGGTCGTGACGCATTACTGGATACCGCGTCGCCGCCTCCCTTCAATCGCTCGGCTCGGGTATCCCGCCGCTGTCGTGCGGTTTTGCATAGGTGTGCACCCCGCCGACGCAGCGGTTTCGAGATTCGAAGCGTTCGATCGGCGCCATCCGGGGCGCTCCGAACGGCGTGCTCCCACGACAAGTTCGACTTGTCCAACAGTTCGGTACCCTTCGCAGTGTTCGCCATGTGCAGTGGCGACTGTCGCGAGCGGTCAATACGCCGGCTCGAGGTTCCAGCCTGGCAGCGAACGCGGCTCAAATCGGGGCGAGACAGCCGGTTGGAGGTATCTCACTCGTGCGCGGCCGGAGGCGACTGTCAACACACGGGCTTCACGTCGATCCCCATCCCGGTCAGCGCGTCGGCGTAGTCGTCGTAGGCGATCTGCACGACGTACTCGGCGACCATCCGAGCGCGCTCCCAGTCCTCGTCGTCCGCGCACAGGTCCTCCAGCAGCGCGAGCCCCCGCTTCAGTTCCTCTTCGGTTTCGGTGCGCAGGTCGCGGAACAGGGTCGCGCGCGACTCGTCGCCCTCGTTGACGAAGAACGAGACGATCTGGAGGTGCGAGCGGTCGCTGACGAGTCCGCGACCGACAGCGCCGGCGGCGACGCGTTCGACGGGGGCCTCGCGGGCGCGGAGATACTGGTGCATCGCTCCACCGTCGACCGGGTCGTGCTCGGCGCCGAGCTCCGTCAACGACTCGAGCACGCGCTCGCGGTGCTCGCGCTCGCGCTCGGCGAGCCAGTCGAACAGACCCGCGGCGGCGTCGCCGGCCGGGTCGTCGTCGGGGCCGCCCGCGTCCGCCGCCCACCCGGAGAAGGTGGTGTGTGCGGCGTGTTCGGAGTCGGCAGCCGCGCGCAGCACCGCCTCCGGCTCCAGCGTCGCGTCCGTGAGCGCGATGAGGAGCTTGTTCGATCCGAACCGGTCCAGTTCGGTCGCCTTCGCCGATTCGACGGTCGCGCGGAATCGCTCGCCGTCCATGGTCGATCGGTCGCCGAGCGTGGCGTTAACGTTTCCCCCGAGCGACACCAGCACACGAGTATGGCACACATCGAGGCGTCCGAGATCCTGCCGAACGACCACGTCCAGCAGCTGGCCGGGGACGGGGCGGTGACGCAGCTCCACCGCGGCCACGCCTACGCCGAGGAGGGCGACACCTTCGAGATCGACGGGACCACCTTCGAGGTGACCGCGGTCGACCGCCGCACGCTCGGCGACCTCACCGACGAGGACGCCCGCGCGGAGGGTTCGGAGGACCTAGCGGCGTACAAGGACAGGCTGGCCCGCGTCCACGACGAGTTCGAGTGGGACGACGACAGCGAGGTCGTCAAGCACGCGTTCGAACCGCGGGAGTGAGCCGTCGCGATGCGCGACAGCGACCGCGGAGACAACGAGGACGATCCGACCGCTGACGCCGACGCGGTCACCGACGGCGACGGCCCGAGCCACGTCACCGCGCTCGGTCCCCCGCCGGGCGGCGAACTCGCACCCGAGGCACTCGCGCGGCGCCTTCGCGCCGGCGACCCGGTGTCGGTGCTGGACGTGCGCGACCGCCCGGAGTTCGAGGCGTGGCGCGTCGACGGCCGCGGCGTGACCGCCCGCCAGGTTCCCCACGTGAACTTCGTCGCCGCGGCCGCGACGGGCGACGCGACCGATCCGCTGCCCGAAGGCCTTCCGGAACCGATCGTCGTCGTCTGCGGCCGCGGGAAGGCGAGCGCAGACGTGGCGCGCGACCTCGCCGCCGCCGGCGTCGACGCGGTGAACCTCGCGGGCGGCATGGACGCGTGGGCCGAGACGTACCTCGCTGAGCCGATCGTCCGTGACGGCAGCGAACCCGGCGGCGACGGCGACCTGACCGTGATCCAGTACCAGCGCCCTTCCTCTGGCTGCCTGGGGTACCTCGTCGTCGCCGACGGCCCCGACGGTCGCGAAGCGGCGGCGATCGACCCGCTGCGCGCGTTCGCCGACCGCTACGCCGACGACGCCGAGGCTCGGGGCGCGACGCTGCGGTACGCGGTCGACACGCACGTCCACGCCGACCACGTCAGCGGCGTCCGCGCCCTCCGCGACGGCGCCGGCGCCGAGGCGGTGCTTCCCGCCGGCGCGACCGAGCGCGGGCTGGCGTTCGATGCGACCCTCCTCTCGGACGGCGACGCGCTCCGCGTCGGCGACGCCGTGATCGAGGCCATTCACGCGCCGGGACACACGACCGAGTTGACGTGTCTGCGGCTGCGCCGGCCGGGCGGGGACCGTGGGGACGTGCTCTTCACGGGCGACGCGCTGTTCTTGGGAAGCGTCGGCCGCCCGGACCTCGAGGCGGGCGACGACGGCGCGCGCGACCGTGCGACGACGGCGTACGACACGCTCCACGATCGGCTGCTCGCGCTCCCGGTCGACACGCTCGTCGCGCCGGGGCACTTCGCGGACCCGGCGGACGCCCGCGCGAACGACTACGCCGCCCCGCTCGCGCGGATCGCCGAGCTCGACGTCCTCTCGCTCGACCGAGCGGCGTTCGTCGCCCGCGTCGCCGGGGACCTCCCGCCGCGGCCGGCCAACTTCGAGCGCATCGTCGCGACGAACCTGGGCATCGAGTCGATGGACGACGCGGCGGCGTTCGAGGCCGAGTTGGGTCCGAACAACTGTGCCGTCGGGTAGCACGCCGCCGGTGCCGTTTTCAGCTTCGGCGGCGCCGTCTGCCCATGGGCGAACGCGAGGTCGTCGACCGAACCGACGCGCCGCTGACGACCGATCGACTGCGAGCCGACCTGCGCGAACTGGGCGTGACGCCGGGGGAAACCGCGCTCGTTCACTCGTCGCTGTCGGCGATCGGGTGGGTCGCCGGCGGGGTTCCGACCGTCGTCGACGCGCTGCTCGGGGCGGTGACAGCGACCGGGACGGTCGCGGTGCCGACGCACTCGACGCAACTGTCCGACCCGACGCACTGGGAGAACCCCCCCGTCCCCGACGAATGGGTCGACGCGATCCGTGCGGAGGCGGCACCGTACCGCCCCGAAGTGACGCCGACGCGTGGGATGGGCGCGGTGCCGGAGTGCCTCCGCGACTACCCGGGCACGTTCCGGAGTCGCCATCCGACCACCTCGTTCGCGGCGTGGGGTGCAGACGCCGAGCGGGTAACCGCCGACCACGCCTACGACTCCCCGATGGGAGAGGACTCGCCGCTCGCGCGGCTGTACGACCTCGACGCGCTGATCGTGCGGATCGGGGTCGACGCGAACACCTCGCTGCACCTCGCGGAGTACCGCGCCGACTACGACGGCGACCCCGAGTCGAACGGCGGTCCGGTACTCGTCGACGGCGCACGCGAGTGGGTCGAGTTCGCCGAGCCTGAGTCGCGCGACGACTTCCGTGAGATCGAAGCCGCGTTCGAGACCGAACGTGGTGTCGCTACTGAACGGGAAGCGGATAGCGATCTGGGTGTCGGTCCCGAACGCGAGGACGGGGTGTGGCGCGGCCGCGTCGGTGACGCCGAGGCAGAGATCTGCCGGATGCGGTCGCTCGTCGACTTCGCGGTCGAATGGATGGAGCAGAACCGCTAGTCCGACACTCGCCGGACGCCGCTGGGCAGGCCTGACTCCTCCGACAGTCCGCGGTCGCCCGCGGTATCGACGTCGTCTGCCGGGTCGTCGCTGTTCGATGACTCCTCGCTCGCCACGCGAGCGCGGTTCTCGGAGCGGAACCGCATCTCGACGCGGACGCCGCGCTGGTCGCGGTTCTCGATGGTCAGTCGGCCGCCCGAGAGCTCAACGACCCAGTAGATGACCCACAGCCCCAGCCCGGTGACGTGTTTGAGCGGGAACTCGCGCAGTTCGGCGATCGCCTCGAGTTCCTCGGCCGGAATGCTCGACCCGTCGTCGACAATCGTCACGGTCGTCCACGGGCCGTCCTCAGCGACCGTGATCGTGACGGTGACCTCCTCGTCGTTGTGACGGGCCGCGTTGTCCAGCGCCTCGCGGATCGCCTTCCCGGCGGCCGGATGAACGACCGCCACGGCGCGGTCCGGTATCGACGTGCGCACGTCGACCTCGGGGGTGTCCTCGTGGAAGCTGGACACCTCCGCGCGCGCGACGGCTCCCAAGTTCGTCTCGATGGGGTCCCCGACGTTCCACAGGTCCGCGAGCGTCTGCGCCTTCTCCGAGAGCTCGTGTACCCGGTCGACGTGCTCGATCAGCGTCCGCAGATCCGCCGCCACCTGCGGCTGATCGGTCGTCTCCGCGGCCGAGGCGGCGACGCCCCGGATGACGCCCACCTCGTTGCGGATGTTGTGTCGAAGCACCCGCTGGAGGACGGTGAGTCGCCCGGTCAACTGGGCTTGGGCGGCCCGCTCGGCGCGGACCCGCTCGACGTAGTAGCCGACGAGCCCGCCCGAACTGGACCCCAGGCTCCAGCCGATCGAGAGGATAAACCAGGCCTCGGAGACCGGCTCGTTGCTCGCGTAGCGAGAGACGACGTACACCGCCGAGAGCCCGCCGACGACGACCCCGGCACCGAGGCTGGTCGCGACGAGTCGGGTCACGCGCTCGGGGGGCGAGCCGCTCGCGGTCGACGCGAACGGCGACGACCGCGAGCACCAGGGCGAACACGACGAGAATCGACGCCTCGGTGAGTTCAACGAGAACCGGGTCGTCGTCGCGGACCACGTGTGCGACCGCGAGACCGAGGACCGCAGCTCCAAGCGCCGGTGGGATCAGCCTGGCCCCTCGGTCCCGTATCACGCTCGCGGGATTTCGCCCCGACCGATGAAACTGTTATGGCGGACGTCAGTCCCGTCGTGACTGAGACGGCCGACGGCGATGGTGGGGGGGAGCGTCAGTCGTCGTCAGCGGCGGCGCCGGCGGCGGATGCCGCGTCCTCCTCGATGCTCGGCGGGTACTTGCCGCGGTCGAGCTTCAGGTCCGACTGCGCACGCGCCATACAGGTGAGGGCGTAGTCCTCTGCCTCTTCCTCGGTGAGCGCACGGGCGACGGCGGCCTGCTGAGCCACCTCGCCGTCCACGATCTCGGCGGTGCACGCCAGGCACATCCCGACGCGACAGGAGTACTCCTGTGCGATGCCCTCCTCGATGCAGGCGTTCAGGATGGTCTGCTTGTCGGACACCTCGATCGACTCGCCGGTGCCGACGAACTCCACGGTGTACTCGGCCATGCAACCAGTGTTCTCGGGTTCTCCCTTCTACGTTTCGCTCCGCGGACCGCCAGCAGCCCGGCCCGCGGCCCTCGGGGCGGGTCAGAGCCTACCGCCCCTCGAACTCCGGCTGTCGCTTCTCCGTGAACGCGTCTACCCCCTCGGCGTGGTCCTCCGACTCCAGGACGGCAGCCTGCGCGCCCGCCTCGTGCTCGATCGCCTCGCCCAGCGTGGCGAACTCCGACCGCAGCAAGCGCTTCGACGTGCGAAGCGCGACTGTCGGCCCCGAGGCGATCCGGTCGACCAGCATCGAGAAGCGCGCCTCGAACTCGTCGTCGCCGACGGCGTGGTTCACCACGCCCAGTTCCTCGGCGCGCTCGGCGCTCAACAGCTCGCCGGTGTACACGAGCTCCTTTGCGACGTTCTCGCCGACCAGCCGCGGGAGGAGATAGGAGGTCCCGGAGTCGACCGCGAGACCGACCTCTCGGAAGCCGAATCCGATCTGTGCGTCCTCGTGGAGCGCCGTCACGTCGCAGGCGATCGCGAGGTTCGCGCCGGCGCCGAAGGCGGCGCCGTCGACTTTGGCGACCGTCGGGAACTCGCACTCGTACACCCGCTTCACGCAGCGACCGATATCCTGGATCACGTGGCGGACGGCGTGGTCGGTCGGTTCGTCCGACTCCTGCCGCTCTTGCATCGAGTCGATGTCGCCGCCGGCGCAGAACGCGGGACCCTTGCCTTCGACGACGACGCAGCGCGCGTCGCCGCCCTCCAGGTCGTCGAGCGCCGCCTCGATCCCCTCGGTCATCGCGACCGACAGGGCGTTCCGTCGGTCCGGGTCGTTCAGCCGGATCGTCGCGACGCCGTCGTCGTCGCGTTCGAGCCGCACGATTCCCTCCGAGAACGTCGTCGTCTCAGCCATATTCGGGGCGACGGGGCCCCGGGGTTTGGTCGTTTCCCCGCCGCGTCGCCGACGTCGACGCGACCAACTGCGCGTCGCCCGTCCGTTATTCGCCGCGGAGCTCGAACTTCTGGACCTTCCCGGTCGTCGTCCGGGGCAGTTCCTCGACGAACTCCACTTCGCGGGGGTGTTTGTACTCCGCGAGGTTGTCGAGGCAGAACTGCCTGATCTCGTCGGGCGTCACGTCCGCGCCCGGCTTGGGGACGATGAACGCCTTCACCGTCTCGCCGCGACGGTCGTCCGGGATGCCGACGATGGCCGCGTCCGCGACCGCCTCGTGCTCGAAGAGCAACTCCTCGACCTCCCGCGGGTAGACGTTGTACCCGGCGGTGTTGATCATGTGCTTCTCGCGGTCGACGATGTAGAAGTAGCCGTCAGCGTCGTGGTAGCCGATGTCGCCGGTGTGGAACCATCGCTTCCCGTCGCGCTCGGTGAACACCTCCTCGTTCGCCTCTGGGCGGTTGTGGTACCCCTGCATCACGTTCGGGCCGCTGACGACGACCTCACCGGTCACGTCGTCGAGGGCTACCTCCTCCTCGTCGACCGGTCCCTCGTCGACCGGATCGATCTCCTCGAACTCGTCATCGACGACCATCGAGGAGACGCCGGGAAGTGTCTTCCCGATGGAGCCGACGCGGCGGCCCTTCTCGGGCGTGTTGAAGTGCGTCACCGGGCTCGTCTCGGTGAGGCCGTACCCCTCGTAGATCTTCACGTCGAACAGCTCCTCGAATCGACGCAGCACCTCGACGGGGATACCCGACCCGCCGACGCCGCACAGCCGGAGGCTGGAGAGGTCGCGCTCGGCGGCGTCCGGCTGGTTGATCGCGTCGTTGTACATCGCGGGGACGCCGTGCATCAGCGTCAGTTCCCGGGACTCGATGAGGTCGAACGCCTGCTGTGCGTCCCACGCGGGCAGCGGGTAGTACGCGCCGCCGTCGAACAGCGTCGCGTTCATCACGACCGTCATGCCGTAGATGTGGAACAGCGGAAGGACGCCCAGCTGCCTGTCGTCGGTCGATATCCCGCCCGGGACGAGCGAGGCGGACATCGCCGCGTTCGACGCGAGGTTGTCGTGGGTGAGGAGGACGCCCTTCGGCGTCCCGGTGGTCCCCGAGGTGTACGGCTGACAGGCGATGTCGTCGTCCCCGCGATCGACCGTCTCGAACGCCGGGTCGCCGCAGAACTCCTCGAAGGAGACGGTCCCCTCGACCGCCTGACCGATCGTGACGACGGTGTGCACGTCGGTGTCCTCGCGTACGTCCGCGACGTGCTCGGCCAGGTCCGGCAGCGTGACGACCACCTCGGCGCCGGAGTCGGTGAGCATGTGCTCGATCTCGCGGGACTTGTACTGCGGGTTCATCGGAACGACGACCCCGCCGGCTCGCAGCGTTCCGTGGAAGCCGATCACGAACTGCGGAAGGTTCGGTAGGTAGATGCCGACCCGGCCGCCGGTGTCGACGCCGGCGTCGGCGAGTCCGGACGCGAACGCCCCTACCTGCCCCCAGAGGTCCCGATAGCTGATGTCGGTCCCGTCGTACCACACCGCCGTCTCGTCGGGGTGTTCCTCGGCGGTCGAACCGACGTGCGTGACGAGGTTTGTCATGCCATCGAACCGGTGGGTCGGTCCCGGCTAAAGTCTTTCCCGGTCGTTCACGAAGGTAGGTGGCGGCGATCGGTCCGTGCGACGGCGACGCGCTCTCCCGTCGCGACCCGCTGTGCGGTGCGACCGCGAGTCGGTGGAGCCATAGCCGTGCGGGACCGACGGCTCGCCATGAGCGAGACGACCGGACCCGAACTCGTTCGCCAGACAGCGACGCGCAGGCGCCTGCTCGCGGCCGTCGGAGCGACGGGAGTAGCGGCGGCGCTTTCGGGCTGTATTGGCGGCGGTGGCACTGGCGGCGGCAGCGGCGGTAGCAGCGGTGACGGTGGAGGCGGCGGAGGCGGCGGAGGCAGCGACGGGACCACGCGGTACGACGGCTGGCTCGCAGACGCGAACGGGTACGACGGTGAGGCCGTCGACCGGACCGGCGACGACGAGGTGACCGTCGCGGTCGGCGCCGGCGACGGCCTCGCCTACGACCCGGTCGCCGTCCGCGTCTCACCGGGGACGACCGTCACCTGGGAGTGGAGCGGAATGGGGAGCCGGCACAACGTCGTCGACGACGACGGCCGGTTCGAGAGTGCCTACTACGCGGCAGAGGGCGCGACGTTCTCCCGCGAGTTCGCGGACCCGGGCGTCGCGAAGTACTACTGCACCCCGCATGAGAACCTCGGAATGGTGGGCGTCGTCGAGGTCGTCGACGAGTAACTCCGGAGCAGCAAAGTTCGAACGGGCCGTCACGCAAGCCCGCCGAACGCGTTGCCGGCGAGCCCCGGTCCGGCCGGAACCATGATCCGCCCGTCAGCGACGGGAGCCGGGTCGTCGGCGACGAGGTCGGTCGCCAGCAGGTCGCCTGTCGCGAGCCCATGCGCGCGTTCGTCGCCGTCGGGAAGCGCGGCCGCGACGTGGACCGCCGCGGTCCGCGCAACGGCTGCGTCGATGGTCGTCGTAACGACCGGGTCGACGCCGGCGTGGGCGGCCGCGCGACCTGCCGCGAGCGCCCGCGAGGGACCGCCCAGCGCCATCGGCTTGAGGACGACCGCGTCGGCGGCGCCGGCAGCGATCACCTCGCCGACGCGGTACTGCGTCAGGGACTCGTCGAGCGCGACGGGCGCGCCGACGCCGCGGAGCGCGGCGTGTCCGGCGAGGTCGTCCGCGGGAAGCGGCTGTTCGACGTACTCGACGAGTCCCTCCAGCGCCGCCAGCGCGCGCCGCGCGTCGGCCCGGTCCCAGCCGCCGTTCGCATCGACCCGGAGCGCGATCGCGTCGCCGTCCGTGTCGTTCGTCTCAGCCGCCCCGAGAGCGTCGTCGACGGCGCGTACTCGATCGACGTCCTCCTCCACCGGTCTCGTGCCGACTTTTAGTTTCACCGTCCGGTAGCCAGAAGCGACCGCCGTCTCCGCGTCCGCGACGGTCTCGGCGACGGTCCCGTCGCCAACGGTCGCGTTCGCGGGGACGGACAGCGGCGGGGACCCGCGCGCCAGCGTCGCGGCGACCGCCCGCCCCGCCCGCCGAGCGAACGCGTCCCGATACGCCGTCGTGACGGCGTGGCGCGCGGCAGGCGCCTCCGGTCCCGGCGGAACGCCGTCGTCGCGTGCGCGTTCGAGCGCCCCGCGACACTCGGACGGCGACTCGGTCCACCCCGGGAGCGGCGTCGCCTCGCCGACGCCCGTAGCACCGCCGATGTCGACGCGGACGATGGTGCCCGCTCTGGTCTCGATGTCGCCGGCAGCGGTCGCCAGCGGCGTGGCGAGATCGACTGCGAACCCCCGAAGCGCGACGACGCTCACAGCGCCAGCCCGACGGCGAACAGCGCCGCGAACGCGGCGAGCAGCTTCCCGGTGCGTTCCAGCGCGGGGTTGAGCGCGTCGCCCGCCGTCTCGGTCACCACGGTTTTCGCGAGGGGGACGGCGAGCGGGAGCGTCGCCATCGGCAATAACACCGTGAGGTCGCCCGTCGAGGCGGCGAACACCGGCGGGATCGCGTACGCCATGCCGATGAGGAGGACGAACTGCGCGCGCGAGAACCCGTAGCCGAACCGGACCGTGAGGGTGTTCTTGTCCGCCTCGGCGTCCTCCTCCCTGTCCCTGAGGTTGTTGACGACGAGGATGTCCGTCGAGATGGCGGCGATCGGAAGGGCGGCGACGACCGCGGCGACGGGCACCAGTTCGGCGCGCGGGACGAGCGTGAGGAACTCGACGCCCAGCGCGGCGGCGGCCTGGACGTAGTAGGTGCCCGCGACGGCGACGAGGCCGAAGAAGACGAACACGAACACGTCGCCGAGGCCGTGGTACGCCAGCGGGTACGGGCCGCCGGTGTAGGCCACGCCCATCGCCACCGAGACGAGCCCGACGATCATGATCGGCAGGCCCGCGACCGCGACGAGATACGCGCCGACGACGATGGCCGCGAGGAACGTCAGCCACATCGCCCGCTTCACCTCGGCGGGGTCGATGAGCCCGCCCGCCGTCACTCGGGTGAATCCCTCGCGCTCGGCGGTATCCGCGCCCCTCTCCGCGTCGTAGTAGTCGTTCGCGAAGTTCGTCCCGATCTGGATCAGCGCAGCCCCCACGAGGGCGACGAGCGCCGGCAGCGGGGCGAACACGCCGTCGCGAACGGCGAGGCCCGTCCCCACGAGCACCGGCGCGAGCGCCGCCGGCATCGTCTGGGGGCGCGCAGCGATCACCCACGCGCGTCGCTTGGAGATGTCCGCTTGGCTCGTCTCCGTACTCATTATCGGAGACTGGGGCGGGCGGGGCATGAAGGGTGGGCTTCCCGGTCGGCCGCGCAGGCTGCGCGGACGGGGAGAGCTATACGTCCTCCCGTTCGACGCCATCGCATGGCACGCGTTCCGTACGTCGACCCGGAGGAGTTACCCGAAGAGTACCGCGATCTCGTCGTCTCGAAGCTGCAGGGGAAGCCCGTGAACGTGTACGCCGCGCTCGGCAACAACCCCGAAGTACTGGCGGGCACTCGTGCGTTCCTCTCGTCGCTGTGGGAGTCGAGCGGCCTGCCCGACCGCGAGCGCGAGTTGGTGATCCTCCTCGCGTCCGCCGAGAACGGCAGCCGGTACGAGTGGCACCAGCACGTCCGGATCGGCCGCGACGCCGGCGTCACCGAGGCCGAGATGGCGGCGATCGCCGACGGCGACTTCGACGCCTTCGACGACGACGAGGCGCTCCTGCTGCGGTACGCTCACGCCGCGTTGGGACGCGAGGTCGACGACGCGCTCCACGAGGCGTTCGTCGCCGCCCGCGACGAGTCGACCGCCGTCGGCGTCGCGTCGCTGGCGAACGGCTACACCTCGCTGGCGGGCGTGCTCGACGCCCTCGACGTGGGACTGGAGGAGGGCGAGGAGTTCGCGGGCTGGGATCCGCGGGCGTAGCCGGCAGGTCGCGGTGGCGGTAGTGTCGCTGTCGCGGTGCGGAAACCACTAGGAGTTGTACCGCGAGTGAAGGCCGGAAGGCCCGAACGAGCGGCTCTTTTGGCATTACGGGAAGTCTTCGACTTCCCGTCAGCAGCAGGAATGCGAGGCGTTCCTGCAGCATGAACGGGTTTTGGCGGGGTTCGACGAGCGAGCGAAGCGAGCGAGGAGGACCCCGCCAAAAGAGGTTCGTTTAGTAGTGCCATGGGTAGTCGCTGAAGTCCTGCTCTCTACCCGCTAAGAAGGCGTCGCGGCCCTCCTGGGCCTCCGGGGTCATGTACGCCAGTCGGGTCGCCTCGCCGGCGAACACCTGCTGACCGACCATCCCGTCGTCGGTCATGTTGAACGCGTACTTCAGCATCCGCATCGCCGTCGGCGACTTGCTCGTCATCTCGTCGGCCCACTCCAGCGCCACGTCCTCCAGGTCCTCGTGAGATATCGCCTCGTTGGCCATCCCCATGTCGACGGCCTCCTCCGCCGAGTAGGTCTTCCCGCGGAAGAACACCTCGCGGGCCTTCTTCTGGCCGACCTGCTTGGCGAGGTACGCCGAGCCGAATCCGCCGTCGAAGCTCGCCACGTCGGGGTCCGTCTGGAGGAACTTCGCGTGCTCCTCGCTGGCGAGCGTGAGGTCGCAGATGACGTGCAGCGAGTGGCCGCCGCCGACGGCCCAACCCGGGACCACGGCGACGACGGGCTTGGGCATGAAGCGGATGAGCCGCTGGACCTCGAGGATGTGGAGGCGACCCGCCTTCGCCTCCCGCACGAGTTCGTCGTCGGACTCGTCGGCCTCGTCGTCGTCGCGGTACTCGTAGCCCGACTCCCCGCGGACGGACTGGTCGCCGCCCGAGCAGAACGCCCAGCCGCCGTCCTTCGGCGACGGGCCGTTGCCGGTGAGGAGGACGCAGCCGACGTTCGCCCGCTTGCGGGCGTCGTCGAGCGCGGCGTACAGCTCGTCCACGGTGCCGGGGCGGAACGCGTTGCGCTTCTCGGGGCGATCGAACGCGATCCGAACCGTGGGCGAGTCGATCGCGCGGTGGTAGGTGATGTCGTCGAACGCCTCGCTGCCGTCGACCGGCTCCCAGCGCTCAGGGTCGAAGATCGCCGAGACGTCGTCCGCGTCGTCGCTGTCGCTCATACCCGAACGCGCGGCCGGCCCGCGCAAAAAGGTGCGCCTGTTGTGGGATCGTGACCGTCACGCGATCGTTCCCCAGTGTATTTGCCAACCGGGCAACAACTCTCGCGCATGTCCCTCGCTACGTCCGTCCTCGTCAGGGTCGTCCACGTCGTCGGAATGGCGCTCGTGTTCGGCGGCGCAGCGTCCGCGTGGGCGGCACTTCGAACCCCGGCCGCCGGAGCAACGAGCGGCTTCGACCCGGTCTCGCTCGCTCGGACCTACGAGTGGGTCTTCTGGGGGGCGATGGGCGCGATGGTCGTCACCGGCGTGGGCAACCTCGGCGCGCTCGGACCGCCGGGCCCGGCGAGTCGCTGGGGGACGATACTGACGGCGAAGCTCGTCGCGATCGCCGTCTTCGTCCTCGGGTCGTTCGTTCGAACGCTCGTCGTGTTCAGGCTTGGGCGAGACGGCTCCGCGGGCGCCGGCCGTTCACTCCTCGCCAGGAGCTACGGGGCGACGGCCGGCGCAGTGGTGATCCTCGTCTCGCTCGCGGAGGTGCTTGCGCATGGCTGAGGCCGGGCGCTTCGAACCCTGGGTCGTCTCGTCGTTCAACCTCGTCGCACTGAGCGTCGTCGGGATCACCGCAGCACACGTCGGCGGCGCTCTCGAGGGCGAACTCGCCGGATTCGGGACGCTCCCGGGCGTCGCCGTCTTCGTCTACCTGTGGCTCCTCACCGCGGGTGCGACCCGGTGGGCGCTGGCCGGCCGCGGCCTCGCCGGCTTGCGGGACGGCCTCGGCGGCCTCCGGTCGCTTCTCGTCCGCGGCGTCGCGGCCGGGGCGCTCATCGGGACGGCGTTCCTCCTCGGAGTGCTCGTCGTGTCGTTTCTCGTCAGCCTCGCACAGAACGGCCTACAGCTTCTCTCGATGGCACTCATCGCGCTCATCGGGTGCGCTGTCGCGGGCGTCGTCGGGGGCCTCATCGGCGGACTGTCGGTCGTCCTGGACGCCGGCGGGTACTGGGCGGCAGGGAAGATCGTCGACCGCTGGGTGGACCCGAACCGATCAGCGAGGCCCGCCGGCGACGAGTAGCGTCGGCGTCGTCCCGCGGTCGCGCTCCCGAGGCCCACGATCGCCCGCCGCGTGGCCGAGCCGGGGGCGTCCGTCGAGAAACCGGCGTCCGCCACTCGGCGCTCAACGCTCAGTCAGTCAATCGTTCGGCGGTGCGCTCGGCGATCTCCTCGCGCACGCGGTGGCTCGCCTCGGCGTCGCTCGCGACCTCGATCACGTCGGTCCCGTCGCTCGCGGCGCTCTCGCGGTACAACTCGCGGAACCCCTCGCGGTCGTCGCCGTCGACGCGGGCAAATGACAGGTCGTACAGCTCTCCCGTGGGCTCGAAGTCGAGGTCGTGGGGCGTCTTGAACTGGCTCGTGAACGGCGGGTCGAACGCCTCGATCGGGAGCATGTGGAAGATGCCGCCGCCGTCGTTGTTGATCAGAACGACCGTCGCGCCGACGTCACACCGCTCCAGTGCGAGCAGGCCGTTCATGTCGTGGTAGTACGCGAGGTCGCCGGTGACGAGCGTCAACTCGTCCGTCGTCGCCGACCCGGCGCCCAGCGCCGTCGAGACGATGCCGTCGATGCCGGAGGCTCCCCGGTTCCCGAGCATCGTCAGCCCCTTGGCCGCGGGGGCGGCGAAGCGGTCGGCGTCGCGGACGGGCATCGAGTTCGAGACGAACACGGTCGACGGCTCGGGCGCCAACTCGGTCACGTCGGCGAGCACGCGGCCTTCGAAGAAGCGTCCGCCGTCGGCGGTGGCCTCGACGGCGTCCCAGTGGGCGGCCTCGGCGGCCTCCCAGCGCTCGCGCCACGCGGTCGAATCGGAGTCGAGCGCGCTCCCGACCCCGCCGCCCCCACCCACCTGCCGCGAGAGCGCGCCGCAGAGCCGCGAGGGGTCGGCGACGACCAGGTCGGTGGCTGCGAACTCCGCCTCGCGCCACCCGCCGGCGGGGTCGACGAGCAGTTGTCGCGCGCCGGACCCCGCGAGGTACTTCCGGAGCGGTTTCGAGGTCGGCGAGGCGCCGAACCGCACGACGACCTCCGGGTCCGGCCAGTCCTCCGGAACACCGCCCGCGAGGAAGCCGTCGTAGCCGCCGAGGACGGGCGCGACTCGGACAGCCGAGCCGAATCGAAGCCCCGAGAGCGGGTCCGCGAGCACGGGGAACCCGGTCGCGTGCGCCAGCGCGGTGACTGCCTGGGGGTCGGGGCCCGGCGGGTCCGCGGGCCCGGCGACGATCAGGCCGCGCTCCGCGTCGAGCACGCTGGCGATGCGCTGGAGGTCGCGGTCGTCGGGCATCGGGTGACCGGCAGTCGTCGAGACGAACGGGCGGCCGCCCTCGCGTCCCTGGGCGGCGAGTTCGGGGAGATCGTCGGGCACGTCGCCGTCGACCGCGACGGGTTCCAGTGGTTTGCAGAACGGGACGTTCAGGTGAACCGGACCGGCCGGGGTGCCCTCCGCGGTCGACACGCCGCGCGCGAGGTCGGTGCGCAGCGAGCGCAGTTTCCGGTCGTCGGCCGCGGGCTCGGGGAGATCCTTGTACCACCGGACGGCGTCGCCGTACAGTTTCTCCTGATCGACGGTCTGGTTGGCGCCGGAGTCGCGCAGTTCCGGCGGCCGATCGGCCGTGAGCAGGAGCATCGGTACTCTGGACTGGGCGGCCTCCATCACCGCCGGATGGAAGTTCGCGGCTGCGGTGCCGGACGTGCACACGAGCGGCGTCACCTCGCCTGTGCGGCGGGCGCGACCGAGCGCGAAGAAGGCGGAGGCGCGCTCGTCCAGGTGCGAGAACACGTGGACGTCGGGGTGTTCGGCGAGCGCGACGGTCAGCGGCGTCGAGCGCGAACCGGGGGTGACGCAGACGGCGTCCACGCCTGTCGCCGCGAGCTCGTCGGCGACGGCGCGACCCCACAGCGTGTTTCGGTTCGGGGCGGCGGTCATGGCCGCCGCTTCGGCCGGCCGGCGGATAAACGGCCGTATCTCCGTCCCGTCGTCGACGCGGGGCGACGATGCGCCTTGGTGGTTATCCCAGTAATCGGCTGTGTTCGACCTTCATACACCGATCCTGTGTGGTCAGCAGACCGGCGCCCTCGGCGCGCGCGAGCGCCTCGTCGTCGGTGATGCCGAGTTGAAGCCACAGCCCCTCCACGTCGCCGCGGGCCTCGTGGCGTGCGAGCACGTCGTCGACGATGTCCGACACCTCTTCGCTCGGGCGGAACACGTCGACCAACGCGATCTCCTCCTCGACGTCCGCGAGCGAGTCGTACGCCTCGCGGCCGAGAATCTCGTCGGCGTAGGGATTCACCGGGATCACCTCGTAGCCGCGTTCCTGCAGGTACGCGGGGATGTCGTGGGCGGCCTTCCCCGGCGTGCTCGAACACCCTACGACCGCGACAGGGTCCATCGACAGCAACTCGTGCAGGCCGTCGTCATCGGTGACTGGCATGCTCGAGCGTCCGCCTCCATCGGTCAAAAGGGTTCGTCCGGATCGAACGCGCCGCGGCGGCGACCTGCGTGTCAGGCGTTCGCCAGCCTGACCGACGGCTCGCCGTCCTCGCTGGTCTCGATGATCCCGTCGAACAGTTGCTTCAGGGTGTTCATCGTTTGGTCGTCGTGGGCCGTGGAGTCGAGACAGTACAGCCCGAGGCCGTCGACGCTTTGGATCCGCCCTGTGAACACGTGGAGGAACCGGAACACTGTCTGGAGATCCGAGTACATCAACAGCGTCGACAGCGAGTGGACCATGACGCGGTTCTGTCGGATGCCGCGGTCCTTGTAGAACGCCTCCAGGAACGACGAGAGCTTGATCCCGATGCCGGTCATATCCACCGGAGAGGAGGTGTACTTGATGCGGTCGCTGTCGCGCACGTCGTTGACGCCCTGCTGGCGCGTGACGGTGTCGACGACCGCGACTGGCCGACCCTCGTACGGTTCGCGCTTCTCGAACTGTTTCAGAAGGCGATCCGCCGAGTCTTTGGTCGTCACCATGATCGCGCCCTCACCGTTTCGCGTTCCCTCCGCGAGTACGTCGAGCGCGAGTTCGCGCTTCCCGCTCAGCGGGGGACCGGTGAGGAGAACGTTCGATCCGGGCTCGATCTCCGCCCCGAGCGCCTCTACCTCATACATAGAATGCCTCCGCGAACCGATCGGCGCAGACGGCGCGCTCTCGCGGGCTCGTCGTTCGCTCCGTCTCGCCGGGAGTCATCCAACTACACATGGGTTGCCGTGAGCCGGTATTATTCTTTATGATTAGCTGGACGACGTGACGCCCCTCGGTGGTCATCCCATCACCGCCACGGCTCGGCCAGCGACGAACGCCGCCGCCGCGAGAAACGTCCCGCGTTTGATCCACCGCTGTGCCGTCCCCGGATCCCGGAATCCCCAGGCGGTCGCGCCGAGCATCGTCGCGTCCGCGGGCACGACGACCGCGAGATACGCCAGACCGAACGTCCCGTCGACGTAGGGTATGGCGCTCGCAAGCGTCGCCGTCACCATCGCGACCGTCGCGAGCGCGAGCGCGGGCCGCTCGCCGACGACGATCGGAAGCGTCCGGAGCCCCTCCTCGCGGTCTCCGGCCACGTCCTCGACATCCTTTACCACCTCGCGCGCGAACGTCGCCGTCGCGGCCAGCCCGAACAGCGTCCACGTCGGCGGCGCGACCGGCCCGACCGCGGCCGCCCCGAACAGAAACGTCGAGCCGGTGAGGGAGGCGACGACCGCGTTTCCCACCGCCGGCAACCCCTTGAACAGTTGCGTGTACGCCAGCAGTGCCAGGAGGTTCACAACCGCGATTACCAGCGCCAGCGGCGGCAGCGACAGCGCCGCGGCCGTGGCGATCAGAAACAGCGCGGCCGCGAACCCCGCCGCCTCGCGGGCCGAAACCCGGCCGCTCGGGATCGGCCGCTCTGGCCGGTTCACGGCGTCGATGTCGCGGTCGAAGTAGTCGTTGACCGCGTTCCCGGCGCCCGTCGCCGCCGCGGTCGCGATCACCGCGGCCGCGACCGCCCAAGCCGCGTCAAGCCCGCCCGCGACGAACGAGCCGACGAAGGTGAGCGACCCCGCTGCGACCGCGTTGCCGACGCGGGCGAGTTCGAGGTACCCGCCGATCGTCCGAATCGCGTCCATCGTTCGCGGTCACCGGCCGGTTGGGGATAAAGGGCGCGGGAAGAACGCGACGCCGGTGAGCGCTTGGGCGGAGAGATCGCCCCGCGGCGAGCGTGTTCGGGCGGCGGAGTCCGAACAGCCGGTGTCGCTCTCCCGCCGTGGTCTGCGACCACGCGGAGAGCCCGACGCCGGAGCTCACGCAGCATGGTACCGAACCAACGCCCGCCCGACTATCTCCTCGCCTCGAGCCGTAGTGGCCGTCGCTATCGGTCGATGACTGCCAACTGTTGTCTATCTCTTTGGTTCCCCGATCGATTCGAAGCGCGGGACTTAAGCGGGGCTGCCGGAAACAGACAGGTGCGGGCGCTTAGCTCAGTCTGGACAGAGTGCTTGGCTTCGGACCAAGTTGCCGCGGGTTCAAATCCTGCAGCGCCCATTCCTTCGCCGCCCGTTCCACCTCCAACCGGAGGTTCTCCGTACAGGCCCTCTCGACACCAAATCCGGCGTTTGAACCTTCTCTGAACTCCCCACTTTCTGAGCGTTCAAATGGAATTCCCATGTGTTGGTCTGAGCTGCCGAGATGGCCACTCGGTCTGGTTTTGCCGGAAAACAAACAATTAGTCTTTTTTATTTCTGTGTCTCCTGAACGTGGATGTATGGGAAGTTGATAAAAGATGGCCCTAGTGTCGGGCTTGTTGCGACTTTTGGGGGTATCGAACTCGTTTTACGATCGTTCGGGGAATCATCATCCCCAGCTACCGATTTTATTGCCTCGGCGACGAGCCTCTTCGGAAGTGAAATCGTTACTTCGCCTATCCTATCTTGGAGTATCGGATGGATGTTTTTGGGAAGTTTAGCATATCAGATCTTCTACCGGGTTGATGTCCTCCAAGACGAGGCTCATGTCAGCCGTCGGTCTGCCTATTTCGCTGGAGCCGCTCTTGCGACACTCATTGGAGCAGGACTTACGTGGCGTGTCTTTGGGTTGGTAGTCTCATATGGATCTATCCCGCCTGTCATTGCTGATGGTATTATCCAAGCCACATTGCTTCTCGCGTTGATTCTCATACTCATGTCTGACAACCCAGTTACTGATGGACAACTCGCGGTAGTACTCGGTGCAGCGATGATGATCGCTGCGATGCTGTATCCTCTTCCCGAGGTTGCTGTTATTGTCTGGTTCATTACGGGTATTGGCGTCAACAGAATTCCGTTAGGGCCCCAGCTCAAGCAAGTTCTCAATGATCCGGTTGAACGATTGATGATTGGCGTCGCCGCAACGACAGTAAATATACGGGGTTTTGTGTCCGCATTGTATATCATCGCGGGACTTATTCTCTCTGTAGCAGTATTTCTTGATTCACCAGGAACCATTGAGCAAAACATCCGAACTCTCGTTGTGAGCTTCACAACCGGGTCAGGTTCTGGGGATTTCGCCGTTTCAACAGTTGAAGAAGTCGCATTTCTGAGCTTGACCGCTTTCGCGCCAGCAGTGTACGGTGTTTGGTACTGGTTGCGAGTTACAGAACGACTGCCGTTCGCCTTGGGACTGGCAGCAGACCCAACGGAAGACGATTCAGGATCCGGTCGGTTTGGTGTGCGAGAATGGGGGCCAGATGATAGCGGTGGGGATCATACCGAAGTCGAGGGTGTAGCGTATCGACCAATTCCCCCTGGATTTGGAATCCCAATTGTTCTTCTCTTCGCACCGTTACTCGTCTACGTTGATTCCACATCAGAGATCTCGTCGGGAACCATTCCGCGTGGCTATCTCATCGCCGCGGGGTCCGCTGCCATCCTAGCAATTGGGACTATTGGCATCACCATCATACGGGCACGGACTATGTCAGAATACGACTCGGACGCTCCGACGGTTGCTGCTTGGGCCCTTGCGCTGCAACTAGCGTTCGTTGCATTACTGGGTCCTACTGAAGTCACGTCTGTTATCAACAATTTCCTGACAGGTCAACGCTTAGGTGTTGATCTCACTGCTGTCGGGTCTGCACTTGCGGGCGCTATTATTTTGGGCGCGCTGGTGGTTCTTCCCTCGAAGATTCCCAAGATCGCGGATGCGAATCCGGTGCTTGGCATGAGCCTCCTTGCTGTCGTGTTCGGAGTAGTAGTGGCCGTGATTGGCGCAGGAAATACGCTTGTGGGTGGTATTGCCGGAATAGCGGTTATTGCTGGTATTGCTGGGGTTGTTATTGGATCCATAGTAGAAATTAGTGATTTTTGACAGACAAGTACGTAATGGGCATCTTAGTGTTGAAAATATATTGCGTTTCTATAGCTCATACACTATCGGATTTGTCATCATCTCCTTCATAGACGGAAGTTGTCCGAACACTATTTCATCTGTATCTATCATCAAGCGTCGACGGTCCCCCTGCGCATCTTCTTGGGACCGCGATCGACGTGCATCCCTCCCTCTCACTTCATAGGGAGCGGGCCGATGGGGAGGCGGCGCGCGAGTGGCCCCTGTGGGTTCGAGCGCGCTCCGAGCCGGCTACTCGACGAACTCCAAGTTTTCTGGCTTGTACGTGTACAGCGTGATTTCCTGGTCGTCACAGTACGACGAGAGCAACGCCTCGCTGAATCCCTGCCAGTCGCCCGGTCCCTCGTCCAACGAACTGGGGAACGCTACCCGGACTGCCTCGCTGTCGAGTTCCTGACCGTAGAGTTCGACCTTCGTCTCCGGCGGCAGCACCTCGACGACGACCGCCTCTGACGCCTCCTGGTCGTCGGCCCGCTTCACCCGATCACCCGGCTGGAACGGGTTGTCCGGCTTCTGGTTCATGTGTGCCGTGTTCGGTCCGAGGTCCTGCAGGCTGTTCATCGGCTGCGCCGCCAGGTGCTGCAACTTCTCGGGCTCGTCGCCGGAGTACGCCTCCCCCGTTCGGACCTTCGATTTCAGAACTGCCATGTGCTCCCAGCCGAGGAGGATCAGCGAGTCCTCGTTATCGCGGTGCCACGCCATCACGATGATGTCGTCCTCCGAGTCGTTCTCGACGAGCGTTCGCGGGAGGAAGGCAGCCACATCACGCGAGGTCTTGACGTCGATATTGTACCCGAACACCTCGAAATCGTGTCCCGAGAAGCTTTCAGGATTACATCGCCGCATCGCGTCCTCGTTCTCCCATTCCCACATCTCTGCCGGGACGTATTCTCGACAGAACTGCTCGAACGCGATCTCCCCGAGGTTCCCCACGCGCTTCTTTCCGACGTCCTCCGCACCCTGCTGTTTCGCCTGGTAGTCAGCTCGGGACCGATCGATCTCGTCTGGCGTGAACTGATACACTATTCACCGCACTGCGAAGTTGTACTTTATACGTACCTGTCCAAATTGGCTGTTTTCGTATTCAGGGTAATCTTGTCGCCGAGCCCTTAGAGATCGTCCTCGTCGAGTTCCCCAACGAGATACGCTTCTCCTTTCTCGGTGATCCGGTAGTTCCCTTGCCCGGTGTCGGTTTTCGTCACTATGTGGTGGTCAAGAAGTTCTGAAAGACGAGAAGAAATGTGTTGTCGCGTGAGATCGAGATTCGCACTCATTATCGAGGGCGACAGAATGAGGCCGGATTCCTTGAGAAGTTCGGTTTTCCCGACGCGACACCGGCCGTAAACCACGTAGAAGTCGTGGCCCGGCGACTCGAACGCCGTGTCGAGGGCGTCGAGTTCCTCCGTCCGATCGTAGAAGGTCATACTCTGAGTAATGATTAGTACCATAATGATTGTGCCTTTCTCCCAGGCTCAACGTCATCCCCATCTTCATAAGCTGGTGATAGCATTATCCCGCCATGGCAAGTGCGGCGTCGCCGCTCTCGGAACCACGCGTGTTGGCGCACGCGAAGCGCCGCCTGTTCCCAGATGATGCCGACGACGGGTACGCGGTCGTCGATACCCAGTTCTCATCCGATCAGTGGCTCGCAAACGAGTCCATCGATCCGGACATCACGGACCAACTAGCGCCTTTCAATCACGTCCGGGTCGGCTCTGGCTACCCCGACCTCATCGGTGTTCGTCTACTGAGCGACGAGTTACTGGCCGTGGACCGCCTCGGCGATGACCCACCGCTGGTGGCGGTCGAAGCGAAAGGCCACACAAATCGAAGTGCAGCCGACGTCGAGCGTGGAATCGTCCAGGCGTACGACCGGCTCCACGAAGCGAACGCCGCGTACGTCGCAGTCCCGGCGGATACCGTCTCACAGTCTGCTCGGACGCTGGCCCGGGAGCTGAACGTCGGCATCCTCGGCGTGACTCCCGACGGAACAGTCGATCCGGTCGAAACACCTCGAGTCGTCGGAAACCGAACGACGACCGAGACGACGGCCATCCGATTCCAGGCCAGTGCGCAAGGCGTCGCCGACAAGTCGTTCGGCCTCAATCATCCGAAGAACTACCTCGCGTATCCACTCGCTGTCTCCCACCGCCGCGAGACGGAACAGGTTCTTTCGGAGTACGTCGTACGCGCCACCGATGACGCCAGAACCGGGGCGGCCTTTCTGAACCTCATCGACGACCAGTCCGCCTCGACTCGGCTGACTCCCCTCGGACGAGAGGTTGTCAGGTTCGCGTTGCGGGAGTACGAGTCGGTCGAGGCCGCGCTAAAGGAGTTCGACGACTGGAAGCGCTCGCGGGAACGCTTCTGTGATCTAGTCCCGAAGTGGGGCATGCTCACCAGACGTGTGGTATACGATTATCCGGCAACGCAGTTGCTCGTCGAAGAACTCCAGCATATGCACGAAGACGGTATGACCGAGCCATCCCTCCCCGACGTCGTGGAGTATCTTCACGAGCTACACCCGTCATTCACCATCGAACTGTTCGTCCGCGGTGACGACGACGTCCGGAGTCGCGTCCTGAACGCCGACGGGGAGTTACAACGTGAGCCCCTCGGCGATGGGGGCATCTACCATTCGCCGACTGTGTTCCAGCTCAAAGCGATGCTGTATCACGCCGGCATCCTGACTTCACGGGGTGCGGAACCGTCGAACCTGAACCCACCGACCGACGAGTGGGCGTTACGCGAGTCGATATAACCAGCACGGCTGGAGTTCGTTGTCAGCCAAATCGGGTCGATACTCCCCTTTGATCTAATCAGGGGTGGGTTCTCAGTGGGTGCAAGTGAGACCCACCGAAGCGGAATTCGCCGAATCCCTCAGCGAGCATCTTCGGCGGGTTCTCGCCGACAGGATCGAATCGAGTGTCTGTGAGCTGTTCCAGGCGGTCCCAGTCGATGGAGACGTGTCCCACTGGAGCATCGTCCAGCGGGGTTGAAATCGCGGGAGACGGAAGGACCGGCGATTGGTCGTTGCGCTCGGTCTCCGTCGACTCTCGCTTACTCCTCCTCCAAGAGCCCCATATCCTCGACGACGAGGTCGGCGATCCGGTCGGCGAGTTCGGCCTCGACGCCGGCGACGTCCTCGCCGTCGTGGCGCGCCTCGTTGTGTCGCTCTAGTTGGTCAGCGAGGTCCGAAAGCGGCACGCGCGTCCGGGTGTCGCACTCCTCACAGACGATGGGTACGGTGGGGTCGTCGTCCCCGTCGGTGGACATGCACGGCGCTCGTACGGGGATCATCCTAAACGGGTCGGTTCGACCGTGTTGGACCGTCGGCGTCACTCCAGTCGCGTGGGATCGAGGTCGTCCTCGAGCGCGCCGAGCCGGTCCGCCATCGAGATTCCCGACAGCAGCACCGTGACGCGGAACTCTTCGGCGGTCGGATCGGGGTAGTCGCCCCAACGGATCTCGGGAACCTCCGTCTCCTCTTCGATGAGGCTTCGCGCGCGTTCGAGCCCGCGTCGACTGAGCCACGCCGGCGGCGCGTGGAAGACGACGGCCGCGCGCGACGCGCTGGTAAGATCACACGGGAGACTGAGGCGATGGGTGATCGCCTTCCGGGCGGCGTTGGTCGCGACCGACACCGCTTCGCCCTCGTCGACGGCGGGTCCGTCCGCGCCGCCGATCCGATCGAGCAAACCGCCGACGAACCCCTCGCGGCGGCCGTTCTCCACCTCGGCTCCCGCGGATCCAAGCGCCGTGACGCCGCCGGCGCCGAGGGTGTTCGTCAACTCGCTGGCGTCGAGCACGCGCTCGGGCGTCGGGTCGGCCGCCTCGCCGGCGGCCAGAAACGAGCCGAGCCGTCCGGCGACGGCGTCGTCCAGCGCCGGCCACGCTGCCGCGTACGGGGCGGCGCTGGCGCGCCACACGTCGAGGTCAGCGAGCAGGAGGTCGTCGCTCGCGGCCGAGAGCGCGCGCACCGCGCCGGCGGCGTTGGACGCGAGCGGTCGCTCCGGGCGCTCCGAGCGATCCGAGTGATCCGAGTGATCCGAGCGATCCGACGCATCGGGCGCATCGGGCGCGTCGCGATCGTCGCCGGAGCCGGGGCCGGGGTGATCGGTCCCCAGAGCAGCTGCTTCGTCGGTTGCCGACCGCTTCGGTCCGTCCGTCGTCGCGTCGGTGGCGTCGCCCTCGCCGCCGGTCTCGGAGACGCCCGGGAGCACCCCGAGCGCGTACACCGGCGTTGCCGTCACCTGCCCGAGCAGGTCGACGACCGCCGGAGCGATGCCGGCGCCCGTACCGCCCCCGAGCGCGGCACACACGAGCGCGGCGTCCGTGCGCCCGACGGGAAGCGAGTCGACCGCCGCTTGGAGCTCCGGGCGCTCCTCGCGCGCGATCTCCGAGGCGAGGGTCCCGTCGCCGGTGGTTCCCTCGCCGTCGGTGTGGACCGCACCCAGCAGGTGTCGCGCCTCCTCGTCGACGCGCGACAGCGCCGCGAGGTCGCCCGCGTCGGTGTCGACCGCGATGGCGCCGGCGATGTAGTCGACGGCGCGTCGCCCCTCGTCCGCCAGCAGCGCGTCCGCCAGGGCGGTGCCGCCGCCGCCGACGCCGACGATTCCGATCTGCATCTCGAGTGAACGCGGCCCCCGCGGGTACATAATCGTGATGGAGCCCGGAGCGCGCGACTGCACCCGAACGGTCCGCCCCGGCGGACGGGGAAAAGCGGTATGACGCACGCCGCCGTGGTCGTCGTATGGTCGAACTCGAGTCCGTCGCCGCTGTCGCCGACAACGGCGTCATCGGTGACAACGGCGAACTCCCGTGGCCCTCCATCCCCAAGGACAAGCAGCAGTACCGCGACCGGATCGCGAACCACCCGGTGATCCTCGGCCGGACGACGTTCGAGTCGATGCTCGACGACCTCCCGGGCACCGCACAGATCGTCCTCTCGCGCAGCGTCGACTCGGTCGAGGTCGACACGGCCCACGTCGCGGCCGACGCGGACGAGGCGGTCGCGATCGCCGAGTCGCTTGGCGCCGACACCGCGTCCGTGATCGGCGGGGGCGCGATCTACGAGCTGTTCCAACCGCACGTCGACCGGATGGCGCTCAGCCGAGTCCACGGCGAGTACGAGGGCGACACCACCTACCCCCACTGGGACGAGGCCGACTGGGAGTTGGTCGAGGCGACCGAGTACGACCGCTTCACGCTGGAGGAGTGGGTGCGCGTCGACCGCGACGCCGGCGAGTGACCTGCCGGCCGCGCCGCTCATGGGGCCTCCGTGAGCATCGGACCAGCGGAAACCGATAGGTAGCTCGGGCCCGTGGTCAGCATATGACAGCCATCACGTTGCTCGCGCCGGTCTCGCTCTCGATCCCGCTGCTGTTCCTCGTCGGCGTCGTCGGGGGGATCCTCGCGACGCTCGCGATGGACCGCGTGATGGACCAAGTCGACGAGGGGTGGACGCCGCCGAGCGTCGCCGCGGGCGTCCTCACCGATACCCACCCCGACAACTCCCCCGAGCGGCTCGCCACCGCGGTCCACTACGTCGCCGGGACGCTCTCGGGACCGCTGTACGTCTGGCTGCTGCTGGCCGTGGGCAGCGTCCTCGGCACCGGCCTCTTGGGGGCGGTCGTCGCCGGGGTCGTGATGTATCCGCTGATGGTCGGCTTCTTCGCGGTGGTCGTTCTCCCGCGCTCGACGGGGCTCCCCCGGCAGCGCCTTCGGGCCGTCCGCCGGGCGTGGGCGACCGAAGCTGGCGTGTACCTGCTCGTGCTCGTCCCGGTCGTCGGCGTCGCCGCGGCGCTGCTGTAGGCACCGACCAGATCTGGCGGCCGCCCGATCCGTTTTTGAGGCCCACCCCCGTCTCGCCGCCGTGTTCCGACGCATCCGCGAGACCGCCCCGGCCGGCCTCGTCCCGCTGGCGTGGACCTTCGCGATCGCCGCCCACCTCGACCTCGTCACCGACCGGTCCGTCCTGATCGCCCACCTCGTGATGGACGTGTTGCTCGTCGCGTTCGTCGTCCTCTCGTGGACGGACATGCGCGAGGGGGTGTTGCGCGCGTGGCGGACCGTGATCCTCGCGGGCATCCCCGTCACGCTCGCCGGCACGGCGGGGCTGCTCGCACCCGGCCTCGGGACGACGCCGGTGCTGGCGTCGGTCGTCGGCTGGACGCTCCTCCCCGTCCCCGCGCTGGTGTCCACTGCCCGCGCGTCCGCCGGGAGCGCCCGGACGGTGAACGGCGCGGCCGCGGCGCTCTCGCTCGCCGGCGCGGCCGCGTATCTCGCGGGCGTGTTCGTCGGCGGCCCCGCAGACCCGGCGCTCGGCCCCGTCGTCGCCGGACTCGCCCTCGTCGGCGTCGGACAGACGGCGGGAATCGTCGACGCGGTGGTCCGATACTGAGCGGTCTTCCGACGAGAACCGCGAGAAGTTCGCGTCGCCGCCGTCCGGCTACCGCCCCTCCCACTCCGGCTCTCTGTCCTCGAGGAACGCGTCGATCCCCTCGTCTTTGTCCCGGGTCGCGAACAGCCCGACGAACAGCTCCGACTCGTAGTCCAGCCCCTCGTCGAGGCCCATCCGCGATGCGGCCCGCACCGCCTTCTTCGCGTGCTCCAGCGCGACGGGGCTCTTGTCGGCCATCGACGCCGCGAGGTCGTACGCGCGGTCGTCGAACGCGCCGTCGCCGTGCACTTCATCCACGAGCCCGATATCGTCGGCCTCGTGGGCGTCGATCACCTCACCCGAGCAGATCAGCTTCATCGCCTGCCCCTCGCCGACGAGCCTGACGAGCCGCTGGGTGCCCCCGCCGCCGGGGATGAGCCCCAAGTTGATCTCGGGCTGGCCGAGTTTCGCGCGCTCGTGGGCGATGCGCACGTCGCACGCCTGCGCGAGCTCGCAGCCGCCGCCGAGCGCGTGCCCGTTGATCCGGGCGATCACCGGCTGGCGGAGGTCCGCGACGCGCTCGTACACCCGGGGACGCTCGCTCGCGCGACGCTGTTCGGTCACGCCGCGCTCGCGAAGCTCGGTCACGTCCGCGCCGGCGACGAAGGCCCGCGCCTCGTCGGCGCCCGTGAGCACGACGACGCGGACGCCATCGGAGCCGTGTGTCGCCTCGACCGCGTCGAGAACGCGCGTCAGCTCCCCGCGAAGCTGCGCGTTCAGGGCGTTGCGCGCCTCCGGCCGCGAGAGCGTGACCGTGGCGACGCCGTCGACGCGGTCGCCGACCGCACAGTCGACGAACTCGCAGTCGGCGGCGACGCCCTCGGGGTCGGCGTCGTCGCCGGCGTCGTCGCCAACGGCGGCCCCGTCGCGGTCGCTCATCGCGCCGCCCCCGAGCCGTCGCCGGCGGTCGCGCCGCTGCCGCCGACCGAGTCGTCGGCCGGCCGAACCGCCTCACCGTCTTCCCACACGTAGAAGCCCTCGCCGGTCTTCTTCCCCAGCTTTCCGGCGCGGACCTTCCGCTTGAGCGCCTGCGGCGGGCGGAAGCGCTCGCCCAGTTCCTCGCGCAAGTACTCCAGCACGTCGAGGCGCACGTCCAGCCCGATCACGTCGGTGAGCTGCAGCGGCCCCATCGGGTGGTTGTACCCCAACTCCATCGCGGCGTCGATGTCGGCGGCGCTCGCGACACCCTGCTCGTACATCCGGATCGCCTCGACCCCGAGCGCGACGCCCAGGCGGGAGGAGGCGAAGCCGGGCGAGTCGCGCACTTCGACGGCGGTCTTTCCGAGGGACTCGACGAACGAGCGTGCCGTCTCTAGGGTCGCCTCGTCGGTCCGCTCGGCCACGACGACCTCGACCAGTCCCATGAGGTGAACCGGGTTGAAGAAGTGGAGCCCGAGCAGGCGCTCGGGGCGGTCGAGCGCGCTCGCCAGCTCCGTCACCGACAGCGCGGACGTGTTCGACGCCAGCACCGCGCGGTCGCCGGCGTGGGCTTCGGTCTCGCCGAGCACCTCGCGCTTCAGGTCCAAGTCCTCGGGCACCGCCTCGATCACGAGGTCGGCGCCGTCGGCCGCCCTCGCCAGGTCAGTCGCCCCCGTGATCCGATCGAGGGCGGCCGCGCGCTCGGCGGGTTCAACCTTCCCGCGGTCGACGCCCTCCGAGAGGGTGTCGTCGATCCGGGCGAGACCGTCCTCGACGTACGACTCCTCAACGTCGCGCAGGGCGACGTCGTGGCCGGCGGTCGCGGCCGCCTGCGCGATGCCGGCGCCCATCGTGCCCGCGCCCAGTACCGTGACTCGCATAGCTGGGAGGTGCCGCGTGCGGGCATAAGGGTGGGTGGTGCGGCCCTCGGCTCCGGCGGGGCCGACTCCGCTGCACGCACGCGCCGCCTCAGTCGCTCGCGCCCGGCCGATACGCGCGACTGACCGCCTTCCAGCGGTTCGAGCGGAACCGATGGAGGTTCACCGCCAGCGGCACCGCCGTCTCCGCCAGCAGCGAGAGGAGCAGGCCGCCGACTCCGAGCGCGGGGATCACCGTTCCGGCCCACGCCAGCGGCAGCGCCGCGAGGTACGCGCCCGCCAGCGTCGCGACGAAGGGGACGCGGGTGTCGCCGGCGCCCCGCAGCGTGCCCGTGATCGATCCGTCGACGCCGAGCGCGACGACCGAGATCGCCGCGACGCGGACGAAGTCGGCCGACAGCGACAGGTTCGACGGGTCATCGACGAACACGGCCGCGATGGGTTCGGCCGCGGCGACCACGACCGCGGCCGCGACGAGATACACCAACAGCGACAGTCGGGTGATCCCGCGGCCGTACGCCTCGGCTTCCGTCTCGTCGCCGCGGCCGAGCTCCTGCCCGACGAGCGTCGACGCCGCGATCGAGAAGCCCCACGAGAAGCTCCCGATGAGCGCGCGCACCTGCCGGCCGACGCCGACGGCCGCGACGGCCACGGGACCGAACGTCGCCGCGATCGCCAGCAGCGGGAACACGACGAGTCCCTGGGCGGCCCGTCTGGCGACCAGCGGCGCGGAGACGCGACTTATCTGGCCCAGGAGTTCGCGGTCGTGTGGCGACCCGCGGATCCGGAGCGGGACGGGGCTGGCGCCGCGACCGCGGAGGTAGCTCCGGCCGGTCATCCCCCACGCGAAGACGACGGTCACGAGCCCCGTCGCCAGCGCGGTGCCCAGCGCCGCGCCGGCGACGCCCATGTCGAACCCGAGGACGAACGTCGCCGACAGCGCGATGTTGGCGAGGCCGCCGCCCGCGCGGACGACCATCGGGGTGACGGTGTCGCTCACGCCCGCGTACGTCCGGCTGGCGATCAGGTTCAGGAACTCGAACAGGAGGCCCGGCGCGACCACCGCGAGGTAGGTCGCGCCGTAGCCGATGGCCGTCTCGTCGCCGCCGAGCAGGCCGACGAGCGGCTCGGCCGCGAGGCCGAACGCCGCGACCGCGGGCACCGCGAGCGCAAGCGCGATCAGGACGCTGAGGCGGACGACCGCGGCGGCGCGTTCGTCCTCGCCGCCGCCGTAGTTCTGGGAGACGAGCGAAACAGTGCCGCCCGCGAGCCCGATCGCGACGAACTTCGCGGCCATCCAGAACGCGTTCGCGAGCGTCAGGCCGGCGACCGCTGTCGGGCCGATGACGAGGCCGACGAGCGCGAGGTCGACGGTCCGCTTCGACATGATGGCGAAGCCGGTGACGATGCGGGGCCACGCCAGGTCCGTCGTCGCGCGGAGGCGCGACTCCTCGATGACGCCCGCGCCGGCGAGGGCCGCAGCGAGCGCCGCGCCGGCGCGACGAACCAGTGACACGTCAGTCGCGACGGCGGCGCGACGCTAATCGGTTCCGTTCGAGGGTCGTGCCCGCCGGAACGTCCCGGGGTCGCGAGCGACGCGGTCACGCGAGCAACAGCCCCGCGACCGCCCCGGTCGTGAGGACGGTCAACGCGTCGGCAGTCGGCCCGCTCCAGCCCTCGTCGGCGACGACGAACCGCCCGCGCTCGCGGACGGTCTCCGGGTCGGCCGCGACCGCGAGGTCGCCGTTCGACAGCGCCGCCCAGTACGCCAGCGGCGCGATCGCGAGATACCGGAGTCCGGATTCGGCCGGGAGCGCGGCGTCGAGCCCGGCGGCCGCGCCGACGTACGTTAGCGGCGCCAGCGCGACCGCCCGAATGATCAGCGACGGCGTCCCCTCGGGGACGCGCGCGTCGAACCGCCCCAGCGGGCGGCCGGCGCCGCCCCACGCCGGCAACACCTCGACCTCGGCGTCGAGCCCGAACAGCCGGGCGACGGCGGCGTGGGCCGCCTCGTGTGGGAGAACGGCGACGGCGACGAGTAGACGTCCGATCCGGGACACGGCGGTGGTACGCGCCCGACGGCCATAGGGGTTGCCCGGAGGAAGCGGACGCACGGACCGCCGGCCCGTCGCTCCCGCGTCGCCCGACGAACGCCGTCCGACGGCGGCGCTCGCCCTCCCCCGCCGTGCCGGTCGGAAGGGTTCTCCGTGTGGGGCCCCGCTGTCGAATATGAACGCCGACGACCTCCGCGACGCCTGGGCGGATCGCACCGGGGAGTTCTCTCCGCGGTACTACGCGCACTACGGCCCCAACGAGGTGAGCAGGCGACTCGCCGCCCTGCTCGGCGACGCCGTCGGCTGGGACGCGCGCGTGCTCGAACTCGGCTGCGGCTCCGGCCGCCACCTCGCCCACCTCCACGACGAGGGGTTCTCGACGCTCGCCGGCGTCGACATCAACCCCGGGTCCTTCGACGTCCTCCGCGAGGAGTACCCCGACCTCGGAACGGCCGGCGCGTTCCACGCCGGCGCCATCTCGGACGTGCTCCCCGCGTTCGACGACGGGAGCTTCGACGCCGTGTACTCGGTCGAGACGCTCCAGCACGTTCATCCCGAAGAGATGTCGGCGACGTTCGACGAGGTCGCGCGCGTCGTCGGCGACGTGCTCGTCACCGTCGAGTTGGAGGGCGACGGCGAGGCCGGCGGCGGGATCGTCGAGGTCGACGACGGCCTCCCGCTGTACCGGCACGACTGGGGGTCGGTGTTCGAGGCGCGGGGGCTCACCGAGACGAGCGTCGAGTCCATCGGGTACGACACGGTGCGCGTGTTCGAGCGCGCCGACTGAGCGCCCGCACCGTCCTCGTTTTCGACGCGTTCCGTACGCGACTACCCCCCGGACGGGTACTCGTCCGGGTACGACTCCGCCGCCATGGGGTTCTCGCGGTCGCTCGGTGGCCCCTGAACGGCGACGTACGGCTCCGTTTCGAGATACTCCACCAGCGAGGTGGTGCCGACGAAGCCGCACGGCGACTTCCGGAGGTGGACGTACTGGAGGCCGGTGTCCGAGAGCCACGTCTCGATCACCTGCTCGGCGGTGTTCTCGAGGAACGCGGTCACCTCGTCGGCGGCCGTCCCGGGGTTGTGGACGTGGACGAGCGTGTCCGTCGGCCGGACCAGCTGCGACTCCTCGTAGTAGCGTAGCTCCCGCGCCTCCTCCGCCGACAGCGCGTTCACGTACGCGTCGGCGTTCACGATCGACGTGAGCGCGGTGTCGTCGTCGCCCGCGTCGTCGGGGCGGATCGCCCCGAACGCCTCGCGCACTCCCTCGCCCGACGACGGCGCGTGAACGCCGTCGCGGTCGGCGTCCCACGTGCCGATCAGGTCGACGACGTGGAGTCGGCCGTCGGCGAGGAGGGCGCCCACGTCGTGGCCGAACCCCGAGAGGATCGTCTCCAGCCCGTGGGGGCGGAGGTGGATCGTCGGAACGACCGCGAGGCGGTCGCCGCGAGCGAGCGCGGCGTCGAGGAACGACCCCAGGAACGTCGAGACGTTCGCGGTGCCGTCGTGCTCGAAGAGCACCCCGGCACCCGCGACGACGCCGCCGCCGACGAGCCGGTCGAAGCCGTCGATGCCGATGGGGCGGTGCCCGTGGGTCTTCACGGCCGGCGGCTGGCTGCGCCGCCCGGGAACCGCCCGGGCACCGCGCTCGGCGTCGATGTGGAGTTCGAGGCGGCGGGTGTCGTGGTCGACGCCGCGGAGCTTCGCGATCTCGACGAAGCGGTGGTTGTCCTCGCGGATGCGGTCGCGCGTCAGCGAGACGACGCCGTGGACGGCGTACTGGAGCAGATCCCCGACGGAGTCGTCGCCGCCCTCCTCCGCGGTGAACACCAGCGTCGCGTCGCCGCGGTCGGTGAGCGTCGCGATCACGTCGAGGAGGACCCGTCGGTACGTGTGCGTGTCAGTGAACCCGGCGATCCCGTTTGCGGAGTCGACGACGACGCGGTCGTAGTCCTCGTAGCGCTGGAACTCCTCGCGGAGCGTCGCCGGCGTCAGCTCCCGCGTGTACTCGCCGAACGACATGGTCCCGCCGACGGCGGCGTCGTCGTCGAGTCGCTGAAGCGTCATCGCGTCGTCGTCCCCCTCAGGGTCCTCAAGCGTCACGCCGGGCGTCGCGTGGAGCGAGAGCACGTCGAGCCGGTCGTCGTCGAGGGCGAACGGAAACGCCGCGAACGAGTCGGCGACGTCGTCGAGCGTCTGCTCGGTGGTGACGTACAGGCACCGCTCGTCCGCTTGCACGCCGGCGTCGAGGAACTGCATGCTCAGCGTCGACTTCCCCGTCCCGGGGCCGCCGCGAACGAGCGTCGCCTGCCCGCGGGGGAGGCCGCCGCGGAGCATTCGATCGAGCACCTCGTCGCCGAGGCTCGCGGCAGTCTCGTCGGTCATGTCACACTCAACGCCCTCGAACGGACTTAACCGTACCTCCCCCGGCCGGTTCCACCGGCGCGTGTCGCCGGTGCGCCCCGCCCGGGGAGTGCGCGGCCGACGGTGGAGTTGAAGTGCGACGGCGGCGTTCGCTCACCCATGCAGATCGGGTCGCGTCGCTGTCTCGTCAATCCCCACAGCGGCACGGGCGATCACGCCGACCACGTCCGTCGAGCGATGGAGGCGCGCGGGTTCGCAGTCACCGAGACCGAGAGCGCCGCCCACACCGTCGAGTTGGCGCGCGAGGCGGGCGAGGAGCCCGCCTCGACGCTGGCGGTCTGCGGCGGCGACGGGACGATCAACGACGCGCTCCGCGGGCTGTACCGGGCGGACGCCCTCGGCGACGTGACGCTCGCGGTGCTCCCGGCGGGGACGGCGAACCTCCTCGCGGGCACGCTCGGTATCGAGTCGCTGGATCGCGGCATCGAACTGTCCGACACCGGCGAGGCCCGCGCGCTCGACGTGGGGGTCGCCGAGGGGGCCGACGGCGAGCCCCGCGTCGGCGGGGCCGCGGGTTCGGTCGGGTCCGCCGAGCCGTTTCTCGTCTCGTGTATCGCTGGACTGCCGGCCGACGCGAGCACGGCGACCTCGGACGAACTGAAGGGGCGGTTCGGCACCCTGGCGTTCCTCCTCACCGGGGCCCGGGAGACGATGAACTTCGACGGCCTGGCTGTCCGCGTCGAGTCGCCGACGCGGTCGTGGGTCGGGGAGGCCACCTGCGTGCTCGTCGGCAACGCCCGAAAGTTCGTCGAGGACGGCGGGCAGGCCGACATGGAGGACGGCCGGTTCGACGTGGTCGTCGTCGAGCGGATGCCGCCGCAGGCGCTCGCACTCGAGGCCGCGGCCCACCGTCTGCTCGGCGAAGAGACCGACGGCGTCGTCCACTTCCGTGCGGGCGAACTCCACGTCGCGAGCGACGGCGACGAGCCGATCACGTTCAGCCGCGACGGCGAGATCGCGACCCACGAACGGCTCGACTTCCGGATGCTTCCGGGCGCGCTGGACGTGCGTGTCGGCGACGCCTACGAGCCGACCCCGGAGTGATCGCCTCGGTTCGTCGGGCTTATTTCCGGCTCGCCGCTCCGACGAGTCGATGGAGTCGAGCGGCGATCCGACCGAGCGACCGAGCGAGGTCGACGGGGAGGAGGGCGGCGGCGACGCCGACGAGCCGCTCGACCCGACCGAGGCGCGCCTCGCGGACGCGCTCGAACGCGTGGCCCACGGCGCCGTCGTCTCCACGCCGAGCATCCTCGCCCAGCGCGGCCTGACGCTCGCGTTCACCGCGCTGTTGACGAACACGTTCGCCGCCGAACCGTACGGGTTGTTCGCGCTCGCGCGCCGGCTCTCTCGGTTCCTCCGGCGGCTCGCGATGGGGTTCGGCAGCGGGCTCAGCCGGTTCCTCCCGACGGTCGACGATGCGGCCGAACGCGACGCGCTCGCGACGTTCGCGGCCGCGCTGGTGGTGGGCGTCTCGGCCGCCTTCGGCGCCGGCCTGTTCCTCGGCGCGCCCGCAATCGCCGCGTTCACCGGGAAGGGGCCACCGTTCCCGCTGTACCTACGGGCGTTCGGCGCGGGGCTGCCTCTGACGGTCGGGCTGTTCGTGGTCGCGCGCGTCCTGCGGGCGACCGAGGAAGTGACCGCGCTGAACACGTTCCAGCGGGTCGCGTTCCCGGTCGTCCAGTTGGCCGTCGGCGTCGCCGGCGCGGTCGTGGTGAGCGATCTCGCGGGCGTCGCCGTGGGCCTGCCGGTGGCGATGGGTGCGCTCGCGCTCGTCGGGGCGGGGTGGCTCGCGCGCTCTCGGGGATTCCGCCCTCGGGTTCGCGTCCCCGACGCCGCGGCGATCCGGCGCCGGTACGTCGGGTACACGACGCCGCTGTTTCTCAGCGGCTTCGCGACCACGACCCAGCGGCTGGGCTTTTACCCGCTGATCGCCGTGTTCCTGTCCGGCACCGCCGGCGGGGTGTTCGCCGTCGGCGTCCTCGTCGGGAGCCTCGTTCGGCTCCCGCTGATGGCGATCAACCAGTTCATCCCGCCGGTCGCGGCGGCGCTCAACGACGGCGACCACCCGGCGGCCCTGTCGCGGCTGTACCACGTCACGAGCCGGCTGGTGCTGGTCGGCGTCGTCGGGCTGTCTGTGCCGACGATCGTCCACCGCGAGGCGGTGATGGCGCTGTTCGGCCCGACGTTCGTGCAGTACGCGCCGCTGCTCCCGGGGTTCGTGTTCGCGCAGGTGCTCGCCTGCGCCGCCGGGAGCGTCGGCATCCTCCTGCGGATGACCGACCACCAGCGCGCGCTGCTGGTCGTCAACACCGCCATCACGCTGTTTCTGGCCGTCACGGCGATCCCGCTCACCGTCGAGTTCGGTCTCCCCGGGCTGGTCGCCAGCTACCTGCTGATGCTGGGCGTCAACAACGGGCTGGAGGTGGCGGTGTTGTACCGCGTCGAGGGGCTCCAGCCGTTCACTCGCGCGCACGGAAAACCGCTGCTGGCGGCGGTCCCCTTCGCGGCCGTCGCGCTGGCGACGAGGGAGTTGCTTCCCCGCGGTCCGGCGGCGGTCGTCGGCACGCTCCTCGGACTCGCGGCCTACGTCGGCGTGCTCCGCGCGCTCGGGTTCTCGCCGGTCGAACGGCGGTTGCTCGCGACGCTGACCGAACGCTACCGGCGCACGCTTGCGGTTGTTCGGGACCACGTCACAGATGCGGCGTGAGGTGGAAGCGGCCCCGCCCCCGTTCCGACAGTTACTCCTAAATAGCGATCAGTGGTACCAAGCACCATGGTTGCGGCACCGTGGTCCGACCCGAAGGAGTCCCGGTCCGACCGTTGGGGACGGCCGAGCGGCCCCGAGCGACGCGGCGGAGACGTGCGGACCGTCCGGCAGCGCGCGGTTTCGACCGCCGCGCCGTATCGCCGCCGTGGACGCCGGTCCCAGTCGGGCGAGTCGCTCGCGAGCCAGTTTCGGAGCCGCGAGTACGAGCACGCGCGGACCGAATACGACGCCACCCTGGCGGCCGACGGCGAGATCCGGCTGCTCGTGAAGGGCCACCTCTGGGGCCGCGACGAGCGCGACCAGCGCTACCGGGTCCAGCACCGGCGTCCGCCCGACCCGACCGACTCGGTGCCGTTCGACGAGTACGAGACGTGGGCCCGGTTCCAGTTCGGTCGCGTCGAGGACCGCACGGCCGCGGACGACGACGCGCTCGTGTTCCGTCCGGCGACGCCGCCGACCGACGAGACGCGCACGCTCCAGTGGGGCGACCTGTTCCCGCTGCACCGTCGGCTGCTCGCCGAGCTGGAGCTGGTGCGCAACCCCGCGTTCGCCGAGTACCGGCTCCGTGAGACGGACGAGTGGCAGGAGATCCGCGACGATCTGAAGTGGGACCTCGACGCGTTCGCTCGCGGTCCCTGACCCGTCCCCGTAGCCGTCGCCGGTAGCTACAGGAACCCCCCGACCGCACGTCCGGTATGGCCGACGCATCTCCCGACGCCGAGGACGCGATGCCCGCCGGACCCGCCCGCGCCGACCCTCCCTTCGATGCGCCCGACCTCTCCGGGTCGACGGCGTTCGTCACCGGGACGACCCGGGGCATCGGCAAACGAATCGCCCTCACGCTCGCCGAGCACGGCTGCAACGTCGTCTCGACCGGAAAGACCGCCGAACCCGGCGGCGAGTTGCCGGGGACGATCCACAAGACGGCAGCGCAGTGCGAGGAGCGCGGCGTCGACGCCCACGCGATCCAGTTGGACGTGCGCGACGAGGACGCCGTCGAGGCGGCCGTCGACGAGGCCATCGAGGAGTTCGGCGAGATCGACATCGTGATCAACAACGCCAGCGCGATCCAGCTGGCGAACGTCGCGGACCTCCCCGCGAACCGGTTCGACCTCATGACGGACGTGAACGTCCGCGGGACGTATCTCGTCTCGCGGGCGTTCCTCCCGCACCTCCGGGAGCAGGAGTCGGGGTGGATCCTCACGAACGCGCCGCCGGTGACGATGGACCGCGCCCCCGGAAAGGCGGCCTACGCCTGGTCGAAGCTCGGGATGTCGTTCGTCACCCTCTCGCTGGCCGAGGAACTGGCGGCCGACGACATCGGCTGCAACACGTTTTGGCCGGTGACCGCCGTCGACACCCGGGCGACGCGGTACTTCGGCCTGGGCACCGAGGACGACTGGCGGACGCCGCACGTGCTCGCGGACGCCGCGCTCTCGATCCTCGCGCGCGACCCGGCCGAGTACACCGGCCACTCGGCGTACGACGAGGACCTCCTGCGCGCCGCCGGCGCTAGCGACGCAGCCATCTCGGCGTACAACCTGACCGAGGGCGACCCCGCACCGACCTCCGCGCAGATGTTCGCGCCAGAGTACACACGCAAGTGAGGCGCCGACGGCGGCGCTCGCCCGACGCGCCGACGCGCGACTTCCGGCACCGCCGGAACCGTCACCGAGTACTTCGGCACGGTCGGCCAACGGGGGACCGTGCGACTATCTACAGCCGTGCTGTTGATCGGTGTCGGTCTGTTCGCGCTTCCCGTCCCGGGAACGTTCATCGGCGGCGGGCTGGTGATCGTCGCCGGCGCGGTGCTCCGGTACCTCGGGGAGTGACCTCAGTCAGGTGACACCGGCCCCGCGCGGGTCGTAGTCGCGGTACGCGCCGGTCTCGTCGATCTCGCGGATCGTCTCGACTACGTGCCACACGTCTTCGAAGCGGGTGTACAGCGGCGCCGGACAAACCCTGACCACGTTCGGCGGTCTGAAGTCGACGACACCGCCGCGGTCGCGCAGCGCCTCGCTCACGCGGTAGCCCTCGGGGTGTTCGATCGCGACGTGGCCGCCGCGCCGGTCGTGCTCCCGCGGCGTCCCGACCGAGAAGTCGTCGCCGAGACGGTCGTCGACCAGGTCGATCAGGTAGTCCGTGAGCGCGAGCGACTTCTCGCGCACGGCGTCGATGCCGGCCTCCCGGACCAGCTCCGTCGCGCCTTCGATCGGCGCCGAGGAGAGCATCGGCACCGTCCCGATCTGCCACGCGCCGGCGGTGTCGGCCTGGTCGTAGGTGTGGCGCATCTCGAACTGCGTCGACTTGTCGTTGCCCCACCAGCCGGCGAGTGCGGGCGTGGTGCCGTGGTGGCGCTCGTTGACGTACAGCCCCGCGGTCGCGCCCGGCCCGGCGTTGAGGTACTTGTACGAGCACCACACCGCGAAGTCGGCGCCCTCGTCGTCGTCGCCGGCGTCGCCGAGCGCGTGATCGACGGCGCCGACCGAGTGGGCGCAGTCGAACCCCGCGAGCGCGCCGTGCTCGTGAGCCGCCGCGGTGATCCGGTCGACGTCGAGCAGTTGCCCCGAGCGGTAGAGCACGGAGGGCATGAACACGATCCCGACGTCGTCGCGCTCGCGGAGGACGGCCTCGATGTCGCCCTCGTCGATGGTTCTCCCGTCGCGAGACTCGACGGCGACGAGCTGTTCGTCCGGGTCGATCCCGCGCTGGCGGAACTGCGCGCGGATCGCGTAGTGGTCCGTCGGGAAGTCGAGGTCGTTGACGAGCACCGCCGGGGGGTCGGCCGCGGGGTCAGGGCCGGCAGGCGTGCCGGGGAGCGTGTCGAGGAACGTCCCGATCAGGGTGTGGATGTTGACGGTGGTCGAGTTGGCGACGACGACCTCGGACTCGCGGGCGCCCACGAGGGGCGCGAGCAGGTCGCCGAGGTGTTCGCCGTAGTGGAACCAGTCGGGGTCGGCGGCCTCCCACCCGCGGATCGCGAGCGCGCGCCACTCGTCGACCACGCGGTCGAGCGTCGCCAGCGCGGTGTCGGGCGCGAGCCCCAGCGAGTTGCCGTCCATATAGCGCTCGCCGTCGGGCACGGAGAAGTGGTCGCGGTACCCGCGGAGAGAGTCGTCAGCGTCGCGCTCGCGGGCCTCGGCGAGCGAGTGGGTGGGCCCTGCGTCCGTGTCGCTCATGACCACCGCTTCGGGTGGGGACAGTTAGGCGTTGGCGTCGTGTCCCGCGCGGCCGCGGCGCTCACTCGTCGGCGGCGGTCGCCGCCGCGCCCGCCCCGGTGTCCGCCTCCAGGTCGCCGACGAGGAGCAGACCGCCCCCGACCGCCACGACGCCGACGGCGACGGCGACCGAGACGGTCCTGAGGGCGGCGGCGTAGCCGGCGCCCTCGGCGACGAACGCGACCGCGGCGCCCATCGCGACCGGCGCGCCGGTCGATCCGAGCCGGCCGATCGACTCCCCGAGGCTGACGAGGCCGCCGCGGGTGTCGTCGCCGGCGAGCCCCGTGATCGCCGAGCGGTACAGCGTCAGCGACACCGAGAAGCCGGCGCCGACCGGGACGCCCGCCGCGAGCGCGACCGGCACCGACGGCGCGAGCGCGAGAGCAGCCAGGCCGATCCCGGCGACGACGAGCGCGGCGAACGTGGGGACCGTTCGGCCGAACCGGGCGGTGATTCGCCCGGTCTGGGTCGTCGCGACGGCGCTGGCGACGGACGCGACCGCGACGAGGGCGCCGGCGGCGCCGGGGTTCCGCCCAGCAGCCGGACGACGACGATCGAGTTGTAGGTGAGAAAGCCGAACCAGAGGAACCCCGGCGCGGCCCGCCCGAACAGCGTCGCGGCGACGCGCGGCCGCGCCGCCAGCGCGAGGAGCGCCCGGACGCCGGACCGGTCGGCGTCGTTCGGGTCGCCGTCCGCGGGCGCTCCCGCGGCTGCCGACCGCTCGCCGCCGAGCGCGGCGGACTCCTCGAACCGGAGCCACACGACCGCCGCGACGGGGATCGCCGCGGCGTATAGCGCGAAGGGGTACTGCCACGCGAACGCCACCAGCAGCCCCGCGAGGAACGGGAACACCGTCAGCGACGCGCCGACCGCCGTGAAGCGGACACCCTGAGCGGCCGACTCGCGGGCGCCCGAGAACAGGTCGCCCGTCGCCGTGATCAAGATCGGTCCGATCCCGGTGTAGCCGACGCCTTGGAGGAGTCGGAGGAGCAGTGCGACCCGGAAGTCGGTCGTCAGCGTGAGCGCGAGTCCAGCGAGGCCGAACAGCGCCAGCCCGCCCGCAAGGACCGGCTTTCGGCCGTACCGGTCCGCGAGCACGCCCGCCACCGGGATAAACACGATTCCCGGTGCCGTGAACGCCGACAGAAGCAGGCCAGCCTCCGTCGCGGAGACGCCGTAGGGCCCGGTCAGCGACTCCACCACCGGCGAGACGACGGAGGCGCCCATCGGCGAGATGAGCGACGCGAGCAACAGCAGCCGGAAGTCGCGGTCGGCGAGCACGTCGGCGTCGCCGCCGAGGAGCCGACGGAGCGAGATCGACACGCCGCCCCCTCCGGCGCGGCCGCGCAAGAGCGACTCGGTTCCGGCGCGGGGGTACTCCCGCCTGGGCCGCCGGGCGGAGGCGCAGTCGGGAGGGATTCTTGACGCCCCCGGCCGTCCGGTGTCGCATGACCGACTCCGCCGACGGTGACGCACGCCCCGACCGACTGGCCGACCTCGATCCGGAACTCCGCGAAGTCGTCGCCGAGGTCGAGGCGCTCGGCGTCCCGCCGTGGCACGCCCTGTCCGTCGAGAGCGCCCGTCGCATCGAGGACGAGTTGTTCGGCGGCGACGGGGGCGCCGATCCGAACCGAGACCGCGGCTCTGTCGAACCGGTCGCCTCGACGCTCGATCTCGGTATCGACGGTCCCGACGGCGACGCCCTCCCGCTGCGAGTGTACCGCCCCTCGGAGACGCCCGCGCCGACGCTCGTCTTCTTCCACGGCGGCGGCTGGTGTCTCGGGACCCTCGATTCCGCGGACGACCTCGCACGACGGCTCTGTCGCCGCGTCGGCGCGGTCGTCGTCTCGGTGGATTACCGACTGGCGCCCGAGCACCAGTTTCCCGCCGCCGTCGACGACGCGGTCCGCGCCCTCCGGTGGACTCGCGAGCACGACGCCCGATTCGGCGGCAACGGCGTCGTCGGCGTCGCCGGCTCCTCGGCGGGCGGAAACCTCGCGGCCGCCGCGTCGCTGGCGACCCCAGACGGCGAGGCTCCCGCGGTCCAGACGCTCCTGTACCCGATCGTCGGCAGCGACTTCGGGACCGACTCCTACGAGGCGAACGCCGACGGGCCCTTGTTGACGCGCGCCGACATGCGGCGCTTCTGGCGAGAGTACCTGCGGTCGGACGTGGACGCCGCGAACCCCCATGCCGCGCCGTTGCGGGCGCGGGATCCGGACCTCGCGGCGACCGCCCCCGCCGTCGTCGTCACCGGCGAGCGCGACCCCCTGCGCGACGACGGCGCGGCCTACGTCGACCGGCTCTCAGACGTCGGCGTCGACGCCGAACACCTAGATTACGAGGGGATGTGCCACGGCTTCCTGTCGTTCGCCGACGAGGTCGCGGTCGCCGATGCGGCGTTCGACGACCTCGCGGCGGCGACCCAGGAGCGGTTGGCGGCCGCCGGAGACTGATACGTGCGAGTCGAGGACGGGCGGTCGGAGATCAGTCCGTCCCCGAGAGCCGCTCGTACGCCGCCCACGACGCGTCCTCCGCCGGCGGCTCGACGCGATCGCCGTCGACGAACACGCCGGAGCCCTCGCACACGTCGCCGACGACGCCGACGGGCGTTCCCCGGTCCGAGAGCGCGTCGAGAACGCGGTCGACGGCCGCGGGGTCGACCGCAAGCAGGAGCGTCCCGGAGGTGGTACACGCCCACGGGTCGAGGTCGAGCGCCTCACAGGTCGCCACGGCGGCGGCGTTCGTCGGCACCGCCGCCGAGTCCACGTCGATGCGGACGCCGCCGGCCTCGGCCGTCTCACACAGCGCCCCCGAAGTCCGCCCTCCGTCGCGTCGTGCATCGCGGTGACCCCGGCGTCCGCCGGCGATGCCCCGCCGTTCCGGCCGGCTTCCGCGGCCGCGAGCGCGTCGCGCACGACGCTCGTCTCCTCGAGCAACGCGGCCGCGTCGCCGATCGTCGCCCCGTCGATCCCCCGTTCGGCGAGCGCGTCGGGGTACAGCGACGCGAACAGTCCAGCGGTCTCGATCCCCGGTCCCTTCGTCACGAGCAGGCGGTCGCCCGGGCGGGCGCCGTCCGGGCGGATCACGTCGTCGTGGTCGCCGACGCCGAGCACCGTCGCGGCGCCGACCCACGGGAGCGACGCGCCGGGGTATCGGGCGGTGTGGCCCGTCGGGATGGCGACGCCCAGCGCCTCGCACTCGGCGGCGACAGCCGCCCAGAAGGCGGCGAAATCGTCGTCGCTCACGTCGCTCGGGAGCGCAAAGGAGGGACAAAAGTGGGTGGGCGCGACGCCGGAGACGGCCACGTCGCCGAGGGCGAACGAGAGCGCAAAGCGGCCGGCGCGCTCGAACCCCAGATCGGGGAGCAGCGAGATCGGGTCGGTCGCGGTCACGACCGCGCGGTCGGCAACGTCGACGACGCCGAAGTCAACGCCGTGGGTCGGCCCGAGGCGAACGTCGTCGCGGGCGGCGCCGAGGGCCGGGCGGACCACCGACTCGAAGGTGTCGCGGTCGACCTTCCCCCGTCGCGTGGCGCGGTCGTCGGTCATGGGTTCAGGTGTACCGGGGCGCCCCAAAGCGGTTGCGCCACCGAGCGGCGTGCGAGGCCGCGGGGAACGACCCGGGAGCCAGATCCCGTTCGCGACGCAGATCCCGTGCCCGGCTCAGAACCGCGGCGCCATCGGGTGCTCGACCTCGTGTTGCGTCCGCGGCGCCGGCGCCTCTCTCGTCACTTCGCGTCCGTCGGGCCAACGGACGGTGAACCGCTCGGGCGCCTCGTCGCCGAGACCGAAGTGCGCCACCGGCTCCATCTGACAGAGGTAGCTCGAGCCGGCACAGACGACCTTCGTCCGCGTCCACGACGCGGTCTCGACCGTGACGGCGGCGCCCCGGGCGGGCGCCCCGTACTGGGTGGTCGGGCGCACGCGAAGCCAGCCGTTCTCTGTCGCGTTCGGGACGGCGTACAGCGAGAGCGGCTGGGCGGCGAGTTCGCCGTGGACGACGAGCAGTTCGAGGGCGCCGTCGCCGTCGAAGTCCGCGACGGCGGCGCCGGTCCCGAGGCCGCGCGGCTCCGCGGCGGCTCCGGGGTCGACGGCGGTCCACCCCCGGCTCCCGGGTCCTTTCGGAACAGGCGGTTCGTGGCGCCCAGCGCGTTGCAGAACAGCTCCTCGCGGCCGTCGTTGTCGAAGTCGGCCGCGACGAGTGTCCGAGTGCGAGTCGGCGAGGCGAACGCCGGCGGCGCGGCGTCGGTGAACGCCCTGCGGGTCGGACCGCCGTCCGCGTGCGCGTTCGCGTCCCCCCGCTCGGACCCCGACGTCACGGGGGTGAACAGCCGGTTCCGCGTCTCCCAGCCGCCGACCGCGAGGTCGCCGTCTGCCACCGTGACTCCCCTGGCATTCGTTCCGGGGGC
Organism: Halobaculum halobium; assembly: GCF_030127145.1. Taxonomy (NCBI): domain Archaea; kingdom Methanobacteriati; phylum Methanobacteriota; class Halobacteria; order Halobacteriales; family Haloferacaceae; genus Halobaculum; species Halobaculum halobium. The sequence goes on from NZ_CP126158.1 coordinate 904,290, forward strand.
CGTGACCCCCGCGTCGCGGGCGACCTCCTCGAAGTGGCCCGAGGCGTTTCGGAACAGCCGGTTCGGCCCGCGCTCGACGCCGACGAACAGGTCCATCCGGTCGGTCACGATAGGGCCGGCGTACAGCGATCGTGCGCCGGCGTCCAGTTCGAGACCGACGGCCTCCGACATGTCCGAAAGCTCACCGTCGTCGCCGAGTTCGTAGAAGCGGGACGGAACCCCGTAGCAGGCGACGAACACGCCGTAGCGCCCGGTGCCGTAGCGATCGATCGCGGCGACCGAGCGTCCGGCTCGGAAGTTCCCGCGGTCGGCGTTGATCCCGAGGCCGAACAGGTCACGCCAGCGGATCGCGTCGTGGTCGGGCAGGACGTCCACGGGATCGAGCAGCAGGTCGGTGTCTCGGGTCTGCCCTTGGTACGACTCGGTGTTGTGGACGTAGATCTCCTCGGCGCCGTCGGCGTCGAGGTCGGCGGCGACGACGCCGATCGCGTGTCGTCCCTCGTCGGCGACGGCGGGCGTCGCCACGTCGCGGAGGGCGCCCTCGCGCCACACGAGTAAGCGGTTCTCCGGCCCGTAGCCGGTTATCAGCGCGCACGGCCCGCTCACGCCGGGCGTGACAGCGACCCCGTAGCCGCGGTGAGGGGTGTCGTCGGCGACGGCGTCGGACCGGTCCGCGAACACGCGCGCTCCTCGGAGACGGGGGTACAAGAGGGCTCGGTTCCGCCCCCCGAGGAACAACGCTTTTCGGACGCCAGGGCGAACCGGAATCCATGGCAGATGACGACCCAGAAGACGCCGGATCGGACGCGAACGAGAGCGCCGAGGGAGCCGACGGCGACGAGGAGAAGTCCTTCCGTGAGCGCGTCGAGGAGATCCGCGAGCGACGCGAACAGGAGCGCGAGGAGGGCGAGGGCGGCGCGCCCTCCCCCGAGGAGATGATGGGCGGCGGCGGCCCCGGCGGCATGGGCGGCGGCGGCAACCCCTTCGCGCAGATGATGGGCGGCATGATGGGCGGCGGCGGTCCCGGCGGCATGGGCGGCGGCGGCGGGCCGGGCGGCATGGGCGGCGGTCCCGGCGGTCCCGGCGGGCGCGGCGCCGAGGAGGAATCGGTCGGCAACGAGGAGCTCGTGCGCGAGGTTCGCCAGCTCCGCGACGAGGTCCGCGACGCGACCCGGCAGCTGCAGCGGATCGCGCAGGCGCTGGAGGACTAGCGAGGCAGATCGAGCGAAGCGAGCGGCGCCTCGGTCGGACAGCGGAGCGGTCTTCCCGCGGCTTCGTCCAGGAGCAAGCGAGACGCGAGTACACGACCGGGGAGTGAACGAGCGTCTGGACGACGGCCTTCGAATATCGCTCCGCGATGTTGTCACCTCGCGAGACCGCAGGTCTCGTGAACCGCGGGCGCACGGGCGAGCCGCCCGGTAGAACGCCGCGAGACTCCCCGATTGCGACGGACTGCAGGCGAGGAACGGCCGTTACTCCGTCACCGCGTCGTACACGTCCTCCAGTCGATCGACCGCGTGCTCGACGCTGATCGACTCGCGGCGATCGAGACACCGCTCGGCGAGCGCCTCCCGTTCGCCGAGCGTGCGGTCGATGGCGTCGGCGAAGGCAGCGGCGTCCCCGCGCGGGTAGTGGTAGCCGGTCTCGCCGTCGACGACGGTGTCTGCGAGCGCGCCGGCGTTGACCCCGACGACGGGCGTGCCGCAGGCGTTCGCCTCCAGCGCGACGAGCCCCTGCGTCTCGACGGGCGAGGGAAACAGGAAGGCGTCGAGACTCGCGTACAGCGCCGGGAGGTCCTCGCGCGGGAGGAAGCCGAGGAAGCGCGCGTCGACGCCGGCGTCGTCGCAGGCGTCGCGGACGGCGTCGCGGGCGGGCCCGTCGCCGCCGAACACGAGCGTCGCCTCCGCGTCGGCGGCGGCGACGGCCGGCGGGATTTCGGCCAGCTCCTTCTCGAAGCCGTGGCGACCGGTGTAGCCGACGACGGGGCCGTCGTCGGGGTCCGGGAGGTCGTACTCGGCGCGGAAGTCGGCCAGGGCGGCGTCGTCGGGCCGCGCGAAGAACGCGATGTCGACGCCGTTCGGCACCACTTCCACGCGCGAACGGACGCCGATGTTCCTGAGGTGCGCTCCCGCCGGTTCGCTGGGGACGACGACCGCGTCGGCGGCGTTCATGTACCGGCGCTCGTATCGGCGGGCGGCGCCCTCGACGGCGGCGGCGGCCGGTCCCGCGGCGAGGTAGTCGGCGTACTCGGCCGTGGGCGTGTGGTAGGAGGCGACCAGCGGGGCGTCGGTCCGCCGCGCAAGATACCACCCCGAGAGACCGAGCGCGAAGGGCGTGTGCGCGTGGACCACGTCGGCGTCGCGGACGGCGTCGGGGACGCCCGGGAGCCCCATGCGGAAGCCGTCGTAGAACGGAAATCCGACGCTCCGGGTGGTGTACTCGCCGTCCGTGGGGTCGTGTCCGGGCGCGTCGGGGAACACTACGTCCATCCGGCCGCCGCGCGTGCGCCACTCCTCACGCCACGACTCCAGCGTGTAGGTAACGCCGTTCACCGTCGGCAGATACGTATCGGTGAACGCGGCGACGGTCTGCATTCGTCCGCCGTTTCCGGAGCGAGGGGTAATGCCTTGCGTCTTCGACGCGAGCGTCGCCGGGAGTGCTCCGGGCCGCCTACCGCGCCTCGATCAGCTGCTCGTAGGTGTCGACCAACTCCTCGCCGACGCGCTCCAGCGAGTGGTCGGCGGCCGTCTCCCGCGCGTTCTCGCCGAGCCGCTCGCGGAGGTCGGGGTCGTCCGCCACGCGGTTCAGGGCGTCGGCGAACTCCTCGCGCGTCTCACACAGCAGGCAGTCGTGTCCGTCTTCGAAGTACTCCCGGAACACCGGGATGTCGCGGAGGACGCACGGCTTCCCGCAGGCCATCGCCTCCAGGACGACGATGCCCTGATTTTCCTCCTTCGTCGGGAAGAAGAACACGTCGCCCGCGCCGAACGCGCCGGGCTTGTCGTCGACCCACCCGGTGAAGGTGACGTTCTCGGGCGGATCGCTCGTCCACCGGGTGACCGTCGGCGACGCCTGCGGCCCGGAGTCGACGGTGCCGAACCAAGCGAAGTCGTGCTCGGTCATCGCCGCAACCTCACAGAAGTCGGTGAGGCCCTTTCGTTCGAAGACCGAGCCCACTGCGAACATGACGACGCCGTCGAGGTCGAACCGCTCCCGGTACTGTTCGCGATACGCCTCGTGGTCGGCGACCGAGCCGTGGTCGATCCCGTTTGAGATCGCGCGGATCGGCGCGTCGACGGGGTACTCCAGCAGCCGGCGTTTCGTGTACTCGGAGGGCGTGAGCACGAGGTCCGCCTGCGAGTAGAACCACCGGAGGTAGCGACGAAGCGCGGGGGCGACCGCGTTCGACCCGCGGAAGCTCTCGCGGAAGTCCTCGCTGGTGACGTGACAGTGCAGCACCAGCGGCGTGTCGGTCAGCCTCGCGTACCGTGCGAGCGCGACGCTCGCGGGGCCGATGAGGTTCAGGTGGATCACGTCCACGTCGGCGAGGACTCCGCGCCCGGCGAGGCCCCGGCGGACGGCCGCACGCGGGCCGCCGTCGCCCCACGGCGAGGTGACGACGTCCACGTCGCTGCCGGCGGCGCGGGCGCGGTCGAGCGCCTCGACCTGCTGGTCGTGGGCGGTGCCGATGCCCGCGCGGTCGAGTTGGGCGTCGAGTTCGAGGTAGTCGAGGACGCGCACGGTCGGGTGGCTCCCGCTTCGGCGGGTCGGGGTTTGAGCGTGCTGGATCCGGGTCGGACGGGGACCACTCCGTCACTCGGCGTGCGGATCGCGTCAGAGATCGACACCCCGGGGCAACGCTGAACAGTCGGCGCCGAGCAGTCCGGGTATGGAACTCGTCGAGGCCACCGCCGACGATCTCGATGCGCTCGTCGAGCGCTGGTACGCCCTCGCGGAGTCGATGGAGGAACACTCAGAGCTGAACGAACTCGTCTATGCGGACGCCGACGAGGTCCCCGACGACGGGTTCCGCGCCCACCTCGACGACGAGCGCGTCACGGACTACCTCGTCGTTCACGAGCGCGAGCGGATCGGGTTTCTCACCCTCCGAGAGGACCAGCACCCCTCGCGGCGGTACTCCCGGTCTCTCCGGATCGTGAACGTCGCTATCGACGAGGCACACCGGAACCGCGGCCACGGCACGGCTGTCGTCGAGCGCGTGAGAGAGATCGCTCGCGAGCGTGGGTGTGACCACCCCGCGGTGTCCTGTGAGTGGGAGAACGACGACGCGCGCCGGTTCTACCGCGACGCCGGCTTCCGCCCGAAACAGGTCGACTACGCACAGCCGCTGGAGTGAGCCGGCAGACGTGGCGTGTCGGTCGCCGCGCCCCGACCCCGCGTTCGTTCCCGACGTTCGGGCGACCGATCCCCGCTTCCACAACGCTTGAGCCGCGCCGCGCGAATCGACACCCGTTCACGTGACGAAGCGTCTCTTCACCACCCTCTGTGGACTGGTCTTCCTCGTCAACTTCGGGCGGGTCGCGTTCGCCCCGCTGGTCCCGGAGTTCCAGCAGGACCTGGGGATCTCCGCGGCGGCCGTCGGCTCGGTCACGACGCTCGTGTGGCTCGGCACCGCCGCCCCGCGGATCCCGATCGGGTGGGTGCTCACTCGCGTTCGCCGCGAGCGCGTCGTCCTCGCGACCGGGGTCGCGCTGTCGGCGGCGGCGGCGCTCACCGCGACCGCCCAGTCGCTGCTCGCGCTTCGGACCGGCGCGTTCGCCGTCGGCCTCGCAACCGGCGGCTACTTCGTCGCCGCGATCCCGCTCATCGGCACGCTGTACCCCGAACGGACGGGCAGGGCCGTGGGCGTCCACGGCACCGCGAGCCAGGTCGCGAGCGTCCTCGCCCCGGCGCTCGTGCTCGCGGTCATCGGCCGTCTCGGCGACTGGCGGATCGTCTTCTGGGCGCTGGCCGTCGCCGCCGCGCTCTCGACGGCGTCGTTGGTCCTCGTGCTCCGCCGCGGTGGCGGAGGCGGCCCGCGCGTCGCCGACGGCGGAACACGCGACGAGGGCGATCCCTCCGGCCCCGCAGACGGAGCCGCGGAGCCAGCCAACGACCTCGACACCGCCGGGACTCCGCCGGAGCCGCGAAGTTTCCTGTCGGCGTTGTCGCACTGGCGGATCGTGCTCGCCGGGATGTCGCTCGTCGCCGTCGCCGGGTTCGCCTGGCAGGGCGTGTTCAACTTCTACGTGAGCTACCTGCTCTCGGAGGGGCTGTCGACGGCGAACGCGAATCTGTTGCTCACCGTCGCGTTCGCTGCGGGCGTGCCGGCGTTCTGGCTCGGGGGGCGGCTCGCGGACCGGCTCCCGAACGTGCCGTACCTGCTCGCGCTCAACGCGACGTTTCTCGCGTCGCTGGTGGCGCTCACGTACGCCGGCTCGCTCGCGGCGTTCGCGCTCGTCTCGGTGGTCATCGGCTACGCCGCACACGCGCTGTTTCCCGCCGTCGACACGTACATGCTGTCGACGCTGCCGGCCGCAGACCGCGCCAGTGCCTACGCCGTCTTCTCGGGCGCGTCGCTGCTGTTCGAGGCGAACGGCTCCGGCGTGGTCGGCGCGCTCACCGACGCCGGCGTCGGGTTCGATCGCGTGTTTCGGCTGTTCGCCGTCGCGGTCGCGGCCGTGCTCGTACTTGCGGCGCTGCTGTACGTCGTCGGCCGATTTCCCACGCCCCTCGATCACGAACCACCGATCGACGGGTGATCGCCAGCCCGGACGGCCGGTCGGTGACTGACCGTCGGCGACCCGCCGGCCGCGGATGACGGTCAGTCGGCGCGAACGACTGTTTCCCGTCGATCCGGGCGACTCGCGACCGAAACGTTTTGGTCTTCTATGATGAACTATCCTGTATGTCAGGGACCCTCCCGTCGAGCGCTGACGACCCCGACGACGACGAGGGGTCGGACGGGACCGACCGCGCCCCGGAGGAGACCAGCGGCGCGCGGACCGACGGGGGCGCTGCCGAATCCGACGCCGTCCGAACGAGGCGTCCACCCGCATCGGACGGCGTGGAGTCATCAGCCTCGGTCGACGCCGACTCGCAACTCGGTGACGTCGAGCCATCCTCCCCAGACGGCGCCGCCGACGCGGACACCGGCGACAACGAGGGCGTTCGGATCTGTTGGATCGACGACGACGGCGCGGACGACCTCATCGGAGCGCTCGCGCCGGAGACGGCCAGGACGATCCTCGGAGCCGTCCACGAGGAACCGCAGACGGCGTCGGAGTTGGCCGACGCGGCGGACACCTCCGTCCAGAACGTCCGCCACCACGTCTCGAAGCTCGTGGACACCGGTCTGGTCGAGGCCACGGACACCCGGTACTCGGTCAAGGGCCGGGAGATGACCGTGTATGGTCCCGCGGACGACCGCGTCGTCGTCGCCGTCGGGGGGGAGTCCGAGCGCTCTTCGCTCCTGGACTCCCTGCGCGGGCTGGGAGGCGCCGTCGCGGTGCTCGCGGGCGCGAGCCTCCTCGTGCAGTCGCTGTTCGGCGCAGAGGTGGCAACCCTCTCCGGTCCGGAGACGGCGCCGCGGATCGGCGACGCCGTCGGGGGAACCGGCGGCGCGATCCTGGGGACGGTCTCCCCGGGCGTGGCGTTCCTCGTCGGCGGACTGCTCGTCCTCGCCACGCTCGTGGCCGCCGATCGCGTTCGAACGCGGTGACCGACGGTGGGTCGAACGGCAGCACTGATCGCGGTCGTCATCGTCGTCGCGAGCGCCGGCGCCGGCCTCGTGGGCGCGGACGTGACCCGCGGCAGCGGCGCCGTCGCCGGCGGCAGTTCGGCCCCGCAGTACGGCGATGTCGGCCGGTTCTTCGGCGGCGTCACCGCCGGGGCCGTTCCGGGGTCGTCCGTTCACGCTCCGATAGACCGGGCGCGGGTCGAGCGGGCTCCGGCCGGGTCGGTCGACGGCGCCCGGGACGCCGACGAGGTTCGCGTCGGCGTCATCGGGAGCGCCTTCGGCGACGCGGCCGATATCGACGGCCGGGTGGTCGCCCGGGAGCGCGTGACGAGTTCGCGGTTCGGCCTGATGGTGGGCGACCGCGACGCGGCCAGCCACGACGCGACCGTCGCGAGCGTCGTCGCACAGCGCGCCCCCGAGTCGTCGCTGTATCTCGCTTCGGTCGGCCACGAACCGACGCCGGCGGAGTACGCACGCGCGGTGGACTGGCTCGTCGAGCGCGACGTCGACGTGATCGTCGATGCGGGGAGCTACTACCCGCGGACCGCCGACGGAATGGACCGGATCGCACGGGCAGCCGAGCGCGCGGCCGACGACGGCACCGTCTTCGTCACCTCCGGCGGAAACACCGCACGGCGCCACTGGGGCGGCTCGGCGGCCGAATCGGGCTGGCTGGCGTTCGACGACGACGGCACGCAGGGGAACCGCCTCGGGGACGGGCGGATTTCCGGCGCCGTGACGCTGCGGCTATACTGGGCCGGGACGGGCGACTACGACCTGTACCTGTACCGCGACGTGGCCGACGGTCGCGACGAGGTCGTCGCGAAGTCGACCCGCGAGTCGGGTCAGGCGGAGGCGATCGACGCGGTGGTTCCCCGCGGCTCCTACTACGTCGCCGTTGACGTACGCGAGCCCGGGGGAGGCGACGTCGACCTGTTCGCCGCCCGCCACCGACTCGCGCAGGTCGCCGACAACGGGAGCGCGGTCGCGCCCGCGACCGCCGACGGCGTCATCTCCGTGGGCGCGGTCAGCCCTGACGGCCGCCTCGCGGCGTACTCGCCGTCGGCCACGGACGTGCGAGCGGCGGGAACGGTCGGCCTCTCGGACGGGACGACCCTCAGAGGGACCTCCGCCGCCGCGCCGGCGGTCGCAGGCGTCGTCGCCGAGATGACCGCCGCCGCCGGCGAGGACGGACTCACGCCCGCCGAAACGGAGCGCCTACTCCGCGAGACGGCCGTCAACGGGCGGATCGACCGCGGATCCGCCGTCGCTGCCGCGATGGAGGGGAACCGGACGGGCGAGGACACGACCGCGGGGGGCGGGCCGTGGGCGTATCGCGGCCCGTGACCCACGGTCGACGATCCCCCGCGTGCCGAAACGGTTAGGCCGACACCCCGACGTTTCGAATTCGTGCGAGAACCCGGCGGCGCCGCGGTCGCCGAGCGCGTCGAGGAGTACTGGGAGTGGGCCGCCGTCGCGCTGTTCCTGCTGGTGTCGGTCGACCTCCTGACGACTATGTACGCAGCGGCCGTCGTGGGACCGGGGGCGGAGGCGAACCCGCTGATGCGGTGGGCGCTCGGACAGCCGCTCCCCGTCCTCGTCGGCGTGAACCTCGTCGCCGTCGCGCTCGCGACGGTCGTGTTTCGGGGGCTCATGGAGACCTACCGGATGACGCCGGCGGGCGTTCGTCCCTACTACGGCCTGCTCATCGAGGCGTGGCTGGGGCTGCTCGTCGCCGCCGGGCTGGCGCTGTTCGCGAACAACCTCTCGGTGATCGTGCTCGGCGAGAGCCTGCTGTGACCCCCGCCCGCGGCGAGGAGGTCGACGGCCGCGGCGACGACGCGGTCGGCGGGCCGGACTGAAGGTTCACGTACGAAAGCGGGACCATCGACGGACTGAAACCCGTGGCAACCACCGACTACACCGTGACCGAGGCGACGGACGAGCCGTGGCGGACCGTGTTCGGGCACTCCGACCCGTACCCCGAGCAGGCGGACGGGATCGACGCCGCCCGCGCCGTCGCCGACGACGGGGGATACCTCGCGCTGGAGGGCGCCTGCGGCACCGGGAAGACGATGCTGGCGCTGACCGCCGGCATCGACCTGGTGCGCGACCCCGACAGCGACTACGAACGCGTGCTCGTGCTCACGAGCGTCAAACAGCAGCTCCGCCAGTTCGAGGCCGACCTCCGCACGATCAACCGAACCCTCCCGGACGACTGGCGCCCGGTCTCCGGCATGACGCTCGTCGGCAAGGCCGACGTGTGCCCGTATGCCAGGGAGAACCGCGGCGGCGTCGACACCGGGAACGTGTACGAGCGCTGTGAGGGGTTGCGCGAGCGCACCCGAGACCTCGTCGGCGACGCCGACGGGGGTGAGGCCAGCGCCGGCGCGCTCGCCGAACAGGCGCGGCGCGCACAGACCGGACTCGCCGACACCGGCGAGGACGGGGCGAGTTACCTCGAAACCGCCGGCGAGCCGACGCCGTATCTCCCCGAGATGCCAGCGCACGGCGGATCGGCTACCCGCGAGGGCGTCGAGTACTGCCCCTTCTACGCGCAGTACCTCGACGACCTCCCGGAGGACGGCGACGCCGCGGAGGCGGTGCCGTTCGACTTCGCCGACCGCGGGCTGATCGACGCCGAGGAGCTGGTCCGCCTGTCGGCGGGCCACGGCACGTGCCCCCACTCGATGATGGGCGCGGTCCTCCCGCAGGTGGAGGTCGTCGTCGGCAACTACTACCACGCGTTCGACCCGACGACAGTCGGAGGATTCACCGGCGCGCTCGTCGACGACTCGACGTTCGTCGTCTGCGACGAGGCCCACATGTTGGAGCCGCGGGTCCGCGACCTGGTCTCGGACGGCGTCGCCGACGCGAGCCTCCGCGACGCCGAGAACGAACTGACGCGCGTGCTCCAGCCCGTGCAGTTCGAGGAGTCCGGCCGCCGGGTCGAGGGGACGACCGACGCCGACCTCGTTCGGGGCGAACTCGCCGACGCGGACGTGAGCCTCGACGAGGTGAAACTGCTCACCGAGTTCGTTCGCGACCTCCGCGAGGAACTCGACCGCCGGGTCGAGGGCTTCCTCGACGCCGAGCGTCGCGGCTGGCGCGACGACCCGACGGACCTGGACGACGAGGAGATCCCGCTGCGCGACCCCGAAGCCCCCGGCGTCGACGAGATAACAGAGTGGGCCAGAGACGCCGGCTACGGCGAACAGGTGTGGGCGCGCGCCGAGCAGGTGGGGGCCGTCGTCGCCAGAATTCTCGACGAGGCCGAAGACGAGGACCGCCAGCGCGCCGTTCCCGGCGTCGGCCGGACGCTCAACGCCTGGTACCGCTGCGACCACGAGACGTACTTCCGGGAACTCGAACTCCTGCGCACGTGGGACGAGACGGAGGCGCCCGACTCGTGGCGGCGCGCGTACAACGCCCGACTGGCGCTGCACAACTGCGTGCCCGCCGACGCCATCGGCGAGCGCCTCGCCGACTTCGGCGGCGGCGTGCTCATGTCGGCCACGCTCGCGCCGCTCGACGTGTTCCGCGAGGTGACGGGGCTCAACTACCTCGAATCGGAGGGCCGCCCCGTCGAGGAGCGGACCTACGGCCTCGGGTTCCCCGAGGAGAATCGGGCGTCGTTCGCCGTCGACGCCCCGAAGTTCACGTTCTCGAACCGAGGTCCCCCCGGGGAAGACAACGAGACCCGACGGGCGCACGCCGACGCCGCCGCGGAAGTCGCCGCCACGACGCCCGGAAACGTCCTCGTCGGGATGCCCAGCTACGGCGAGGCCGAGTGGATGGCCGGCGAGTTGGAGGCGGACGGGCGGATCGACAAGGAGGTCCTCATCGACGAGTCGAGCGACGACACCGCGACCGAGGCGCTCAAGGCGGACTTCTTCGACGGCGACGCGAAGGTGCTCGTCACGAGCATCCGCGGCACGCTCACCGAGGGCGTCGACTACGAGGGCGATCGCCTCGCGGCGGCGGTGATCTGCGGCGTCCCGATCATCAACACGTCGTCGCCGCGGACGCGCGCGGTGAAGACGGCGTACGACCGGGAGTTCGGGGACGGATTCGAAACGGCGCTGACCGTCCCGGCCGTGCGGAAGGCCCGACAGGCGATCGGTCGGGTGATCCGCGGGAGCGACGAGGTCGGCGTGCGCTGTCTGGTCGACGCGCGGTACGCGCGGGAGTCGTGGAACGCCGTCCGCGAGTACCTCCCCGAGTACGAGCGCGAGGAGTTCCGACCGGTGAGCCCGGACATGCTGCGCTTCGGGCTGGAGCGGTTCTGGGACGACCGGCAGTAACCGCCGGGACGGCGAAGCGTGGCCGCCTCAGCGACGCGCGACCAGCACGAACGTGTCGGTGCGCGTCTCGGCGCGCTCGACGGTGAATCCCGCGTCCTCGAACGCGCTCGCGGCGTCGCCGACGCCGAAGCGCTCGTCGCGCGGCGGCCCGGCGTCGCCGGGGCCGTCGGCGGTCCAGTCGACCGTGACGACGCGGCCGCCGGGGCGGACGACCCGCGCGAGCTCCGCCAGCGACGAGTCGTTGGCGTACTCGTGGTAGGTCATCGTCGAGAAGGCGGCATCGAGCGCGTCGTCCGAAAACGGGAGGTCGCCGACGCCGGCGGTGACGGTCTCGACGGTCTCCGGGATCCCCTTCTCGGCGTACAGGTCGTGCATCTCCGACTGCACGTCGACGGCGTAGCAGGTGCCGACGTGGGGTGCGACCACGTCGGTGTAGAAGCCGGTTCCGGAGCCGAGATCGGCGACCGTCGCGTCCGCGGGGACCGCGAGCGCGGCGATCAGTTCCTCCTCAGAACAGTACCGGAAGCGTCCCGGGTCTTCGAGTTTGTCCGCGCGGTCGGCGTCGAACGTGTGGAATCCCATCGCTTCCGGCTAGGGGGCCGGGGGTAAAGACCCCCTGCGGTTTTGTCGGCTCGGACCGACGGGCCGGGTATGCACGTCCGCGAGGCCGAGCGCGGCGACGCGGAGGCGATCGCGTCGATCGCGCGGGCGTCCTGGCACGCCGCCTACGGCGAGTTCCTGTCCGAAGAGGCGATCGACGCCACGGTCGACGAGTGGTACGCGCCCGAGACGCTCCGTCGCCACATCGCCGCCGCCGGCGCGTTCCTCGTCGCGATGGCCCACGGAGAACCGGGAGCGGAGGGCGACGGGGTGGACGCGGACGACGCCGGCGGAATCGTGGGATTCGCACACGTCCGGTACGCCCCGGAGGTCGGGAACGTCGTCCTCCGGCGGATCTACGTCCGCCCCGACGCGTGGCGCGAGGGGATCGGAACCGCCCTCCTGGGCGCGGTCGCGCGACGGTTCGTCGACGACCACGAGCGGCTCTCGACGGTCGTGTTCGCCGAGAACGAGGTCGGGCTCTCCTTTTATCAACGGAACGGGTTCGAGATGATCGGCGAGCAGACGACCGCGTTCGGCGGCGAGGAACACGACGAGCGGATCGTCGTCGCCGACCTCGAGGACCTCGCGGGGCTCGCCACGGAGACGGATCCCGCTGAGGGATCCGGAGACGGTCGACCGCCCCGAGAGGGTTAAGTCGATCCGCGGACCAGGTGCTCGCATGTCAGTTCGTATCCGTCGCCCCCGTGCCCGGGCCTGCGAGCGGTGCGGCCGCGAGGAGCGCTTCGACGACGCGACCGGAAGCTGGGTCGTCGCAGACGACGCCGTCGGCGCGGTGTACTGCATCCACGAGTGGGACATCAACGGCTCGTTCGTCCCGTTCGAGGACGGCGCGAACGAGGCGTAACGAGCCCCCAACCGGGTCGCGTCGCCCGCGCGACTGCCGGTCGCGGGTCAGGCGTCCGCCCGTTCGATCAGCTCGGCGAGCACCGTCATGGTGCCGTCCATGAACCCGGCGTCGACCGTCACGTCCGCGGCGTCCCTCGCGACCTCGTCGGCGTTCGCGAGCGCGTAGCTCTCGCCGGCGACCGCGAACGTCGAGGCGTCGTTCATCGAGTCGCCGACGGCGACGAACGCCCCGGGGTCGCGATCGAGGATCGACGCCGCCTCCCGGAGTCCCCTCCCCTTGGTCACAGCCGGGTCGGTGAGGTGGTATGCGTACCCCGTGTCGAGAAACGTCAGGTCGAACTCCTCGGCGATCTCCCGAAGGAGCGCCTCGTCGGCGGTGACGCGCGCGGCGACCTCCGTCTCGCGCCAGCGATTGACGGTGTCGGCGTCGCCCCAGCCCAACTCCCCGCCCCGTTCGCGGAAGGCGTCGACCGCCGCGGCGACCCGCTCGGCGTCGCCCTCGATCCGCACCCGCTCGTCGACGCAGACGACGCCGCCGTTCTCGGCGATCACCCGCTCGGGGATTCCGGCGAAGTGGCACAAAGCGATCGGGTACGGAAACGACTTCCCCGTGGCGAGCACGACCGGTGCGGGCCACTCGGGCAGCACCCGGAACACGCGGGGATCTATCGTGTGCTCAGGCGTCGTCAGCGTCCCGTCGATATCGAGCGCCAGCGGCGGGAGGGTCGCCCCGGACGAGATATCGAGGCCTGCAGGGGCGTCGGTCGTCATTGCCGAGGGAACGGCGGGCACGCGAAAAGGGGCGTCGGTTCCGGGGTCGGGTGTCGACGGCGCGAACCGGGCCTCAGATGTCGACAGTGCGAACCGAACCGGGGATCGGCGCTCACCGGTGGTGAGAGCTCAACGCATTCCCGGAGGCGGGCCGTCGTCGCCGATGTCGTCGTCCTCGGTGTCGACGTCGAGGCCCAGCTCCTCGCGCCGTTCGCGCAGGGCGTCGATCTGCCGGCGGTAGTACAGGAGGCCGCCCCCGCCCACGACCGCGAGGACGGCGAACACCGCCCCGAAGATCTGGATGTCCTGCGACAGGTAGAATTGGACGATCACCGAGTCAGTCTGCACGTCGTCCCAGCGGACGTGCAGGCGGTTCTGGTCGTCGACGTCGGTGGTCGCGCCGCCGGGGGTGACGTCGCCGAACACCGGCAGCGACGCGCTGCGGTTCGGCGGCAACACGACCTCGTAGGAGCCCTTGACGTACGTCGGCAGCACGAACCGCTTGGGCGTCGAACCCGCGGTGAAGGCGATCCGGTCGCCCTCGACGTCGCCCTCGCCGGGGAAGTCGATGCGGACGACGTCGCGCGTCCGCTCGACGGCGCCGCGATCGGCAAGCTCCGACCCGGTGATCACGGTCCCGTTGGGGTAGCGGTAGCGCACCGCCCGCACGTCGAGCGGATTCGTGCCGCCGAGGCCGTCGCGTCGGAACAGCTCGACTTCGCTGCCGTTGACCGCGTACACCGCCGAGAACGTCGCGTTGTCGTGGATCGTGATGTGGGCGTTCAGATCCGACTCGACGCTCGCGTTCCAGTCGTACTCGCCGCCCGCGGGCGACTGATCGAGCCGCTCGTCGGAGACGGAGCCGCCCCCGAAGAAGCCGAGACACCCCGACAGCGCGAGCATGCCGACCAGCGCCGCGAGCGCGAGGAGTCGTCGCCGTCTGGCCATGCTACTGCGGGATGACCGCCTTCAGTTCCGACGGGAGATAGCCGCCGATAGCGGCGAGCAGCCCCGGCGGGTCAGTGTTCTCCCGGCAGACGATACTCTGTTCGAGCAGCCCGAGTCGCTCGACGGTGACGATGTCGTTCGCGTGGCCCGCCCGATTGACGGTCGCGCGGACCTCCGCGCGGGTCGCGGAGTTGACGTTCACGCGTCCCTGCCCCCGTGTCCAGTCGTACAGGCGGTCGCGCTCGGCGTCCGCGAGCTCGTGGTCGCCGTCGTCGTCGTACACGAAGCGAAGCGAGAGGTGCTGGACGATGCCGAGCCGATCTCGGATCTGTTCGGGTGAGCCCGCACCGAGGCCGAGGCCGTTGCTGGGAATCCGGATCTCCGTGCCCGCGTCCAGGACGAACCCGTCCTCGTCCCACCCTTCGAGCGTGCCGACGTAGGTCTCGCCGTCGGTGAAGTGGTCGGTGATCTCCCCCCACTCCTCGCGGAGCACGTTGCGGGCGACCGTCTCGTCGTCGCCCGACACCGTCACCGAGACGAAGTCGTCGTACCGGACGCCGACCTCGAACTCGACGTCCAGATCACCGAGCTCGTTGGCGACGAGGGAGGTCATCCCGTCGAGCGCTCGATCGTGAGCGTCGCCGGTGACGTAGCATTTGGTCGCGAGGACGACCATCTACGCTTCCGCCTCGGCTTCCTCGCGGTCGACGTTGAGCTCGTCGCCGAGTTGGTCGATGCGCCACTCCATCGCCTCGACGAGGCGGCTGTTCTCCATGGACTCAAGCGGCGACCCGCACTCGGGGCACTCGAAGCCGAACTCCATCGCCTCCTCGAACTCGAACCGGATCGAGTCGACCTCACAGAGGTAGAACTGATGATCGGACTCGTAGGCGCGACGCTCCTCAAGCCCCTCGAGCAGGCGGTACATCTCCTCCTCGAGGTTCTCGGGGATGTTCTCGTAGTGGAACGTCCACAGGTAGGTGAGCCACCCGGAGTCCTCGTCGCGCACGCGACGATAGGACGCCAGATCGTTCTCATAGAGGATGAACAACGCGCGTCGCACGTCGTTCAGCTCCAGTCCCATCTCCTCTGCGAGCTCCTCGTCGGTGACCTCGCCGTCCGGCGGGGCCGCGGCGACGGGCATCCCCGTCGGACCGACCAGCTCGTGGAGGTACTTCTGGATAACAGGGTCTTCTAGGAGGCCCTCAAAAGCCATTTGTCGAGTATGGGGGAGGATATCGGTTAAAGTCACCGACTCGGCGGGTCGCTGTGACGAGACCGCTGGGCGACGCTGGCGAATCGGGTCTCCCCACTCGCGGACTCCTCGCACCGTCCCCGTCACGTACAATTATCACCGTCGCACCCGACAGCGGAACTCGACGCATGTCGGACTCCTTCCCGTCCGTCCCCGACGCTGCGCTCGCCGAGGGGGGGTGGTGTGAGCGCGAGCGTCGCGAGACGACGGAGTTCGACGCCGCGGTCGTCACCGTCGCGGCCGCGACCGTCGTGTACGAGGATCGCGCGCTCCGAGACCGCGTCGCCGAGGAGACGGGGGTGGACCGACTGTGGCGCTTCTTCGTCGCGAGCCGGCTCACGGTGTCACCGGCGACCGGACCGTCGGCGCCGCTCACGAAACTCGTAGCGAACCGAGCGCACGCCGGGTTCGCTGACTCGCTCGCGGAGCGCGGCTTCGAGGGAGTCCGGCGCGTCGCCGCCGCGGATGTCGACGCCATCGACTCTGCGCTCGGCGACGACTCCCGTGTCGCCGGATACGAGGCGCTGTGTCGCCTCGACGGCGTCGACGTTCGGGCCCGCGGGTGGGCGGCGGTCCGGCCCGTTGCCGGCGCCTACCTCCTCGTTGGCGGCGCCTACCCCACGGCGGTCCGGACGGTGCCGGACGAGCGGACCGACGACGCGCTCGCCGAGGCGTTCGACCCCGATCGGTTTCGCGAGGAGCTGTTCTCGCTGATGCGCGAGACGCGATGAGGGCACCAGGTCGAGACAGAGTGCACCGACTGGGAACGGACCTTACCACCGACCGCGAAGCACCGTAATGGCGAGGCCCGTCGCGTCGATCCGTGCGGGTGCGACACCCAGCGCGCGAGCGAGTGGCCCGGCCGAGACGCCCGGATCGACGCGCGCGACCTCCACGCCGTCGACGTGGACGCCGAGCGGGACCCGGTCCAACAGCCGATCGACCCGCTCGGGGAGCGACTCTCGAAGCGATCCGAGCCGTCCGAGCGCGCGAAGGCTGTCTGCCGAAACGTCGATCCGACCGTCGGCCGAACGGACGGCCAGTCGGTCGCCGTCGACGGCAGCGTCGACGTCGACGGCGACATGGAGGTCGCCGACTGCGACCGGTTCGGGGTCGCTGCCCGCCGCTCGGGAGCCGAATTCCTCGCCAGGCGGCTCGCCGGTCACTCCTCGGAGTCCCCGTGCTCGCTCGACGAGATGCGGAGCGTCCCGTTGAGTCGCCAGTGTGCATGGCTCGTATCCTCATCCGCACTGCTGGGGACGTCTACCTCCAGATCGTCGAAGGTGTAGCTGATCTCAGCACCCCGACCCGTCAGCCGTTCGTACAGCGCGATGCCGAAGTCGGGCCACGTCGTCGTCTCCCCTCGACCGGGCTCCGGCGTATCGTCGGCGCTCATCAGTACCCGGAACAACGGCTCCGACCGACTTATCGGTGTTCCCCGTTCACTGCGGTTCCCCGTTGCCGTTCTCAGTGTCTCCGTTTCGGCGGGGGTTCCCCGTCGAGAGCCGTCCGCCCACGCTCGTCCAAGTCCGCTCCCGCCGCGTCAGTCGGCATGGCTTCCGTGCGTAGGAGTCGGCGACGGTGGCACCCACGCCTCGAATCGATGACGAGGCCAGACCGACGATGCGGCCAAACCGACGACGCGGTCAGACCGACGACGTGGGCGTCGGTGGCGGCGCCCGACGCCCGGGGCGAGCGTTGACCGAAACCCGGTAGGACTGTCTGCGTACGTGAAGGGGTTCAAGTTCGGTTTCCAGACTCTTCCCCAGTGGGTTTCACTCGGAGCGCCGAGCGAACAGCAGGTATCCCGTGTGGCCGACGCCCGCGGTACTCGGCCGGGTGCCGCGCTCGTCGACGGTGAGCTCGCGCTGGATCGTCTCCAGGGTCTCCGCGTCGCCGAGTCCGGCCTCCCGCGCCGCGAGTTCGGTGTCGCGCGCGTCCTCGACGAAGGGAGTGTACACAGCGACGTAGCCGCCGGGGACGAGCAAGTCCGGAGCTCGCTCGACGACCGCGGCGGCGTCGGCGGTGTCCAAGGTGATCAGATCGAACGGGTCGCCCGCGGCGAGTTCGTCCAACTCCTCGGTGAGGTCGCCGGTGCGAACTTCGACGCGGTCGCTGACGCCGCCGAGGTCCATGTTCTCGCGGGCGACTTCGGCGAAGTCGGGGTCGATCTCGTAGGTCGTCACCTCGGCACCGATCCGGCCGAGATATCCCGAGAGCACACCTGTCCCCGTCCCCGCGTCCAGCACGCGGTCGCCCGACTGCGCGCCGGTGTGGCCGATCACGAGCCCGATGTCGCGGGGCATCATCGGCGCGCCGGTGCGCTCGAAGTGGTTGAACAGATCCGGCCCGCGCAGGCGGCGGGCGTGGAACTCCTCGCCGAGGTGCGTCTCCAACACGTCGCCGTGAGCCACGTCCTCCGGGACCTCCACAACCCCGAGGTCGGTCTGGAGTTCGTCGCCGGGGCCGCGGAGGTACTCGCGGTCCGAGTCAGGGTGAACGAGCAGGTACGAGCTCACTCCAGGCTGGAGATGGCCGCCGCGAGGTCGCCGTCGGCCGCCTCGAGCGCCTCGCGAGCGTCGGCCTCGCTCACGCCCGCACGGGTCGCGACGAGCTGCACGTCCTCGTCTGCGATTCCGCCGGCGTCCGCGTCGCTGTCGGCGGCACCTCCGCCGGCGTCGTCGGCCGCAGCGTCGTCGCTTGCGCCGAGTTCGCGGGTTTCCGGCTCGCCGACGATCTGGTACGTTTCCTGGCCCTGGGCGTCCATGCGCGTGACCTGGGCGCCGTCGAACACGAGTTCCTCGTCGCCCGTGCGGATGACGACCTCCTCGGCGTCGATCTCGGTCACGTCGATGCCCATCTGCTTCATCATCTGCTGCATCTTGCGCGGGTTCATCCCGCCGCCTCCGAACATACCCGAGGCGTCGCTCGCGGCGAGCAAAAGCGTGGCGAAGCACCCGCTCGCCGCGAGCGACCACGGCCGTGCGCGAACGGTCCGGCGGGGCGCGGTGGGTCGCGTCGACATCCGCGCATTTCATTTCGCGGCCGCCCATGCGTGACCCTGTGTATCTCTCGCACCAGACTTGGCCCGAACTAGGCGAGTACGTGGCCGAGGAGTCGCTCGCGATCGTTCCCCTCGGGTCGACCGAGCAGCACGGCCCGCATCTACCGCTGGCGACTGACTACCTGATCGCCGAGGCGCTCGCGCGCGAGGCGAGCGACCGGACCGGCTTCCTCTGTACGCCTCCCGTCCGGATCGCCGTCTCCGAACACCATCGACAGTTCCACGGGACGATGTGGGTCGAGCCCGACGTGTTTCGCGACTACGTCGAGAGCCTCTCGCGCAACCTCGCGTACCACGGCATCGACCGGATCGTGTACGTGAACGCCCACGGCGGCAACGCCCAGCACCTCCGCGAGGTCGGCCGCCGCCTCCGACGCGACGAGACGGCGTATGCCGTCGAGTGGATGTGGGACGAGTCGATCCCGGACCTCGTCTCGGAGGTCTTCGAGCACAACGGCCCCCACGGCGGGCCCAAGGAGACGGCGATGGTCATGCACATCGCCGAGGAGCTCGTGCGGACCGAGCAGTTGGAGTCGGCCCGCGACGGCGGGATCGTCGATCTCGAAGACGCGAACCTTCGGACCCACGGCGCGCGCACGTTCTACGACTCCGCGGACAACTCCGGGAACGGCGTCTTCGGCGACCAGACCGACGCGACACCGGAGAAGGGCGCAGAACTGTTCGAGGCGGCGAGCGATCAGCTCGTCCACCTGCTGGAGTGGCTCGACGGCCAGCCGTTCGGGGATCTCATGCCAGAGCAGCACGTCGATCCGCAGCCTGGAAGCCGGCGATGAATGACGCGGCGGCTGACGACCTTGCGGCCGCGCTCGCGACGGCACACGAAACCGTGACTGCGGTCGATCCTGACGGCGTTCCGACAGGTGGTCTCCCGTCGTCGATCGATGCTGGCTACCGCGTTCAGACGCGGCTCGTCGACCGGCTCGTCGCCGACCGCGGCGACCCGGTCGGCTACAAGATCGGGTTCACCAACGAGCGTGTCCGTGCGGACCTCGGCGTCGACGAACCCGGGTACGGCCGGCTCCTCGAGGAGTCAGTCCACGACGCGACCGACGGCGACGAACCGGTGTCGGTCCCGACCGAGGAGTTCATCGATCCCCGCGTCGAGCCGGAGGTCGCGTTCCGGCTCGGCGACGACCTCCCGGCGGACGCCTCTCGCGACCGCGCCCACGACGCGGTCGAAACGGTTCTTCCCGCGATCGAGTTGGTCGACAGCCGGACGGGTTGGGCCTTCGACGCGCCGCTGGCGATCGCGGATAACTGCCTCGACGCTGGGATCGTCCTCGGCGACGGGACCGGCCCCTCGAGCCTCGCGCTCGGCGAGGAGTCGGTGACGCTCAGGGTCGATGGCGAGCCGAGCGACTCGGGCGTCGGCGCCGACGCGCTCGGACACCCGCTGGCGGCGCTCACGTGGCTCGCGGACGCGGTCGACGGCCTCCCGGTCGGCACGCTCGTCACGACCGGGTCGCTGACGGAGCCGGGTTCCGTCGCAGCCGGAGAGACCGCGAGCGCGACGTTCGCGTCGCTTGGGAGCGTCGAACTCCGGCTTCGGTAGGGCGAACAGGCGACACTCGCACCCCGGTCAGTCGTTCGGGGCGTCCCCCTCCGCCCCGCTTGCTCCCACCGGCATCCGTCGGGAGATCCGGACTCGTTCCCGCCGCGGCGTGTCGCACAGCCGTATCACGCGACGGGACGGTTCTCAGCGCATGCGGGGGCTGGTGCGGTGTTCGTATTTGAACTCTCGTCCGTCTGGGGACGGGTGCGGCCTCCGCTGCTGTCAGTCGACCTTCGTACTCACGGCGAGCCCGGAACCGACCGGGAGAACGGCGGTTTCGAAGGCGTCGTCGCCGCCGACGGCATCGAGGTAATCGGCGATCCCCCGCGTCTGATCGTTCGCCGTCGCCGGCGCGTTCCCGGTGTCTCCGGCGGCTTCGCCGCTACCGGCTTGGACCTCGACGTGCGTCAGCAGCGCGTCGAAATCAATCGGGCCGCGCATCACGTTGTCGGCGGCGACGACGCCCCCCGGAGCGAGGTTGTCGCGGACGGCGTCGAACGCGTCGGCGTATCGTTCCTTCTGGTGGTCGATCAACACCACGTCGAACGGGCCGTCGTAGCGCCCGACCGTCTCCATGGCGTCCCCCTCCTCGAAGACGCAGCGCTCGGCGAGCCCCGCGTCGGCCATGAACTCCCGGCCCTGATCGAGTTCGTCGGCGTCGAACTCCGTCAGGATCACCCGGTCGGCGCTGCCGCGGAGGAACCACGACGCGGAGTAACCGAACCCCGACCCGAACTCGAAGACCGTGTCGGCGTCCGTGAGCCGCGCGAGCAACCGGAGCACGGCCCCTGATTCGGGGCCGATGTTCGGGAAGTCGTGCTCGCGGGCGAACGCGGCCATCCGCTCTTGTACCGCAGTGTGACCGGGACCGGTCGCGCGGACGAACCGCGCGACGTCGTCTGGCAGGACCATGAACGGCGAACGACGGCCCGTGCCTTGTATCCCGACGCTGGGTGCGACGGCGCCGACACCGACAGCGCGGAGGCGTCCGGGGTCCGACCCGGGAGTTATGATGCCCGATCGCCGCCTATCTGTACGCGATGGAAACCCACCTCACGCTGCCGTTCGGCCACCGCGATCCGCTCCCGCCCGGTCACGCCGACGAGGTCAGAACGCCCGACGTCCTCGTCGAGCGGTTTCTCCGGGAGCACACCGACCCCGGCGACCGCGTGCTCGACCCGTTCGCGGGGTTCGGGACGACGCTGATCGCAGCCGAGCGGCTGGGGCGGGTGCCGTTCGGCGTCGAGTACGAGGCCGATCGCGTCGCCGCGATCCGCGACCGCCTCGGCGACGACCACGGCGGCGCCGTCCGCCACGGGAGCGCCCTCGATCTCGATGAGACGTGGTTCCCTCCGTGCGACTGCTGCTTCACGTCGCCGCCGTTCAACACGCACAGCATCGATATGAACCCCTTCGAGAACTACGAGGGCGAGAGCACGTACCCGGACTACCTCGACGACGTCGAGGCAGCGTTCGGCGGTGTCGCCTCGGCGATGGCGCCCGGCGGTACCGTCGTGGTCGACGTCGTGAACGTCCGCGAGGGCGGGCACGTCACGCCGCTCGCGTTCGACGTTGCCGACCGGGTGAGCGAGGTGCTCCGGTTCGACGGCGAGGTCGTGATCGAGTGGGAGGGCGACGGCTACGACGGTACCCCGGGACGCTACGGCTACGGATTCGACCACTCGTACTGCCTGGTGTTCGAGAACGGAGACGGAGCGTGAGCGCGTCGAGTCAGACCGAGGGTGAGCGCGTTAGACTGAGAGGTAGCCGCCGAGCACGAGCAGGACGAACCCGACCGCGGCGGCGGCGGTGTAGAACGTTCCGGCGTCGCGCCCGGCGGTGCGGACTTTCCCCGTCTCGAGCGCCGAGCGGACCTTGCTCCCGCCGACCTCGACAAGCCCCGTCATGACCAGCCACAGCGCCAGCATCGTGAGCACGACGTGGCCCCGCGGCGGCGTGAACAGTCCCTCGGCGCCGTACACTGTCGCGGCCATGTGACCGCCGGTGGCGATGAACACGAGCGCGCCGACCCGCGTGATCGTCGAGACGCCGGAAACGACGCCGCCGAGGAGTTCGGGACTCGCGTCGCCGTCTTTCGCGAGCGGGATAACCTTCCACGCGGTGATGACGACTGCGCCGACCCAGAGGCCGGCGAACAGAGTGTGAAACACGTACGCCGCGGTGAGCGCGGCCTGCATCGGGGCGACTTGCATGGGCAGTTCCAGCGGCGGCAGTCACATAAATCCCGACACGACGAGGCGACGAGCCTCGACACGACGGGGAGGCGGGGCAGTCGTGACGACGATCCGAGTGCTGCGGCCGATCCGTCCGCGGCCGTCGCGTTACACGTGGCGGACGCGCGACGGCCGCGGAGGCGGCTCGCGACCGATGTCGGCTCCAGTCCGCTTAAGCCGCGGGCGCGAGATGGATCGCTCATGTTCGACCCCGACGATCTCGAAGCGATCCGCGAGGGAAAGCGGGAGTGGGAGGAAGAGACCCTCTCCCCGACGCTCGACCGATTCGGGGAACGCAAGGAAGCGTTCGACACCGACACGGGCGGGCAGGAGGTAAAGCGGCTGTACACCCCCGAGGACGTGTCCGACATCGACTACGAGGAAGACGTCGGCTTCCCCGGCGAAGAACCGTACACGCGCGGCGTCTACCCGACGATGCACCGCGGGCGGCTGTGGACGATGCGCCAGTACGCGGGAATGGGTACGGCCGCCGAGACGAACGAGCGCTTCCAGTACCTCATCGATCAGGGGTCCTCGGGGCTGTCGATGGCGTTCGACCTCCCGACGCAGATGGGGTACGACTCCGACGCCGCGATGGCCGCCGGTGAGGTCGGGAAGTCGGGGGTCGCAATCGACTCGCTCGCGGACTTCGAACGCGTCTTCGACGACATCCCGCTGGACGAGGTTTCCACGTCGATGACGATCAACGCGCCCGCAGCCGTGCTGCTCGCGATGTACGTCGCGGTCGGTGACCGCCAGGGGGTGGACCGCACGGAGCTCCGCGGCACCATCCAGAACGACATCATGAAGGAGTACATCGCGCGGAACCTCTACATCTACCCGCCAGAGGAGTCAATGCGACTCATCACGGACATCTTCGCGTTCTGCGCCGAAGAGACGCCGAAGTTCAACACAATCTCCATCTCGGGGTACCACATCCGCGAAGCCGGCTCCACCGCCGCACAGGAGATCGCGTTCACCCTGGGCGACGGCATCGAGTACGTGCAGGCGGCCGTCGACGCCGGCCTCGACGTGGACGAGTTCGCACCGCAGCTCTCCTTCTTCTTCAACGCCCACAACAACATCTTAGAGGAGGTGGCGAAGTTCCGCGCGGCCCGGCGAATGTGGGCGAAGATCATGGAGGACCGCTTCGGCGCGGAGAATCCCAAGTCGAAGCAGTTGAAGTTCCACACCCAGACCGCCGGGTCCACGCTCACCGCCCAGCAGATCGAGAACAACGTCGTTCGCGTCGGCTACCAGGCGCTCGCGGCGGTGCTCGGCGGCACGCAGTCGCTCCACACCAACGGGAAAGACGAGGCGCTGTCGCTGCCGACAGAGGACTCCGTGCGGACGGCCCTCCGGACGCAGCAGATCCTCGCGCACGAGTCGGGCGCCGCCGATACGATCGATCCCCTCGCCGGGAGCTACTACGTCGAGAGCCTCACCGACGGCATCGAGGAGGAGGCGTTCGAGATCCTCGACGAAGTCGACCGCCGCGGTGGGATGCTCGACGCCGTCAAGAGCCAGTGGGTCCAGCGCCAGATCCAGGACACCGCCTTCGAGCGCCAGCGCGAGATCGAGGAGGGCGAGCGGGTCATCGTCGGGGTCAACGAGTTCGAGGTCGAAGAGGAGGCTCACGTCGACCTCGAGGAGGTGTCCGAGGAGGAAGAACAGGCGCAGATCGATCGCGTCGAGGAGCTTCGCGACGAGCGTGACGCGGAGGCCGTCGATGAGGCGCTGGCGTCGCTGCGCGACGCCTGCCGCGGCGACGCGAACGTGATGCCCCACATCATCTCCGCCGTGAAAGCGTACGCGACCGTCGGGGAGATATCCAACGTGATGCGCGAGGAGTTCGGCGAGTACAAGCCCGGGCAGTAGTACGACCCGTCAGTGGTCTCCGACTGGTCGGCTGTCGACGCTCAAGCCGGTCGGATTTATTCGTCCTCCGCCGTACCCGCCGCGTATGCACTTCGACCACGCGGGGATCGCGACCGCCGACGCCGCTGAACTGGCCGCGCTGTTTTCGGATCTGCTCGGCTGTACGATCGTCCACGAGGAGGAGTTCGACGGGATGGCCGTCGTCTTCCTCGATCTGGGCGGCTCGTACCTCGAACTGCTGGAACCCCTCGGCGACGAGGGGACCATCGCCGGCTACCTCGACCGCAACGGTCCCGGGATCCACCACCTCGCGTTCGCGACCGACGACGTCGGGAGTGCACTCGACCGCGCCGACGACCACGGGATCGAGGTGATCGACGAGGAGCCGCGGCCGGGCGCGTGGGGCCACGAGGTCGCCTTCCTGCATCCGCGCGACACCGGCGGCGTGCTCGTGGAGTTCGTCGAGCACTGAGCCGTTCGGTCGTGATCGGTTGTCACACTAGACGGCCTGTGTTATTTGTACTCCACCGCCGGTAATATTATTGTAGACTGGGAGTCGTGTTCACCCGTGCGACGACGCAACTTCCTCGGTGTGGTCGGCGCGGGCGCGGGGGCGCTCGCGGTCGGCTCGACCGGTGCGCGTGCGGAGACGACGGACAGCGACCAGGTGGACGAACTGCTCTTCGACTCGACGGCGAGCCTGCTTGGCGCCGACGGAACGCCCGCGGCGCCGGACGCGGACTTCGTCGCGGTGCGCGCGGAGCCGACCGCCGTGAACGTGGACGAGGACGGCGCCAGTGACGCGGTCGCGTACCCGGAGGATCAGCCGATCCCGCTGGTCGGCGTCGACGACGGGGTGGTCGCCTTCGGCGCGCCGATCGTCCAGAACGGCACGGACTTCCTCTACGGCAACGAGGAGGTCGTTTTGAACGCGCTCGATCGCGTCGCCGGGTCGGGGACGGTCGCGTTCGACGAGACGCACGGGCAGTTCTACGACGCCGACGCCCACACCGCGTTCATCCAGTACGCCGAGTTGAACGGCTACACGTTCGAGGCGACGGGCACCGACGGCGACCTCGCCTCGGCGTTGTCGGAGGCGGACGCGGCGGTCGTCACCTCGCCCAGCGAGGGATTCACCGCGGCCGAACGCGACGCGCTCGCCGCGTTCGTCGCCAACGGCGGCGGCCTGTTGCTGTTCGACCAGTCGGACTTCGGGGACTTCGACGCGACCGACAACCTCAACGAGATCGCGGGGGCGCTCGATCTCGCGTTCCGCTTCAACGACGACCAGGTGATCGACGAGGCGAACAACGCGGGCATCGGCTTCCTCCCGACGACGACGCGGTTCGACGGCGACTTCTCGGGGCTGTTCGCCGACCGAGCGGGACTCGGGTTCGAGGTTGACACCTCCCGAACGTACACCGCGGAGATCGTAGCGGTGACCGACGGCGACACCGTCGACGTGCGCATCCCCCGTGAGGGCGCGCCGGACTACTTCGACACGGTTCGCCTGCTCGGTATCGACACCCCGGAGACGACCGCCGACCCGGAACTCCCGGCAGAGTGGGAGGGGATCGACTCGCTGGAGTACCTCCTCTCGAAGGGCGGGGCGTCGGCGGCGTGGGCGCGCGAGGAGCTCTCGGGCGCGACGGTCGACCTCTCGTTCGACCCCGCCGAGGGCGCCCGCGGCGACTTCGGCCGCCTGCTGTGTTACCTCCGCTACGACGCCGACGGCGACGGCGGGCGCGAGGACTTCTACAACCGGCGTGCCGTCGCCGGCGGCTACGCCCGCGTGTACGACTCCGGGTCGACGAACCACGACGCGTTCATCGAAGTCGAGCGGAAGGCCCGCAAGCGCGGGCTCGGCGTGTGGGAGGAGAGCGATCCCGGCGCGTCCGCCCCGACACGCCCCGCCCGGGTCGAGCGCGTCCTGTTCCCGCGGGCGGCACCGGTCAAGGCCGGCGAGGGGGCCGAGGTCGTCGCTCGCGCGGGCGAGTCCGCCTCACTGCCCGGGACGCCGCTGGCGGCCGTCGACAAGGATGCGAGCGTCGCGGTCATCGGGGCCCAGACGATCAGCGAGGACTACGACGGCCCAGACGCGCCGGTCGACGATCCCGACACGTACGACGCCTACCAGTTCACCGCCGGCGTCGTGGACGAACTCACCGCGCGCGCCGGCGAGGTGCTGATCGACGGCGGGCACGGCCAGTTCGCCGCCGGTGAGTCGGTGAGCGCCGAGGACGCCGCCTACTTTCAGCGGTATCTGGAGGGGCTCGATACCGGCTTCACGCAGTACAACGACGTGGCGTCGATGCGGAAGCTGACCCGCGGCCGCGCGATCGTCGTCTCCGCGCCGACCGAGGACTACGCCGAGGCGGAACTGGCAGCGCTGCGCCGGTACGCCCGCGGCGGCGGCGCCGTCGTCGTCCTCGCCGGCCGCGCGGCCGACCGTGGCCGGGTGAACGGGCTGCTCGACGCACTCGACGCCGATCTCGCGATCGGCGCCGGCGCCGTCACCGACGCGAGCGCCAACGCGGGGCGACCAGATCTTCTCGTTACGGCCGACGTGGACGTCGAGCCGCCGGTCCTCGGTAGCGAGCGCGGTCGGGGCGGCGAGGACGACGGGGAGAACTCGCTGGCGGGCGTGCTGTTCGACTGAGTCGCCGGTGACACGCCGACCACGACGGAGCGCGCGGGGTCGGTCGACGCCACCGCACCGATAGAAAGAGGGTAGTGGGATGACGTTCATCCCGAGGGTATGCGCGACTGGCTGTCCCACCGGGTCGCCGCCACGCCGGATGCGGAGGCGCTCGTGCTGGCGAGTTCGGGGGAGAGGCTGACGTACGCAGACCTCGACGCCCGCGTCGAGGCGCTCGCGTCCCGGCTGGCCGGACTGGGCATCGCTCCCGGCGACCACCTCGCGGTCGTCCTCGACAACCGCCCGGGGTACGTCGCGCTCGTCCACGCGGCGATGCGCCTCGGCGTCCGGTTGGTCCCCTGTTCGGACCGACTCACCGCCGCGGAACTCGCGCCCAAGCTCGCCGCCGCCGACGCGACGGCGCTGGTGTGCGGCGCCGACACGGAGACCCTGGCTGTTCAGGCCGCCCTCGGCGACGCCGCAGACGCGCGGGAGACTGTCGGGGAAACCGACGGCGCAGTCGAGGGAGCACCCGCCGAGGGAGCGGCCGAGGACGACGCACCAGCGGGGTGGCAGTCCGTCGACGAGTTCGAGCCCGCCCGGATCGACGGGGAGAACGCGGGCGACGCGGATGGGGCGAGCGGTTCCCCGGTCCCGGTCGTGTCGCTCGACGACCCCGACGACGACCGCGTGGTCGGCATCGACGCCGCGCCCGACGGGGACGTTCCGGCCGTCCACTGGGGCCGCGGCGACACGCTCGTCATGCTGTTCACGTCGGGCTCGACCGGGACCCCGAAGCTCGTACAGCTGTCGATGGGAAACGTGCTGGCGTCGGCGACCGCCTCGGCGTTCCGGCTGGGAGTCCTCCCGGACGACCGGTCTCTCGCGACGCTGTCGCTGCACCACACCGGCGGGATCATGCCGTTGTACCGGGCGGCGCTGTACGGAACGAGCGTCGTTCTCCGGGAGTCGTTCGATGCGGGCGGCGCCGTCGACGACATCAGACGCTACGACGTGACGGGCGTGTCGCTCGTCCCGACGATGCTCTCGCGGATGCTCGACGCCCGTGGGACGCTTCCGGACTCGCTGCGGACGGTGCTGCTGGGCGGCGCGCCCGCGCCCGACTCGCTGATCGAGCGCTGTCGGAACTTCTCCGTGCCGGTCCACCCCACGTGGGGAATGACGGAGGCCGCCTCCCAGATCGCGACCGCGCGACCGAGGGAGGCGTTCGACCGACTCGGGACCGTTGGACGCCCGCTGCTGTGGACCGACGTGACCGTCCGCGACGGGGACGGGTCGGTACTTCCTGCGGGCGAGACGGGAGAGCTCGTGGTCGCCGGGCCGTCAGTCACCGCCGGGTACTACGGCGACGACGGCGCGACCGAATCCGCGTTGACCGACGACGGCGCGCTCCGGACGGGCGACGTAGGCTACCGCGACGAGGACGGCTACGTGTACGTGCTCAATCGCCTCGACGACCGGATCATCTCCGGGGGCGAGAACGTCGACCCCGGCGAGGTCGCGGCGGCGATCCGTGAGCACCCCGCCGTCGGCGACGCGACGGTCGCCGGCATCCCGGACCGGGAGTGGGGCGAACGCGTCACCGCGCTCGTCGTCCCCGCCGACTCGCCGTCGACGGACGCGGAGCCGCTCACGGCCGCGGCGATCGAGTCCCACTGCCGCGACCGGCTCGCGGGGTTCAAGATCCCGCGCACGATCGCCTTCACCGACGAGCTCCCCCGAACCGTCACGGGGACCGTCGAGCGGCCGGCGGTGCGCGAGCGACTCGAACGCGCTCGCGATGAAGAGACAGCGGCTGAGACCGACGATACCCGCTCGGAGGACGACGCCGCGGGCGACACCACTGGCGACGCCAGCGCCGAGGGCGACGACGGGATCGATGACGACGAGCACGAGGGTGACACCGACGCCGACGGCGGCGACGAGGACCCGCGCGACGCCTCACACCCGAGCGCGGAGGAGTAGCAGCCGACGCCGCTGCGGCTGTCGCCGGCCCGAGCGCGCGGTAAACGCGAAACCCCGGGTCCGCGGTTCCACGGAGGTTATGTTCGGGGGTACCGGAGTGGGAGTCATGAACACGGACCTCGGTCTGCTCGACGAATCGCTCGTTCCGGAGCACGCGCGCGACGTGAAGCGGGAAGCTCGCGAGTTCGCCCAAGAGCACATCGCCCCGGTCGCCCAGGAGCACTTCGAGGCCGACGACTACCCCTGGGAGGTGCTGGAGGCGGGCCAGGAGGCCGGACTCGTCGGCCAGGACATCCCCGAGGAGTACGGCGGCCGCGGACTCGACATCTACCAGCTGCTCGCGATCGCCGAGGAGTTCTACCGCGCGGACGCCGGCATCGGCCTGACGCTGATGCTGGCCTCCTTCGGTAACGAGCTCGTCTACGACTACGGCAGCGACGAGCAGTGCGAGGAGTACGTCCGCCCGGTCGCCGAGGGCGAGCAGATCTCCGGGCTCGCCGTCTCCGAGCCCCAGACCGGCTCGGACCTCGCGGGCATGACGACGAAAGCCGAGAAGGTCGACGGCGGCTACGAGATCACCGGCGAGAAGTACTGGGTCGGCAACGCCGTCGAGGGCGACTGGCTCACCGTCTACGCGAAGACCGGCGACTCGGACGACCGCTACGGCAACTACTCGCTGTTCATCGTCGAGACCGACTCGGAGGGATACGAGGCCGAGCACATCCCCGAGAAGATGGGCATGCGCGGCTCCAAGCAGGGCCACATCGTCATGGAGGACTGCTTCGTCCCCGAGGAGAACCTCGTCGGCGCCGAGGGCGGCGGCTTCTACATGCTCGCGGACTTCTTCAACCACGGTCGGGTCGTCGTCGGCGGCCACGGCATCGGCCTGGCTGCGGCGGCCATCGAGGAGGCCTGGGAGTTCGTTCACGACCGAGAGGCGTTCGACCGCAACATCTCGGAGTTCCAGTCCGTCCAGCACGACCTCGCGGACATGCGCACCGAATTCGAGGCCGCGCGGTCGCTCAACTGGCGCGCCGCCGAGAAGCTGGCGAACCACGAGAACGCCGGGCTGTGGGCCGCGATGGCGAAGCTCAAGTCGACGGAAACAGCGGTCGACTGCGCCGAGACCGGGATGCAACTCCACGGCGGGCGTTCGATCCTGACGGAGCGCCGCATCGCGCGGGTGTACCGCGACGTGCGCATCCCGGTGATCTACGAGGGCGCCAGCGAGGTGCAGCGCAACCTCATCTACCGACAGTCGCAGTAAGCGAACCGACGACGACCGTGCGGCGCCGTTCACGGGGCCGCCGCCGTCGCGCGCTCGGGTGACCCCCGGCGCTTTACCCCTCCCGGTCGTACCCGAGGACGACATGATCTCCTCCGAGCGGATGGCGATGGTCGACCGGAACGCCGCGGCGCTCGGCGTCTCGACGAAGCAGCTGATGGAGTCGTCGGGCGACGCCGTCGCCCGCGCGGTCCGGGGGCGGGCAGCCCCCGGCGACCGAGTCCTCCTCGTGTGCGGGCGCGGCAACAACGGCGGCGACGCGATGGTAGCCGCGCGCTTTCTCGGTGAGTTCGACGTGGAGACGGTACTGTTGGGACGGCCGGAGACGATCAGGACCGACATCGCCCGAGAGAACTGGGAGGCGCTCGTCGAGAGCGACCTCCCGACCCGAACCGTCACCGACTCCCGCGAGTTCGACCTCGACGACCACGAGCCGGATCTCGTCGTCGACGCGATGCTCGGCACGGGCGTCTCCGGCGCGCTTCGAGAGCCGGAGGCGACCGTCGCCCGCGCGGTGAACGATGCGCCCGCGGACGTGTCCGTCGTCGCCGTCGACGTCCCCTCCGGCGTCGACGCCGACACGGGCGAGGTCGCGGGCGACGCGGACGGCGTTGGCGACGAGGGCGCCGCCGTCGACGCCGACGCCGTCGTCACCTTCCACGACGAGAAGCCGGGGCTCGCGAGCCTCGGCTGCGACGTCACCGTCGCTGACATCGGCATTCCGGCGGCCGCCGAGACGTTCGTCGGCCCGGGCGACCTGCAGGCGCTGACCGGGAGGCCGACTCACACAAGGGCGACAACGGCGAGGTGCTCGTCGTCGGGGGCGGCCCCTACACCGGCGCGCCAGCGCTGGCCGCCCGCGCCGCGCTCCGCGCCGGCGCCGACCTCGTCCGGGTCGCCTGCCCGGAACCGGTCGCCCGCGAGATCCAGGGGTACGGTCCGGACCTCATCGTCCGCTCGTTCGCCGGCGACCACCTCGCGCCGAAACACGTCGACGACCTGCTCGAACGGGCCGCCGACCAGGACGCGGTCGTCTTCGGGCCCGGGCTCGGGAGCGACGAGGCGACGTTGGACGCCGTCGCGGAGTTCCTCGCCGGCTACGACGGTCGGGCGGTCGTCGACGCCGACGCGCTCCAAGTCGTCCCCGAGGTCGACACCGACGCCGACCTGATCTGTACCCCGCATCAGGGCGAACTGCTGAAGATGGGCGGCGAGACCGCCGACGACTGGCGCGAGCGCGCACGTCTCGTGGAGGCATTCGCCGGCGAGGTGGGACACACGCTCCTCGTGAAGGGTCGCTACGACGTGATCAGCGACGGCGGCGAGACGCGGGTCGGCCGGACCGGCAATCCGGGGATGACCGTCGGCGGCACCGGCGACGTGCTCGCGGGCGTGACCGGCGCGCTCGCCGGCCAGATCGACTCACCCCTGCAGGCGGCCGCGCTCGCGGCGTGGGCGAACGGTCGCGCCGGCGACGCCGCCGCCGACGAGTTCGGCGACGGGCTCGCTGCCTCCGACCTCCCGGACCGAATCCCACAAGCCCTCCGCGACGAAGGAGAGTGACATGAGCGACGACGAGGCCCATCGCGACCGCGACACCGACCCGGACGACGACCTGACCCACACCGACGACGCGGGCGACGTGCAGATGGTGAACGTCGGCGAGAAGCCCGACTCCTCGCGACGTGCGGTCGCCCGGGGCACCATCTCCCTCACCGAGTCGACGATCGAGGCCGTCCGCGGCAACGAGGTGAAGAAGGGCGACGTGCTCGCGACCGCCCGGATCGGCGCGGTGCAGGCGGTGAAACACACCTGGGAGACGATCCCGATGTGCCACCAGATCCCGATCACGAACGTCGACACCGACTTCGAGGTGGGCGAGGCCCGCATCGACCTCGAAGTCGCCGTCGAGACGACCGGGAAGACCGGCTGTGAGATGGAGGCGCTTGAGGGGGTCACGACCGGTCTGAACGTCGTCTGGGACATGGTGAAGGCCGCAGAGAAGGACGTGACCGGCGGCTATCCGGACACGCGGATCACGGACGTGGAGGTCGTGACGAAAGAGAAGACGGTGTTGGAGTAACCGCACGGGCTGACCGGCGACCCCCGATTGCGTCCGCCGGATACCTTTTAGTCACGGCGGCGGAATCCACACGCATGATCTCACTCGACGAGGCCGTCACCGCCCGATTGGAGTCACACGGCACGCGCTTCGAGGTCCTGATCGACCCGGACGCGGCGCTGGCGATCAAGCGCGGCGAGTTCGACGGCGAGTTGGAGGACGTGATCGCCGCAGAGGACGTCTTCGAGAACGCCTCCCGCGGCGACCGACCGCCCGAGGAGGACGTCGAGGAGGTGTTCGGCACGACCGACGCGATGGAGATCATTCCGGAGGTCGTCAAGCGCGGGGAGATCCAGATCACCGCCGAGCAGCGCAAGGAGATGCTCGAACAGAAGCACAAGCAACTGGTCAACCGGATCACGCGCAACGCGGTGAACCCGCAGATGGACGACGCGCCGCACCCGCCCGAGCGGATCGAGCGCGCGCTGGAGGAGGCGGGGTTCACCGTCGAGCCGATGGAGCCCGTCGAGAACCAGATCGACGACGCGCTGGAGGCGCTCCGACCGGTCATCCCGATCCGCTTCGACGAGGTGACGATCGCGGTGCAGTTGCCAGCCGACTACGCCGGTTCCGGACAGGCGAAGGTTCGCGAGTTCGGCGACCTCGAACGCGAGGAGTGGCAAAGCGACGGCTCGTGGGTGGGCGTCGTCACCTTCCCAGCGGGGCTGCAGAACGACTTCTACGACCTCGTGAACGAGGTGTCCAGCGGCGAGGCCGACACGCGCGTCGTGAAGGAAGAAGACGAGATCAGTCGCCGGTAACTGTCAGTCGCGGCCCGGACGCGGAACGACCGAACGGCGATTATCCCCGCTTGAATCCGACGAAGAAGCCGCCGGTGAACCCGGCCGACACCGAGAGGGTCGAGAGAATCGTCTCGACCCACGACGGTGGCGTCTCGGCGGTCGCGGCCGTTCCGAGCGATTCGAACGACCCGCCGAGCTTCTCCCAGTTCACGGTTAAGACGCCCCGCGATTCGAGGAATTTGAACAGCGCGAGCTCCAGCCCGACGATCACCGCGATCAGCTTCGCGACCTTCTTCGCCGCGAATCCGATGATCCCGCCGATGACAGCTCCCGTCCCGAGTTCAAATCCCAACTGCCGGGGGTCGATGTCTATCTGTGCGAGCAGTTCCGGTCCTGGCATACCGCTGAGTGGGCCGTCCCCGGTTAAGTCGTTTGTGGGACGAACGGCTGCACGATACTGATCGAGCCGCGTTCGGGTCGCTTCGTTCAGCGCTATACGCTCCTCCGAGGCCACGAGACCCGCCACGCGAGGCGGCTGGCGGTCGGGGGCCCGGCTCGTCCGTCGGATCGCCGCCGACGGCGCGGAATTGAAGTCCTCCGACCGCGTACTCGCGCGCATGCACACTGAGCCGACCGACGCGAACCGCGAGGTGGGGGACAGCCATCCCTGACCGTCACACCGAGGAGAAGCCGACGGCGGTCGTCGCGAAGCGCGTCGACCGCGGTCGCGCCGACCTGACGGAGATCTCGGAGCTCGCGACCGCCGCGGGATACGAGGTTGTCGCGTCGCTCACGCAGACGCGAGACCAGGACCCGGCGTACCACTTCGGCGAGGGCAAGGCCGGCGAGCTCGCGCGACTCGTCGCCCGCGAGGACGCCGACGCCGTGATTATCGACAACGAGGTCGGCCCGTACCAGACGTTCAACATCGGGGCGAAGCTCCCCGAGGGCGTCGAGGTCGTCGATCGGTTCACGCTCATCCTCGACATCTTCGGGCAGCGGGCGCAGACGCGCAAGGCCCAACTGCAGGTGGAACTTGCGGAGCTGCGCTACGAACTCCCCCGAGCAGAGGTGAAGGCGAGTCTCGCGAAGCGCGACGAGCGACCCGGGTTCATGGGGCTCGGCGAGTACGACGAGTCGCGCGAGCGCGACATCAAAGCGCAGATCAGCCGCATCAAAGACGAACTCGACGCGATCGCAGAGACCGAGGAGAAGCGGCGCGAGCGGCGGCGCGAGTCCGGCTTCGACCTTGTCGCGCTGGCGGGGTACACGAACGCCGGCAAGTCGACGCTGCTGCGACGGCTGGCGGACGATCTCGACGTCGAGGAGAACGCACAGAAGCACCCCGACATCGACGCGACCGCCGAGTCCGAAAACCGGCTATTCACGACGCTCGGCACGACCACCCGCCGCGCCAACACGGGCAAGCGCGACGTGCTGCTCACGGACACTGTCGGGTTCATCTCCGACCTGCCGCACTGGCTGGTGGAGTCGTTCAAGTCGACCCTGGAGTCGGTGTATCACGCGGACCTCGTACTTCTCGTTGTCGACGCCAGCGAGTCCGTCGAGGAGATGCGCGAGAAGCTCGTCACCTCCCACGACACGCTCTATGAGCGCAACGAGGCGCCCATCGTCACCGTGTTCAACAAGGTCGACCGGCTCGGCGACGACGAACTCCGGCGCAAGCGCGAAGCGCTGTCCGCACTCGCGCCCAACCCGGTGTGCGTCTCCGGACTGACCGGCGATCGAATCGACGTGCTCCGCGAGCGCGTCGAGGCCGACCTCCCCGACTGGAAGCGCGAACGGTTGCTGTTGCCGCTGTCGGACGACGCGATGAGTCTGGTCTCGTGGATTCACGACAACGGACACGTCGAGCGCGAGGAGTACGACGCCACGCAGGTCGACATGGAGTTCGAGGCGCCGCCGTCGATCGTCGAACAGGCGCGCTCCCGGGCGGCCGACCTCGATCGTGAGGCGCCCGCCGAATCGGTCGAGTCGCCGTAGCCGGCGCCCCCGGCCACGCGATCAAAGCGCCCGTGTTCGACTCGCTCGCCGGGGTTAGCTTGCGGATACTTACCCTCTCTCCGTTCGACGCCGCGATCGAGATGCGTGATCACAGGTACCACGTCGTCTGCCGCGACTGCCCCACCGAGTTGCTGAGCGACTCCGAACGCACCGCAAACCGGGTTGCCGCCGGCCACGAGAACGCGGCCGGCCACGACGTCGCGATCGGTCGGGTGGAGTGATCGCAGGGCCGGCGCTGCCGAGGCCCTCGGGATCGACCGAGGCTTGTACCGGGCGCCCGACAGACGGGTATGACCGACCAGCCGTCAGCGGCAGTGGGAATCGACGACAGGCTCGAAACCGCCGTCGCCGCGGCCGAGCGCGGCGGGAGCGTCGCGCTCGACGCGTTCCGATCGGCGCACGACGTGGAAACGAAAGCCGACGGTCCGATGGACGCCGTCACCGCCGTCGACCGCACCGTCCAGAGGCGGGTCATCGAGTACATCACCGAGCGGCACCCTGAGGACGCGGTCGTCGGCGAGGAAGACGACGCGCTGAAATCGGTTCCGGAGACGGGGGTCGCGTGGGTCGTCGACCCGATCGACGGCACCGTCAACTACGCGAAGGGCAACCGCGTCTGGATGACGAGCGTCGCCGTCTGTCGGGACGGCGAGCCCGTCGCCGCGGCGAACGACGCGCCCGCGACGGGCGATCAGTACGTCGCGGGGGCGACTACCGCGCGCCGGAACGACGAACCGATCTCGGTGAGCGACACCGCCGACCCGGCCGCGCTGCTGGTGAACCCCGTGTTCGGAGTCTCACCGCGGCACCGCCGCGGGCTGGCCGCCGTCGTCGAGACGGCCCTCGACGCGTTCGGCGACGTGCGGCGCTTCGGCTGCGCGCAGGCGGCGCTGTCCGGCGTCGCGACCGGCGAACTCGACGCGGTCGTCTCGACGGTCGAACTCAACGCCTGGGACACCGCCGCCGGCGTTCACCTGATACGGAGAGCGGGCGGGCGCGCGACCGACGTGTACGGCGACCGCTGGCGTCCCGGATCGATCGGACTGATCGCGTCCAACGGCGAGGCGCACGACGCGCTCGTCGACGCATTCGACCCTGTCGGGTGATGCGCCTCAGCGATCGGTAGCGTCGCGAGAACCGCTCCGTGGGTGCTGCCCGCGAACCGAGTTACTGCAGGCGCTCGATGACCTGGAGGAGCGATTCCTTCTCTTGGACGCCGACGAGCCGCTCGGCTTCCTCCCCGTCTGCGTAGAACTGCAGCGCCGGGATGCCGCGAACCCCGGCGTCGGCGGCGAGCCCCTGGAACTCGTCGACGTCGACCTTGAGAACCGTCAGCCCGTCGACTTCCGCCGCGAGTTCCTCGACCGTCGGCTCCAGCATCTTACACGGCCCGCACCAATCGGCGTGGTAGTCGACGAGGACGAGTCCCTCGCTCGTCAACTCCGCGAACTGCTCCTCGCTTTCCACGTGGACGGGGTCTCCGGCGGCTGTTTCGGTACTCATGCCCACCACTTGGCGCGTTCGGGTGTTAACCGTTCCACTGGAATGCCGGCGTCGCGCACGACCGCGACGGTGAGGACTGTAAGACGGTGCTGTATCGCGATCGGCATCGCTGTCGAGTGAATCGAACAGGCGACTCGCGGCGGCGTCCGTCGGTGAGTCGCACACCCGCAGCACGACGGACGGTCGTTCTCAGCGCACGCGACGGGGTGGTCCCGCCCTCGTATTTCAAGGCTCGTACGAGAGCAGCACGCCGTCGTCGACGCGGGTCACGTCGGTCAGCGCCAGCCGCGGGAAGTCGTCGACGAAGCCCTCTCCGTCAGCCAGCGTCGGCGCCTCGCGGCCGCCGATCACCAGCGAGCCGACGTAGAGGGTGAGTTCGTCGACGAGGCGCTCGTCGAACAGCGAAAATAACAGCTCGCCGCCACCCTCGACCATGACGCGCTCGATTCCCTCGGCTTCGAGCGCGCCAAAGGCGGCCGTGAGGTCGACGCGGCCGTCGGCGTCTCCCGCGACCAGAATCTCCGCGCCTGCGTCGCGGAGGGCGTCGAGCCGTTCGTCGTCCGCCTCATCGCTCACGAGGAGGTACGTCGTCGCCTCGTCGTCGAGGATCCGCGCGTCTGGCGGGGTTCGCGCGCGCGAGTCCGCGACGACGCGGGCGGGGTTCTCGGAGCGAGCGTTGCGGAGGCGTTGGACGCGGCGGTCCGCTTCGTCGATCGTGAGGTGCGGATCGTCCGCGAGGACGGTGCCGACGCCGACGAGAACGGCATCGGCGGCCGCGCGGATCCGGTCGACGCGGTCGAAGTCGTCGGCGCCGCTGATGCGGACCTGCTCGCGGCGTCGCGACGAGAGCTTCCCGTCGACGGAGACGGCGGCGTTGACGTGGACGTACACGTGAGCGGAGGTTCCGGCCCGACGGCTCAGTTCTGTCGGTGGCCGAGCGGTTTCTTCTGTTCGAGTTCGATCTCGACGTGGACGGAGTCGGGGAAGTCCATGTGACCGACCTCGCGGGCGATGTGGTCGTTGCCGTGGATCTCCAGTCGGCGGGCGAACACCTCGAACGACCACTCGCCGAGCTCGTCGCCCGAGGAAAGCCCCTCGTACAGCGGCACGCGGACACGTTCTGCGGGCTCCGTGTGCGGGCCCTTGCACTCGGCACCCTTTCGTTCGAGCATCTCGCGGAGGCTGTTCACGGTGTCGTCGAGCGCGGCGCGATCCCCGCTTTGGAATCTGAGTTTGGTTACGAAGGTCATGAGCTGAGGGTCTACCCTCCATGTTTCTCCGGAGCGGCAAAAGCGCATCTACCCGCGCGGCGGCACGTGGTGGGCTGGCACAGCTGTCGTCGACGACACCCGTTGGCCACCGTCCGCGTGGGATCTCCCGATACCGAGCGGCTTCGGTCCGGCGATCGGTCGCCGTGGCGTCGAGTCGCTTCTGTCCGGACAGGGAGCCGTCTTCGAGGGGAATCAGAGAAACCCCTGGGGGTTCGCCGACGCTGGGCGGCCTTCAGGCGCCGTCCGGCCCGATAGAGCGGTCTCGGCTCCGACATACTCTTGAACCGGGGTAGCTTACCTGTCGCTAATGTCGGTCGAAGCGACTAGCGCTGGAGCCATCCTCTTCCGCGACACCCGCGGCCACAGGGAGTACTTACTCCTGAAGAGCCGACCCGGGGACTGGGAGTTCCCCAAGGGCGGGGTCGAAGGAGAAGAGGAACTCCAGCAGACGGCGATCAGAGAAGTGACCGAGGAGGCGGGAGTCGAAGACTTCCGGCTCATCGACGGCTTCCGGAAAGAGTACGACTACGTGTTCGAGGCGGGCGGGAACACCATCCACAAGACGGTGCATCTGTTCATCGCCCACTCGTTCGAAGCGAGCGCGGAGTTGTCGACCGAGCACCGCGACCTGCAGTGGCGCGACTACGATCAGGCGCTCAACACGATCACGCAGGATGGCCCCCGTGACATTCTGGAGGACGCCCACGACTACCTCGACGAACTCCAGGCGACGGAGGCAGACGGCTACCTCCTCGAATCACAGGGGTAGGAAGGCGACCCCCGACTCGCGCGGCTCGCAACTCCCGGCGTTCGGCCCGGTGTCCGGTCTCGAACACCGAAACCGGTTAGTCCGCGTCCGCGCCACCTCCGGGTGTGTTTCGGGGCGCCGGCGACAGCGAGTTCGCCTTCGAACTGCTCGTCAGCCGCTGGGCCGAACTCGCGTGGCACCCGAGCGACGGCGACCGCCCGGTCGTCGTCGCGCGCCAACTCGGTACCCGTGACCGGCGGTGGGACACCGTCGTGCTGGAGGTGGATTCCGACGCGCTCGCGGTTCGACGGGCGTTCGGCGAGCGGACGCTGGATTCGGATCTCCTGCGGGTCGTTCGCGGCGCCCCGCGGGAGTACGCGTGGTACCGCGACGCACTCGACGACCCGGGGTTCCCGTGGCGATACGTCCGCGAGGCGATCCACCGGGCGGCGGCGCTGGACCTCGTCGAGAAGCGACGGGGCGCGAACGGGCGGATCGAGTTCCGTCGCCGCCGCGGGTATCCCGACTGGGTCGAGCGGGTGATCGCGATCGAGAACAAGCCGGACCTCGACGCGAGCGCCGCCGCGGCGCTGGCCGACCAACTTCGCCACGACGTGGAAGCGGGCCTCGCCGACGAGGTGTGGGTCGCGACCTCCGCGACCGGCGACCGGGTGTCACCGGCGCTGTTGGAGGACATCCCCGTCGAGGTCGGCGTGCTCGAGTTCGACTTCACAGACGGCGTTCGCGCCGACGCCGGCGAGGTGGTGTGGCACCCGACCGCGCTGGCGGCCGACGGCGACCCGCGGACCCGACTCCTGTTGGCCGAGCGCGCCTACGGGCGGGGCTGGCGGTCCTACCGGGAGACGATGCGCCCCGACTGCCGGCACTTCGAACTCCGCCGCGAGGGCCGCGCGCTGGTGCCGTACTGCGCGGCGAAGGAGCGCGTCCCGACGGCCGCAGAGTGCAAAGGCGGCTGCCCGGAGTTCACGCCGGAACCGCCGCAGTGGCGGACCAACGGCTGGCCGATCGAGGGCGGGCCGGGCAAGGGGATCCGGGCGTTGTTGGAGCAGCGTCGCGACCGCGAGCGGGAGCGGACTGGCGACGGGTGCTGAGTCAGATTCGGACTGTGACGCGAGCACCACCTCCGAACACGCGCGGCGCCGCCTGGTTCGGTCTGCGATCGCTCGCGCGACCAGTCTCCTACTGGTCGCCGTTCACGGCAACTTCGACCTCCTCGCGCGGCACCGCCAGCCTGAACGTCGGCACCGTGCGATAGATGACCTCGACGACGTTCTTCCGCCGGAGACTCTGGAGCGCGCGGCGCACGTCGCCGGCCTCGGGATCGACGCCGAACTCGTCGCGGAGCTTGTTCAGCACCGAGACCACGGACTCCGAGCGCTCGTCGTGATCGGCGACGACGCGGAACACCTGCTCGTGGAGCTCCGGCACCGTGATCCGCTCGGGGACCGCGTTCGGGTCGTCCTCGTCGTCGACGACGCCGGGCTCGGCGCCCGTGAGTTCGGCCGCCTCAGCGGTCGCCCGGATGAGGCTGTTGTCGTCGCGGTAGTAGTAGTCCTTCAGGGGGCCCTCGAGGTAGCTGTGAACGTCGCTGCCGCTGTCCATTCCCCACCGCTCGCCGAGTTCGCTGTTCTTCGTCGGCTGGAGTCGCACCACGTCGGCGAGGCGCTCCAGTTCCTCGTCGGTGAGGTCGCTCATCGCCGAGGGCTTCCCCGCGGGAGTATTTGGGCCTCCCGGTTGCGGCGGGCGCGCGCCGGCGGGACGGGAGACGAGTGAACTCCCCGACAACCGGCGTCGACTGTCGCATGGGGAAGGGTTACGGTGTGTGACGGAGACGCGTTGCGCATGCCCGAATCAGACACCGTCAGCCTCGAGATCGCCGACGAGGTGGCCACGGTCACCGTCGACCGACCGGAGAAGCTGAACTCGCTGAACGTCGAGACGCTGGAGGCGCTGCAGGCGGCCATCGCGGAGGCGGAGGACGCCGGCCCGCGCGCGCTCGTGCTCACCGGCGCGGGCGAGGAGGCGTTCATCGCCGGCGCGGACATCTCCTACATGAAAGACCTCGACACGCCGGAGGCGCAGGCGTACGCCGAGTTGGGCCACGACATCGCCCGCTCGCTCGAGACGTTCTCCGCCCCCTCTATCGCGGCGGTGAACGGCTACGCCTTCGGCGGCGGCTGCGAACTGGCGCTGGCGTGTGACCTGCGTGTCGCCGCCGAGAACGCCGTCTTCGGACAGACGGAGATCGACCTGGGAATCGTGCCCGGGTGGGGCGGCACACAGCGACTGCCCCGACTCGTCGACGACGAGGTCGCACGGCGACTGATCCTCTTCGGCGAGCGCATCGACGCGACCGACGCCCACGAGTACGGCCTCGTCGGCGAGGTGGTCGCCCACGACCAGCTGGAGTCGCGGATCGACGACCTGACCGCGGACCTTGCGGCCCAACCGCAGTTCGCGCTCGCGGCGGCGAAGGAGGCGATCAACGCCTCATACGGCATGAGCCTGGAGGACGGCCTGACGTAC
Source organism: Halobaculum halobium (assembly GCF_030127145.1). Classification (NCBI taxonomy): domain Archaea; kingdom Methanobacteriati; phylum Methanobacteriota; class Halobacteria; order Halobacteriales; family Haloferacaceae; genus Halobaculum; species Halobaculum halobium. Next base: position 945,394 of record NZ_CP126158.1, read on the forward strand.
GAGAAGCGCGTGTTCTCGGGGCTGTTCGGAACGCCCGACCAGCGGGAAGGGATGGACGCGTTCGCGAACAAGCGGGAGCCCGACTTCGAATAGCGCCTCGCCGAGGGCCCGACGGACGGCAAGACGCAGGCGAGCGCGTGGGCGAGCCGCTCGGCAAAGACGAGACGCGACCGGCGCGAGACCGGTCGACGCGACGAGCCGTTGTCAGTCGGGCCCCAGTCGATCACCGTGTGAGTCGGTTTTGACGATACGGTGATACGTCTCGGCCGCGTAGCGACGGTAGCGCGCATGACAACAATCAAACTGTCCCGTGTGCGGTCGCTGTTCGAGGCGTTGGAGTACCCGGTGAGCCGCGGGGAGGCGGCCGGGGAGTTCGCCGACACGACCGTCACGTTCGCCGACGGCGAGGGCAATCTCGGAGAGTACGTCGCAGCCTGCCCCAGCGAGCGGTTCGCCGATCCCGAGGATCTGTACGCCGACCTCCAGACCGCGCTCCCGATCGAGACGGTCGGCGAGCCCGGGCAGTCAGAGGGCGACGGCTGAGGCCGGCGCTGCCGGGGATCGTCGGCGAGCGCTGTCGAGCGCGACGGCGACCCGCGCCCGCGATCTCGAAGATCCCGGCGCTTAAGTGCGGCGACGGCGGACACCGGAGGTATGAACTTCTGCGACGAGTGCGGTTCGATGATGAAGCCGGACGACGACACGTGGGTGTGCGGGTCGTGCGGCCACGAGGAGCTCCGAGACGAGGCGACCGAGGGGGCAATGACGACGACGCAGGGGCAGGAGGGGAGCACCGTGGTCGACGTCTCGGAGATGGACCAGTCGGAGATCGGCCCGACGGTCGAACAGAAGTGCCCCGAGTGCGACGAGGTGCAGACGGTGCGCTACGAGATGAAGCAGATCCGCTCGGCCGACGAGTCCGAGACGCGCTTCTTCACCTGCACCGAGTGCGGGCAGAAGTGGCGCGAGGACGATCACTGAGGCGACGTCGACGCGACCGCGGTGCCGCCGCGGCGAGTCTGTGACCTCTCTGCGAGTCAGTGTTCCGCCGCTGCGAGTCGGCGGTCGGACCGGTCCGAACCGATCTCGGCCGGCCTCCGCGAACCGCTACTCCTCGTCTCGGTCGTACGCGTCAGCGGGGTCGACCACCCTCTTGCCGGTCTCTTGCGGCATTACCACGCGATCGGCGTCCGCCCATTCACGCTCCAGTTCTTCGCCGTCGAACAAGCGATCGAGGAAAACGGCGAGGCCGGCAACCTCCGAATGGGGCTGGTTCGTCACGCCGACGTTGTAGTCGGCCGCCTCGTAGAAGTCGAACGGCACCTTCTCGCCGCCGACGATGACCAGCAGCGGGGTGTCGTCGTCGACGGAATTGGCGCGGATATCGGCGTCCACGTCCTGGACGCGCTCGCCGTACATGGTGAGATGAGCGACCGTTCCCTCCCAGTCCCGGGTGTATGCCCGTTGGTCGTCGCGCAACTCGACGGCGAAGGGGCCGCCGAAGCGGTCCGTGATGTCGCGGATCGTCTCGGCTGACTGCCCGGCGTTGTCGGGGAGAACCACCCGGTCGGCGCCGAGCGCCCGTGCAGTCAGTCCCACGTGGGTCGTCATCCGGTCGTCCCGCCCGGGGCGGTGGCCGTACCGGAGAACGACGACGTCGTCGGTCATACGCGGACATCGGCGCGGCCGGGTAAGGGCAGTTCGCTTCACACGCGAGACGCGAGTGAAACGGGGGCCTCGATCCACCGCGTCCGACGATCGGCGTCGATTGTCGGGGTCACGAGACCGCGGGTCTCCTGGACGGCGAGCGTGTGAGCGAGCCGCCAGAGGTGCTTTCCCGCCTGGACCCCATCGATCGCCCATGCGAAATTACCCCGAGGACATCGCCGGCGTCGGCGACGAACGGCTGGTCGGCGAGACCGCGCTTGTGACCGGGTCGACCAGCGGGATCGGACGAGAGACGGCCCGCGCACTGGGGCGCCTCGGCGCGCACGTGATCGTCCACGGTCGCGACGAGGACGACGGGGCCGAGGTGGTCGACGAGATCGACGCCGGTGTCAACGAGGGAACCGCGGAGTTCGTCGCCGCCGACTTCGCGGACCCAGAGGGAGTGAGCGCGCTGGCCGATGCAACCCGGCGCACTACCGGCGACGAGGGACTCGACCTGCTTTTCAACAACGCGGGCGGGTACTTCCGCGAGGCGCGGCTCACCGACCTCGGCGTCGAGTACACCTTCCAGGTGAACCACCTCGCGCCGTACCAGCTCACCGCCGAACTACTCGGCGACCTGGCGGACGACGCCCGCGTGATCACGACCTCCTCGGAGGCCCACCGGGGCGACCAGATCGACCTCGACGCAGTCCGATCGGTGGACGAGTTCTCCTCGTGGCGCGCGTACCAGCGCTCGAAGCTGGCGAACGCGCAGTTCGCCGCCGAGTTGGGCAGTCGGCTTCGCGAGCGCGACGACCGCGGGGTCACGTCGAACAGCTTCCACCCCGGTGCGATCCCCGGATCGGGCTTCTTCCGGCATCTCCCCGCGCCGCTGTCTGGTGCGGCGAGCGCGCTCGGTCGGCTCCCGTTCGCGACGACGCCCGCGGAGGGCGCGGCCACGGCGGTGTACCTCGCCGTCGCCGACGAGGTCGCGGACGCGACCGGGCGGTACTTCGCCGACTGTCGCGAGAAGAAGCCCTCGACGGAAGCACAGGACCCGCGCGCACAGCACCGACTGTGGGAGGCGAGCGCGGAACTGCTCGGGATCGACGAGCCGCTGGCCCCCTCCGCGGGCGACGAGCCCTGACCGGGCGGCCGACCGCGGATCCGCGACCGGCATGCGACGACCGCAAGACCTTTTCTGCGCGCTCGCCCCCGGAACGTCATGGACTTGACCGGAACCGCCGCGCTCGTCACCGGCGGCGGCGGCCTGATCGGCTCGCACCTCGCGGGACACCTCCAGTCCGAGTACGGCGTCGACGCGCGCGTCGCCGACGATTTCTCGAAGGGCGAGCGCGACCGGATCCCCGACGGCGTCGACGTGATCGAGGCGGATCTCACCGACGAGGCCCAGTCGCGCGATGCGGTGACGGCCGACCTCGACGTGGTGTTCCACCTCGCGGCGTACACCGACACGAACTTCGACGACGACCGACGGCTGTTCGAGGAGAACACCGAGATGACGTACAACGTCCTCCAGGCGATGGAAGACGCCGGGGTCTCCAACCTCGCGTTCACCTCCTCATCGACCGTCTACGGCGAGGCGCCGCGGCCGACGCCGGAGGACTACGCCCCCCTCGAGCCGATCAGTATCTACGGCTCCTCGAAGCTCGCCGACGAGGCGCTCATCTCGACGTACGCGAAGAGCTACGGCTTCACCGCGTGGGTGTACCGCTTCGCCAACATCGTCGGGCCGTACCAGCGCGGCAACGTCGTCCCCGACTTCATCCAGAAGCTCCAGGCCGACCCCGACGAGTTGGAGATCCTCGGCGACGGCCGCCAGGAGAAGTCGTACCTCCACGTCACCGACTGCGTCGACGCGATGTGCCACGTCGTCGAACACGGCGAGCGCGACCTCAACACGTACAACCTCGGGTCGCGGACGACGACCTCCGTCAACCGCATCGCCGACATCGTCGCCGAGGAGATGGGGCTGGATCCCGAGTACACCTACACCGGCGGCGACCGCGGCTGGACCGGCGACGTGCCCAAGATGCGCCTGTCTGTGGAGAAACTCGCCGCCCTCGGCTGGGAACCTCCCGCCTCCAGCGACGACGCCGTCCGCGCGGCGACGCGGGACCTGCTCGCGGAGCTTCGCTGAGCGGGTCGACCCGCCCGCGCTTCGCTCTGCAGAACTATTTACTCGGTCGCGGAAAACTATTTACGGCAGTGGTGCGTCTCACCTGGTATGAACGAGTACCGCAACACGAGCTACGCCGAGTTCGCCACCGGAATCCGTACCATCGCCCGCCGCGACGTCTCGCTGGGTCGACCCGCCGGCGACGACTGACCGGACCGACGGTCCCCGCTATTCCTCCGCCGACGCGGCCGCCGTTATCGTCGCTGACGCGTCGGTATCGCTCCCCGCCAGCGACCCGGTGCCCTCGTACTCGCCGACGGCGGCGACGCCCACTCGGCCTCGTAGTCGACCGACTCTCAGGGCGCGAGCGTCTCGCTCCCGAGCGCCATCGCGAACGCGCCCCTCGCTCCAGCGCCAGATCGCCGCGTCGTCGCCGGCGTCTCGGGCGACGAACTTGGCGGCCGTCGACAAACGAGCGGTCGGCCGGTCGACGCGAAGCCGGCCGGATGGAACACCGCTTTACCCCGGCAGTGACTACCTGCGGCCGTGCAGATCGTGGGGTACGAGACGCCGGCGGGCGCGCTGTTCGTGAGCGACGGCGCCCCGGATCCGAACGCCCCACCCGGAACCGCGACCGGCGATGTCGACCGGGTGGCGCTAGACTCCGGGACGGAACTGTCCTGGCGGCTCGGCGAGCGCCGCTGCGCGGGGACCGTCCACGACGGCGGCCACGTCGCCTGCGGAAACGAGTCGGCGCCGTACTGCGAGGACCACCGCTCGACGTGGGTGTGTGCGCGCTGTACCGGGACGTGCCTCAAGGACGAGATGGACTGTTTCGACGACCACGCGATCTACGTCGCCGCGTTCGCCCCGGACACGTTCAAGGTGGGCGTCACGAGGGAGTGGCGCCTCGACACTCGGCTCCGCGAGCAGGGCGCCGACCGCGCGGTCCACCTGCGAACCGTCGAGAACGGCCGAATCGCCCGCGATATCGAAGCGGGGATCGCCGCCGATGGGCTCGAGGGTGGTTCCGGCGACGGCGTCCCCGACCGCGTCCGCGTGCCGGCGAAGGTCGACGGCCTCGCCCGCGCCGTCGACGACGACGCGTGGACGGCGCTGCTCGACGGCGTCGACTACGAGGAGCGGTTCGAGTTCGAGTACGGCCTCGACCTGGGCGGGCGTCCCGTCGCCGAGACGCTCGCTTCGGGAACCGTCGTCGGCACGAAAGGGCGGATCCTCGTGCTGGAGAACGCCGGGACGACGTACGCGGTCGACATGCGCGACCTCGTCGGCCACGACGTCGATCCCGGAGACAGCGATCGCGACCTCCAGTCGAGTCTGGGCGCGTTCGGGTAGCCACGCCGTCCGCGTTCGAACGCCGGCGCCGAGAGATTCAAATTCGATAGTTTGCGGACTGCCTTGATATGTCGCCACGCCGAGTGACCGCATAGAATGGTACGACTGCTTCGACGGAGTTTCGCGGCCAAGCTCTTGGTCGGCTTCGCACTCACGACGGGTGCGGTAGTCGGCTACGGGCTCGTGACGCGCAACGTCGTCGGGACGATACTGATGGCGACGGCCGGACAGGTAGTGCTCGGGGCGTATCTGGGGACGAACACCGTCGTGTCCATGCGGACGCTCGAAGAGCAGACCGAAGCGATCGCCGACGGCGACTTCGACGTCGAGGTTCGAACCTCGCGCGTCGACGAACTCGGCCGGGTGTACAGCTCGGTCGACCGAATGCGCCGGTCGCTCGCGGCGCGGATCGACGAGGCCGACGCCGCGCGATCGGAGGCCGAGGCGGCGGAGGCGCGCGCCCAGTCGCTGGCTGACGACTACCAGCGGACGGCCGAGGACTACGCCGACACGATGCGTGCGGTCGCCGACGGCGACCTCCGGCGGCGGATCGACGTCGACCGCGAGCACGACGCGATGGAGACGGTCGGAACCGCGTTCAACGACGCCGTCGACGAACTGGAAACCGCGCTCGCGAGGGTCGACACCTTCGCCGGCGACGTGGCCGACGGCGCCGCCGACGTGCGCACGGCCGCAGAGCGCATCGACGAGCGGACCGACGACGTGCTCGCGGCGACCGACGACATCGACGCCGCGACCGACGAGCAGCGCGAGACCGCCCGGACGGGAGCAGAGGAGACGGCCGACCTCTCTGCGACCGCCGAGGAGGTCGCCGCGACGACCGAGTCGCTCGTCGAGCGGACCGACGAGGCGGCGGACGCCTCTGCGGAGGCCCGTTCGGCCGCGGGCGACGCGATCGAGACGATGGGCGACGTCGACGAGACGATGGGCGAGGCGGTCGACCGGATCGAGACGCTCGACGAGGCGACCGCCGAGATCACCGAGGCGGCCGAGCTCATCAGGGACATCGCCGAGCAGACGAACATGCTCGCGCTCAACGCGAGCATCGAGGCCGCGCGCGCCGGCAGCGACGCCGGAAACGCCGGCGACGGCTTCGCGGTCGTCGCCGAGGAGGTGAAGGGCCTCGCCGAGGACACCGGCGACCGCGCAGACGCGATCGCCGAGATGATCGACGAGGTGCGCACCGAGACCGAGCGCGCGGTCGAGGCGATCCGCGCGACCAGCGAACAGGTGAGCGACGGGTCGACGACCGTCGCCGAGGCCGTCGACCGCCTCGACGACATCGCCGAGGCGGTGGACGACCTCGACCAGGGCGTCCGCGAGATCAGCGACGCGACCGCCGAGCAGGCCTCGGCCGCGGCGGGCGTCTCCGAGACGATCGACGACCTCGCGGAGAACAGCGACCGGACGGCCGACCGCGCCGCCGAGGCGGACGAGGCCGCAAGCGAGCAATCGAACGCCGTCGACGCGGTCGTCGAGGAGTCGGAGACGTTCCGTGCGCGCTCGGACGACCTGCTCGACGTGCTCGCGGCGTTCGACGTGCGCGAATCGCGGGCGGGCGGGGCCGGAACCTCCGCGGAGAGCGACGCCGTGCCCTCGTCCGGGAGACCCGGATCGGCGACGACGGCGATGAGTGACGGCGGCGACCCGGGAAGTCCCGCCGAGCGGGCCGACGGGGGTGACCGCCGATGATTGGCGGCCTCGACGCGGCGACGATCGAGACGCTCGTGTTCGCGAGCGGGACCGTCAGCATGCTCGTCGGCGTCGTGGTCGTCGGGTGGTTGTTGGGTGACGACGCGCTCGACGACGACGCCGGGAAGTTCCGGTACCTGCTGATCGTTCCCGCGTTCGCCGTGGTGGCGTACGCGGCGATGACGCTCGGATTCGGACGGCTCACCGTCGGCGGCGTCGAGGCGGAGGTCGCGCGATACCTCGACTGGTTCGTCACGACCGCAGTGATGGTGTGGTACGTCGGTTACGTGGTCGACGTGGAACGACGGTGGATGCTGACGGCCGCGGTCTTCGACGGCCTGTTCATCGCGGGCGGGTGGGTCGCAACGACGACACAGGGGACCGTGAAGTGGGCGGCCTTCGCGGGCGCCTGCCTCGCGTTCGCGGCCACCATGTACGTGCTGTTCCGGGTGTACCCGCGAAGCGCCGGCGAGATGACTCCGGAGCGCGAGCGGCTGTTCCTCCGGCTGCGCAACCAAAGCAGCGTCATCTGGCTCGTCTATCCGGTCGTCTGGCTCGCCAGCGGCGCCGGCTTCGGACTGGTGTCGACGCTCGGGACCGTGATGCTGTTCACGTTCCTCGATGTGGCGTCGAAGGTGCCGTACACGTGGGTCGTCTACGAACACCGGGGCGTATTCGGCGAGACGCAGTTGGCCGAGTACGCCGGCGGCGACGGCGATGCCGCCGCCGGTTCGGGTGACGCGACGACGACCGACCGCCCCGTCGCATCGGCCGACTGACGCGGCGGGCCCGCTCGACGGCGCCGGATCGCCGCGGAGTTATTTCTCCCCCGGCGCCCACTCCGCGTCCGAGAGCGTCCGCTGGACGGCTTCCTCGCCGACGGCAGACGCGAGTTCCTCGAACCCCTGCCGGACTGCGCGGTCGGACGCGTTGGCGACGAGCCGCGAGACGATGAACTCCGGCGTGGACTTGCCGACGACGCCGAAGCGGGGCTGGTAGTCGACGAGCAGATCCAGATCGTTGGTGAGCCCCTCCGCGAAGATACCGTCGACGCGAGCCGCCTCCGGGAGCGGCGAGAGGTCGTCCGCGAGGTGGGTGACGAACACGCCGAGTGCGCCGCGGTCGACCGTGAGTTCTACGAGTCCGTTGAGCAAGTCGGCCGCGCGGCCGGGCTCGGTGATCGCCTCAAACTCGTCGACGAGCATCAGCGTCCGGCCCTCGCCCACCAGCGGGGGAACGACCGACTTCAGCGTCGACTCGAGCACGCCCGCGTTAAACGACGCGTGCCGGCGGTGGAACACGACGGTGTCGAAGCGACCGACCTCGGCGGCATCGGCGGGGACGGGAAGCCCCATCGACGCGAGGATCACCACCTGGCAGACGGTCTCCAACAGGGTCGTCTTCCCGCCGGAGTTGGCGCCGGTGAGCACGGCGACTCGGTCACCGGACGGGAGCCTGTCGGCCGATGCGTCGACCGGGAGGTCGTGACCGCCGACGGCGTAGGTGACGGGCTGCACGTCGCCCGAGAGAAACAGGTTCCGCGCGTTCGACACCGCGAGACCCTCGCCGTCGAGAGCCGGCCGCGTGAGGTCGTGCGCGACGGCGAAGCGAGCCAGCGAGAGGAGGAAGGCGATGTCGGAGACCGCGTCGACGACGGCGTCCACGTCGGCGCCGCCGTCCGCGACGTCGGCTTCCAACGCCGCGCGGACCTCGGCGGCGCGCTCGTCCGCCTCGGCCTCCAGTTCGTCGGCCAGTGTCCGGAGCGTGGAGCCCACGAAGTCCGCCGAGTCGACTGCGCCGTCGGGGCTGGCGGACTCCACCCGGCCGCGAGTGAGGCCGGTCTCGCCGGCGACGTACTCCACGACGGCCGAGCGAAACGCGTCGGCGTCGTGCGCGCCGCGCTCGCGGACGGTCTCGACCACGTCGAACGCCGAGTCCGCGAGGTCGCGCGCGGCGGCGGCGCGCTCGCGCAGGCGGTCGAGTCGGTCGTCGGCGCCCTCGCGGACCCCGTCGTCGGTGAGCGCAGCAAGCGCGTCCGCAGCCTCACGCAGGCCCTCGTCGTCGACGCCGTCGAGGGCGGCGAAGGTGCCGCCACGGAGACCGGCCGTCCGCAGCGCCAACGCGCACTCGACGGCCGCGCGGTCGGTGCCGCCCGCCTCGTCGTACTCGGCGAACGCGGCCAGCACCGCCTCCCGGTCGGCCGAACGCAGGTCGGCCCACGCGTCGCGGGCCTCAAGCACGTCGTCGAGGCGCTCGCGGCGCCGCTCGTCGCTCGTGAGCGGCGTGAGCACGCGCACGCGGTCGGCGGCGTGGTCGGTGACGGCGTAGCTCGCGGCGATATCGAGCAGTTGGTCGTACACCTCGCGGGCGTCGCGGGTCCCGAACAGGTCCATGCCCGCCTCCCCGTTGGCCCGGCGGAGCACGCGGGTCGCTCGCCCCCGGGAGACCCCGGCGTCGACGAGCGCCCGCACGTCGGCCGACTCGATGGCGTCGATCGCGGCCGTCTCGCCGAGCGACTCGCGAAGCGTCTCGGCGGTCTTCGGTCCGACGCCCCAGAACTGTTCCAGTCGCATATGGGGCCGTGTGGTCGGAGGGGTGTAGACGGTACCGGTCGCCGGCGACGAGAACCTCAGGCGCTGGAGGAAGAACCGCTCTCGGCGCGGTCGCGGTAGACGCGAAGCAGTTCCTCGAGGACCATCCCCGAGCGGTCGGTCGTCTCGTAGTTCTCGTCGATGAACTGCTCGGCCTCCGCGAAGTCGTTGCGCAGGCCCAGCTGGCGGACCGTGATCACGGCGTTGAGGAAGTCGCGACCCCCGTCGGCACCCAGTAACACCGGCTCCTCTTGGAGGTCGAGCTCGTCTCGGATCTCGCCGTAATTGAACGTCTCGGGCTCCCAGTCGTCGCTGACGAGCGCGAGCACGTACTCCGCGGAGAATCGATAGAACTCGGACTTGCTCTCGAAGACCCCGTCCTCGACGAGCGCGTCGATCTCGTCGACGACCTTATCGGGATACCGTACGGTGTCTTTGGCCATTCCGAGTTCCTCCTTCGTGGGATGCTTATACTGTATTGTATAGAGTCTTTTGGTTACTTGACAGACCCGATCCGGAAAACGGCGCGCAGAGCCCCCGAGAAGCCATAATATCGGAATCAATACGCAGAGGCGACATCCATACTCGCCGTGTGGAACCGCACGGTTCACTTGTCGGCTGGTCGAACGGCGGGGCGTGCAGCGTCCCTCCCTCGACGCCGTCCGCGGGTTCGACCGCGCCGTCTACGTCATCGCGCTGGGACAGCTGATCAACGTCTTCGGCGGCGGCCTCGTCTACCCGTTCGCGACGGTCCACTTCCACCTCGAAGTCGGTATCGCGCTGTCGGTCGTCGGCCTCGGGCTGGGCGCCAAGAGCGTGACGACCGCCGCAGGGACGGCCGCCGGCGGGCTCCTCGCGGACGTGGTGGGACGCAAGCCCGTGATGGTCGCGTCGATGGCGCTATCAGCGCTCGCGCTCGCGGCGTTCGCGTTCGTTCCTGAGGTCGCAGCCGCCGTTCCGGCCGCAGTCCCGGCCGCGACCGGAATCTCCCCGTTCGGCGTCGCGTTCGTCGCCGTTTGCGTCGCCTCCGGGTTCGTTCGGGGGCTGTACACGCCGGCGAGCCACGCGATGACCGCGGATCTGACCGCCGCCGCCGAGCGCGACCGCGGGTACGCCCTGCTGAAGGTCGCGAACAACGTCGGCTTCGGCGCCGGCTTCGTGGTCGGTGGCGCCCTCTACTCGGTTGCCTCGGTCGCCGTCTTCGTCGCCGACGGCGCCACATCCGCCGTCGTCGCGCTCGTCATTCTCCTGTTCGTCCCCCGCGTCGCCGGCGACGCGAGCGGCGGCAGCGACGCGGACGACGCAACCCACGCGGCGTCGTCGAAGCCGAGCGCGCTCGCGGCGTGGTGGCGGGCGGCGACCAGGCCGCGAGTGCTCGCGCTGGCGGGGATCAACGTCGGCTTCGCGGTGATGTACGCGCAGATGCAGACGACGGTCCCGATCGTCGCCAAGGAGGGACTGGGCCTCACGGCCGCCCAGCTCGGCACGCTGTACGTCGTGAACCCGCTCACGATCGTTCTCCTGCAGCTTCCGCTGGTCGACGCTGTCGGCGGCTGGCGACGAACGCGGGGGCTCGTCGTCTCGGCGTGTTGCTGGGCCGTCGCGATGCTCGCGGCGTGGGGCGCCGACCTCCTCAGCGTCCCCATCGGCGGCGGCCTCACCGCACCGGCGGTCCTGCTGGGTGTCGCGCTCGTCGCCGCTCACCTCTTCGTTCGGACGGTCGGGGAGGTCTTGCACTCCCCGCTCGCGTCGGCGCTGATGTCGGATCTCGGGACGACCGCCGAGCGCGGGACCCAGCTCTCGATGCTCGAAGTCGCCAAGCGCCTCGGGATCGGCCTCGGTTCGTTCGCCGGCGGCCTGTTCTTCGATTACGGGGTGTCCGGCCTGTTGTGGCCGGCGCTCGTCGTCGTGTGCGGGCTCGTCGTCGCGACACTGCTGTGGCTGGAGCGCTCGCTCTCCCCCGGGGAGAACGGCGCACGAGGCGACGCGACGGACCCGGCGGGCGAGTCAGCGACCGGCGACTGATCCGGGAATCGAGGCGGCGACCGGCGTCGCCCCCGACCGGTCTCGGACTGCGGGGGAGTACCCGAAACCGCTATCCGCCGGCGTCGCCGACGGTTGGGTACTCGGCCCCCGATGAACGACACACGGATCGCCGAAGAGCGGATCGAGCGACTCGCCGAGTTCGCCGAGCGGTCGGCCCGCGCCGGCGACGACGAGCGGGCGCGCGAGTCCGTCAGGCTCGCCAGGCGGATCGCCGAGCGCCACCGCTGTGGGCTGCCTCGCCGGTTCGACCGGTTCACCTGCGACGCGTGCGACGCGTTCCTCATTCCGGGCCGCAACGCTCGCGTCAGACTGCAGGAGGGAAGCCACGTCGTGATCCGGTGCGACTGCGGCGCGACCGAGCGCTACCCGTATCGAGACTGATCCGCGGCGGGGGTGACACCCGAAGGCAGGCACGCTACATCGCGAACGGGAACCTTCAAACCGCTTCCACGGGTAGCGAGGCGTATGACTGACCAGGATCTGCGCAAGCAGGCCCACGACCTCGACGTAACCGTCTGGGTCGGCAAGAAGGGCGTCTCGGCGGTCGTCGACGAGCTCGACGACCAACTGAAGGAGCGCGACCTCGTGAAGGTGAAGTTCCACCGCTCGGCCCAGGCGGGAACCGACGTCGACGAGCTCGCCGCCGACCTGGCCGAGCGGGTGTCTGCCGACCTCGTCGAGACGCGCGGCCACACGGCGGTGCTCCACAAATGAGCGTCTCGGGGGCCGGAGCGGTCCTCCAGACGGGCACGCCGGCGCCCGACGCGTCGGCTTCGTCGGACGCGTCGGCGCTCGTCGCCGACCTCCTCGCGAGCGTCGGCGTCCCGGCGACGCTCGCGGACCCGCTCGGCGCGGCGATCACGTTCCTCGTCGTGCTGGGGGTGTTCTACGTCGCCGGGCGGGCGTTCGTCGTTCCGGTGCTCGATCGGGTGCTCGACGCCCGCGGACTCGACACGCACGCCAAGCGACCGCTGCGGAAGATCGCGAACCTCGTCGTCGTCTTCGCCGGCGTCGCCGTCGGGTTCGGGCTGGCCGGCTACGGTGACTTTCTCCAGTCGCTCGCGACGATCGCCGCCGCGGCGACGCTCGCGATCGGCTTCGCGATGCAGGACGTGATCAAGAACTTCGTCGCCGGGATCTTCATCTTCACCGACAAGCCGTTCCGCATCGGCGACTGGATCGAGTGGGACGGCAACTCCGGCATCGTCGAGGACATCTCCTTCCGGGTGTCGCGGGTTCGAACCTTCGACAACGAGCTGCTGACGGTGCCGAACTCCCAGCTCACCGACGGCGTGATCAAAAACCCCGTCGCGAAGGAGACGCTCCGCCTGCAGTTCCTCTTCGGCATCGGCTACGGCGACGACATCGACCACGCGACCGAGATCATCGTCGAGGAGGCCGAGCGGCACCCGGAGATCCTCGCGGACCCGGCGCCGTCGGTCCGCCTCACCGAACTGGCCGACAGCTACGTCGGGCTCAAGAGCCGCATCTGGATCGACAACCCCTCGCGCGCCGACTTCGTCAAGATCCGCGCGGAGTACGTGAAGCGCGTGAAGGAGCGCTTCGACGAGGAGGGGATCGAGATCCCGTTCCCGCAGCGGGACCTCACGGGCAACGTGGAACTCAACACGCCCGCAGAGGGCGGCGCGGCCCTCGGCGGCGACTGACGGCGACGGACGCGCTCGGTCACGCGCGGCTCGTTTCGTCCTCCGGAGCGCGACAGCCGACAGATTCAGGGCGCGCGTTCCCGTGCTGACGTGTGACATGTGCACGATAATTACTGCCCCTGCTCCCGCCGACAGCCGATGACAGCGGCGACACCGGACTCGTTCGATCTCCTCGAAGCGACGGTCGCCGACGTACACGCCGCGATGGAGGCGGGCGAGGTGACCGCCGAGGCGCTCGTCGAGCGCTATCTCGACCGGATCGACCGCTACGACGACGACCTGAACGCGGTTCTGACGCTGAATTCCAGTGCCCGCGAGCGCGCTCGCGACCTCGACCGCCGGTACGAGGCGGACGGACCCGTCGGCCCGCTCCACGGCGTGCCGACGCTCGTGAAGGACAACCACGACACCGCCGACATGGCGACGACAGCCGGCTGTGCCGCGCTCGCCGACTCCCGCCCCCCGCGCGATGCGTTCGTCGTCGAGCGACTCCGGGACGCCGGGGCGGTGATCCTCGGCAAGACGAACCTCCAAGAGCTGTCGTTCGGCGTCGACACGATCAGTTCGCTCGGCGGCGAGACGCGCAACGCCTACAGCCGCTCGCACAGGCCGTCCGGCTCCAGCGGCGGCACGGCGGTCGCGGTCGCCGCGAACCTGGCGACACTCGGCACCGGATCGGATACCTGCTCGTCGGTTCGGTCGCCGCCGGCGTTCAACGCCTGCGTCGGCGTCCGTCCGACGCGGGGGCTGGTCAGCCGGACCGGGATCGTCCCGCTGAGCCTGACGCAGGACACCGCCGGTCCGATCACCCGAACCGTCGGCGACGCCGCACGGATGCTGGACGCGATGGCGGGCTACGACCCGGCCGACCCGGTCACGGCTCGCGGCGCCGACGCCGTTCCCGACGGCGGCTACGTCGCCCACCTGGACCCAGACGGACTCGCGGGAGCGCGGGTCGGCGTCGTGCGGCAGTTCTTCGGGACCCGCGGGGAACCGGACGACGGGCGGGAGAGCCGGACGGCCGACGCGGCGGCCGTGACCGCGATCGTCGACGACGCGATCGCGGCGTTCGAGTCGGCGGGCGCGATGGTCGTCGATCCCGTCGAGGTCGTCGACCTCGGGAAGCTGGAGAGCGCGCGAGTCCTGACGTACGAATGGGCGCGCGACTTCGCCCGCTACCTCGAGGAGATCGGCGACGCGACCCCGTACGACTCGCTCGCGGAGGTGGTCGAGACGGGGGCGGTCGCCGAATCGATCGCCGCGCGGATCGAGGAGTCGGGCGCGCTCGACGTCGATCCCGCCGCGGTCGACGGCGACCCGGACTACCTCCGTCGGCTTCGCCGACGCGAGGAGTTGCGCGATGAGACGCTCGCGACGATGGTCGAGCACGACCTCGACGCGCTGTTGTACCCCCCGTCGCGCGTCCCGCCGGTCGAGATTCCGGCTCACCAGCCGTTCGAGGAACTGAACTGCGAGCTGTCGGCGCACACCGGCCTGCCGTCGATCGCCGTGCCCGCCGGGACCACCGACGGGGGGCTGCCGGTCGGCGTCGAACTGCTCGGTCGGGCGTTCGCCGAACCTCGGTTGTTCGAACTCGCGTCCGGGTTCGAGCGAGTCGCGGACCCCCGCAGTCCGCCCGCGGATACCAGACCGCTCGAGTGAGCGTTACTCGTCGAGCACCTGCTGTGCGATCGTGTTGCGGAGAACCTCGCTGGTCCCCTCGTAGATCTCGTTGAGCTTCGCGTCGCGGTAGAACCGCTCGACGGGGAAGTCCTTCGTGTAGCCGTAGCCGCCGTGGATCTGGATCGCCTCGTTGGCCACCTCGCGGCTGATCTCGCTGGCGTACAGCTTCGCCTGCGCGGCCTCCTTGATGAACGGCTCGCCCTTGATCTTCAGGTCCGCCGCCTTGTGCATCAGCAGCTCCGCGGCTTGCAGCTTGGTGTCCATGTCCGCGATCTTGTGCTGGATCGCCTGGAACTGCGAAATGGGGCCGCCGAACTGGTCACGCTCGGTTGCGTACTGGGCCGCCTCGTCGAGCGCCGCCCGCGCGATGCCGACGCCGCGGGCGGCGATGGTGATCCGGCCGCCGTTGAGGGTCTTGAGCGCCTGCACGAACCCGTCGCCTTCCTCACCCAGCAGGCGGTCCTCGGGGAGGTACATATCGTCGAAGCGGAGCTCGGCGGTCGGACAGCCCTTGTCGCCGAGCTTGTGCTCCGTCCCCTCGACGATGAAGCCGTCGTCCTCCTCGGGACGAACGACGAACGAGGAGATTCCCTTGTTACCGGCGTCGGGGTCGGTTTTCGCGAACAGCGTCACCGTGTCGGCGACCGAGCCGTTCGAGATCCACAGCTTCCCGCCGTTGACGACGTAGCCGTCGCCGTCCGTTTCCGCGGTGGTCTCCATCGCGGGCACGTCCGAGCCAGCGCCGGCCTCCGAGAGCGCGAACGCCCCGATGTCCTCACCCTCGGCGAGTGGGGTGAGGTACTCCTGTTTCTGCTCCTCGTCGCCGAAGGCGTACAGCATGTTGCCCGCGAGCGAGATGTGCGCGGCGACGACGGTGCCGAGGCCGCCCGAGCCGCGCGCGATCTCGGAGAGCCCGAGCGCGTAGCTGTGGTAATCGAGGTCGGCGCCGCCGTACTCCTCGGGGAACGGCATGCCCATCAGGCCGAGCTCGGCCATCTGATCGACGATGTCGCGGGGGAACTCGTCCTCCTCGTCGATCTCGGCGGCTCGCGGCACGATCTCCTTGTCGACGAACTCCGCGACCATGTCGCGGATCTGCTGTTGCTCGGTGGTCAGCCCGAAGTCCATGGTCGTTCCTGTGAGTTATGCGGCTTCAATCTTTGCAGTGTCGCCGGCGGCGACGGGATCGACGGAGGAATCGCCGGGCCGATCGTGTGACAGAACCGCGACACGCACCACACAGTACTTTTTAACCCTCCTACCATAGGCCACTCCAACTGAATGCCCGACGCCGACCGCCCCGCCGCGACCCACCCCGACGCCGACCTCGCGTGGTGCCACGAGGCCGTCCAGGGTGTCTCGCGCACCTTCGCGCTGACTGTCGATACCCTCGACGAACCGATGTCGTCGTACATCTGCCTCGGCTATCTCGTCTGCCGGGTCGCCGACACCGTCGAGGACGCCGACCACATCGCCCCCGACGAACAGGCCGCCCTCCTCAGGGAGTTCGACGCCGCACTGGATCCCGACGACGACACCGACGCCGGCGACTTCCGCGCCTCGGTCGACCCGCACCTCCCGCCAGAGCCCGAGCGCTCGGCTGACTGGGAGGTCGTCGCCGAAGTGGAGCGCGTGTTCGCCACCTTCGAGGGCCTCCCGCCGGAGGTACGGCGCGCGGTCGTGCCGCCGGCCCGCGAGATGGCCACCGGGATGGCCGACTTCGTCGAGCGCTACGCCGACGAGGGCGGCCTCCGCATCGAGACCCGCAACGAACTCGAGGAGTACTGCTACTACGTCGCCGGCACCGTGGGCACCCTGATCACGAATCTCGTCACGACGCTGGGCAGCATCGACGACGAGCGCACCGAGCGGCTGTACGAGGTCGCCGAGGAGTTCGGGCTGCTCCTCCAGCTCGTGAACGTCGCGAAGGACGTCCACGACGACTACACCGAAGAGAACAACGTCTACCTCCCGGCCGAGTGGCTCGACGCGGAGGGCGTCCCGCAAGACGAGGTCGTCGCCCCCGAGCACCGCGACGGCACCGCCAGCGTCGTCTCCCGCACCGCGGGCTACGCGCGGGGCTTCCTCGACGGCGCCCAGACGTACCTCGAACACGTTCCGCTGGTCGAGGGCAACACGCTCGCGGCGTGGACGATCCCGTACCTGCTCGCGGTTGGTACGCTGCGCGAGCTGTCGGAGCATCCCGAGCGCGCGGTGACTGGGGAGGGCGTGAAGGTGAGCCGCGAGGAGGTGTTCGCGGTCGTCACCGCGGCACACGAACACGGCCGCGACGCGCTGCCGCGCCTGCGGGAGTCGATTGCGACGCAGCCGTTCCACACGGCGCCGTCGGCGGCGGACTGACGGGATTCCCGTTCCCCGACGGTGTGAGCACCTTGTTCCCATCGGTCGAGTGCTCATAACTATCTCCTCACGTATCGACTGGGTAGCGTGATGACATGACCTCAGAACGCGAACTCGTCTGTGAACGCTGTGCCGACTCAGGCGGACGACCGATCGTGACGACCACCACCGACGACCCGCTGGAGGTGTCCGAGTGCGATCGCTGTGGTGCGATCCTCGACATCAGCGACCACGACTGGTAGATCGGTAGCCCAACCACTTTCTCCGACCCGGCCCAACCACCGACCACAATGGTCCAGACCGACTCCGACTCCGAACTCGCCCGCGGCGACGCCGCGCCCGACTTCGAACTCCCCGGCGTCGACGGCGACACCCTCGCGCTCGCGGACTTCGCCGGGTACGGCGCCGTGTTGGTCGTGTTCACCTGCAACCACTGCCCGTACGCGCAGGCGAAGTTCGACCTGCTGAACCGCGTCGCCGCCGAGTACGACGACTGCGCGGTCGTGGGGATCAATCCCAACGACGCCGAAGACTACCCGGAAGACTCGTTCGAGCGGATGGTCGAGTACGTCGAGTCGGGCGAGGTCGCCTACGACGCGTACCTCCGCGACGAGACCGCCGAAGCGGCCCGCGCCTACGGCGCCGTCTGCACGCCCGACCCGTTCCTCCTACGCAACGCCGACGGGGCCGGCGCGTTCACCCTCGCGTACCACGGCCGTCTCGACGACGCGCTCAACCCCGACGACGAGGCGACCGAAGTGTACGTCACTGACGCCATCGACGCGGTGCTCGCGGGCGACGACGTGCCCCTCGACCCGGGGCCGAGCCGCGGCTGTTCGATCAAATGGCCGTGAACTGACGTGGCGAACCGTAAGCGGTCGATCCGGCGGCGTGCCTCAGGCCGCCTCGCCGCCGGAATCCGCGGCATCGTCTGCTAACTCTTCGAACGTCTTGCGTGCGTTCTTCACCGCCTTCTCGTGTTTGGCGGGGTACGCCTCCACCTTCGCGCGGAAGGTGATCCCCGGACCGAGTTCGGCGCTGCCTTTGAATGCGGCCTGCTTGTCGAGGCGGAGGAACAGCGAGTTGTTGTCGTCGACGCGCTCGTCGAGTTCGGCGAGGACGCGGGTCCACTCGGGCAGGTCCGCGAGCGTCGCGAGGACGTGGCGCACGTCGTCGGCGCGCTCGACGCGCGCCGAGAGGACGACGATTCGGTCGCCGTGGTGGCCCGCGTTGACGACGCGGTCGATCTCGAACTCCTCGGGGAGGAACGTCCGCAGCGCGTCCTCGACGCGCTTCTCGTCTTCCGTGGCGTAACAGAAGGCCCGCAGATCGACGTAGTGGAAGGGAACGGAGCTCACGATACTCGCCTCTAGACGGGTCGGGGATGAAAAGGGGTCGGCTCGCGCGGCGACGGACCGCAACTCGTCGCGCCGGCTGGCCCCAGAAGGGTCGCGTTACTCCTCGCCGTCGTCCGCGTCGCCCTCGGCGGCCTCCAGCGCGTCGGCGGGGACGCCCTGCTCTTGGCCCTCCTCGAAACTGATCGTGTAGGTCGCGTCGCCGAACATCGTCTCCATGACCTGCGTCACGGTGCCGGTCTCGCCGTCGAACTCGCTGTGCTCGTCGTGCAGCACGACGCTGTCGTCCTTCTCGAACTCGGTCATGGACCGACGTTCGACACGACCGTACAAAAGGTCGCTGAAAGGCTACGAGGCGGCGGCCCGGACGACCGCCAGCGCGGTGCCGTAGCCCGCGACCGCGAGCGCGACCGACCCGCTCACGCCCGACACGACCGCGCCCACGTCGGCGACGCCGGCGAGCGGCGCTACCAAATCAAGTCCACGGAACACGGCGCGATCGGCCGCGGTAACGGCGGCGGCGGTCGCGTCCGCTCCGATGGCGAGCGTCCCAGCGACGAGCGCGACCGCGATCGCAACGAGGACGACCGACGGGAGCCGCCGATGGAACCACGGGAACGCCGCTTCGGCTCGAGTCCCGTCGCGACGCGTACCCCCGGAGCGATCGGAACGTCCGACCCCCACGGTGCCGCCTCGCGCCGTGCTCGCGCGCGTTCGCGTCTCGGTACCGTTGGCCCCGCCACCGCGTCTCCCGACTCCGTGCGCCCTGCCCGCGGGTTGGTCAGATCCGGACATTCGGGGCGTCTGGTCCCCCTTCGGGCGATAAACCTTCGCGACCGCCGGCGCCGATTCCGTCCCAAGACCACCGGCGCTACTCGCCGGCGACGAGGACGACCGCGACGACCGCGAACGCGACGCCCAGCAGCTTCCGGCCGGTGACCGGTTCGTCGAGGAGCGCGACGCCGACGGCGGAGGAGGCGACGAAGAACATCGCGAAGATGGGCGCGACGATCGACACCCGGCCCACCGACAGCGCCCGGTAGTACGCGAGGATGCCGACCGCGAGACACGCGCCCGCGGCGAGCACGTAGCGCATCCGCGGGTCCGCGAGGTGTTCGACGACGCCGTCGCCGGTGAACCCGATGACGGCGAGCGTCGCGACGACCAGCACCGAGTTGGCGACGAACGCGGCGACGGTGCTCGGGATGGCGCCCTCGCCGGCCGTCGCCAGTCGCATGAGCGGCGCAACGAACGAGTACGCCGCCAGCGCCAGCACCGACCAGGCGATGTAGTTCATACACTCCCCTGGGTGACTGTCGGGTTTGAGCGATCCGACTCGGGATCGGGCGTGATTCGGTTCGCGGCGACCGTGCCCCGTGTTCGCTGATATCGCACCGGGCGAAACCGCTTTTGCCGGGCGAACGAGTCGGGACGTATGGACGAGGCTACCCGATCCCTGCTAGACGCGCTCGTCGCCGACGCCCGCGAGTCCACCGCCGACCTTGCCCGCCAGACCGGCCTGGACGAGGCGGCCGTCGAGGAGACGCTCGCCGAGTTGGAGGAGTCGGGGGCCCTGCGCGGCTACACCGCGATCGTCGACTGGGACGCCACCGACGAGGAGCGCGTCAGCGCCGTCGTCGAGGTGAACGTCGAACTGGACCGCGAGACCGACTACGACGACGTGGCCCGCCGCATCGCGGAGTCGCCGGCGGTCGATTCCCTGCGGCTGATGTCGGGCGACTACGACTTCGCGGTCAACGTCTCCGGCTCGTCGATGGCCGACGTGTCGCGGTTCGTCTCCGAGGAGGTGGCGCCGCTGCCGGCGGTGACGAAGACGGTTACCCATTACGTGATGGAGACGTTCAAGGAGCGCGGAATCTCGTTCACCGACCACGACGACGACGATCGGCTCTCCGTGACGCCATGAGCGGGAACGAAGACCGATCCGAGCGCGACGACCGATCCGAGCGCGACGGCCGAGTCGAATCTGACGGCGGCGCGACCGGGGAACCCTCGCGGACAGCAGGCGAACAGTCTCGGTTCGCGGCCGCCGACCGCGTCACCTCGGTGCCGCCCTCCGGGATCCGCGAGTTCTTCGAGGTCGCGGAGAACCGCGACGACGTGATCTCGCTGGGCGTCGGCGAACCCGACTTCACGGCGCCGTGGCCGGCGCGCTCGGCGGCGATCGAGTCGCTGGAGCGCGGCCGAACCAGCTACACCGCCAACCGCGGCATGCCCGATCTCCGTCGGGCGATCGCCGAGCGCGTCACCCGCTACGACCAGTCGTACGACCCCGACTCGGAGATCCTCGTCACGACAGGCGCCTCAGAGGCGGTCGATTTGGCGTTTCGCGCGTTCGTGAACCCGGGCGACACCGTCGCGCTCCCGACGCCGACGTACGTCTCCTACGAACCCGGCGTCCGCTTCGCGGGCGGGGAGCCGCTCGCGGTGCACACTCGCCACGAGGACGACTGGGCGCTCACGCCCGAGGCGCTGCGCGAGGCCGGCGCCGACGAGGCGGACGTGCTCGTGCTGTGTTACCCGAACAACCCCACGGGGGCGACGATGGACGCCGACGAGATGGACGCCGTCGCCGACTTCTGTCGCCGACACGACCTGCTCGTCGTCGCCGACGAGATCTACGCCGCGCTCACGTACGAGGGGGACCACCAGTCGGTCGCGACTCGGCCGGGGATGCGCGAGCGAACGGTCGTCATCAACGGCTTCTCGAAGGCCTACGCGATGACGGGGCTGCGCCTTGGCTACGCGATGGGGCCGGAGCCGGCGATCGACGCGATGACCAAGGTCCACCAGTACGCGATGCTGTCGGCGCCGACGACCGCGCAACACGCCGCGCTGGCGGCGATCCGGCGGTGTGACGACGAGGTCGAGCGCATGCGCCGCGAGTACGATCGCCGGCGCCGGTACGTCGTCTCGCGCCTGCGCGAGCTCGGGCTGGAGGTCGCAGAGCCCGGTGGCGCGTTCTACGCGTTCCCCCGGGTCGCCGACGTGGCGCCCGAGGGCGACGCCCGCGCGTTCGCGACCGACCTCTTGGAGGCGGAGGGTGTCGCGGCCGTCCCGGGCACCGCGTTCGGAGCCGGCGGTGAGGGCCACCTCCGGATGTCGTACGCGACCGGGCTGGACGACCTCAAGGAGGCGATGGCGCGGCTCGAGCGGTTCCTCTCGTGACGCCGCCGGCGCGCCACGACGCCACCGTGGCGACCGACCTCGCCTCAGAAGTCCTCAAAATCGGCGTCGTCGAACAGGTCGTCGTCCGCGTCGCCGTCGGCGTCGAGGTCGCGGAAGGCGCGCTCGAAGTCGCCGTCGGCGAAGTCGGCGACGTCTTCGTCGAGCTCCGTGCGAAGTTCGTGCGCGCGCTGTTCGAGCGATTCGTACTCGGCGGACTCATCGAGGGCGGCGCGTCCCTTCTCGGCCTCGAGGACCGCCATTTTCGACGAGACGGCGAATAACTCCTGCACGCGCGAATCGTACGTCGAGCGGGTGTACAACCCTTCGACGGTCTCCAGCAGCGACTCCCGGGTGACCGGCTTGACGAGGTAGTCGTCGAACCCCATCTCGATGATGTCGAAATCCGGCTCGACGGCGGTGACCATCGCGACGCGAGCGTCGATGCCGCGCGCGCGCACCTCGTCGAGCACCTCGTCCCCCGACAGGCCGGGCATCCGCCTGTCGAGGAGGATCACGTCGACGTCGTCGTCGAGTTCGTCGAGCGCTTTCTGCCCGCCGTACGCGGTCCGGACGTCGTAGTCTCCCCCGAGCCACGCAGCGTACAGATCTGCGAGATCGGGTTCGTCCTCGACCACGAGGACGGCCGGCTCCCCGGCCGCGTCCTCCGACTCACCGGCGTCCGTTTCCTCACTCATGAGAGATTCGTCCCCGTACTCGGCAGTCAGTGACCGACGAACTGATACCACGCGTTCGCGTGTCGCGTGCCGGTCCGGCCACTCTCCGTCGAGCGAGCGTTCGCGCGTACCGTCGCCGTCCGGCCATCGATTGGTGTTGTCACCGCCGGGTACTTAACCGTATGCGATGCGAGAGCCCTCCGCCGAAAACGGGTGTGGGTCGGGTGACGGTTTCGCGTCACGCCTGCCGTGGTGCCCCACTCTCCGCGGTGGCCACCAACCACCGATATCACGTACGTCGACCGGCATCGAAAGGCTACCGGCCGAGGAAGCCGGTAGCGGGCGGTTCACGTCGGTGAGACATCACGTCGTGGCGTGAAGAACGGGAGACGGTCGGAGTGGACGGGGCACTCGGAGCGGGCCCGGCGACCGGAGAGCGCTACTCGGGGCTGTAGTTCGGCGCCTCGTCGGTGATCGTCACGTCGTGCGGGTGGCCTTCGGTTTGGCCGGCCTGCGAGACGCGGACGAACTCGGCGCGCTGCTTGAACCCGGGGAGCGTCTCCGCGCCGACGTAGCCCATGCCCGAGCGCATGCCGCCGACGAGTTGGTGCAGCTCCGAGGAGAGCGGTCCCTTGTACGGCGTCGCGGCCTCGACGCCCTCGGGAACGAAGTCCTCGTCCTCCTCGGCGTCCTTGAGGTAGCGGTCGCCGCCGCCCTCCGACATCGCACCGACCGAACCCATGCCGCGGTACTGCTTGTAGCGTTTGCCGTTCATCGTGATGACGCGGCCGGGCGCTTCGTCGGTGCCCGCGAAGTACGAGCCGAGCATGACCGCGTCGGCGCCGGCGGCGACCGCCTTGATCGCGTCGCCCGAGTAGCGGATCCCGCCGTCGGCGATGACGGGCACGTCCTCGCGGGCGGCCACGTCGGCCACCTGCGCGACGGCGCTGATCTGGGGCATCCCGGCGCCGGAGACGACGCGGGTCGTACAGATGGAGCCCGGACCGATGCCCACCTTGAGGCCGTCGGCGAAGTCGACGACCGCCTCGGCGGCCTCGCGGGTGCCGATGTTGCCGACGACCACGTCGGCCTCGACCTCCGACTTGATGGCCTCCGCGGAGTCGAGGACGTTCAGGTTGTGCGCGTGCGCGCAGTCGATGAACAGCACGTCGGCGCCGGCCTCGTCGGCGGCGACGGCGCGCTCCTCTTCGAACGGACCGACCGCGACACCGACGAGCAGCGATCCCGACTCGTCGCGCGCGGCGTCGGTGTGCTCACGCCGAGCGAGCACGCCCTGCATCGTCACGAGGCCGACGAGACGGTCGCCCTCGTCCACGACGGGGACGCGTTCGATCTTGTGGTCGTACATCAGTTCCAGGGCCTCGCGGGCGTCCACCTCCTCGGGGGCGGTGATGACCTCGTCGGTCATCGCCTCGCTGACGGCGTCGGACTCGCCGACCTCCAGGTACGGACGGATGTCCGTGCCCGAGATGATACCGAGGACCCGATCCTCGTCGTCGACGACGGGGGCGCCCGAGACGCCCTCGTACTCCATCATCGCGTCGGCCTCGCGGACCGTCTGGTCGGGCGCGACAGTGACGACGTTCTCGCGGCGGATCACGAGTTCGTCGGCGCGCTTGACGCGTTCGACCTCCGCGGCCGTCTCCTCGACGCTCATGTTGCGGTGGAGCACGCCGAGGCCGCCCTCGCGAGCCATCGCGATCGCGAGCTCGGACTCGGTGACCGTGTCCATCGCCGCCGAGAGCACGGGGATCGTCAACTCGACGTTGGTGGACACGCGCGTCGACACGTCCGCCTCGTCGGGTTCGACCCGGCTCTCCTTGGGTCGCAACAAGACGTCGTCGAACGTCAGCGCTTCCGGTACCTCCAGCTTCTGTGAGAACGGACTTCCGTCGGACCCGTCGTTCGCCATATCAACGGTGTTCGCGGACACCGCAAAAACGTTCCGAGAACCGAGGGCCTTGGACAGTGTGTACCACACAGACGTGCACAGAATCGGGGGCATTTGCGTCGGTTCACCGACTACTCTTGCAGCGGGGTGCACACCGTGCGGAGCGGACGCGGACGCGAACCAGACCGACCGGTGTCGGGAGCCGAGTTCGCCACGAACAGCGCGAATCCAAGCCGCACGGGCGACGGTGAGGCCATCGGTCGGCGGGGGAAACTCCGAGCAAATCCACCAACGTCCGCAATACTTGCTCGAACGGACCCGCGATCCCGTGAGAGTGTCGGGAATCTCGTTCGAGGGCCGTGAGACCGTAGCATTGATATTTAAATGGTGGTGAGAACTTGCTCGAACTGTGTGGGCACGTCCCACGCAATCATTAAGTCTCACCTACGTCACAGTGACAGTATGGACTTCGAGTCCCGAATTGAAACGGGTATCGTCGGCCGAGTGAGCGACAACGCTGCACTCCCGACATTTATCCCGTTCAAACGCGGGCTCGACTGGTGCACAGGAGAACGCGCCCGGCGTTGCTCCGCCCGAGTGTCCGTCGACTCAGGGTCGTCACCAGCCTCCCATCCGGTCGTGGGTTATGCCGGATCGCATCGCTGAGCCGTGAGTACCTCAGCACACCCGATCGCGGTGCGCCTCGAACGGCGCGTCGGCGGCGCCACCAAGCTTCTCGCGACCGTCATGGCGCTGCCGCTGGTGGACGGTATCTTCCCCGCGCTCGTCATCGCTGGCGCGCTCACGGTTCCGTTCGGTATCATCGAGACCGGGTTGCTCATCTTCGGCGGCTCCGCCACGATGGCGGTCGTGCTCGCCGAGATGGAGGGCACCCCCCGCGAGAAGGCGGTCTCCGTCCTCCTGCTCGGTGTCGTCCTCATCCCGGTGGCGATGGCCGAGGCTGCGCTGGCGGAGACGATCCAGAGCCTGCTGAACCCGGACGTGTTCCACCGCTTCGCGGGCTTGGTGATCCTCGCGGTCGCCGCCAAGACCGCCAGCGCGGAGATCGGCGAGTACCTCCCCAGCCCCGGCGCGATCATCGGACTCGGCCTGTTGGCCTCGTTCCAGCCGACGGGCGCAGAGCTCGTCGTGTCGCTCAACCCCGATCTGCTCGCTCGGGCCGGCGCCGCCGCGGGCGTCGGCGTCGCCTTTGCGCTGTCGGTCGCACTGGCGGGCGACCACCTGCGCGGTCGCGTCGACATCGACCGGTTCCGCTTCGGCTCGTCAGTCGCGCTGGGCATCCTCTCGCTGTCGGTGCTGGGGCTGCTCCCGACCGAGCAGCCGGTCGCGCTCGGCGTCCTCGTCGTCACCGGGTTGTTCGCCTACGACCCGAACTCCGACGACGCGGCCGACGCGGGGGCGGACGACGCCGGCGTCGGTTCATCCGACCGCGACGTCGCCGATTCGCCGGCCAGCGCGGTGTCGACCGACGGTGGCGACGAGTTCAACGGCGAGGCGGCATCCGAGGCGGAGAGCGTGGACGCGGCCGCCAACGGACACCGCGAGGCCGACCCGAACGTCGCCTTCGGCAGTTCGCCGACGGCGCCGGCGGCGGGGATCGATCCCGTCGACTCCGCCGGCACTGCGGAGGCGGCGGACGACTCGAACGACGACGACTCCGACGGGGATCCCTCCCGCGAGCCCTGGCTGTAGTCCCGAGGAGCCGCCGGCGGCGACCGAGAATCCCCGTTCGGACCGCGAGCTTTTACCGATCCGCGGCCGACGACAGGCCATGAGTAACCGCGTCGTCGAGGGACGGATGGTGACGCCCGAGCGCCTCGCCGAGATCGTCGAGGGAGACTCCGTGATGGACGCCGAGCCGATCGAGGACGCCGACCGCGAGTGCCCGGACTGCGGCGGCGACGTGATCTCGGTGGGCTACATGCCGAGCGTCATGGAGTTCGTTACCGCCTACAAGTGTCAGGAGTGCTCGTGGAACGAGACCGACCGCGAGTAGCCGGATCCGATCGAAATCCCTTTACGGCGCTCCGGGGTATGTGCGACCGCACGGGGTCGTGGCCAAGCCCGGTATGGCGACTGACTCCAGAGGCAACGCGCCCGGTGACGAACTCCAGACTGATATACCGAGCGTCCGACTGATCATCGGACGCGACGACGACCCTCTGGAGTACCGAGGTGCCGACCGGAGATATCAGTCGATCGGGGGTTCAAATCCCTCCGACCCCATTCTCTCGTGCGTTCACATCGCGTAGCCTTCGGTTTCTGCGCAGTTCGGATCACGGATACCGAGTGGCGCACACGTGCGGGACGCCGAGCGCCGCGCGAGGGGTGACACCGGAGCCTCCCTGACAGACGGTGAATCGCGCTGAGTTGTCGAGTGCAAAGATTGCCCGCAGTACGCGAGAAGGTCTCTACCCACCGCGTAACGACGAGCCACGTGCGTCCGGTGTACCGTCCGGCGTGGCATCGGTAGTGTCTGTATCGAGAAGCCAGTCTCTCGATTGGTCAGGGCAGGTACCGTAGTGCCTGCCCCCAGGGTGGCTATTCGGGTGCGCCGTCGCTATCCCTCCAGCACCTGATCGACCGTCGGGGTCGTCAGCACCGCGTCGATAGCGTGCACGACGCCGTTCGAGGCCTCGACGTCGGTCGAAACGATCGATGCGCGGCCGTCGAGCGTCGTGCCGTCGACAGAAACCGGTTCGCCGAGCAGGGTCTCGACGGCGGGCGCGTTGACGACCGACGAGGCGTAGCGACGGCCCCCGGTCACGTGGAACAGTAGCGTGTCCGTGAGCAGGTTGTTGGGGTCTTCCAACAGGTCTGCAGCCGTGAGACCGGTCGCCGTTTCGACCGTCTCGAAGAAGTCCTCGAACGCCTCGTTCGTGGGTGCGAACACGGTGTACTGATCGTCGTTCGTCAGCGTGTCAGCGACGACCGGGTCGGCGTTCGTGACGGCGGTGAGCAACGTTGAGAACCCGAGTTCGTCGGCGGCTTCAACGACGCTGTTCTCGGCACTCGCGCCGTCGCGCTTGCCACGACCGCCACCGCGGGCGGTGACAGCGCCGGTTCCGCCTGCGATCATCGCCGTTCCTGTTCCAAACCACTTCAACATCGACCGTCGGGTTGTATTCCGTCTCATCCCCACCCCCAATATTCCTGTCTACAGATGTATATTTGATACCCGACTAGTAGGGTAGTAGCCGCTCTCTGCCCTGAGAAATCATGGGTTCGCAGCATTTCGGTCGCCCGTGTGCAACGCATAAAGGTGCGGTTGCGGTCCGTATTCCGCGCGGCTTCCTCTCGTTGGCGGAGTGTTCAACGACTTCATCCACGACGGACGGAGATTCACGTGGGTACCCCTTGAGCCGCCCTACCTGCCGTGGACTCATCCCTGCACTCGACGCCGAAGCCGGCGGACAGCCATGCTGAACGTTCACACGCGCGAAAGGCGAAGCTCGCCCGGACGTCCGCCGGCTACCCGCCGGCGAGCGAGGCGATCCTGCTACCGCGGCACCTTGCCGACGCCGACGGGAGACTCGTTAACTTCCGCGGACCAACCGACGGCGACGAGATCGCCTCAACTACGCCCGATCGACCACCGTCAGTCGTGTGATTCGGGCGGCGCGACCCGCTCCATCGCGGCCTCGAAGTCGGCCATCGTCACCGACAGCGCGTCGGCGTGGTCGTTCGCCTCGTCGCCGAACTCGTCGGCGACCCGCTCGACCGCCCGCATCGTCGCCTCGCGGACGACCGCCGTGAGTTCCGCGCCGGAGTACCCCTCGGTGTGGTCGGCCACGCGCTCCAGGTCCACGTCCTCGGAAAGCGGCGTGCGCTCGGTGTGAACCGCGAGGATCTTCCGGCGCCCCGCCACGTCCGGCAGCGGCACCTCGACGTGGCTCTCCAGCCGCCCGGGCCGGACGAGCGCGTCGTCGAGCGCCTCTCTGCGGTTCGTCGCCGCGATGACCGCGAGGTTCGGGTTGCCGCTGGCGCGATCCAGCTCGGTGAGCAGCTGGGAGACGACGCGCTGACCGACGCCCGAGGAGTCGCCCATGCCGTCGCGGTCGACGGCGATGGCGTCGATCTCGTCGAAGAAGACGATCGACGGGGCGGCCTGGCGGGCGCGCTCGAACACCTCGCGGACGGCCTTCTCGGACTCGCCGACGTAGCGGTCGAGCAACTCGGGCCCGGCGACCTCGATGAAGTTCACCTCGGACTCGCCCGCGATGGCGCGCGCGAGCAGCGTCTTTCCGGTCCCCGGCGGCCCGTAGAGGAGCACGCCGGTCGGCGGGTCCGCGCCGGCGGCGTCGAACAGCGGGGCGTAGGTGAGCGGCCAGGTGACCGCCCGTTCGAGGGTCTTCTTGGCCTCGTCGAGCCCGCCAACCTCGTCGAAGGTCGTGTCGGGCTGTTCGGCGACGTACTCGCGCATCGCGGACGGCTCAACCGCCGCAAGGGCCGACTCGAAGTCGGCTCGGGTCACCTCCACCGTGGCGAGGTCGACCGCGCTGTCCTCGTGGCGGGCGCGCCGCAGCGCAGTCAGCGCCGCCTCCGTCGTCAGCGAGTCGACGTCGGCGCCGACGAAGCCGTACGTCCGCGCGGCGAGGCGGTCGATGTCCACGTCCTCGGCCAGCGGCATCCGGCGGGTGTGCACCTCCAGGATCTCCCGACGCCCGGCCTCGCCCGGCACGCCGATCTCGATCTCGCGGTCGAACCGGCCGCCCCGCCGGAGGGCGGGGTCGATCGAGTCGACGCGGTTGGTCGCGCCGATGACGATCACGTCCTCGCGGGCGTCGAGGCCGTCCATCAGCGAGAGCAGTTGGCCGACGATCCGGTTTTCCATGTCGCCGCCGTCCTCGCGCTGGCCGGCGATGGAGTCGATCTCGTCGAAGAAGACGATGCTGGGCGCCGACTCGTTCGCCTCCGCGAAGATCTCCCGAAGCTTCTCCTCGCTTTCGCCCTTGTACTTCGAGGTGATCTCCGGACCGGACACCGAGATGAACGTGGCGTCGACCTCGTTTGCGACGGCCTTCGCGATCAGCGTCTTCCCCGTCCCCGGCGGGCCGTGGAGGAGCACCCCCTTCGGCGGATCGATGCCGAGGCGGGCGAACACCTCCGGCTCGGACAGCGGCAGTTCGATCGTCTCGCGCACGAGGTCGAGTTCGTCGTCGAGGCCGCCGATGTCCTCGTAGGTGACGCCGCCGGCGGGCGGCGTCGGTGCCGTAGCGCCACCGGGAGTTCTCTGGTCGTCGTCCCCGCCGTCTCTGCCGCTCCCGCTGTCGTCCCGACTCGCCCCTCCGGCCCGCCGATCGCGCGTCGGGAGGTCGACCGACGCGCCCGTCCCGGAGGTCGACGCGTTCACACCCGGCCGGTCGTCGCCACCGGCTTCGGCGCCTGGACCGCCCGAGTCCTGCCGTTCGACGGCGACGCGCGTTCCGTCGTGGATCTTCACCGGTCCCTCGGGACGCGTCTCCCGGACGACGAACACGTTCCCTCCGAGGTGCGGAATGCGCACCTGCTCGCCGGCGCTGACGGGGCGACCGTCGAGGTCGCGCTTCGCCGCGCGCGAGAGCGCGTCGCCGTCGATATCAACGCCGTCGAGCGCTGCGGGCGCGGTGAGTGTCACCGCGTCGGCCTCGCCGACGCGCTCTTTGTGGACGCGGACGCGCTCGCCGATCTTCGCGCCGGCGTTGGCCCGCGTCTCGCCGTCGATGAGGATCTCGGCGTCCTCGGCGCCGGTCCCCGCGGGCCACACCTTCGCGGCGGTCTCGCGTTCGCCGGCGATAACGACCGTTTCCCCCGACAGCACTCCGAGCTCTCCCATCGCCGTGTCAGACAGGCGCGCGATGCCGCGGCCGGCGTCGCGCTTGGCCGCGCCGCGGACCGTCAGCGCGAGCCCCTCGTCGTCGCTCATGGAACCGACTTCGGAGGGCTGCGGCTTACGGCTTTCCACGTTCGGCGAGAGGGCAGCGGAGTCGGCGTCGGCCCGTTCTGCGGGCGAACGGGCGGCGGAGTCGGACCGTTCAGCGCACGACGGTCACGGGAACCGGCGCGTTGTGAACGACGCTCTTCGCGACGTTGCCGACGAACAACCGCTCTGCCACGCCACCCGTGTGGGCGCCGATCAGGACCGCGTCGAACTCCTCGGCCCGCCTGACGATCTCCTTGGCGGGGCTTCCCCATCCGACCTCCGTCTCGACCGTCGCGTCGTACTCCTCGGCGACGTCGCGGGCCCGCGAGAACAGGTCTTCGGAGGCGTCCTCCCCCGCCTGCTCGGCGTCCCCCTCGAGCGCCAGGCTCGCCGCCGCGCCCATCATCCCGGACGGCTCGCCCACGACGTGCAAGACGGTGACCGCGGCGGCCGGATGTGCTTCGAGCGCGTATCTGAGCGCCCGCTCGGACAGGTCGGAATCGTCCATCGGGACGAGAACGCGTTCGATCACATGTCTCCTTCGTCGGCACGTCGAATAAACATCGGGGACAAAATAGGCGGATTCAGGCTCCGAGCGTGCGGATCGACGGACGGCGTACCGTCCGTCCCCGCTCATCGACCTCGTCGAGGACGCAGGCCCGGAGCGGGGCTCCTAGTCGAGGTCGAGACCGAGGTCCGAGTCCGCGAGCAACGCGGCGACCGTCTCCTCAGCCGGTTCGTCGGGATTGACGCGGCGGGCGTACCACCGCAGCGCCGTCGCCAGTGTGTCGGTCGGGTCCCCAGAGGCGACGCGCAGGGTGTCCGTCTCGCCGCCCGCGGCGACCGCGAGCGCGAAGCCGTGCGACGAGGAGAGCGCGCCGAGCTCCGCGGCGACCGCGGCCAGCGGGTCGTCGCCTCGCTCTCGGGCGTCGCCCCGGGGTTCTCCCTCTCCGGCGAGGCCGCCGGCGGCTGATCCGCCGCCTGAGAGATCCGTGGACGCCGTCGTCCCGTCTGTGTCGACGCTGGACCCCACGTCCGAGTCGTCGCCTCCGGGCGCGGGGTCCGCAACGGCCCGTCGTCCGGTCGTCGGCGCCGTCCCCTGTTTCGGCTCCTCCGAATCGTCGCGTCCGGCGACGGTCGATATCACGTACCGGCCGTCGTCGGTCTCGTCGACGCCGTCGCGGCCGCGGATCTCGAGGTCGTCCGGGTCCATCACGCCCTCGCGGTCCAGCGGCGATCCGTCGTCGTGCTCCTCGCCATCGTCGGTCGGCTCCGCTCCGTCGACGCGAACGACGTCCCGAACAGCCCCCTCATCGTCGGGTTCCTCCGGATCGTCTGCGTCGGTCATCGGCGAGTAGTTTTCCCGGCCGCTGTATGAACGCTCCGCCGCGGTTCTCAGCGGTGAGAGCGGTGCGGTGGGCGCGGCGGAAGCGACTCGGGAGGGACGAGTCGGTGAGAGCGACGCGACGATCAGAGCGCGTCTGCGCTCCCGTGTGCACTCGCGACAGTGGACCACCGACTTGATGTACTCCCGCCGGTTCACACCGAGCATGGACGACAGCGACATCTCGGACCAGTACACGCCGGAGGCGGTGGAGGCCGCCGTCTCCGAGCGCTGGGACGAGACGGACGCCTACGAGGTGACGAAGCAGGCGCACGCCGACGATCCGTCCTTCTTCTTCGTCGACGGCCCGCCGTACACGACCGGGCAGATGCACCTGGGGACGGCCTGGAACAAGACGCTGAAGGACACCGTCATCCGCCACAAGCGGATGACCGGCCACGACGTGACCGACCGCCCCGGCTACGACATGCACGGGCTCCCCATCGAGACGAAAGTCGAGCAGGAGCTCGGCTTCGAGACCAAACGCGACATCGAGGAGTTCGGCATGGAGAACTTCATCGAGGAGTGCCGGGAGTTCGCCGTCCGCAACCGCGAGAACATGGACGAGGACTTCCAGTCCATCGGCGCCTGGATGGACTGGGACGACCCGTACCAGACCATCGAACCGGAGTACATGGAGTCGGCGTGGTGGGCCCTGTCCCAGGTCCACGACCGCGGCCTCGTCGAGCAGGGCAAGCGCTCCATCTCCCAGTGCCCCCGCTGTGAGACCGCCATCGCCAACAACGAGGTCGAGTACGAGGACATCGAATCGCCCTCCATCTACGTGAAGTTCCCCCTCAGCGACCGCGAGGGGAGCCTCGTCATCTGGACCACGACGCCGTGGACGATCCCCGCGAACACGTTCATCGCCGTCGGTAGCGACCTCACCTACCAGGAGGTCGAGGCGACCAGAGACGGGGAGACCGAGACGCTGTTCCTCGCGGAATCCACGGTCGAGGACGCGCTCCGCCGCGGCCGTTACGACGACTTCGAGGTCGTCGGGGAGTTCTCGGGCGAGGAACTGGTCGGCTGGACGTACGACCACCCGCTCGCAGAGGAGGTACCCGAGCACCCGAGCTTCGAGGGCGCCGGCGAGGTGTACACCGCCGACTACGTCGAGGCCGACCGCACGGGGCTCGTCCACTCCGCGCCCGGCCACGGGCAGGAGGACTTCGAACGCGGCGAGGAGCTGGGGCTGGAGCCATTCTGTCCCGTCGGCGGCGACGGCGTTTATACCGATGCCGGCGGCACGTACGCCGACCAGTTCGTCCGCGACGCCAACGACGACATCATCGCCGACCTCGACGGGAAGGACCTTCTGCTGGCCAGCGAGACCCACGAACACAGCTACGGCCACTGCTGGCGGTGTGACACCCCCATCGTCTTCCTCGCGACCGACCAGTGGTTCATCCGGATCACCGAGATCAAAGACGAGCTGCTGGCGAACATCGACGACGCCGAGTGGCACCCCCACTCCGCCCGCGAGGGCCGCTTCCGCAACTTCGTCGAGGAGGCGCCCGACTGGAACGTCTCTCGACAGCGCTACTGGGGCATTCCCCTCCCGATCTGGGTGCCCGAGGACGCCGAGACGTACGACGCAGAGGACCTGATCGTCGTCGCCACGAGGGAGGAACTCGCCGAGCGCGTCGACCAAGCGGTCGACCCCGACACCATCGACCTCCACCGTCCGTCGGTCGATGACCTGACGATCACCGAGGACGGGATCACCTACGAGCGCGTGCCGGACGTGTTCGACGTGTGGTTCGACTCCTCGGTCGCCAGCCTCGGGACCATCGGCTACCCGAGCAGCGAGGACGACTTCGAGGAGCTGTGGCCCGCCGACCTCATCATCGAGGCGCACGACCAGACCCGCGGCTGGTTCTGGTCGCAACTGGGCATGGGCACCGCCGCGCTGGGGGAGTCGCCGTACCGCGAGGTGCTGATGCACGGCTTCACGACGATGGGCGACGGCTCGAAGATGTCCAAGTCGAAGGGGAACATCGTCGAGCCCGAGGAGGCCATCGACGCCGCCGGGCGCGACCCGCTGCGGTGTTACCTCCTCAGCCACGAGCAGCAGGAGAAGAACCTCGCGTTCGAGTGGGACGGCCTCCACGAGATGCAGTCCACGCTCAACATCCTCTGGAACGTGTTCCGGTTCCCGCTGCCGTATATGAAGCTGGACGGCTACGACCCGGCCGAACCGGACATCCACGGCGCCGACCTCGACGTGGTGGACGAGTGGGTCCTCTCTCGCCTGCAGACCGTGAAAGCCGAGATGGACGACGCGTGGGACGACTACGAGATCGACGACGCGCTGAACGCCCTGCTCGAGTTCGTCACGCACGACGTGTCGCGCTTCTACGTGAAGGCGATCCGCGAGCGCATGTGGGAAGACGAGGACAGCGCCTCCAAGCGTGCCGCCTACGACACGATGGCGACCGTGCTCGGGGAGGTCACGCGCCTGCTCGCGCCGTACGCGCCGTACCTCACCGAGCGGATGTACCAGCACCTCGACGGCGAGGCGACGACGGTCCACCAGCTCGCCCGACCCGAGGTGGACAAGGAGTTCCGCGACCGGCAGTTGGAGACGGACATGTCGGTCCTCCGCGACGTGGAGGAGACGGCCGCGAACGCCCGCCAGCGCGCCGAGCGGAAGCTCCGATGGCCGGTCACGCGCGTCGTCGTGGAGAGCGACGACGAGGCGGCTCGCGAGTCGGTCGCGACCCTCCGGGATCTGCTGGCCGACCGCGTGAACAGCCGGGAGGTCGAGGTCGTCGACTCCTACGGCGAGCTCGTCGAGGTTGCCGAGCCCGAGATGTCGACGCTGGGGCCGGCCTTCGGCGGCGAGGCCCAGGAGGTCATGGCCGCCATCGAGGGATCGACCCGCGCCGACCTGGAGGCGAGCGGCCGCCTCGCTGTCGAGGTCGGCGGCGAGGTGTACGAACTCGACGAGGAGATGGTGAAGTTCCACTCACAGGCGCCCGAGGGCGTCGTGAGCGCCGAGTTCGACGCAGGCACGGTCTACGTCGACACAGAGCTCACCGAGGACGTGGAGTCCGAGGGGTACGCCCGCGACGTGGTCCGCCGCATCCAGGAGATGCGCAAGGAGCTCGACCTCGAGGTGGACGAGCGCATCCGCGTCTCGTTGGACGTCGACGATGACCGGGTCGCCGGCTTCGTCGACGATCACCGCGAGTACGTCGCCGAGGAGACCCGAGCGGACGCGTTCGTCGACGACGAGGAAGCGGAGTTCGACCTCGTCGAGCAGTGGACCGTCGAGGGCGTCGCGGTGACCATCGGCGTGGCGCGCGTCGCCGTGGAGACGCCCGTCGACGAGTAACGCGAGGTCGAACGAACGAAGCGCCCGACCTCTCGAAGGAACGGCGGTCGCGCATCGCGTCACCTCGCGTCGCTCGGCGAGGCAGGCGGCTCGGAAGTCACGTGCGACTCCTCGCCGTCAACACGACAGCGAGCCACCCACGCATCCGAGTCCGCGGCGTCGCCTGACACGACGGTGTCGCAAGCGCCGTTCGAAGCGGCTCTCGTCGGTCGCCGGACCCACGCGTCGGCGACCGACGGCCGCACGTCGAGACCGAACTGGAATCGAACTCGTCTCGTCTGCCGACCGGACGGCGCCACCCGCCGCGACGGCGTCCCGTCGTTCGTCGTGAATCCTCCTCAACGTCGCCGACACTTCCCGGCCCTCTGGAACTCTCGGGAGCGCTCCCGAGCCCTCCGGACCGCTCGGCTCGCCACGTTCATATGAACGCTTCTGCATTCGTTCGTATGGCGATGACCGAACGGCTCGAACGCCTCATCGCAGACGAGGTGGGCGAGGGCTGCGCGGACGACGTGGACGACCGACTGGACGACCTGTCCGCGCTGGACGAGCGCGCCCGCGTCGAGGACGGCGGGGCCGCCGCCGACGTCGACGCGCTGTCGGCGCTGGGCAGCGAAACGCGCTACCGACTGGCTCGACTGCTCGCGACCGCCGAGGGCGACCTGTGCGTCTGCGAGCTCGAACCGCTGCTGGACGTGAGCGCCTCGGCGGTCAGTCACGCGCTGTCGACGCTGACCGACGCTCGCCTGGTCTCACGTCGAAAGGAGGGGAAGTGGCGCTACTACGACACCACCGACCGCGCCGACGCGCTGTTGGACGCGCTCGATGCGACCCGCGGGGTGGAGGCGTGAGCGACGAGCGCGAGGGCGAGCGGGGCGAGCCCTCGATTCGAACGGGGAGAGAAACGACCCGCGAGACCGTCGACAGCGCGGACGGACGCGGTGCCGCCAGCTCCGCGGACCCTACCGGCGAGGAGCTCGTCTGCCTCGCGTTCGTCTGCGTCCAGAACGCTGGGCGCTCGCAGATGTCGTACGCATTCGCCCAGCGCGAGGTCGAACGTCGCGGGCTGGAGGGCCGCGTTGAGCTCCTCACCGGCGGCACTCACCCCGCGGACCACGTCCACGACGAAGTCGTCGACGCGATGGCCGAACTCGGGACCGACATGTCCGACCGGACCCCCCAGGCCGTAAGTGACGAGGAACTGAACGATTGCGACTACGTCGCGACGATGGGCTGTTCGACGCTGTCGCTCGCGGACGCGGTGGAGGCGCGCGACTGGGCGCTCGCCGATCCCGACGGGAAGTCGCCCGAGGAGGTGGCCGCGATCCGCGACGAGATCGGATCGCGGGTCGTCACGCTGTTCGACGAGGTGTTCGGAGAATACGAGGGCGACCCGTCGGCGAACGCGACCGGTGCGGACGGATAAGCCAATTTTGCTATCACTCAATCAAAAGACGACTATCTCTGGCCGGCATCCTCTGTCAAAATACATTATGTATGGATGTAGGCGGCCAAAACGGGATCTGTCCGATCCGGGTTCAGAACTCATAATTGATTGTGTTTTCAATCAATTGGTAGAGAACATGACCGGACTCACCGAGTACCTCGGGAAGCCGTTCGACGCGCTGTTCGCGATCACGTCGAACGAGACGGTTGCGGACGACGAAACGGTTGAGGAGGGACTCTACGCCGACGCGCGGTCGAAGGGTGGCGTCTACTCGATCACGAGTACGCAGTCCGGTGAGAGTACCTACGCCGCGTACGACGCGGACGGCTCCCGAGCGGATGCGCTGCAGGAAGCGGAGGTCTCCGACCGTTCTCGGACTCCCGGACCCGTTCCACCCGTCGACCGGTCGTGACGGACGACTGACTCGGTCACAGTCCGATTCGATGCGTTGGCAATCAAACGAAAGTGTGTTCCGCCCAGCCGTCCGGAACAGCCATCGAATTTTCACCCGACTGTAGCCGCTTATTGGGCCGGCATCCGTCCCGGTTCCCGATCCGTAGCGAAACAACTAATTGAATGTATTTTCAATCGTTGTTCGATGGCACAAGCCACCGAACGACTTCGCCGATATCTCGACGACGAACTCGGGGAGTGTCGCAGCGAGGACGTCGAGCGTCGGCTCGACGAACTCGGGACCCTCGAGGCCGCACTCGAGAACTCGCAAGTCGAGACCGAACTGGACGTCCTCTCGGCGCTGGCGAACGAGACGCGCTACAGCCTCGTGCGCGTCCTCGTTGCCGCGCACGAGGAGCTGTGCGTCTGTGAACTGAACGCGGTCGTCGACGTGAGCGAGAGCGGCCTCAGTCACGCCCTCTCGGCGCTCGTCGACGCCGGGCTCGTCGAGGGGCGCAAGGACGGCCGGTGGAAGAAGTACCGCGCGACCAACCGCGCGGTGGCGCTGGTGACGGTTCTTGGCGGGAGCGTGCGCGATGAGTAACGCCGACGGCAACGCCCACGAACACGGGCCGAGCTGCGGCTGCGAGGCCTGCGGCGACCCGCGGTCGATGGACTTCCTCGACAAGTACCTCACCGTCTGGATCTTCGGGGCGATGGCGATCGGCGTCGGCCTCGGGTTCGTCGCGCCGTCGGTGACGGGGCCGATTCAGGACCTCCACCTCGTCGAGATCGGACTGATCGCGATGATGTATCCGCCGCTGGCGAAGGCCGACTACTCGCGGCTGCGGACCGTCTTCAGCAACTGGCGCGTGCTCAGCCTGAGCCTCGTCCAGAACTGGCTCATCGGCCCGACGCTGATGTTCGGGCTTGCGGTCGTCTTCTTCGGTGGGGTCGTCCCCGGCCTCCCGGCGCGTCCCGAGTACTTCCTTGGACTCGTGTTCATCGGGATGGCCCGGTGTATCGCGATGGTGCTCGTGTGGAACGAACTCGCGGAGGGCTCAACCGAGTACGTCACCGGGCTGGTCGCGTTCAACAGCCTGTTCCAGATCCTCACCTACGGGGTGTACGTCTGGTTCTTCGCACTGGTGCTTCCCTCGATGCTCGGGATGGAGTCGCTCGTCGACGGGATCACGACGTTCGACGTCACTCCGGTACAGGTGATCGAGGCGATCGTCGTCTTCCTGGGGGTGCCCTTCGCCGCGGGGTTCCTGAGCCGCTACGTCGGCACTCGCGTCAAAAGCGAAGCGTGGTACGAGGAGGAGTTCGTTTCACGCGTCGACCCGGTGACGCTCGTCGCACTGCTGTTCACGGTGATCGTGATGTTCGCCACGCAGGGCGGCAACATCGTCGCAGCCCCCGGCGACGTGCTCCTGATCGCGGTGCCGCTGACGATTTACTTCGTCGTCATGTTCCTCGTCAGCTTCGGGATGGGTCGCGGCATCGGCGCAGACTACTCGACGACGACCGCGATCGGGTTCACCGCCGCCTCGAACAACTTCGAGCTGGCCATCGCCGTCGCAGTCGCCGTCTTCGGCGTCGGCTCGGGTGTCGCGTTCGCGACGGTCGTCGGCCCGCTCATCGAGGTGCCGGTGCTGCTCGCGCTGGTCAACGTCGCGCTATACTTCCAGCGCAAGTTCGACTGGGACGGTCGCGACGACGGTCGCGGCACCACCGCGGGCGCCACCGCGTCCGACGACTGACCGCGACGGCGACGCGCCCGCTCTCCGTTCCCCGGGTCCGTCAGATCTCCACGTCCGTGTCGACCAGCGCCGCCTCCAGCACCTGCAGCGGGTGGTCGATCTCGTAGCCCGTGCCGTGTTCCATCTGCATCGAGCAGGTGGGGCACTCGGTCATGCCCGTCTCGCCCTCGGCGTGTTCCATGTGCTCGAACATCTCCTCGCCGATCTCCATCGAGTAGTCGTACTTCTCTTCTTTCCACCCGTAGGTGCCCGAGATGCCCGAGCAGGAGTCGCCGACGTCCTCCACGTTCACGCCGTCGAGGTGGCGGAACAGCTCCACCGCCTGCCGGTCGAGCCCCTGGTTCCGGGAGTGGCACGGCGCGTGGTACGCGAAGTCCGGGAGGTCGAGTTGGTCGCCGTCGACCGCGCGGATCGGGTCGATCACGTTCTCGTTGATGAGGAGGTACTCAAGCGCGTCGTAGGTGTTGGCCGCGACCCTCTCGGTCCCCTCGAAGTCGAACAGTTCGGGGTACTCCTGTCGGAGCGCCATCGAGCAGGAGGTGCAGGAGGCGACCACGTCGTACCCCTGCTCGACGGCGTCGCCGAGGTTCTCGACGTTGACCGCGGCCGACCGGCGCGCGTCGTCGAGCATCCCGTTGGCGAACATCGGCGTGCCCGAACAGCGCTGGTCGGGGACGAGGATCTCGTAGCCGAACGCCTCGTACACGCGGACGAGCGCCTTCGCCACCTCGACGGTATTGTAGTTGGCGTAGTCGCCGTGGAAGTACGCGATCCGCTTGTCCTCGCTTTCCACCTTCGGGCCGCCGCGCTGCTTCCACCAACTCCGGAACGTCTGGTCGGCGAACTCCGGGAAGTCGCGCTCGGCGGTGATCCCGAGGAGCTTCTCGTTGACTTTCTGGACCAGCGAGTTGCCCATGATCGCGTTCGTGAGGCGCGGCACCTTCGACCCGATGCCGGCGAGGGTGCCGTAGTTCGCGAGGATGCGGTTGCGGAGGTACTCCCGCGAGAGTTTGTCCATCTGGTTGTCGACGTACTCGCCGCGGGCGGTGTTGTGCATCTGTGACAGCGGCACGTCCGAGGGGCACGCGCTGTCACAGCGCATGCAGTTCGAACAGCCCGTGATCGAGTCGTCGACCTCCGTGTCCTCCTTGCGCTTGAGTCGCCACTGCTCGGGGCCCTGGAACTTCGGCCCGGGGAACGAGTCATCGACCTCCGCGACCGGGCAGGAGGTGTCACAGGACGTGCATTTGTAGCAGGAGTCGGCGCCCGGCCGGAGGTCCATCTCCGAGCCCTCGAACACGTCGACGGGCTCGAAGTCGCCGCCCGTCTCCGTGGCCGTTCCGCCGTCCGTGGCGGCGTCGCTGTCGGGAGCAGCAGCGGTCCCGCCGTCGGCGACGGCGCCCTCTCCGGTCGCCGCGGATGGTTCCGCCTCGTCGCCGTCACAGCCGCAGTCACCGTGTGTGTCGTGAGTGTCGTGCATTATCGGTCACCCCTCCTCCGCCGCGGACCGTCCCGCAACCAGCCCCGTGGCCAGCGAGACGCCGCTGGCCGATTTCTCGCGCGCTACGTCCGCGCCGCCGACGACGCCGCCGGCGGCGAACAGGTTCCCGAACTCCGGCGACCCGTCGCTCCCCACCGGCCGCAGTCGGTCGTCGGGCTCGACCCCGAAGCGCGCGAACGCGTGGTCGGCGAACGCGCCCTCCTCGGACCACGCCATCCGGTCGTCGGGTGCGGGGACGTGACAGCCGAACACCGCCTCGACCGGCCCATCGCGGTCCGAGTCCACGCCCTTGCCGACCAGCCCGCCCGTCGCGAGCACGTAGGCGTCGGCGCGGTACGGGATCTCCGCCCCGTTGCGGTCGATGTAGACGCGGACGATGTCGCCGTCGCCGTCCGTCTCGTGGTCCACGACCGGGGTCCCGGTCGTCATCGAGACGCCCGCCTCGTCGAGCGCGTCGAACAGCCG
Source organism: Halobaculum halobium (assembly GCF_030127145.1). NCBI lineage: Archaea > Methanobacteriati > Methanobacteriota > Halobacteria > Halobacteriales > Haloferacaceae > Halobaculum > Halobaculum halobium. Next base: position 985,947 of record NZ_CP126158.1, read on the forward strand.
GTCCGCCAGCCTGATCCCCGGGAGGCTCGGCGGTCCGGTGGGGATCTCGAACACCTCGGCGCCGAGGCGCTCGGAGAGGTCCGCCCGCACCGCCTCGACCTGCGAGTCGCCAAGCATCGCCGGGAACCCGACGCGCTCGGCGTCGCCGAGGTGGGGGCGCACGCGGTCGGCGAGCCGTTGGCGACTCGTCCGTCCCTCGCCCGCGTCTTCATCGCGTTCCAGGGCGTGCGCCAGCCGCGTCACCGCGGCGTCAGCGCGGTACTCCCCGGGGAACTCGACGGTGACCCCGTCCACGTCGAAGGGGACGCCGACCGCCGCGAGGCGGTCGGCCGCAAGCGGCGCGTCGAAGTCCGTCGCCGCCTCGAAGCCGACCAGCAGGGTCGCGCGGTCGTCGCTGACGAGACCGGGGGCCATGCTCCGGGGGTAGCGGGCGGTCGGCTTCGCCCGCCCCGAGGTCGTCGCCACGAGCGCGTTTCGGTCGGTGTGGCCGCCGCGGTACAGGTCGCCGACGGCGTCGTCGAACAGCGCCAGCCCCGCGCGGAGCGCGTCCGCCCCGACGATCCGGTACGGGTGGTCGGCAGGGAGGTCGTCGATCCCCGCGAACGGATCCGCGAGCGGTCCGGGCGCCGCGTCGGTCCCGGCGTCGTCAGCGTCGTCGCCGTCCGGGTTCGGGTAACCGAGCGCGTCGATCAGCCCGCTCGCCTGCCGGAGCGTGCTCTCGTTGGCGGAGATCAGGTGGACGTGCGCGCCGTCGCGGGCGGCCGACAGCGCCGCCGTCGCGCCGGCGAGCCCGCCACCCACGACGACCACGTCCGCCTCAATCGCCACCGCGGTCACCCCCGGGGGCGTCGTCGCCGGCGGGCGCACCGCCGTCCGCGGCCGCCGGTCCGGTCGGTCCGCCGGAGTCGTCCGCCGCCGCGTTCGGACCGCCCGCGTCGAACGCCGAGAACTCCTCGGGAGCGGCGCCGTCGCGGTTCATGGTCGTGGCGTGCAGCAGGTGGTTGAGCATCGCCTGCGAGAGCTGTTCGCCCCACAGGGCGTGGCGCTGGCCCTTCCATCGCTCCTGCCACAACTCGTCGAGCGCGGCGTCGACGGTGTCGCGGTCGAACGCCTCCGCTGCGTCGTGGAGTTCGTTCGCCATCCGGTGGGCGCAAAAGCCGCCCTGGCAGTTCCCCATCGACGCGCGGGTCCGCAGACGTACCGCGTTCAGGTCCGTTCCCGATTGGGAGATTGCGTCCTGTAGCTCCGCGCGGGTGACCGCCTCGCACTGGCAGACGACGGGGTTCGGCCGGTCGGTGTCCAACACCTCGTCGGCCCGGCTTCCGAGTCGCTGGACGCTCCGGCGACCGACCGGCGATCGCAGGCCGAACTCGTCCATGTAATCGCGCAGCACCGAGAAGTCCTCGCTCCCGGGGAGCGGCTCCTCGGCGGTCGTGCACTCGGCGTCGACGCCGAGCACGTCGCAGACGTGATCGGAGATCTGCTCGGCCATCAGCCGGTAGGTGGTGAACTTCCCGCCGACGATGGAGGTCATCCCCGGCAGGCCGTCGCGCTCGTCGTGATCCAGCAGGAAGAAGTCGCGCGTTATGTCGGTAGGGTCCTCGGTGCCGGTGCCCGGCGGCTCGTACAGCGGGCGGACGCCCCAGTACGAGCGGATCGTCCGGGCGTCCGTCAGCATCGGGACGAGCTCCGACAGCTCCTCGATCATCAGGTCGACTTCCCACGCCTCCTCCGGGTAGTCCTCGGGGTCCTCAACCTCCTCGTCGGTCGTCCCGAGGATGCAGGTCGTCTCGTGGGGCACGACGATGTCGGCGTCGCCCTTCGGCTTGCAGCGGTTGATCACCGTGTCGACCTCGCGGACGTTCATCACCGTCATCACGCCCTTGCTCGGCCGGACCTCGACGGTCACGCCGGCCATGTCGCCGACTCTGCCCGCCCACGCGCCCGTCGCGTTGACCACGTGGTCGGCGTAGATCTCCTCGGTGCCGCCCTCGCGACCGTGGACGCGCTTGCCCGCGCCAGACTCGTGGGTCACCTCGACGCCCGCCACCTCGCCGTCCTCCACGAGCACGTCGGTGACCGGCGAGAAGGTCTCGATGCGCGCGCCGTGTGCATGCGCGTCGGCCGCGTTGGCGACGCACAGGCGGAACGGGTCGACCGCGCCGTCCGGCACCCGGATCGCCTTGTCGATGTCGCCCGCGAGGAACGGCTCGACCTCCCGCGCATCCTCGGCGGTGAGGACCTCCGCGGGGATACCGCACTCGCGACAGCCCTCCAGCTTTTCTTGGAAGTACTCCTCGGTGTCCTCCGGACGCTTCACGAACAATCCGCCCGTCAGCTCGACGCAGTGGCTCGCGATGTCGCGCAACACCCGGTTCTCCTCGATACACTCACGGGCGCTGGCCTGGTCCGAAACGGCGTAGCGGCCGCCGCTGTGGAGCAGCCCGTGCATCCGCCCCGTCGTTCCGTGTGTGAGGTTGCCCTGCTCGACGAGCGTCACGTCGACCCCGCGAGTGGCTAGATCGCGCGCCACGCCGCAGCCGGTCGACCCGCCCCCGACGACGAGCACCTCGGTCCGTTCGCTCATATCTCTCCCCGTTATCACGTCTCACGGTCGGGCAGACCATTATGTTATCGGTTACTCGGTAGTGATCGTAGAGATATACCCGACGGCGCGCTCACGCGGACGCCCGCTCGGTTCGGCGCCGGACCAGCCGCCCGAACGCGAGCGTGGGGAACCGCGGATCGACCCGGCTCGGGGGCGACCCGGACCCCGGCGTCATCGACCCGGACGCGCTCGACGACGCCGGTCTCGGCGAGTTCGTAGAGGAACCGTTCGACGGTTGCGGCCGTCAGGTCGAGGCGGTCGGCGATCCGTACGGCGCACTCGCCGACCGGCGCGCGCTCGTCGGGCGGGAGGTCGACGAGGCACGCCAGCGTCCGAACCCGGTTATCCGGGAGTGCGAACACCCGCCCCAGCGGGACGCACGGCCACGGGACGGCGGCCATCCCCGCCTCCACGTCCGCGTCGTCGACAGCGGGGTCGCCGTCCTCGGACGCGGACTCGACGGCGCCTAACAGCGCCGAGAGCGCGACCCCGGCGTCGCCCTCCGCCCACTCCGCGAGCCGGCGGATCGCTGAGTGCGCGAGCGCGCCCTGCCCGAGTCCGGCGTCGGCCCGCGCCGCGAGGACGTCAGTGAGTGCCGCGCGGGAGTACGGGTCCACGTCGATCACGTCGGCGTCGGCCGGAACGCCGACTTCCTCGGGCTCGGCCCGCCCGATGGCGAGCCACGCGAACGCGCCGTCGACGCCGTCGAGGCGGTCGGCGACCGTCGCCACGTCCACCGTCTCGGGCTCGCCGACGTGGTCGGCCACGACCACGACCGGGCCGGCGCCGCGGACGCACCGCTCCAGTCGCTCGTGGAGCTCGTCGGTGCCGACGCCGCGGCGCGGAACCGACTCGGCGACGAGCGCGTCCAACACCGCGTGGGCGAACTCGAACGCCGAGTCGTCGGCCCGCAGGTCGACGCGGACGAACGAGACGTCGGGTGCGCTCCCGCCGCGCGTCGTGGTGAAGACAGCGTCGCGCGGCGGGGAGAGCGACGCCGACAGCCGCTGTGCGAGGGCGACCGTCACGGCGGACTTCCCCGTGCCGCCGGGCCCGTGGAGGTATCCGTTCGGCGGGGCCCGTCCGTCGAAGACGGGGTCGAAGTGGTCGAGCAACCGCTCGATGAGCGGTCCTCGGCCGATCGGTTCCTCCGGGTGCCAGATCGGGCTCAACTGTTGCTCGTCGAGCACGAACCTGTTGCGGTCGCCGGTGCGTTGACGGCGGGCGATTCGGTCCTCGATGTTCATATCTCGTGGGTTCTGGGTGGTGGTGTGCGCCCGGAGGCGCTCGTTGCCGACCGTTAGTCGGGTGGGGTTCTAATCGGCCCGGTTCTCGGTCAGCCGGGCCGACACACTATGTTTACTGGTGCTTGGTTAGTACCAGTAACGTTTATAATCGTTCACTATATATCACTTGGTATCGGCGTCCCGCCGGAGCGGGACTCCGCACGGAGGATACCCATACATGCCAGACACGTACGTCGGCGCGATCGATCAGGGAACGACAGGGACGCGATTCATGGTGTTCGATCACGCCGGACAGGTGGTCGCCAACGCCTACGAGAAACACGAGCAGATCTATCCGGAGCCGGGGTGGGTCGAGCACGACCCGACGGAGATCTGGGAGAACACGAAGGCGGTCGTCACGGCGGGGCTCGCCGACGCGGGGCTGGAGGCGAGCCAGCTGGAGGCGCTCGGGATCACCAACCAGCGCGAGACGACCGTCGTATGGGACGCCGACAGTGGCCGACCCGTCCACAACGCGCTCGTCTGGCAGGATCGCCGCACCACCGACCGCGTCGAAGAGCTGCAGGCCGAGGACAAGGTCGAGTGGATCCGCGGCAAGACGGGCCTCGAAGCGGACGCGTACTTCTCGGCGACCAAGACAGAGTGGATCCTCGACAACGCCGAGCCGCTGAAGCTGCAGTCGTCTCGCGGGGGCGGCCTCCGCAAGCGCGCCGAGGCGGGAGAGCTGCTGATGGGCACGATCGACAGCTGGCTCATCTACAACCTGACGGGCAACCACATCACCGACGTCTCGAACGCCTCGCGGACGATGCTGTACAACATCCGCGATCTGGCGTGGGACGACGAACTGCTCGCGGAGTTCGACGTGCCCGAGTCGATGGTGCCGGAGGTCCGACCGTCGTCCGACGAGTCCTACTACGGACACACGGACGCCGACGGCTTCCTCGGCGCCGAGGTCCCCGTCGCGGGCGCACTGGGCGACCAGCAGGCCGCGATGTTCGGCCAGACGTGCTTCGACGAGGGCGACGCGAAGAACACCTACGGCACCGGGTCGTTCTACCTGATGAACACCGGCACCGAGGCGGTCGAGTCCGACCACGGGCTCCTCACGACGATCGGCTTCCAGCTGTCGGGCGAACCCGTCCAGTACGCGCTGGAGGGGTCGATCTTCGTCACCGGCGCCGCCATCGAGTGGCTCGAGGACGTCGACCTCATCAACAACGCCGCCCAGACAGCGGAGCTCGCGCGGTCGGTGGACTCGACCGACGGCGTCTACATGGTCCCGGCGTTCACGGGGCTGGGCGCCCCGCACTGGGACGGTCGCGCCCGCGGCACCATCGTCGGGATGACCCGCGGGACCCGCAAGGGCCACATCGTCCGGGCGACGCTGGAGGCGATCGCCTACCAGACGCGTGACGTTGCCGAGGCGATGGAGGCCGACTCCGGCGTCGAGACCACCTCGCTTCGGGTGGACGGCGGCGCGGTCAAGAACGACTTCCTGTGCCAACTCCAGTCGGACATCATTCAGACCGAGATCGCGCGCCCCGAGGTCGACGAGACCACGGCGCTCGGCTCGGCGTACGCCGCCGGCCTCGCCGTCGGGTACTGGGACTCCGTCGACGACCTGCGGCAGAACTGGCAGGTCGATCGGGAGTTCACCCCCGAGATGGAGGGGGCGGACGCCGACGCGATGTACGACCGGTGGGGAGACGCCGTCGAACGCTCGCTGAACTGGGCCACGGAGGACTGATCGTGCATGCACGACCTGCTACTCCAGGTTCCCCTCCTCGGAATGGAGTGGGAACCGTTCGTGTTGCTGCTCATCACGGCGCTCGCGGGCGGTGCGTTCGGCGCCGCCATCGGCGCGCTGCCAGCGTTCATCTTCACGGGCTTCGTCGTCTTCCTGGGTGAGGGGCTCGCGATCCTCCAGCGGGAGATCGGCACACTCCCCGGTGTCAACGGGGGCGAGCTCGCGGCCGGAGTGACCGGGGTGATCGGCTTCGGCGCCGTCACTGGACCGCACATCGCCTTCGCCGGCGGCGTCGCCGCCTCCGCGTACGCGGGCAAGAAGTACCCCGAGATGGAGCCCGAGGGGTGGGACTACCACTTCGGGAAGAACATCCTGTACGCGTTCGGCACCAAACCTGACATCCTCGCGGTCGGCGCCGTCTTCGGCGTACTCGGGATGTTCATCAACCAGATCGGCGCCGCGATTGGGACTCCCACGGACACGATCGCGCTGTCGGTCGTACTCACGGCGCTGATCGCCCGCGTCGCGTTCGGCTACCCGCTGGTCGGCAAGGCCGCTGGCGGGGGCCTGCTCGACATGTCGCCGTTCGAGCGGGAGGAGCCACGCGCCGCCGCCGACGGCGGCGAGATCCCCGAAGAGCACGCGGGGCGGCTCGCCACCGAACCGTGGCTACCCCACCAGTACAAGTGGGCGGGCGTCGCGACGATCGGCCTCGTGGGCGGCATCCTCGGCGGGTACATCTGGATTCAGACGGGGAGCATCTTCCTCGGCTACGGCATCTCGGCGATCAGTCTGCTGTTCCTCCAGTTGGGCGTCGAGAAGATCCCGGTCACCCACCACATCACGCTCATCGGCGCCGTCGGCGCGGTCGTCGTCGACCCCATCGCCGGGAGCGTCGTCGCGCTGCTGGCCGCGGGGGCCTTCGGCATCATCAGCGGACTGCTGGGAGAAGTGACCCAGCGGCTGCTGTACGCCCACTCCGGTACCCACGTGGACCCGCCCGCGATGGCGATCGCCATCGCGATGCTCGTCATCGCGGTGCTGTCGCTGCTGGGCGTCATCCCCAACGCGGGCTACCTCTGAGTCGCCAGCCGATCGAACGGCGTCGCCGGCGAACGCCGCGACGCCCCTCGCGCCCCGGTTCCTCCCTCCCTCGCGGGACGTTCGCCGCCGAACTTATCCCCGCGAGCGACCTCTCCACGCCCGATGAAGGTCGCACTCGTCACCGTCGGCGACGAACTCCTCGCGGGCGACACCGCGAACACGAACGCCTCGTGGCTCAGCGAACGGCTCACCGCCAGCGGCGTCGCCGTCGAGCGCGTGACGACCGTCCCCGACCGCGTCGACGACATCGCGGGCGTCGTCGGGGAGTACCGCGACGCCTACGACGCGGTGCTGGTCACCGGCGGCGTCGGTCCGACGCACGACGACGTGACGATGGACGGCGTCGCCGCCGCCGTCGGCGCCGACCTCGCGGCCAACGACGAGGCCCTCGCGTACCTCACCGAGCACGGCGGCTACGCGGCCGAGGACCTCACTGAAGGGACCACGCACCTCCCGGCGGGCGCACGCGTCATCCACAACGAGGAGGGCGTCGCGCCGGGCTGTGTGATCGATTCGGTGTACGTGTTCCCCGGCGTTCCCGTCGAGATGAAACCGATGTTCGAGTCGGTGGCCGCGGAGTTCACCGGCGACGAACCGCACACGGCCGTCGTCGAGACCGATGAACCCGAATCGCGTCTGCTCGACCGGCTCGCGACGGTGCGCGAGCGGTACGACGTCGCGGTCGGCTCCTACCCCGGCGACACAGTCCGGGTGAAGTTCACGGGCACCGACGAGGCGCTCGTCACCGACGCCGCCGACTGGTTCCGCGAGCGCGTCGAGACGGCGGAGTCGCCGCCGGCGGCCGAGGACTGAGTGAGAGGCGAGAGTCTCCGGATCGCGGAGTTGCCGATGCCGTCACGGTCGCGACGCGACGCGTCGGGGCGGCGCTACTGGGTCGGATTCGGCTCAGCTTAGCGGTAGAGGTACGCGAGCCAAACGGCGACGACCACGATACTCACGACCAGCACGACCGACGCGGTCAGCGTCGTCGGGAGCGCGACCTCGGACCCGGATTCGGCGGCAAGCGGAAGCGGATTCATGCGCGGGAGTGGGACCGAACGCCGTATAAACGTGTATATCCCGGGCAGCGACGCCGCCGGCTGGGGACGAATCGAGACGGGTGGAGATGCGATGTGACGAGGTGAGCCGAGATGCGAGGAGAGGAGACGGCGCGGCTCAGTCGTCGGTCGCGGCGGGGGCCGACGCCGGGTCGTAGCGGTCCGCGATGGCGTCGAGCGCCTCGTGGTGGCGGGTCGTGTGCGGCGCCGTCAGCGGCGACACGGAGATGCGGCCCTCGACGACGGCGCGCCGGTCGGTGCCGACCGGGTCGGGGATGTCGCCCGACTGCATCCGGTCCCACGTGCGGTCGATCAGGTCCACGTGGTCGCCGTCGCGCTCGGCGGTCATGTCGTACAGCGTCGAGGGACGGGTGACCTCCATGCCAGTCGCAGCGCCCTCCGGCGTCCACGGCGCGTTCACGTTCAGGTAGTCCGCCTCCTCGAACACGCCGGCGTCGGGAGCGCGGTCGGCGAGGTAGCGCGTGACGGCCGCCGCCCCCCGGTAGTCCGCCAGGTCCGAGGCCTTCCTTCGCCAGTCGTCGCCGCTGCCGCCGGGGACGTACAGCGAGACGGCGATCGCGGGCACGCCGAAGAACGCCGCCTCGACCGCCGCCGAGACGGTGCCCGAGCGGCCGAGGACGTACGCGCCGATGTTGGCGCCCTTGTTGCACCCGGCGACGACCATGTCCACGTCCGGGCACAGCGACTCCAGCCCGGCGACCGTGCAGTCGGCCGGCGTGCCCGCGATGGCGTAGCCCAGTTCGTGCTCGCGGACCTCGACGCGCCGCGAGAGTTTGCGGCCGACGGCCGATTGGTCGTCTGCGGGCGCGACCGCGACGACCTCGCCGATCGTCGAGAGCGCGTCGTACAGGGCTCGAACGCCCGGGCTCTCGATGCCGTCGTCGTTCGTCAGGAGGAATTTCGGGGCGTCGCTGGCGCTCATCGTCCGCACGTCGGTCGGACCCGTCAAAAGCGCGCCGCCTCAGACGATCGGGTCTTCGTCGGCCGACGCGTCCCCGCGAGCGGGGGGGTCGTCGCGGTCGCCTGGGTCGGTGTCGGGCGCGCGTCCGTCGCCGCGTGCGCCCGGGAGCGGAAGCGCCGCCTCGCGCGCGGCGCTCCGGAGGACGATCGCGTCGCCGACGCCCCGGACGAGGCGGTACGGGACGCGTACGCCCGCGGCGGCGCTCGGCAGCCCGCCCACGGTCTCCTCGGCGACATCCGAGAGCGCGAGCGCGACCGAGCCGCCCGACTCGAGGTCGACGAGCACGTCGGTCACTCGGCCGACGCGCGCGCCGTCCGCCGTGAACACCGCCGTGTTCGCGAGGTCCGTCACCGGCGTGGTGTCGGATGGCATGATAGTCCGACCTTCGCTGCCTGTCACTTAACGTCTTCTCAGATCGGGCGAGGGGACGGAGCCTTCTGGTCGCTGTCGGGACTCGACTGTCGTCTCTCGCGGCCGTCGCCCGACGAGCATGTCAGTACGTCCGCAGGTCGAACGCGAGCGCCGCGAGCCGGTCGCGGAGGGCGGGCCCGCCGAGGAACGATCCCCGCGGACTGGCGCCGTACTCGCCGTCCGGACGGGGCGCGGCGGCGTCGCCGTAGCGGTCGATCTCGGTGACGAGGCGCAGCCGGACGGTTCGCACGTCGCGACGGTCGACGCCGACGTCCACGTCGAGGTGGCGGTCGTCGATGACGCGCAGGAGGCGGCCGGTGTCGCGGTCGAGCGTCGCCCGAACCGCCGCGTCGTCGTGGATCGCCTCGACGGGGACGAACGGCAGCGGCACCGCCTGTGCGTACGCCTCGGCGCCGGACAGCCGGTACGTGACGGTCGCGCCGTCGCGGTCGTGTTCGGCCCACGACGCCCGATGCGGACGGATCGGCTCGCCGAACAGCGGGCGGTCGAAGTCGGACACCGGTGCCGTTCCGGCGTAGCCGCCGTCGACCGTCACGGGGTCGCCGACGGCCTGCGGGGGCGCGTCGCGGTCGTACGACAGCCGCCCGTCGTCCGCGTGGAACACGAACCGCTCGGGCAGCGTGGCCGGGTCGGCGAGGGTGGCGTCGACGAAGTGGATGTACGCGTTGATCGTCGCGTACGGGGTGAGCGTCCGCGAATCGACGCCGTCGCGCTCGCGGTCGAGGCGCACTACCCCGTTCCCGAACGTGGTGAGCGCGTGAGTGTGTCGCCGACGCGAGTGCTCGTGGAGTTCGCGGTGGCGCGTCAACGGATACGGCGCCTCCCCTGTCCAATCGGAGGCCATCGCGACGCGCGTCACCGACCGATGGTCTGCCTCGAACAGGTGGCGGACGGCCGCGAGGACGCGCTCGCGCGGGGTCGGGTCGGCGCCGAGGTCGCCGTCGGGCGGTCCCGGGTCGTACGGCCGAACGTCGGCGACGCGGGCGGCGCCGTAGCCCGTCGCCGTCGCCGCGGCCGCGCCGACGCCCGAGAGGAAGCGCCGTCGATTCACCGGTTCCCCGCAGCCGTCGTTTCCGCGGCCACTGTCTCCGTATCCGCCGTCCCAGTTGCCCGGCCCGAAGTCGGCTGGCTCTCGATCCGCCATCGGCCGGCGGCCCGCGAGCTATCGGCCTCCGGGTCCGTCCACACGATCCGGAGGGTTCCGGGGGAATCGACGGGAACCCGGAGCCGCGCGCCCGGCGTCAGCGGGAACGCGGCCAGGGGGTCGCCGAAGTCGCCGCCGCCTGGGTCGGCGTCCGAGTCGCCGACCCACAGTCGCTCGACGCGCTCCCCTCTTCCGGGGAGACCACGACGACGAGCCCACCGGTGTTGTCGGCGGTGAGTCGGTTCCCCCGGGCGAACTCGACGACGTACGCGTCGTCGTCGGGGTCCCAGTCGACTTCGAAGAAGGCGTTCGGCGGCGTCTCGGGGTAACCGTCCGTGGAGGGCGGGGAGGGCGCGAGCCCGCAGCCGGCGAGCGCCGCCGGCGCGGCCGCGAGGACCGTTCGTCTGTACACGGCCCGAGGTACGGACTCAGGGTGGTAAATCCCACGGCGTCGCAACCGCGGACCGCAACGCACAGGGGCCCCGCGCGACAGCCCCCGATATGGGATTCGGAAGCACGGCCAAGAAGCTCCAGACGGTCGCCGACCTCGCCGAGAAGCTGTACGCCAAGGTCAACGAGATCCGCGAGCGCGTCGAGGCGATGCAGGGAGCCGTCCAAACCACCGAAGAGCGAGTGAAGACGCTCGAACGCGACCTCGCCGAACAGCGCGCGATCGTCGAGGCGATCGCGGAGGCGCAGGACGTCGACGTGGACGCGGTACTCACGGAGGTATCGGACGAGGCGGACACGCCGGACGAGGCCGGCGCGGAAGACGCCGACACCGTGGGCACCGACGGTGACGCGAACGCCGACGGCGACGACACTGGTGCCGTCGACGGCGACGACAGCGCCACGGGCGCCTGAGGAACCCGCCCCAACGGGGCCAGACTCGATAGAAAGATACGTGTTCGTCGGCAATCGTTGCCAGCCTATGACCGCCCACCGCGAACCCCTCGACTCCGTGCTGGAGACGATCGGGGAGACGCCGCTCGTCCGGGTCCACGCCGCGCCCGACGGGGTCCCGGTGTACGCCAAGCTGGAGTCGTTCAACCCCGGCGCGTCAGTGAAAGACCGGATCGGCGCGTACATGCTCGAACGGATGCTGGAGGAGGAAACGATCTCCCCCGGCGGCACCGTCATCGAGCCGACAGCGGGCAACACCGGCATCGGCTTTGCGGTCGCGGCGGGCCAGCTCGACGTGAACGCCGTGTTCGTTGTGCCCGAGCGCTTCAGCGTGGAGAAACAGCAGCTCATGCGCGCGCTCGGCGCCGAGGTCGTCAACACGCCGACCGAGGACGGCATGGGGGGCGCGATCGAGCGCGCACACGAACTCGCCGAGGAACTCGACGACGCGGTCGTTCCCCAGCAGTTCGCCAACCCGCTCAACGCCGAGGCGCACTACGCGACGACCGCACCCGAAGTGTTCGACGCGCTCGACGGCGAGGTCGGCGCTATCGTCGCCGGGATGGGGACCGGTGGGACCCTGATGGGGATGGCCGACTACGCCCGCGAGCGGGGGTCGGACGCGCGGATCGTCGGCGTCCAGCCGGAGGGGTCGACGTACGGCGATCTGTTCGGCGAGGACGCCGAGGAGGGCGAGTACAAGACCGAGGGGATCGGCACCCACGACGTGTCGACGAACGAGCTGGTCGATCCGGAGAAGCTCGACGACCTCAAGACCGTCTCCGACCGTGCGGTCCACGCGGAGATGGCTCGGTTAGCGCGCGAGGAGGGGCAGTTAGTCGCCTCCAGCGCGGCCGCGAACTCGCTGGCGGCGATCGAGGTCGCCGAGGAGATCCGCGACGGCGCCGTCGACGTCCCTCACGAGACGGTCGTCACGGTGTTTTGCGACTCCAGCGAGCGATACCTCTCGAAGGGCGTGTACCGGGACTTCGAGGAGTGGACTGGGTAGCGTGCCCGACAGTCGGGGACCGCACCCGAGCGGGCGGAGTCAGGACTCGCGTTCCAACTCCCGTTCGAGCAGCCGGACGTTGTGGCGATTGAGCTTCACGACCGCGTCGAGGGCGTCGCCGACGATCGGGACCGAGCCGACGAGGAGGTCGAGCCCGACGTACAGGAGCATCCGCGCGAGCGTTCGCTTTCGGGCGCCGAGCCGGAACGCCTCCCAGACGACGAGGAGCGCGAGCAGCGTCGCAAGGAGGTCACCGAGCACGGGGACCACGCCCGCGAGCGCGTCGACGCCGACGCGGTAGCGGACGACGGGCAGCCGGATCGCGTCGTCGAGCAGGTGTGCGACGCGTCTGGCACGTCGGAGCCGGCGGGCGCCCGCGGGAGTCCGCGTCAGCGACTCGGCCGGCCGGTCGGCGAGCGGGAGTCCGCCGTCGCTCGCCGCCGCGGCGTCCGGTCGGTCGCCTGCCGAGGGCGCCATCAGAGCTTGGACTCGGCGTCGTCCGCGAGTTCCTCCATGCGCTTGCCGACGCGCCCGGCGTTGGAGAACTCGTCGTCGGTCATGGCGGTCGCGAGGGCGTTGCCGAGCACGAACACGGCGTGTTTGTGCTCGCTCTTGGACTTGTGGACGTGCGAGGGGTCGACGCTCAGCTCGTGGTACGGCTCGAACAGCGCCTCGTCGACCTCCTCGCGCTCGGAGAAGTGCTCCATGATGGTGACCATCTGTTCGTGGAGTTCGAGGAGTTCGTCCTTGTGCATGGGCGTGGATTGGCTACTGTGTGAGTTAAGCGTTGTTCGTGGGGTAGTCGCACGCTCGGCGGTATCGCGGCCACGTTCGGTGCGAACGCGAGGCCACCGTCGTGAGGTATCCGTCGCGACGCACACGTCCCGAAACGCAGGCGCCGGATCGACCGCTCGGCGGGGAGAGAATATCGGCGGAGGAGGGAGTCTGGATCGTGGAGGACCGAAATCTGCCGTTCGACGGACGGCCCGCTCAGAACACGTACTCGTCCTCGTGTCCCATCATCCCGTCGTCTTCGAACCCCGGCTCCGTCTCGTTGTCCTGCGGACCGCTCGTCTTGTACGCCTTCATCCCGGTTGAGATCAACTCCTCGATCGCTTCTTCGCGGTTGACGAACTCACCCTGTTCGACCATCTGGGCGATCTGCATCTCGAGGTGCTCCGGGACCGTGATCTCGACTTTCGGCATCTACGCGGGGCTTGACGGACGTAGTATTTAAAACCAGCGGGGGATGCTTGCGTCTGTAGAAAGGGATGTTTTGAGCCTGCGCGGAACAGTTTACGTTTGTGAAAGGTATCTTTGTCGAATCCGGGACGCTCGCAACCCGCGAGTCGCGTCCGCGCGGGCCGCCGATCCGGTCGCCCGGAGCCGACAGCCTCAGGTGAGCGCGGCGGCTGTTCGACGTATGAGCAGCGAGGTCACCGACTACACGGACCTCTTCGAGGAGTTCTCCGACGAGCGGCTCCCGCCTGGGCAGCGGAAGACCGACCGGTTCCCGGTGCTGTCGAAGTCGGGGACGCCCGACTGGCACCGCGACGACTGGCGCTTCGAGGTGTGGGGCGCCGTCGACGAGGACCTGACGTTCACGTACGACGAGTTTCGCGACCTCCCCGCCGAGACGCAACGGCAGGACTTCCACTGCGTCACCGGCTGGTCGAAGTTCGACTGCGAGTTCACCGGCGTCACGTTCCCGCAGTTGGCCGAACTCGCCGGCGTCCGCGACGACGCCGAGTGGGTCATGTTCCACGCGCTCGACGGCTACACGACCGACCTCCCGCTGGCCGAGTGCGACCGCGAGGAAGTGCTGTTCGCCTACGACTACGACGGCGAGCGACTGCCGGACGATCACGGGGGACCGTTGCGGGTCGTCACGCCGCACAAGTACGCGTACAAGGGCGCCAAGTGGGTGACCGGCGTCGAGTTCCTCACCGAGTCCGAGCGCGGGTACTGGGAGAAGCGAGGGTACTCCGACACCGCGAATCCGTGGGAGGAAGAGCGGTACAGCTAGAGCGAGGCGGAGCGAGCCGTGGGCGGTCTTCGGTCGGCGTCGCGACGGCGGCGGTGCCGGCGGGACCCTCCAGAACCAACGGCGTAAAGAGCGGCCCGCCCCAATCACGGCTAATGAACCCGCCGGACGGCGAGGTCGGCGCCGCGCTCGCGCCCGACGCGGACGCGGCGCTGGTGAGCCGGAGCTGCGAGGTGTCGGACATCTCTTTCGGGTCGTTCCTCGCGGCCGGGGACCGCCACCGGATCCACTGGGCGGCCCCAGACGGGCTCGAAGTGGTCGGCGGCGGCGCGGCCGCTCGGCTCACCGCCGACGCCCCCAACCGCTTCGCGTCCCTGCGGAACGACGCCGAGACGCTGTTTTCGTCCGTCGACCACGAGGGGCCGGCGGCGACGCGCCCGCGCGTCTTCGGCGGCCTCTCGTTCGGTCCGGACCACGACCCCGAGGGCGTCTGGGCGGGCTTTCCCGCCGCGGCGTTCACGCTCCCGGCCGTCCAGCTCACCCGCGTCGACGACGGCACGTACCTCACCGTGACGCAGTACGGACCCGATGCGGACGCCGACGGCGTCGAGGACGCGCTGGCGGTCGCCCGCGACCGCCTCGACGACCTCCCGATGATGCGCGCCCGCGGCGAGAAGCCGGGCGTCGTCGGCACGGCGTGGCTCGTCGACCGCGACGAGTGGACCGCCCAGGTGGCGAGCGTGATCGACCGCATCCGCGGCGGCGACCTCCGGAAGGCGGTGCTGGCGACGGCGCTGCGCGTCGACCTCGGCGACGGGATCGACATCCCCGACACGCTGGGTCGCCTCCGGCGAACCTATCCCGAGTGCTACCGGTTCCTGATCCAGCCGACCGGCGAGAAGGGGTTCTTCGGTCCGCCGCCGGAACGGCTGGTCCGCCGCGACGGCGAGGTGGTCGAGACGGAGGCCCTCGCGGGGTCGATGCCGCGCGGCGACACGCCCGAGGCGGACGCCGAGCACGCGCGCTCGCTGCTCGAATCGGACAAGCTCCAGCACGAACAGCGGCTCGTCGTCGACACGATCTGCGAGCAACTGGACGCGTTCGGCACCGTCGGGGAGGGCGAGCAGGGCGTCCGCAAGCTCACCAACATCCAGCACCTCCAGACGCCGATCACCGCCGTTCTCGACGGCGACACACACGTCCTCGAACTCGTCGAGGCGCTCCACCCCACACCCGCGGTCGGCGGGCTCCCGCTCGATCTGGCGCTGGAGACGATCCGCGAGACGGAGACGTGGGACCGGGGATGGTACGCGTCGCCGGTCGGCTGGTTCGACGCCGCCGGCGACGGCGAGTTCGCGGTCGGCATCCGGTCGGGCGTCGCCGGCGGCCGCGAGGCGACGCTGTTCGCCGGCAACGGCATCGTCGGCGACTCCGACCCCGCCGACGAGTGGGACGAGCTCCAGCCGAAGGTGCGGCCGATCATGGACGAGTTGGAGCGCGAGCCCGAGCGGTAGCGAGGCCTCGGTTCGGCGAACGGCGCGAGCCGTGAGCAGGCGCGAGACGCGAACGGAGCGAGCGTCTCGGATACGCGAGCGGGGAGGAACGACCCGCGAGCCACGGCGACGACTGACCGCGGTCGGCGGCGACCGCCCCCGCGCGGCCTCAGATCGCGGTCTGGCCACCCGCCTGCCGAACCACTAACACCTCCGCCCGCGTGCGTCGACCATGAGCGACGCAGGCGAGGTCGAGGAGTCGACACGGCGGTCGTCGAGGAGAAGGTCGCGGCCGCGCGGGAGGCGGTCGCTGCCAGCGAGGACGCGGACGCGTGGCTGTCGATCGGCCGCGAGACGGACGTGAGCCCGGAGCCGTGTTTCCCGTACCTGCTCGGCTTCGACGTTGTGTGGCCCACTGCGGTCGTCGTCGGCCCGGCGTCGTCGGCGGTCGTGCTCGGGCGCCACGACGCGCCGACGGCCCGCGATCTGGGGGTCCACGAGGTGCGCGCGTACGATGAGTCGATCGCCGGGGCGCTGCGCGACGTGCTCGACGGGATGGACGCCGAGCGCGTCGCGCTCAACTACGACCGCGACGACGTGGTCGCCGACGGGCTCTCGCACGGGCTCTTTCTCCAACTGCGAGACTACCTCCCCGACCGCGAGTTCACGAGCGCGAGCGACTTGATCCGGCGACTGCGCGGGGAGAAATCCGAGACCGAGTACGAGCGCGTCCGGGCGGCCGCCGCCGAGACCGAGGAACTGCTCCAGACCGCGACGGCGACGTGGACGCCGGAAACGACCGAACGGGAGTTCGCCGAGTTCCTCCACGAGCGAATGGCCGAGCGCGGACTCGACTCCGCGTGGGCGTGGGACTACTGCCCGACCGTCCACATGGGCGACCGCGAGGTCGGCCACACCCTGCCGGGCGAGCACACCGTCGACCAGGGGGAACTGCTGCACGTCGACTTCGGGATCAGACGCGACGGCTACGCCTCGGACATCCAGCGACTCTGGGTCCGCGGGGAGGCGAGCGCCGGTCTCCGCGAGGCGTTCCGCGACGTGCGCGCCGCCATCGACGCCGGGCACGACGCGCTCGGGCCGGGTGCGGTCGGCCACGAGGTCGACGCCGCCGCGCGCGAGGCGCTCACTTCCCGGGAGTGGCCGGCCTTCGAGCACGCCTTCGGCCACCAGGTCGGGCGCGCGGCCCACGACGGGGGACCCTGCTCGGGCCGGAGTGGGAGCGCTACGGGGAGGCGCCGCGCCACGAGGTGCGCCCGGGGGAGGTGTACACGATGGAGCTGGGCGTCGCGACCGAGTGGGGGTACGTCGGACAAGAAGAGATGGTCCGCGTCACCGAGGCGGGCGCGGAGTGGGTGGTGCCGCCGCAGACGGAACTGCGGACGCTGTGATCCCAGGGGCCGACCCCGACGACGAGCGACCCCCCGGAGCGGCACGGTGAAGTGCGGCGGGTGCGGACTCCCGGTGTGAATTTCGACCTCGCGCTCGGCTCCCGCGCGGCGGTCGTCGTCGCCGCGATCCTCGCGGTCGTCGCGACGGTCGCGCTGGACCGCCTTGCCGGCGGCGACCGCGCCGCAGTCCTCCGGCGTCGACTGATCCTCGGCGTCCCGTGGGGCACCCTCACCGTCGCGGCGCTCGTGCTCGCGGTGTATCTATTCGTGCAGGGCGGGTGGGATCACTGGTACCGTCCCGTCGTCGTCCCGTTTCGCGCGTGGTCGTACTTCGCCCCGCTGGGCGTGGCCGTCTCGGGGTTCGCGCACTCCGGACCGGGCCACCTGCTCGGAAACCTCTTCGGGACGCTCGCGGTCGCACCGCTGGTCGAGTACGCCGTCGGGCACTTCCCGCGCGAACGCGGGTCGTCCTCGTTCGGGTCGGCTCGCGACACCCCCTACGTCCGCGCGTTCGTGCTGTTCCCCGCGGCGACGGTCGCCGTCGGGTTCGTCTCGGGCGCGTTCGCGCTCGGCCCCGTGATCGGCTTCTCCGGCGTCGTCTTCGCGTTCGTCGGCGCCGCGCTGGTGTACTACCCGCTCGGGACGGTCGTCGCGCTCTCGGCGTCAGGGCTGCTCTCGACGGCCTACCGCGCGCTCTCCTCGCCGGTCGTCGAGGCCAGCGGACGCCCGGCGTACATCTCCCCGTGGTGGGCCGACATCGCCATCCAGGGGCACGCGCTCGGGCTGCTCGTCGGCGTGCTCGCGGCGGCGTGGCTGGCGGCCGCTCGCGGCGACGATCTTCCGCGGCCGCGACGGCTCGCGTTGGGGGCGCTGCTCGTCGGCGTAGAACAGTCGCTGTGGGCGGTGTACTGGTACCGCGGCGGCGAGACGTACGTCCTGTTTCGCGCGATCGGCCTCGCGGCGGTGGCGCTGCTCGCGGTGTTCGTGGCGGCGCTGGCCGTCGACCGGAGGGCGCCGTCCGCAGACACCGTCCGAGAGGCGTTACGCGGTCTCACGCCCCGCCGGGGGTCGGTCGCCGCCCTGCTCGTCGTCCTCGCGGCGCTGTCGGGGCCGGCCGTGTTCGTGAACCTCGTCGCCGTCGACGACGAGCCGCTTCCGGGCGACCCGGTCGAGGTCCGCGGCTACAGCGTCACGTACGCGGAGAACGTCGAAAACGGGATGGTGTCGGTGATCGACGTGGACGCGTTCGGCGAGACGACGAGCGTCACCACCTCCGGGGTCGTCGTTCGCAACCCCGACCGCGGCGTCTGGACGACCGCCGTCTCGAAGGGCAGGCTCGCCTTCTCGGGGCGCCAGCGAGTGGTCGTCGGCGGCGTCGGCTGGCGCGAGGTGGTCACCGTCACCCGCCGCGGCTGGACGACCGTCGGCGGCGACGGACCCGCCTACCGGGTGACGCTGGCTCACGGCAACGAGACGACGCTCGCGTTCCGCTCGAACGCGTCGACCGCGGAGCCGCAGATCGGGGGGCGCAACGTCTCGGTCGCTCCCACGGACGCCGGCTTCGAGCTGCTCGTCGAGGACGGGAACCGGAGCGTTCGCGCGCCGATCCCCGGCGAGAACGAGACGGTCGCCGCCGGCGGCCTGACGTTCGTGCGCGACGGCCGGGCCGTGTTCGCGCTCGCGGGCGAGGTGACGGGCAACGTCTCCGCGGGGAACGCCACGGCGCCGACGCGGGTGCGAGTAGCGACGAGAGAGCGGTACGGCGGACGAAACGGCTGACCCGGACCGACGGACATCACCTCGCCCGTCAGGCGTCGCCGGCGCCGTCGCCGCTGTCGTCGCCGTCGCCGGTGCGGTCCCACTCGATGCGGAACACTTCGGCGTCCACGTCCGCGGACTCGCTCGTCTGATGCTCGAACGTCCGGTCGAGCGTGAGCGTCGCGGCGAACGCGTCGGTCACCTCGCCGCCCGCGTCGGCGGCGAACGACTCGACGAACTCGCGGCTGCCGGCATTGTGGACAGAGTAGGAGACGTCAGCCAGGTCGGCCACCGCTCCCAGAAACGCGCGGTCGGCGTGTTCGTTTCCGGTCTGCGCGCCGAACGGCGGGTTCATGATCGCGGTGATCGGGCCGTCTGCGGCGAGTCGCTCGCGCGCGAGCGGCGGCCGCGTCGCGTCCGCGCACAGCCAGTGGACCTCGGTGCTGGCGCCGACGCGTCGCTCGTTCTCTCGGGCGACCGCGAGGGCGCCGACGTCGAGTTCGACGCCGATCACGCGCGCGGCGCCCCGGAGCGCGGCGCCGAGTGCGAACATCCCCGTGCCCGCGCCGAGGTCGACGACCGTCCGACCGGCCACGTCGCCGCGGAGGTCCGCGAGGTGGACGACGTGAGCGGCCACGTCGGCGGGCGTGGGATACTGTTCGAGGCTGGCGGTCGGGTCGGCGAAGCCGGCGACGACCGCCAGTTCTCCTCCAGCGCGCGGCGGCTCGACACGCTTCAGGCGCCGACGCCGTCGGTTCGGTCGCCGAACACGTCGCCCTCGACGGTGAGCGAGACGCCCTCGCGGTCGGCGCGCTCGGCGAGCGCGTCCAGCGCCGGGCGGACCTTCGCCGGGTCGGCGACGGCGCCGGGCTCGACGACGAGTTCGCCGGCGCCGAGGTGGCTCGCGGCGCGCAGCAGCGACCGGAGCCGGTCGGCCTCTCGCTGGGTCTCGATAGAGCAGTCGGCGCCGAACTCCGCCTCGACGCGGAGACCCGCCGGAACGTACCCCTCGTCGGCCAACGCCGCGCGGAGGTCGCGGAGGTCGTCGGGCGCGGTCGACAGCAAGGCGTCGGCGTCGATGGTGACCGGCTCGGCATCGACCGACTCGGCGGTCGCGACGGCCCGCTGGACGTGCGTGGGCGACTGAGTGCTCATACATCACCGTCTGTCTGGTAATACTAAAGCGTTTGTGAATGTCTAGGAGTTATCAATCGGCGGCAGATCCTTCCCTGGGTGGATATCCCCGTCAACCCAGATCCCGGTATCCGATATTCGACCGGATCTGGGGGGTCACATAGCTATCGGTTCGTCAGACACCGCTAATACGCCCGATAGGGCCGGATATGGGGTTTCTGCTGGGCGAATCGACTCATCGTCCTCGCCCAAAGAGTTAAATACGAGCCGCGACAGAAGACTTATTAATGGAAGGTCCGAGCCGACAGCGACAGCGAGAGGCGGGCGAGTCGGAAAAACAGTCGGACGAGCAGCTCACGTGTCCGGAGTGCTCCAGCGACGACGTCGTGATGGACGCGGACCAGGGGGAGTTGGTCTGTGACGACTGCGGGTTGGTTCTCGACGAGCGTCAGATCGATCGGGGGCCGGAGTGGCGGGCGTTCAATCACTCCGAGCGGCAGTCGAAGTCGCGGGTGGGCGCGCCCGTGACCGAGACGATGCACGACAAGGGCCTGACTACCACGATCGACTGGAAGGACAAGGACGCCTACGGGCGCTCGCTCAGCTCCGAGAAGCGCTCGCAGATGCACCGCCTGCGCAAGTGGCAGGAGCGCATCCGCACGAAAGACGCGGGCGAACGCAACCTCCAGTTCGCCCTCTCTGAAATCGACCGCATGGCCAGCGCGCTGGGCGTCCCCCGCTCGGTCCGCGAGGTCGCCTCCGTCATCTACCGCCGCGCCCTCAAAGAAGACCTCATCCGCGGCCGCTCCATCGAAGGCGTCGCCACCGCAGCGCTGTACGCGGCGTGTCGCCAAGAGGGCATCCCCCGCTCGCTCGACGAGGTCGCCGAGGTGTCCCGCGTCGAGCAGAAGGAGATCGGCCGGACCTATCGATACATCTCCCAGGAGTTGGGGCTCGAACTGAAGCCGGTCGACCCCAAGCAGTTCGTCCCCCGCTTCGCCTCCGCCCTCGGTCTCAGCGAGGAGACGCAGGCGAAGGCGACCGAGATCATCGACGTGTCCGCCGAGCAGGGACTGCTGTCGGGGAAGTCGCCGACGGGATTCGCCGCGGCGGCCATCTACGCCGCGTCCCTGCTGTGTAACGAGAAGAAGACCCAACGCGAGGTCGCCGACGTCGCCCAGGTCACCGAAGTCACCATCCGCAACCGCTATCAAGAACAGATCGAAGCGATGGGCTTCCGCTAACACGGCGTCGACTCGCAGACAGTCCCCAAGCGAACGTTTTTCTCGGATCCCGGGACCACCCCCGCCATGATCTGACTGCTGCCGCGCGGCGGTCAGCGGGTGCGGGGCCGACCGAGAGGTGGTCTCCGTGCGAACGGCGCGAGCCGTCCGCGCGTGCGGTCTCCCGTCGCGTGTCGCGTCGTCGGTTCTCTCCCGGCCGGAGGCACCTCAGACGGCGCACCGACCGCCTGTCAGCTATCCGTCCAGCGGCGCTCACGTCTCGACGAACACGACGACCTGCCGGTCCCACAGCCCCAACCGGAGGTCGTACTGCCGGTAGCCGTCCCCGAGATTCGTGTTCACCGCGACGCGGCGGGCTGGCGTGGTGATCACGACCGGCGGCGCGTCGGCGCCGAACTCGGCGGCCGTGCGGACGCTCGTCGTCTCCGCGTCCACCCGTTCGAAGTACCACTGGAGCGGGAGCCGCGCACCCCACGCGTCGCGGTCCGCGGCGGCGACCGGCGGGAGCGCGTACTCCTGTTCGGTGTACAGGCGGTCGCCGACGTACGCCGCGTCCGCGCCGCCGCCGCTGCTGTCGCGGATCGCGGCTTCTGCGGCCGCGAGCGTCGCATCGACGTCGCCCGACGGCTGGGCAAACTGCGAGAACTCGGAGCCGGGTTCGGGATCGGCGTACACGCCAGCGGCCGTCGCGCCGTAGCCGACGACCCCCGCCGAGGCGACGAGCAGCGCCGCGACGAGCCACGCGGGGTCACTCGCGCGAGCGTGGGATCGGAGGCCGCGCGCGATCCACGCGAGACCGACGGCGCCGGGAAGCGCGAGCAGCGGCACCACGTGGACCGCGGTCCACGGTTCGACGCCCATTGAGGCGACGGGGAACGCGAGCAGTCCGAGTCCGGCGGCGTAGGCACCGAAGGCGACGACGCCGCGAGTGTCGGGGGTGTAGCGATCGCGGAGGAACCCGACGAGCCCGAACAGCAGCGCCGGCCACGCGGTCGCGACGACCGTTCGGACGTAGCCGGCGACCGCCGGGAGGAAAGAGTTGCCGTCGGCCGGAGGCGTCAGCCGCGCCGCGAACCGAAGCGCGACGAACCGCTCCGGCGCCTCGACGAACGCGAACGCCACCGCCGCGGGCAGCGTCGCGGGGGACCACAGCCCCGGTTCGACGCCGCCGCCGCGCGGGGCGAACACCAGCAGCGCCGCCCCGAGGAACACGAACAGCGCGCGAGCCAGCGTCGTCGACTCGGCGCGAAGCCACGCGAGGCCGGCCGCGAGGCGCGCGTGTGCCGCTGCCGGCACGCCCTCGACGCGCGTCTCGTCTAACACGAGCGCGCCGGCGACGAGCCACAGCGGGAGGTACGCGGCGGCGAATCCCGAGGACCCGAGGGTGAGCGCGAGCGCCGCCGCCGCCACGTAGATCGGCCACCGTGCGCCGGTGGTTCGGTGGCGAACGAGCCCCCCGACGACGACGAGGCCAAACGCCGCCGCGAGTACGTCGCCGCGGAGGAACCGCGAGTAGTAGACGAGCAGTGGCGACCCCGCCAGGAGCGCCGACAGCGCGACCGTCTCGTCGTCGCGCAGCGGGCCGCGAAACAGCAGCGCTGCCGCGGGGAGCAGCCCTCCCGCAAGCGCGACCGCCGAGCGGGCGGCCGCGTCCGAGGAGCCGAGGAGGGCGATGGCCCAGCGAGTCGAGAGGTACACGACCGGACCGCCGGCGGCCGGGCGGTACGAGTACACTCCCGTCTCGAGGTACCGAAGGGTCCAGTAGCCGACGCGCCCCTCGCTCCAGTGAAACGGGCGAACGCCGAGGAACGCAAAGCGGGCGACGAGCGCGAGCGCGACGACGGCCGCAACCGCGAGGACGGTCCGGTCGATCCCCTTCGACCGCGTCGCCCCGGTGCCGTCGCCGTCGGACATACCCGGCCGTGTCCCCGCCGCGGTAGTAGGTCTTCGGGTTTTTCTTCGCCGTCGACGGCGTGGAGGGCCGTGGAAGCTGCGCTCCCCGAGGCGACACGCTCTTTCCGAACGGTCGCCGAGGGTCGAGTATGTCGCTGGTCGCATCCCTGCCGGGCCGTCCGCTCACGGACGGCGAGATCGCGTCGCTGAACCGCGCCGACTCCGTCGAGCTCGCCGTCGCCGTCGAGAGCGACACCGACTCCGAGGCCGCCGAGGCGAACGCGGCGGCCGACGGCGCAGAGGGGCTCCTGCTGGCGACCGACTCGTGGGTGAAGGGCATCGACTTCCTCGGGGGCGCCTGGGAGGTCGTCGAATCGGTCGACATTCAACACGAGGAGGACCGCTACGACGCGCTGCGGGCGTGTGAGGACGCCGTCCGTGCGAACCGCGCTGAGTGACTCGGTCGACCCGGACTGAATCTGCCGTCGCAGGGTGAGGCGGTCAGGTAGCGGCTGGCCGCCGACTTTTTCGACTGGCGGCCGTAGGTCCGCCCGCATGTACGACGACATCCTGGTGCCGACCGACGGAAGCCCGGCGGCCAATTCGGCCGTCGAGCACGCAGTCACCCTCGCGGACCGCTTCGACGCGACGCTACACGCGTTGTACGTCGTCGACGCGACCGCGTACTCGGCCATCGAGGCCGGAACCGACGTCGTCGCCGAGGCGCTCGAAACCGAAGGCGAGGACGCCGTCTCCCGGATCGCGGCAGCGGCCGACGACGCTGACCTCCCCGTGGTCGAGTCAGTCATCTCGGGGACGGCCTACCGATCGATCCTCGAGTATGCCGACGACCACGAGATCGACATGATTGTGATGGGAACCCACGGACGCCGCGGGCTCGACCGCTACCTCCTCGGATCGGTGACCGAGCGCGTCGTCCGGTCGGCGAACCAGCCCGTGCTCACGGTTCGCCACCGAGAGGCGGAGGGTGCCGACGAGTGACCGGAAACCTGTCCCGAATATCGGCGGCTGCCAGCCGATAGCCGGGCCGCGCGAGCGGGTGCACCCGGCTTCTGGCTCCAGCCGGCGCTTCCGCGAGACTCGGCTTTAAGCCCGGGCACGCGGATATTCGCGTATGAGCCAGACCGTCGCTCACGACGACCTGTCGGCGTTCCGTCGAGACCTTCACCGTCACCCCGAGCCCGCGTGGTGTGAGTTCTACACGACCGCGCGCATCGTCGACGAACTCGAATCACGGGACCTCACGGCTGTCCACTACGGTCCCGAGATCCTCGGCGCCGAGCGGATGAACGTCCCCGACGACGACGAGCTCGCCGAGTGGTTCGAGCGCGCCCGCGACGCCGGCGCCCGCGAAGACGTGCTCGCGGAGATCGAAGGCGGGTACACCGGTGCCGTCGCCGTACTCGAACGAGGCGAGGGGCCGGTGGTCGGCGTCCGCGTCGACATCGACGCGCTCCCGATCCTCGAGTCCGACGACGGCGACGTCCACGCGCCCGCAGGCGAGGGGTTCCGCTCGGAGCACGAGGGGTACATGCACGCCTGCGGCCACGACGCCCACGCGACGTTCGGGCTGGGACTCGTCGACGAGATCCTCGAATCGGACTTCGAGGGGACCCTGAAGGTGTTCTTCCAGCCCGGCGAAGAGCAGATCGTCGGCGGCCAGCCGATGGCCGAGTCGGAGCTGATGGACGACGTGGAGTACTTCCTGGCGGCCCACGTCGGCCTCGACCACCCGACCGGCGAGGTCATCTGCGGCATCGACGGCTTCCTCGCCGTCTCGCATTTCCACGCCGAGTTCGAGGGCGAACCGTCCCACGCCGGCGGCCACCCCGAGCAGGGGCGCAACACGGTGCAGGCCGCGGCCGCGGCCATCCAGAACCTCTACGGGATCCCCCGCCACGCCGACGGCCCGACCCGAGTGAACGCGGGCGTCGTCGGCGGCGGCACCGCGACGAACATCATCCCCGAGGAGTGCTTCGTCGAGGGCGAGGTGCGCGGCGGCACGACCGAGCTGATGGAGTACATGGACGAGAAGGCCCACCGCGTCATCGAGTCGGCCGCCGACATGCACGAGGTCGACGTTGACATCGAGACGCTCGGACGCGCTCCCTCGGCGACGAGCGATCAAGAACTCGCGGGCCCGATCGCCGAGATCGCCGGCGAGGTCGACGGCGTGACGAACGTGATCGAGCGCGACGAGCTCGGCGGCAGCGAGGACGCGACGTACATGATGCAGGCCGTCCAGGATAACGGCGGCTACGCGACGTACGTCGGCGTCGGCACCGATCACCCCGGCGGCCACCACACGAGCACCTTCGACGTGGAGGAGGAGTCGCTGGACATCGGCGTCGACTTCCTCACCGCGGCGGTGCTGGAGATCGCAGAACGGAACCCCTGAGGGCTGCGCGCCTCGCTCCTCGGGAGCCTCCGGCCGGACTCCGTGTCGCCTCACCCGACCGTCGCGAGGAGATAGTCGGAGGCCAGACTCGTCACGTACGGCAACACGAGTGCGAAGAGGACCTCCTGTACCATGCCGGTGTTCAGCGGAAACTCGTTCGTTCGCTCGATCTGATCCATCCGCAACCGCTCGTACAGGTACCGACTCGTTTCTTCGGCCGACGCCGGCTCCGCGTAGGGGAACCGGTCGGCGGTCTCGCCGATGTCGGCGGTTCGTTCCGCGAGCACGCCGATCTTGTGCTGCTTTGCCGCGCCGATGTACTCACGGAGCCACAGCATCGGGCCGAAAAACAGCCCGATCCCGAACGCGAGTCCGGCAACGATGAGTGTCGAGGAGAACAGCGAGGTGGGATTCGTGCCGACCGCCACCGTCTGGAAGGTGGTGAACAGCGCGAGGAGAACGAAGTAGGTGACCGCGATCGATTTGAACAGCCGCCCGACGGGCTCCAGCCCACCGGCTCCGCGTGGGTCAGAGAAGTCGATCAGTCCCGCGCGGCGGATCTTCAGCGGTAACACCACGAGCGCGCCGACGATCAGCCCGAGGAGTTCGCCACCGATCGGGTACAGCGCGAGCGGGATGATCACGTAAAATCGGACCGCCGCGACCGCCGGTCCGGTGAGCTCGGCGACCGGACCGATCAGCCCCGCCGGGTTCGTGAGCAGTTGTATGCCGTACAGGATCCAGCCGAGCAAGACGACGACGACGACCACGCGGTCGGGGACGATGGACTCGATCCCGACCGTCTCCTTCGAGTTCCCGTCGCCCGGAACTCCCAGCGCGGTCGTCAGCCGTCGAGAGAGCGGCCCCTCGGGGTCGAACTCCGCGAGATCACGGTCGACGGCCCCCGGGAGGTCCTCGACGGCGCGCGCGTATCGTCGCTTGAGCCGGCGCATGATCCACGTGACTCCGAGCCACGCGGGGATCTGGAACACCTCCCCGGGGTTCACCGCGAGCGAGAGCGTCCCGGTCTGTAGCCAGCCGACGACCGAGAGGACCGGGATGTGTATCGCGACGACCGCGGCGACGAGGAGGTACGCCCCGGCCCCCTCCCAACCGACGGCGTGCGCGATCCGATCGAACCCCAGTCGCCGCGACGCGCGTTCGACCCACAGGTCGCGAACCGCGTACTCCGTTCCGGCCATAGGTGTTGCCACGAAATGGAACGTAGTTAACAGTAACTACCCGCACTATCGACGCCTGCGGCGAGAGTTCACGCGACGGCCACCTTCGTGACCGAGCGGGAGCAGCGTCGGAAAAAAGCGGAGCCGTCGAGTCGGCGACTAGTACTTCGGATCCGCGCCGGTCACGTCGTACACCTGCTCCATCAGGCGGTCGCGCTCGGCGCGCCACCCCTCGAAGCCGCCGGGGCGCGACGGGTACCGGCCGTAGTGGTCCATCAGGTCGTCGGCGGCGCGCTTCGTCTTGTAGAAGTTCCAGATCTGTCCCCAGTGACCGTAGCTGTCCTTGATGACCTCCGCGACCAGCCGTGGCTTCACCGACGCGCTCCCCTCGTACAGCGCCTCCGCGAGACTCTCGCCCGGCAGCGACGCCAGCAGGCCCATCAGCTCGTCGACGTCGACGGCCGTCGAGAGGATATTGTACACGTCGAGGGCGGCGTAGCGAGCACCGAAGTGGTTCATGACGCGCTCGTTGTAGTGCCACAGCGCCTCCTCGCTCACGTCGCCGGCGTCGATGGCCTCGACAGCCTGTTCGGCGGCGTACTTCCCGGCGTAGGCGGCGCCCGCGATGCCGCCGCCGGTGGTGGGGTTGACGTGGCCGGCGGCGTCGCCGACGGCGACGAAGCCGTCCGCGACCGCCGAGTCGTACGGCCGCCGAGTGGGGAGCGCGGCCCCCAACTTGTCGGTAACCTCCGCGCCCTCGAACTCGGGCCGGTCCCGCAGGTCGCGCTTCAGGTCGTCGACGAGCTTCATCGGCTCCTCGGTCATCTGGAAGCCCAGCCCCGCGTTGATCTCGGTGTCCGTCCGCGGGAAGTACCAGAGGTACCCCGCCGCGCGCTTCGTCGGCTTGAACACGAGCGCGTCGTCGTAGTCGACCGGTTCGGGCACCTCGACGATCTCGCGGTACGCCGAACAGAACTGCGAGAAGGAGACGTTCGTGTCGAACGTCGCGTCCGCGAGATCCGCCTTGTCTTGGAGGATGGACAGCGACCCCGCGGCGTCGATGGTCACGTCCGCGTCGTACTCGACGACCTCTCCCTTCCGCTTGGCGCGCACACCGGTGACGCGACCGTCGTCGGCCTGGCTCACGTCCTGAACGACGGTGTCGTAGTGGAACTCGACGCCGCGCCGCTCGGCGCCGTCGATGATGTTCCGGCCGTACTCCCACCGGTCGATGACCGCGAGTTCGCCGGGGATCGGGATCTCCAACACCGTATCGTGGCTGGGGATCTCGAAACGACCGTGGTCCACGCCGGTGTTCGTGAACGCCGAGTCGATCTCCGATTTCGGGATCGACTCGGGGAACTTGTCCGCGCCCTTGAGGGCGTCGCCGCAGGCGATGTGTCCCGCTTCCTTCTCGGTCTTCCGCTCGACGACGACGGTGTCAAGACCCGCGTCCGCGGCCGTCGCCGCGGCGTAGCAGCCGGACGTGCCCGCACCGACGACGACGATATCGGGCTCGTGGGTGATCATTACCCAGAGTCACGGGCGGGTAGTGAAAAAGCCAGCCGTTCCATGCGAGGCCGAGCGAGGCGAGGCCTCGAAGCGAGCGGGGAGGAACGACCCGCGAGCCGTGCGCGGTCGATCGGAGCGAGGCCGGCCGGAGCGAAGCCCCGGAGAGGCGAACGGCGAACGCGGTGAGCCGTGAGCAGATCGAGCGTCTCGTGAGATCGGCGGGATCTACGGGCCGAGGCACCCATAGATGGCGTGAGACTCCGGTACTACTCTTCGCCGGATTCGTAGTGTTCCCCGGCCGCTTCCGGAAGGCGGGTCCGACCGAACAGCGCGAGCACGACGATGACCGACACGTACGGGATGGTCCGCACGAGCGGCCTCGGGATCGAGAGTACGTCCTGCCCCTGCAGTGTGAGCTGCAGCGCGTCGAGGCCCGCGAACAGCAGCGTCGACAGCAGCGCGCCGATCGGGTTGTAGTTCCCCAGCAGATACGTCACGATGGCGATGAACCCCTTCCCGTTGACCATCGTCGGGCCGTTGCCGACGAACTGCCCGAGCGACAGCGACAACGCCGCACCGCCGACGCCCGCGAGTACGCCCGAGAGGAGCACCGCCGCGTAGCGCACGCGGGAGACGTCGACCCCGGCGGTATCGAGCGCTCTCGGGTTCTCGCCGGAGGCGCGCACCCAGCGGCCGAAGGAGGTGCGGTTGAGCGTCCACCACGAGGCGCCGACCGCGATGAACATCAGGTACACCATCGGCGATGCCTCGAACAGCGCGCCGACGAAGGGGATCCCCGCGAGGGCGTCGAGCCCCGCGACGATCACCGTCGAGACGACCGGGATCCCCGTGCTCGCGAGCAACTGTCCGATGTCGGGGAACGTCGCGCCGGCGCTCGCATTCGTCGACCCGAACACGACCGTCGACGCGAACGGCGCGAGTCCCAGCGCGATGAGCCAGATCGCCAGCCCCGCGATGATCTGGTCGGCGCGGAACTCGATGCAGACGACCGCGAACACCAACGCCAACAGCGTCGAGGCGAGCACCCCGCCGACCAGCCCGATCCACACCGATCCCGTGACCGAGGTGACGTACACGCCGCCGAACGCCGAGACGATGAGCAGCCCCTCCAGTCCGATGTTGATGACGCCGGACTTCTCGGCGAAGATGCCGCCCAGCGCCGCGAAGGCGATCGGCACGGACAGCCGCAGTGCGGCCGCGAGCGTCGACTTCTGGAACAGCAGCGCGAGGACCGCGAGGGGCACGTCGCCCGACCCCGTGAGCGCGAGCGCCACCGTCGCGAGGAGGACAGCCGCCACTCCGGCCAGCGCGAGCCGCGTGCGGGTCCCGAGGTTCGAGACCGCCGCCGTCGCGCTCACGCCTCCTCACCCCCGTCGGTCGCGACGGCGTCGCGACTCCCCCCGAACCGATCACGCACGTCAACCCGCTGGCCGATCATCCGGAAAAACTCCGGCATCGCCACGAACAAGACGATGAGCCCGCGGAGGACGCCCACGAGCTGCGGCGGCACGTCGGTCCCGACGTCGACCACGATGGAGCCGGATTTCAGGACACCGAACAGCAGCGCGGCCGCGATCGCGCCCACGGGGTTGTTGCCCGCGAGGATGGAGACGGTGATGCCGTCGAAGCCGTAGTCGGGCACGCCGGTCTGGAAGTTCCCCGCGATAGTGAGGACGTACACCGCCCCGCCGATCCCGGCGAGCGCGCCCGATAGCGCCATCGAGGCGACGACGGTCCGAGCGGCGTCGACGCCGCCGTATTCGGCGGCCTCCGGCTGGATACCGCTCGTGCGAACGTCGTAGCCGAAGGGCGTCCCACGCAGGAGGTACGCGACCCCGACGGCGATCGCAATCGCGAGCGCGAGCGCCAGCAGCGAGGCGTCCGTCCGCCCGGGGAACAGCGGCTGCGGGAACAGCGCGAACTCGGGGAGCTTCCGGGTCTGGTTGGCGAAGCTCTCGGGGTCCTTGAACGGGCCCGAGGCGAGATACAGCGCGAAGGAGGTGGCGACGAAGTTGAGCATGATCGTCGTGATCACCTCGTTGGCGTCGGCGTAGGCCTTCAGCGCGCCCGGGATGGCGCCCCAGATCCCTCCAGCGAACGCGCCGACGGCCAGTCCGAGCGGGACGAGAACGAGCGTTCCGACCAGCCCCGAGACGGCGCCGGAGAAGGCGTACACGACGAGCGCGCTGGCGAGCGCACCGAACACGAGCTGCCCCTGTCCCCCGATATTGAACACGCCGGCCTTGAACGCCACCGCGACGGCGATTCCGGTGAACACGAGAACGGTCGTCTCCGATACCGTCGTGGCGAACTGGCCGTTGAGCGGGTTCGCGAGGAAGTCGCCGAATGCGCCGAGAAAGAGGCTGTCGTACACGAGGAACGGGTCGTAACAGAACCCGACACCGAACAGGGAGTACGCCGCCGACTCACAGGAGGACATCCGCCCGGCAGCGAGGATGAGGAGGAACCCGATCGCCACCGAGAGCAGCAGCGCCGACCCCGAGATGAGCAGTCGCTCGGTCGCGCTCGCGGCGACGAGGCGGTCGAGCGCGTCGAACAACCGTTCGCGAGGGGAGCGGGATCCGCCGGTCGAACCGGCCGCAGCGCCGGGGTCACTCGGTGCGCCGTCCGCTTGGACGCCGTCGTCGGGCGCGTTCCCGTCGGAGTCAGTCATCGGTCACCTCTCCGTCCGCGTTGTCATCGGGACGCGCCTCGGCGGCTGTTGGAGGGGATACCCCGCTGTCGCCGTCGGCGACGCGCTCGGCTCGCGGGACGTCCTCGGGGCGCTCGCCGGCCATCATGAGCCCGAGCTGCTCCTCGGTCACCTCGTCGGGGTCGACCACGTCGACGACCCGCCCGCGGTACATCACCGCGAGGCGGTCCGAGAGCCCGCGGACCTCGTCGAGCTTCGAGGAGACCAGAAGCACCGCGCGTCCCTCGTCGCGTAACTCGACGAGCTGATCGTGGATGAACTCCGTCGACCCGATGTCGACCCCTCTGGTCGGGTGGGAGGCGACGATGCAGGAGGGCTCGCGCGCGAACTCGCGGCCGACGATGAACTTCTGCTGGTTGCCGCCCGACAGCGACTTCGCCTCGGCGCCGGCGTCCGGCGGGCGGACGTCGTACTCGTCGATGACCGCCGTCGCGTGGTCCTCGGCGCGCGCCCAGTCGAGGCGACCGCGCTCGGCGAACGGGGCGTCGTGTTGGGATCCGAGCACGCCGTTCTCGGTGAGGTCGAAGTCCATCACCAGCCCGCGGTCCTGTCGGTCCTCCGGGATGTACGCCATGCCCGCGCGGGTTCGCTCCCGCCGGGAGGCGTCCGTCACGTCGCGGCCCGCGAGTTCGACCCGCCCCTCGGCGGGTGTGTGCAGCCCGGTGATGACCTCCACGAGTTCCGACTGGCCGTTGCCGTCGACGCCGGCGATGCCGAACACCTCGCCCTCGCGAACGGTGAACGACACGTCGTCGACGGCGACCACGTCCCGGTCGTCGACGGCGGTGACGCCGTCGACTGCGAGGGTCGCCGCGCCGGGGGTCGCTGGCGGCGTCTCCGTCTCCAGCATCACCTGGCGGCCGACCATCAGCTCGGCGAGCTCCTCGCGGGTCGTGCCGGCCGTCTCGACGCTGCCGACGTTCTTCCCGTCGCGCAGGACGGTGACCTCGTCGGCCGCTTCCAGCGCCTCGCCCAGCTTGTGGGTGATGAAGATGACCGTCTTGCCCGCGTCGGTCAACTCCTCGAGTACCTCGAACAGGTCCTCGACCTCCTGGGGCGTGAGGACGGCCGTCGGCTCGTCGAGGATGAGCACCTCCGCGCCGCGGTACAGCGCCTTCAGGATCTCCACGCGCTGTTGGACGCCGACGCCGACGTCCTCGATACGCGCGTCGGGCTCCACGTCGAAGCCGTAGCGCTCGGACAGCTCCAGCACCGCCTCTCGAGCGGCGTCGCGGTCGACGGCGAGGCCGCCCCACTTCCGGGGCTCGTTGCCCAGCGTGATGTTCTCGGCGACGGTCATCGGGTCGACCAGCATGAAGTGCTGGTGGATCATCCCGACGCCGGCGTCGATGGCGTCGCCCGGGGAGTCGAACCGCCGCGGCGCGTCGGCGATCGGGGAGAGCCCGTCGCCGTCGGCGGCGTCCTCGTCACCGGCATCGCCTTCTCCGTACGTCAGGCCGTCCCCGTCGACGTACACGTCGCCCTCCGTGGGCTCGTACAGCCCGTAGAGGACGTTCATCAGGGTGGTCTTGCCCGCGCCGTTCTCGCCGAGGAGGGCGTGGACCGTCCCCCGCTCGACCGAGAGCGTGACGTCGTCGTTCGCGACGACGCCGGGGAAGCGCTTCGTTATCGAGTCGAGGCGGACGGCCTCCGTCATGTCGCCGGGTGTTTCGGCGGAGGCGGGATAAACGGCGCGTTTCGCCGGAACGACCGCCCAGGAACCGGTGTATCAGGCGAGGAACCTATCGCGCTCGAGGAATACGGCGAAATGGTACCGTGACCGCGATCCGGTCGGGAGACCCGACCGTCGGCTCAGACGTTGTCCGGGTCCTGCGGGACCGAGATGTCGCCGGCGACGATGCCCTCGCGGGAGGACTGGACCTCGGAGGACACGTCGTCGGGGATCTGGTCGCCGAGTTCGGTGCCGTAAACGATGTCGACGCCGTCCTCGGCGAGGCCGAGGCTGGTCGCCGTGCCCGCCTCGAAGTTCCCGTTCACGGTCGACTCTGCGGCGTTGTAGACGGCGGTGTCGACGCGCTTGACCATCGACGCGAGGATCACGTCCTGATAGTCCGTCGTCACCGACTGGTCGCGGTCGACTCCGATGGCGAAGCGGCCCTCGTCGCGGGCGGCCTGGAAGACGCCCGTCCCGGTGTTCCCCGCCGCGTGGTAGACGATGTCGGCGCCGGAGCTGTACATCGACAGCGCGGCCTCCTGCCCCGCCGAGGGGTCGGAGAACGAGCCCGTGTACGTCGTCTGCACGTCGATATCGTCGTTTGCGGCCTTCACGCCGGCCGTGAAGCCGGCCTCGAACTTCGCGATGAGCGACGACTCGACGCCGCCGACGAAGCCGACGTTCGTGGAGTCGCCCGCCGTCGAGGAGTCGCCCGCGCTGAACGACTGGCTCGTGAGTAGGCCGGCCAGCTGACCGACGAGGTACGAGCCCTCGTGCTCCTTGAACGTGTACGAGCGGACGTTGTCGGCGTCGACGACGCTGTCGACGATCATGAAGTCCTGCTCGGGGTAGTCGGGTGCGGTCTCCGAGAGCGCGTCGGCCTGGAGGAAGCCGATACAAGAAACGAGGTCGTAGTCGGGGTCCGTCGACTGCGCGTACTGCTGCTGGAAGGTGCCGAACTGCGAGACCGACCCCGGTTCGGACTCGTCGAACGAGAGGTCGAAGTCCTCGGCGGCCTGCTGGATACCCGTCTGGGCCTGGTCGTTGAACGAACCGTCGCCGAGCCCGCCGGTCGCGTACACCATCCCGATGTTCGTCGTCTCGGAGCCGGACATCTCGGTCTCGGACGCTTCGGTGTCTTCGCCGTCGGCCGCCGTCGTCGATGCCTCGGTGTCCTCGCCGTCGGAACCGCCCGACTCCGGGCCTCCGGTACAGCCCGCGAGGCCAACGAGCCCCGCGGCGCCGACGCCCTTCACGAACTTCCGCCTGTCAAACCGTTCAGTGTCCATACACTGAATTCGGGCGGTAGATGGGTTAAAATCGTCGCATCCGCTTCGAGACCGGACGGAGCGCTGCCAGTTCTCGTCAGTCGACGGCTGCAACAGCCGATTCGACGACGCCGGCGACCTCCTCGACGAACGGGTCGACGTCGTCGTGTTCCGCGTACACGCGGACGTACGGCTCGGTTCCCGAGGGACGGACGAGCGTCCACGAGGCGTCGGGGAACGTGAGCCGGACGCCGTACTCCGGGTCCATCTCGGCATTGGGGAACGCTGCCGGCAGCGTCTCTGCGAGCCGTTCCATGACAGCCGCCTTGTCGTCGTCAGGACACTCGACGCTGACCTTGCGGTACGGGCGCTCGGTGACCGGCGCGCGCAGTCCGTCGAGTCCCTCGTCGGCGACGAGCCGCGTGAACACCGCCGCGCTGGCGACGGCGTCGATCCAGTCGCCGAAGGCGGTGTGGACGTGCTTCCACGGCTCGGCCGCGAAGGCCACGTCGCTGCCGGCGTCGCGGACAGCCGTGATGCCGTCGTGGAGGTAGCCGAGCGCGACGCGCTCGACGCGCCCGCCGGCCGCCTCGACGCGCTCGTCGATGCGTCCCGACGCGTTCGGCGTCGTCACGACGAGGGGGTCGGCGGCGTCGCTCGCGCGGACGTAGCGCTCGGCAAGGATCGCCAGCACCGTGTCCTCGTGAACGACCTCGCCGTCGCCGCCGACGACGACGATCCGGTCGGAGTCGCCGTCGTGGCCGATACCGAAGTCCGCGGCCCCGTCGCGGACGAACGCTCGCAGATCGGACAGCGACTCGGGCGTCGGCTTCGACTCCCGCCCGGGGAAGTGGCCGTCGACGGTCGCGTTGAGCGTCACCACGTCGGCGCCCAGCTCACGGAGCACCTGCGGAGTCGCGACCGCGGACATGCCGTTGCCGCAGTCGACCGCAACGCGGACGCCGTTCGGGTCGGCGCCGAACTCGCGGGCGTACTCGACGACCGCACCGCGGTACGCGTCAAGCACGTCCTCGTCTGCGCTGTCGCCCCACTCGTCCCAGTCGGCTGGGTCGCCGCCGGCGGCGACGCCGTCCTCGACGGCCGCCTCGGCCGCCTCGCCGTACTCGACGCCGTCGACGAACGCCTTCACGCCGTTGTCGGTCGGGGGTTGTGCGACGCGGTGAGCATGACGCCGCGGCGCCCCCGAGACGCGAACGCCAGCGCCGGCGTCGGCACCTGACCGATCCGACGAACCTCCGCGCCCGCCGACTCCAGCCCGGCCTCGGCTGCGGCGGCCAGCGCGGGACCGGTGACGCGGCCGTCGCGTCCGACGACGAACTCCCGATCGCCGGCCTCTCGCGCGTGCTCGCCGAGCGCTCGCGCCACGTCGAGGACGAGCCCCGGCGTGACGCGCTCGGTCACGCTGCCGCGGATGCCGGCGGTTCCGAACAGATCCATACCCGAACCGTCCGTGGGCGGGCCCAAGACTCTCTCGGTCCGGGAGTGCCATACCGCGGTCCGACTGCGTCACCTGATCCGCCTCGCGTGAACGTTTTTGCGTGATACCGAGCCAGACGGTGTGATGCGATGACCGACGCCCCGGCGCGAGCGCGGCTGCGCGACGACGCGCGCTGGGGGCGGCCGCGACCCGTCGTCGCCTGTCAGCCAGCGCCGAAATGCGGCTTCCGCAACTGACTCCCTCGCGGCGATGACGGTGCCACGACGGTCGAACAGCCGCCAGCGTCGACCAGTCGGAACCCCTCGACGAGCCGTGGAGCTTTCGGCACTCTCGGACGTACCGTCGACTATGAGCGACGAAAACCGAAGCGAGGATCGGAGCCGTGCGCACGTGTTCGTCTCCGGACGGGTACAGGGCGTGTTCTACCGGGCGAATACACGCGACGCTGCGCGCGACCGCGACGTCGACGGGTGGGTGCGCAACCTCGACGACGGTCGCGTCGAGGCGGTGTTCGAGGGACCACGCGACGCCGTCGAGGAGATGGTCGAGTGGTGTCACACCGGGAGTCCGAGCGCGGTCGTCGATGATGTCGACGCCGAGTACGGCGAACCGACCGGCGAACGCGGCTTCACGATCCGTCGATAGCGGCGCCGCCACGGTGTCACCGCCGGCGTCCGCGGACGGCCGGATACACCTCTCGGCGGTCCGGGCGCGACCTCAGTCCGCGCTCGTCGGGTCGGCTCTGTCGTCGCCGCCACCGCCGCCCAAGAACGGCACCGCGAGCCCCGGCTTCACCTCAACCGGACGGTCCGGATCGTGTCCCTTGAGTCGGTCCCAGACCACCAGGGCCGACGGGAGGACCAGCATCGACGTGACGAACGAGTAGAGGATCGATAGCGCGGTGAGCGTCCCGAACTGCCCGAGGATGCTCAACACCGAGAACACGAGGACGCCGATCCCCGTCGTCGTCGTGAGCATACTGCCGAGGAGGGCGCCGCCGGTTCCCCGCACGGTTCGCTCCAACGCGGTGATCAGACCGTGGTCGCCCCGCTCGTCGATGAACCGGTGAACGACGTGCACCGAGTAGTCGATCCCCAAGCCGATGGTCAGCGAGAGGATCGTCGCAGTGAACGCGTTGAACGCGATGCCCGCGAGTCGCATCGTCGCCGCGACGAGCGCGACCGACGCGATGATCGGAACGGTGTTGACGAGCCCGAGCGACGGCAACCCCTCGAGGACGCCGTAGATGACGAGCAGGAACACCACGGTGAGCGACAGCGCCACGGCGAGGCTCTGAACGGCCGAGGTGAATATCAAGTCCGACACCGCGGCGAACACGACGGTGCTGCCGGTGGCGATCGCGACCCCGCTGGTGTCACGGTACTGGTCGGCGACCGCGCGGCCGTCTGCCGTCACCGCCGTCTGGTCGGCGTCGGCCTCTGTCGAGTAGACGACCTGCGTGCTCCGCCGGTCCTCCGCGAGGTACTGCAACGCCCGCTCCCGGGAGGACGAGGAGAGCAGGTAGTCGTAAATCTCGCCGAGGTTGTCGTCGGGGACGCCGTTGGCGTTCCGGTCGTTCCGCTCGACGAGGCGACGGAACTCGGGGTCGGACGCCGCGCGCTGTTGGATGACCGTCACGATGCTCTGCGACTCCGCGCGCCCGTCCTCGGAGACGAACGTGCTCGGCGGATCGTCGCCCATGCGATGGATCTCCTCTAATCTCGTCGAGTCCTCCATGTCGCCCTCGACGTAGACCGTGACCGATCCGCCCTGGCTTGCGGTGAACTTGTCTTCGAGGAAGTTGAGCGTCGCGACGGCGGAGTAGTCGCTGGGCGCGAACGGTTCGGGAAGTTCCTCGAGGTACTCCGGCGTCTCCTCTGGGGGCAGGAAGTCCTCCTGTGAGAACGACGTGGAGATGCCCGCCGCGTAGCCGCCGGACGCCGCGGTGAGGACGAGCACGAGCACGAGGAACGTCCGCGGCGCGCGCTCGCCGACGGAAACGCCGACGCGGAGCAGGTCCGCGAGCCCGCTTCCCTCGGCGCCCAGTGGCGTCTGGGAGAACGTCGGGATCGGGAGCGCGTCGCGACGCTGGTCGATCAGTACCTTCGCAGCCGGGAGGAACACGCCGAACAGGAGGAAGGTGAACAGGATGCCCGCGGCCGCGACCAGGCCGAACTCCCGGATCGGCGCGAGATCTGACGTGAGGTTCGCGAGGAATCCGATCACGGTCGTGCCAGTCACGATGAAGAAGGCCACGAGCAGCTGCCGGACCGCCAAGTTCATCGCATCCTCGACGCCGTAGCCCTCGGCCCGATCCTCTCGGTAGCGGTTCACCGCGTGGATGCCGAAGTCGATCCCGACTGCGAGCAGCAGCGGCGGGACCGAGATCATCATCTGGCTGAACGGAATTCCCACGAGTCCGAGGAACCCGAACGTCCACACGACCGCAAGCAGCAGCGCGAACGACCCCAGAAGGAGATCGATCAGGTCACGGTACGCGACGATCAGAAAGCTGATGATCAGCAGGACCGCCGCGGGCGTAACGATGATCAGCGAGTCGGTGATCACCGACGAGAACTCCGCGGAGATGATCCCCGAGCCGAACACGGTGATGTCCCCCCCGACGGTGTCGACGACGCGCTGGCTCCTGAGTTGGATGTCGGTCAGCGGGCTGGACCCGCTCTGCCCGGCCGCCGCACCGCCCCCGCCCGCGCCCGGTATCTCGTGGGTTACGACGCCGATCGTGGCCGACGCCGACGCCGACTCGGCGTTGAAGTCGTCGGAGACGCCGCCGGTGAACGCCGGACTGTCCGCGTTCTCACGGATCGCTTGGTCGATCTCCGTGGGTGTCGATCGTTCGAGCGCGCGGATCTGCGCCTCGGTCGTGGTCGCGTCCGGGTCGATCGTTCGCGCGACCGTCGCCGCCGGGGACGACACGCCGACCACCCGCAAGCCGTCCGTCTCCTGAAGCCGATGTTGTGCCTCGAGCATCCGTAACAGCGCGGGTTTCGAGAGGACGTTCCGGTCCCGCTGGACGAGCTGCGTCGAGCCGGTGTCCTCGGAGAACGACGAGCCGAACTCGCGCTGGATGTCCGAGAGGGCCTCCTCGGCGGGGATCCCCGAGGTAAACTGCTCGGTGCCCGCCGCCGTCGAAACGTTCGCAAGGCCGCCGCTGAACACCACCGTCAGCAGCAGGAACGCCGCCACGATCCGTCCCGGGCGCTCCGTGATCTCCGTGGCGACCGCGGCGGTGAGCCCCTCGTCCGTCATCTGTTGCGCCGAACGTAGACGGCGGCGACGACGCCAAGAACGACGACGACGGCGGCGACACCGATGGCGCCGAGCGGGAGCCCACTCCCGCTGGAGGCGGTCGCCTCGATCGGCACGTTGTACGTGTCCGAGATCAGGGAGTCACCGTCGCTCGTCTCGTAGCGGAAGTCGACGCTCGCGGGGTACGTCTTGCCGGTGATCGCGCTTCCGGCGACCGAGAGGTCGAACGTCACCTGTCTCGTCTCACCGGGAGGGATCTCGTCGATGAACCCCTCGTCGTCCCCGGACGACAGCGGCGCGTCGAGGAACAGCTTCGCGGACACGTCGCGCACGGGCTCCTCGCGGTTGTTCGTCACGTCGAGCGTGAGCGTTCCGCCGCTTCCGGCCTCGAAGGACCCGTTGACGGCGCTCACCGCGAACTCGTCACGGGACTCGGCGATCGCGACGGGAGCGTCGATCGTATCGCCGGTGCGTCGGGTCCCCTCCCGATCCCGGTACTGGACGCGCAGCGTGAACTGACGCGGGCCAGCCTCGGCGGCGTCGGACACCTCGATGTCGAACGCGAAGTTGGCCGACTCGCCGGGTTCGAGCGTGCCGACCGCGACTTCCGGCTCCAGCGGCGAGACGTTCGGGTTCGTCGTCTCGAACAGCACGACCGCGTTCGTCACGGTCTGCTCGCCCGTGTTTGTCACGGTTCCGGTGACCGCTCCTTCCTCGCCGACGCGGAGAGTGCTCTCGAGGTCGTCGACCCCGAACGACTGTTCTGGCACGGGCAAGACGCCGAACGAAAGTGGGCGAGAGGTGGCCGACGCGCCGTCTTCGTTCTCGTATTCCACGGTGGCGTCGACCGCGTACTCGCGCGTCTCGGCGGAGTCGACGAGCGTCGCGTCCACCTCGACGGTTCGCGTCTCGTTGGGACCGAGGGCGCCGATGAACCGACGGGCGCTCGGCGACTGCCCGAACGTGAGGTCGCTGTTGCCGGACTCGAAGGCCAGCACCGCGTTGTTGGCCGACTCCCCGCCGACGTTGCGCACCGTCACAGACACCGTCCCCGAACCGCCGACGGGAGCCGCCGACTCGACGCCCTCGAGCTGGAATCGGGCGCGCTCTTGCACGCGGACCGTCGCGTACACGGTCGTCGTGACAACCTCATCGTCGTCGTCCTCGTCGCGGTACTTGACGGTGACGGGGAGGCGGTGCTCACCGCCGGGGACGTTCGCGGCGACATCGATCTGCACCGTCACCGCGCGGGTCGCACCGTCGCCCATCCGTCCGAGTTCTCTCGTCGACGAGAGCACCTCGACGCCGTCGACGTCACCGACGGTGGCGTTCACGTCGAGCGCCGGTTCGGCGCGGTCGTCGCGGTCGGCGGCGTCGTTCGTGAGTTCGATCGTGAGCTCTTGGGTCGCCCCGGGCTGGAGCACCGGTTCGGCCACGTCGGTTTCGAATCTGGGGTCCTCGTCGGCTGCGACGACACCGACGAACCCGGCGCCGACGGCCGAGATCACCAGTACTGCGGCGAACAACAGCGGGGTAAGACGGCGTGACATCGGAGTTGTCTAACCGTTCAGTCAGGCACGCATATAACATATCGGAAACCGTCACGAAACGGTCACGGTGTTTCTCGGTCGCGCCGGTCACACCGTGACCGTGTACTTGTCGCGGAGGTGGGCTAGCACCGTCTCGACGACGCCCGCGTCGTACGTCCAAAAGCCGTAGAACCGGCGCTCGTCGGCCTCGCCACGCTCCTCGGCGAGGAGCGCGCAGGCGTCGTTCGGGTTGCCGCCGCCGTCGAACACGACGAACCACGAGCGCCGGATCTCCGCGTTGTCCACCTGGTGGATCGTCACGCCCTCGATATCGGGCGTGTCGTCGCTCGGCGCGCAGTAGGTGTGGATGTCGATGTCCTTCGTGGCCAGATCCTCGTAGACGCCCTTCTGGGCGCGGATCGCGCCGACGCGCTGGAAGCCGGCGTGGAGTTCGCCGGCACCCGCGCGCCACGCGCGGTCCTCCATCTCGCGGGTCGCCGCCATCATCCGTGGGATGTCGTAGGACGTGAACGTCGTGCCGTCGAGATGCTCGAGGATCGGCGCGAACGCGCTCTGCTCACCCGGGCCGACCGCGATGTCGCCGTCGAGATGTCGGAGGTCCACCGCCGCGAGCACCTCGTCGTCTTGATCGTCCGACAGGACCACGTAGCCGGAAAGCCCGCTGTCGGTCGTCCCCTCCTCGATCTGAACCGCCTGCGAGGCGAAATACTCGCGCAACTCGGCGATCGCGTCGGCGTTCGGCGGATCGAACACCGTCAAGCGCTTCTCTCGCCCCTCGACGGTATCGATAACTGCCCGGAGTGACATCTGAGCGTAGCCGAGATACAGCGGGCACCGGTAAAAGCCTATCACCGACGTGCGCGGATGGAGCAAAACCAGCGTGCCGGTACCGAAGGCACTCGATATCACCCAGACACGACGTCGAACTCGGCCAACGAGTCGATCACAACGTGAGCCTCGACGACGTCGCGCTCCTCGGTCATCGGGTCGTCGACGGCCGCTAGCGTCTCTTCGGCGTCTGCAAGCAGCCGCGACTCCAACTCGGTCTGGTCGGGTTCACCGCGCGTCTCGTTCAACAGCGCCTCGAAGTCCTCTCTGAGGTCGAACGACGCCCGGGCGACGTTGCACCGGGAGAGGGGGTTCATCCCGAGGTCGACGACCAGGTCGGTGACCGTCTCCCAGTCAGACGCACAGAAGTGGATCGACACCTCACCGACGATGTCCCGCCACGCGATTGGCGCGGAGTGTTTCATCAACTGCACCGCTCGCGGGGGGATGTCGAGACGAGCGACGGTGTCAGGCGAGTCACACAGGCAGCACGGCTGCTCGGTTCGGCCCGTGTACATGGGCGATATGTGGGACTGACCGGGGAAACGTTCGTCGGCACCGGCGGGTGATCGTCGCATCCGCGGCGACGGTCAACAGTCACGTCCCTGGCGACGACCGGTAGTCGCGTCTGCGACGCTGTAGTAGTGGCAGCGTTTCGATAATTATCGATCCGCAGAGATCGTGGCCACGCGATCGGGCCCAGAATCCGCGTTTCGGCCGCCCTCGTGTAGGGTCTTCGCTCGGTGACGCCCGTGTAACCCGGTTACTCGTATGTCAGGGAAATTATAAGTCTAAGTGGCGTGTACTGTAGATCGATGTACGATACGATCCTGCTGCAGGGTGCATCCGACCTGTTTGCCAGCGCCGGCTCCGCGGAGGTCTTCCTCCTCTCGCGGCTGCTGTTCGGCTTCGTCCTCGCGTTCATGGGACTGAACCACTTCATGATGACCGACGGGCTCGCCGGGTACTCGGAGGCGAAGGGGATTCCCGCGCCCCGCCTCGCGACGCTGTTCTCCGGCGGCCTGTTGATCGTCGGCGGCGTCGGCGTCGCCGCCGGCGCGTTCGTCGCCGTCGCCGCCGGCGGACTCGCGGTGTTCCTCCTGCTGTCGGCGGTCACCATCCACGACTTCTGGGCGGTGCCCGAGGACCAGCAGCAAGACGAGATGACCTCGTTCCTGAAGAACACCGTCATGGCCGGTGCGTCGCTGGCGTTCCTCGCGCTCGCGTCGGCGCCGTGGCCGTACGCGCTGAACGTCTCGCTCTTCTAGGACGTCGGTCGCCAGACCGTTCGCTGGGGAAGCGAGTTCCTCTCACCGGCGAGACGAACTGTCGAGCCGGCGGGCTTTTGTCGCCGGCGCGTCCCCCTCACGACATGCGAATCGGGTTCCTGCTCAACCCCGTCGCCGGGATGGGCGGCCGAGTCGGGCTGAAGGGCACCGACGGGAAGGTCGCCGAGGCGCGCGCCCGCGGCGCCGAGCCGCGGGCGCCCGACCGCGCAGGCCGCGCGGTCAACGCACTCGCCGAGCGTGCCCCCGATGCAGAGCTGTTCGCGTGGGACGACCCGATGGGCGCGGCTGAGGCGCGTGCGGCCGGGTTCGATCCCACGGTGCTCGGCTCGCCCGCCGACGCCGACGGCGCGGAGACCACCGCCGCGGACACCCGCCGCGCCGTCGAGGCGTTTCTCGAAGCCGACGTCGCCCTCGTGTTGTTCGTCGGCGGCGACGGCACCGCCGCGGATGTCGCCGAGACGCTGGAGGGGACTGACACCCCGATGCTCGGCGTCCCAGCTGGCGTGAAGGTGTACTCCTCGGTGTTCGCCGTGTCCCCGGAAGACGCAGCCTACGTGGCCGCGACGTTCGATCGCACCGAGCGCCGCGAGGTGATGGACATCGACGAGGACGAGTACCGCGAGGGCGAGGTCCACCCCGAGCTCCGGGCCGTCGCGCACGTGCCCGTCGCCGAGGCGCTCCAGTCGGGGAAACAGACGAGCGCCGGCACCGTCGAATCGCTCGCCGAGGGCGTCGCCGACGACGTTCGCGCCCGTCCGGAGACGACGTGGGTGCTCGGCCCGGGTTCGACCGTCGGCGAGGTCAAAGAAGAACTGGGGTTCGAGGGCTCGCCGATCGGCGTCGACGTGTACCGCGGCGGCGACGTGCTTGCGCTCGACGCCGCCGAGACCGAGGTTCTCGGCGCGCTGGGCGACGACAACGTCATCGTCGTCACGCCCATCGGCGGCCAGGGCTTCGTGTTCGGCCGCGGCAACCCCCAGCTGTCGCCGGCGGTCATCCGCGAGTGCGACCTGGAGATCGTCGCGTCCCGGGACAAACTCGACGACCTCCGGGTGCTGCGCGTCGACACCGACGACCCCGAACTGGACGAGGCGCTCCGGGGCTGGGTGAAGGTGCGGGTCGGGCGCTTCGAACGGCGCATGATGAAGATCGTGTGATCTCTGCGGACGACCGCCCACGAGCGCCGCACTTGAATGATCGGATCGATCCTTACATATCTGCCTAGAATATAATGAACACAGGGTCAAGGTTAAGGTCGTATAGAGACTTCCCTCGCGTATGGAAACGCGGAAGGTTCAACGGCTGGGGCCCTCGACGCTGGCGATGACGCTGCCGGCCGAGTGGGCGAAAGAACAGCACGTCGAGAAGGGCGACGAGGTGTCGCTGCGGATGGGCGGCAAGGGGACGCTGACGGTGCTGCCCGAGTCCGCGAGCACCGAGGACGCGGAGGCGACGCTGCACGCCGACAACCTCGACGCTGACGCGCTGGAGCGGGCGATTCTCGCACAGTACGTGCTCGGGCGGCGCGTGATCAACATCACCACCGAGGACGGCGCGCTCGGCTCGGACCACATCAACGCGGTGTACAAGGCGGAGACGCAGCTCATGGGGCTTGGAGTCATCGAGGAGACGCCGGAGAACATCGCGATCCGGTGTTCCGTCGACCCGGAGGACTTCACGCTCGACAACCTCCTCGAACGCCTGGAAAACACCGGCTCGACGATGCGCGGCGAGGCGGTGAAGGCGCTCGCGCACGGCAACGCCGACCTGGCCCAGCGCGCGCTCAACCGCGAGCGGCAGGCGAACAAGATATTCGTCCTCCTCCTGCGACTCATCTTCACGGCCTACCAGAACCCGAATCTCGCGCGCGCCGTCGGGCTCGACTCCGGGTTCCCGCTCATCGGCTACCGCTCGATCGCGAAGAACCTCGAACTCATCGCGGACAACGCAGAGG
This sequence comes from Halobaculum halobium, assembly GCF_030127145.1. Classification (NCBI taxonomy): domain Archaea; kingdom Methanobacteriati; phylum Methanobacteriota; class Halobacteria; order Halobacteriales; family Haloferacaceae; genus Halobaculum; species Halobaculum halobium. Next base: position 1,030,238 of record NZ_CP126158.1, read on the forward strand.
ACATCGCCGAGATCGTGATGGAGGCCGAGGGCAACACCCTCGACGTAGACGAGTCGACGATGCGGCGGATCCGCGACTTCACCGACCAGGTCGACGAGATCACGGAGATGGCCGTCGAGGCCGCGGTCAAGCGCGACTACGCGCTCACCATCGAGGTGAAGTACCTGTTCCGCGAACTGAAAGACCGCGAGGAGGACATCCTCACCGACCTCCCCGAGATGTCGAACGCGCAACTCCTGCAGGTGCGTGAGGTGCTCGTCAGCCTCCAGGAGACCGCCCAGTACGCGATGCGGATCGCGGAGGTGTCCGCGAACCTCGCGCTCAACGAGGAGAACGAGTTCGTGACGATCGAGTAGGACGCGACGGGGCTGCGACGCCGGTCGAACGGCGCGAGCTCTGTTCGCGGTGCCAGCAGAACGCGACGGATTCTACTTGCGAACCAAACGCCGGAGGCGTCTCGAACCGCGACCGAGCGTCTCGGAGAGACGACGGTCTGCGTACCGCTGGTACCCGGGAGCGCTCGTCGTGCCCGCGGGCGACTCAGAGACTGAGCTCGCGGCCCAAAGCGAGGTCGACACCGACCCGAGAAGCACGAGCGCCGCGATCTGGAGCGCGTTCGCGAAAGCAAACAGGGCGACGCCCAGCAGCCCGTAGGCGAACGCGAGTCCGGCGGTGTGGCGACGGCTCACGGGCTAGCTGTCGGCTATCGATTCATGTGTTGTGGGGTCACTCCCCGGCTTCGGTGACCGCCTCCGCGGACCGGTCGCCGTCGGTCTTTTCGCCGCTCAGGGGGTTTCGACGTCGGATGCGACAGTCGAACGCCGGGTGTTCGGCGAAGTGCCGGATCAGCATGTGACGCCGCGAGCCGGTGATGCCGGTCCGACCGACCTCGTCGGCGTCGAAGCGGTCAGGCAGCCTGTCGTAGAGCCGCACGAGCGCGTCGAAGGAGTCGAACACCTTCGCGTTGCCCGCGGAGTCGGCCGCCTTGCGGGAGACGACGTAGCTCCCGTCGGCGCGGAACTCCCCCGCGGTGCGGAAGAACTCGCGACGCTCGGTCAGCGCGTCGGCTAGCGACTCCCGCAGGTCCGCGGCGGCCTCGCGTGACAGTTCGTGCGTCTGTCCGTCCACCTCCACGACGATGCCATCGCCGTTCCGGGAGGCGGTTGCGTTACCGTCCGAGAACTCGATCAGGAGCGGGTGGACTCCGGAACATACTCGCCCCAGTTCGTCCGGAGACAAAGCCTTGTCGGCGCTGGCGAGTTCCGCGTCGCCGTCGAGGGGTCGTCCCCTCGAAGTCGTCGAGCGCGCCTGCTGAATCCCTCGGGAAGCGGGAACCCCGATCAGAAGAGGCCGTCGTCGGTCTCCGTTCCGTCTGGCGTGCTCGTCGGCGTCGCGGTCGGCGTTGCCGTCGGCGTCGCCGTCGAGTCGCCGCCCGAGGTGCCGGTGCCCGTCGCGGTCCCCGTCGGCGTGTCGGTCGCAGTGTCGTCGCCGTCGCCGGAGTCGCTGCCCTCGTCTGAGCCGGCAGCGTCGTCGGAGCCATCCACGTCGTCGGAGCCATCCACGTCGTCGCCCGGCTCAGCGGGTTTCGTGCCGAAGACGTCGGTCTCGACCGTCCGCTGGTAGCTGTCGAGTTCGAGACGCTGCTCGCCGCCGCCACCATTCGAGAGGTCGATCACGAGGTAGAACGGCATCCGCAGATCGGTTACCTGGTTCCGCTGGAGGTGCGAAACCCACCACTCGTCAAGTTTCTGCGTTCGGATCGCGGTTGTCGCCTCGACGGCGACCGTCTCGCCTGGGGCGATAGTCGTGGTGCGGGCGGCCTCGCCGCTCCCCATCGTGACGTTGTTCATGTAGATGTCGTAGCCGATCTCGGAGACGACGATCGGGTACTGCTTGGGGTTGTGAAGGTACAGCGTCATCTCGACTTCCGTCGTGGAGTCGTTGACCGTTCCCCAGTCGGCGTCCGTGCGTTCGAGGACCAACACGGGGTCCGAGACGACGGGCGAGCTCGCGTTCAGCGGCTTCGCCTCGTCGGTGCGAAACGCCTCGATGACGGAGGTGTTCACGTCGCGAGACACCTGCGTCGAGTAGCTTCGACCCAGTGTCGACGAGGCCGCTTCGGCGTCGACTCGCAGGTCGGTGTGTTCGTCGTTGCGAACGTGGCTCACCCACCACGCGGGGATCTTCGAGTTGTCTAACTCGGTGGTGAACGGGACCGACGTGTTGCCAGTGGCGACCGAGACGCCCTCCTTGGTCCCGTTCGCCATCGAGATGTCGTTCATCGAGACGCCGTAGTCGATCGTCACGCCGCCGAGCGTGACGCCGAGCGGGTTCGGATTGGTCACCGTCAGGTCGCTTTCGATCACGGTGGTCTCGTTGGTCACCTCGCCGAACCGGTTCTCGACCCCGCCGACCGACGGGGCGCCGATGACCCCGAGCGCGAACGCCCCGCCGACGGATCCGCCGAGGACGAGCAGCGCGACGAGCACGGTTCTGACGGTCGAGAGACCGCGATCTGTTCCCCCAGGTGTCGGATCGCGTTCCGACGATGAGCGCATTACCGACGTCGTATCGGTCCCCCGAACATATACGATCCGACCGAGCACGACGCGAGAGAACGCGTCGACTGCCGGCCGGATGCGACCGGGGGCGCCCGGGCGACGTGTCCGGCATCCGCAAGCGTTAGGTGCGCTCCGTCGGAGCGACGGGTATGGAAACCGAGACTCTCGAAAGCGACAAGGCGATCGGCGTCTCGCTGGTGTTCGGCGCGCTCGCCGTCGTCGGCGCGGGATTCATGTTCGCCGGCGCCTCGCAGATCGTGATGGCCTGGGGGTTCGCGCTAGCGATGACGGCGGCGATCCTGGCTGTCGTCGCGGTCCAGGCGTTCGACGTCTGACGCGCGCGACCACGTCCCCGGTCGACCGCCGAAAGCAGTGTGAGGGAAGCGTTAAGGACGCGCACACCCAACGCTACGATAGTACAAATGACGGAGTACACCGACGAGGAGAAGCGCATCCTCGCGTACCTGCGCGACAGCGTCTCCCGGGGGGAGGAGTACTTCCGGGCGAAGAACATCGCGGAGGCCATCGGCCTCTCCGCCAAGCAGGTCGGTACCCGACTTCCGACGCTCGCCGAGAAGGCCGAGGAGGTCGACATCGAAAAGTGGGGTCGCGCCCGCTCGACCACCTGGCGCGTCGAACTCTCGTAGGCGTCCGCGCTCGGAACGCGCTCCGCTCCGAAAGCCCTCACACGGCCCAGAATACCCCGCGAGCCACTGCCTCTCACGTCCTCGCCCGCACAGCCGCGCCGTCGCGAGTCCGGGCGACGCGCGACGGGCCGAGACGATCGGCTTCGGAACCGCGGCCGCCGGCCGAACCCTCCCGTTTTTTCGCCCCGCGCCCGTACGTCGGTTCGATGACCGTGCGTGTACGCCGGGAGTTCGTCTTCGACGCCGACCCGGAGGACGTCTGGGCGTTCATTTCCGACCCGGCCAAACGTGCCGGGGCCATAAGCGTCGTCGACGAGTACGAGGTGGCGGATGACGGGACCGCGACGTGGCACGTCCGCCTGCCGATCCCGGTGATCCGATCGAGCATCGCCGTCGACACTGAGGAGGTGCGAAAGGAGCCGCCGACGTACGTCAAGTTCGTCGGGAAGTCGCGGGCGTTCCGCGTGACCGGCGAACACACCGTCTCGGAGACCGACGACGGACGCGCTCGCCTCGTCAACGAGTTCGTCGTCGACGGTCGGCTCCCGGGCGTCGAGTCGTTCTTCGAGCGGAAGTTCAGCGACGAGTTGGACAACCTCGAACGTGCGCTGGAGCGGGAACTGGGGCTCGCATGAAACTCGCCCTCGCGCAGATCGAGGTCCGGGCGGCCGACTGGGACGCCAACAGGAGGCGCGCGCTGGCCGCGGTCGCCGACGCCGCCGACCGCGGGGCGGACCTGGTCGCGCTCCCGGAGCTGTGGAACGTCGGCTACTTCGCCTTCGAGGCGTACGAGCGCGGTGCCGAGTCGCTGTCGGGCCCGACCCTTACCAGCCTCGCCGAGGCCGCCAGCGATCACGACGTCGCGGTGCTCGCCGGGTCAGTCGTCGAGGATCTCGCCGAGAGCGCCGCCGCCGGCGTGGAAGTACCCGCCGACGACGGCCTCGCGAACACTGCCGTCCTGTTCGACTCCGACGGGACCCGCCGCGCCGTGTACCGGAAACACCACTTGTTCGGTTACGGGTCCGCGGAGACGCGACTGCTCACGCCCGGTGAGGCGCTGCCGGTCGTCGACCTGCTGGGCGTTCGCATCGGGGTGACGACGTGTTACGATCTCCGCTTCCCCGAACAGTTCCGCGCGCTCGCTGACGGCGGTGACGACCGAGACGGCGTCGACCTCGTGCTCGTCCCCAGCGCGTGGCCGTACCCGCGAGTCGAACACTGGCGGACGCTCCCGCGTGCGCGCGCCATCGAAAATCTCGCGTACGTCGCGGCGGTGAACGGCTCGGGGAGCTTCGAGGAGGCGGATCTCCTCGGCCGTTCCACCGTGTATGACCCGTGGGGGACGACGCTGGCGTCGACCGGCGACGAACCGGCGCTCGTCACCGCAGAAATTGAGCCCGGCCGCGTCGCGGGCGTGCGCGAGGAGTTCCCCGCGCTGCGCGACAGGCGAGACTACTGAGGAACCGACGACGAGGTCAGAAGCGTGGGCCGTGGTCGCGCCGGCTACTCGACGTAGTGGACGAACACCGTCCGCCCTCCGTCGAGCAGTTGGCTGAGGCGCTCGCGGGCGTCCGGCGCCACGTCGACGTGCACGAGCGGGACCTCCTCGACGCGCAGCAGCGTCCCGGCTCCGTCGTCGGATCCGACGGGGTCCCCGGGGTCCCCGAGTCGGCGGTGATCGACGATCCGGCGCGGCGGAGACAGCAGGTCCTCGGCACCGCCGAGCAGTGCCTCGGCCCTGAGGCGAGCCATACCAAACGGTCCCGGCGTGTGAGTATAACCGTTACCGTCGCACCGACGTTCGCCGACCGGTGCCGGAGCATTTATCCCGGTAAGTGAGATATCATTCAGTGCCGGCGAACCGACGCTTTTCTCGTCGTAAGCTGGCACACGAAAGATCCGCGCCGCCGCACTCGACGCGACTGCGCGCGCCCGCTCCGCGGTCAGGGGTCCACCGCACCGGGCGCGCGCACCCACCGCCTCCCCACCCCCACCTTCGTTCGGTTCGACGCGCTCGCTCACACAGTCGAACCGCCGCGTCCGTCGCTCCCGCGTCGAAAATCGGATCCGATAATTCGGACCGAGCGTTGAAGTAACGAACGCGCCCCGGTAGTGACACCGCGGGACCGAATCCTGTTCGGACACACCCCCCAGCGTGTCCGAGCACGCCGGCCGTCTCGGTCGGTCCGGTTCGGCTTCGCGGGCAGGGGACAACGCGTCCCCAGCGAATCGGGGCCCCCAGCGCGACGGCGAGTTCGCCTATCCGCGCGGGTCGGCCGGAGCAACTCCCGCTCCCACTCCCGCTCCGGCCTCACGGCCCCGGAAACGCCTAGAACGCGCGGTCAGACCCGGCGGCGTCGCGACGCAGATACTCCACCACCGCGTCGCACTCGGCGGCTCACGCCGCCGTCGGTCGCCATCGCGACGGGAGCGGTATTCACGCAACGCAGTGACGACGTCGGAGACACCCCAGCGCGGGAGCATCGAACCCGGCCCGAACCGTTCGGGGACCGCCGCGCGAACCGCCGGAGCACTCTCGCCGTCCGATCGGAAGCCGCCGCCGAACTCTTCAGCCGCGTTCGTCTTCAGTCGTCTTTGGTCTTGATGTCGGCCGAGAGCCCCTGTGCCATCTCGATGTCTTTGGAGTTGTTGAGCGTCCAGGCAGTCCGCTCGGTCACCGCTTCGATTACCTCCCGCGCCGACGGGTATCCGTTTCCGGATTTCTTCACGCCGCCGAACGGGAGGTGCACCTCCGCGCCGATGCACGGCAGGTTCCCGTACGCCAGGCCGATCTCGGCGTTGTCCCGGAAGTAGTTGATCTGCCGGTAGTCCTCCGAGATGATCGCGCCCGCGAGGCCGTAGTCGGTGTCGTTGTGGATGTCGACCGCCTCCTCGATGTCGCCGCTGTACTTCAGCAGGGCGACGTGCGGGCCGAAGACCTCCTCGTGGGTGCACCGCAGGTCCTCGTGGGGGTCCGCCTCGTACACGAACGGCCCCACCCAGTGGCCCTCCTCGTGGCCCTCGGGAATCTCCGAATCGTCCAGTTCCTCGCGGTCGACCAGCACGGTCACGCCCTCGTCTTTCGCGAGTTGGTTGTACTGCGAGACCTTCTGTTTGTGCTCGGGTTCGATGAGCGGGCCCATGAACGTGTTCTCGTCCAGCGGGTCGCCCACCGCGACGTTCTGTGCGTTCTCGACGAAGCGCTCCTTGAACTCGTCGTACACGTCCTCGTGGACCACGATGCGCTCGCTCGACACACAGCGCTGGCCCGTCGTCTTGAAGGAGGACATCGTCGCGGAGTGGACCGCCGTGTCGAGGTCAGCGTTCTCGGTGACGACGATGTTGTTTTTCCCGCCCATCTCACAGGCCGCGAGCTTGCCCGGCTCGCCGCCGACCTTGCTGGCGATCTTGTGGCCGACCTCGGCCGACCCCGTGAACAGGACGGTGTCGACGCGGTCGTCCTCGACGATGGCGTTGCCCGCGTCGCCGAAGCCTTGCACGAGGTTGAACACGCCGTCCGGGACGCCCGCGTCCTCGAACATCTCCGCGAGGATCTGCGCACACCAGGGCGTCTGCTCGGCGGGCTTGAACACGACCGTGTTGCCCTCGACGAGCGCGACGGCCATGTGCCAGAACGGAATGGCGACCGGGAAGTTCCACGGGGTGATACAGCCGACCACGCCCCGGGGCTTCCGGCGCATGTAGGCGTCTTTGCTGGGGATTTCGGAGGGAACGACATCGCCCTTGGGGTGGCGAGCGTCGCCGGCGGCCCACTCGACCATGTGCCACGCCTCGGTCACGTCCGCTTTCCCTTCGGAGATCTCTTTGCCGCACTCCATGGTGACGATCTCGCCGAGCTCTTGATGGCGCTCTTTGAGTTCGTGGTAGATGTCCCAGAGGTACTCGGCGCGGTCGATGTGAGAGAGTTCTTTCCACTCTTCGAAGGCGTCGTCGGCGGCCGCGACCGCGCGGTCGACGTCGGCCTCAGTGCCGCGGCGGAACTTGCCTAATTCGTCGCCGTTGGCGGGATTCTCGCTGGTGAACGTCTCCTCGCCCGTCCCGTCGGTCCACTCACCGTCGATGTAGTGCTGGTAGACGTCGTCGTCTCGGCTCATGGGCAAATCTTGCGTCACCGGCGTCATATAGGTGCGGGAAGTCGGCCGCCGATCCGGAACGGTCCTGCCTTCGGGGCCGGGTTTCGTCGGGGGAATCCCGTGACGTGGCGGGAGAGGGTCCCGCGGGCGCCGTCGTCACCCCGGATTCCGGTCGGCTCGTCACCGCCGCAAGACCCTTTCCTCGTCGTCGTCTCCCCACGACTATGACCGACCCCGAGTCGCTCACGATGGATCTGCCCGAATCGGCCGACGAACCGGCGCTGCGGCGCGTGAAGACCGTCGCCCGCGTGATGGACGAGGCGGTCGAGATCCCGGGGACCGGGATCCGCGTCGGGCTCGACCCCGTGCTCGGCGTGGTACCCGGCGCCGGCGACGCCGTCGCCGCGAGTATCTCGCTATACGTCGTCGCCGAGGCCGCCTACCTCGGCGTCCCGCTGTCGACGGTGGTCCGCATGCTCGCGAACGTCACCGCCGACGCAGTGCTCGGGTCGATCCCCGTCGTCGGGCCGGTGTTCGACACGTTCCTCAAGGCGAACAAATGGAACGTCTCCTACATCGAGGAGTTCGTCGCCGACGCCGGCGACGACGACGTTGAAGGCGCCGTCGACGCGCCCGCCGACGAGGATGACGGGCCCGTCACCATCGAGATCGCCGAGGAGTGAATCCGCGCGGTCGGGACCGCACCGTGTGTCGGCTTTCTTCGGTCGGTCGACCCCCTACGGCTCGCGGCGGTCGCCGTCTCCGCTCGCGACCGCACTACGTTCGGCCGCGCGTTTCTCGATCTCCCCTTTCAGTCCCGGTCCGTCGAAGTCGTGGTCCGGGCGGATGGCGACGAAATCCAGGTACTCGCGCGCGGCGAGCACGTCTTCGAGCGGGTACGCCGACAACGCCGCCCCGACCGCGTCGGCGGCGCCGATCAGCGGCTCCAGCGCCGCCAGCCCGCACGCGAGGTCGTACTCGCGGGCATCGAGCACGCCCGGCTCCCGGACGCTCGTCGCGTCGATGAAGAAGAGGTCGCCGTCGAGGATGAGCACGTTCTCCGCGCGCAAGTCGCCGTGGGCGAGACCGTTGTCGTGCAGACAGCGCAGCGCGCAGAACAGCTCCGGTGCGAGCTCGCGCTCGGCGTCGGCGTCGAGCTCGTCGAGGGGGCGAAACGCCGGGAGATACTCGACGACGAGCACTCCGAGGCCGTCGATCTCCAGCGCCTCCACCGGCTCGGGGGCGTTCACGCCGATGGCGCGCATCTCCTCGGTCGCCTCCAACTCGTGGCGCGCCATCTCCGCGGGCGTGCCGAAGTGCGCGAAGAAACCCTCGGTGCCGGAGGCGAACGCGCCGGCGTTGCGCCCGGCGGTGAACAGCGCGTGCACGACGGAGTTCTGCCGGCTCACCACTTTCACGAAGTAGTCGTCGCCGCCGGCGTGCAAGATGAACGGCGTCGACAGCCAGTTGTCGGCGTTGAGGAACTCCACGCGTGCGCTCCCGCCGCCGTAGCGGTCGGCGAGGACGCGCGCGACCGCCTCCAGCCGGTCCCACTCGACGGTCCCGCGGAGGAGCCGCTGGAAGTCCATGGACTCGAAGGTAGTCGTCGGGCGGTGATAAATCGTTGCGAGAGAACCGTCCGCGGATATTGCACCGACCGAAAGCCATCGAAACAGGTATTTCGGGGGGAGCCCGTGCTTCGTTCATGAACTTTGATCTACCCGCGGAACACCGGATGATCCGGGATCAGGTGCGGGAGTTCTGTGAGGAGGAGATCGCTCCCATCGCCCAGGAGATCGAAGACGAACACCGCTTCCCCGAGGAGATATTCGACCAGCTCGGGCAGCTCGACATGATGGGCGTCCCGATCTCCGAGGAGTACGGCGGGCTCGGCGGCGACACCCTGCTGTACGCGGTCGTCGCCGAGGAACTCGGGCGCGTCTCCGGCGGCGTCGGGCTCTCGTACGTGGCACACACCTCGCTGGGCGCCAAGCCGATCGAGCTGTTCGGCACCGACGGGCAGAAGGAGGAGTGGCTCCGGCCGCTGGCGGAGGGCGAGGAGATGGGTGCGTGGGCGCTCACCGAGCCCGGCTCGGGATCGGACGCCTCCGACATGGACACCACCGCGGAGAGAGACGGCGACGAGTACGTCCTGAACGGCACGAAGCAGTTCATCACGAACGCCAGCGTCGCCAACTCCGTTCTCGTGAAGGCCGTCACCGACTCCGACGCCGGCTACGACGGCATCTCGACGTTCATCGTCGACCCCGACGACGCCGGCTTCGAAGTGACGACCGTCTGGGACAAGATGGGACTCAACTGCTCCCCGACCTGCGAGATCCAGCTGGACGACGTGCGGATCCCGGAGGAGCGTCTTCTCGGCGAGGAAGGCGAGGGATGGACGCAGACGATGAAGACGCTGGAGGGCGGTCGCATCTCCATCGCCGCGCTGTCGACGGGGCTCGCGCAGGGCGCCTACGAGGCGGCCAAGGAGTATTCCGGGGAGCGCGAGCAGTTCGGCAAGCCGATCTCGAAGTTCGACGCCGTCCGCGACATGGTCGTCGATATGCACCGAAAGACCGAGCGCGCGCGGCTGCTCACCCACAAGGCGGCGGCGAAATACGACGCCGGCGAGTCCGTGACGCGCGCGTCCGCGCTCGCGAAGCTCGACGCCAGCGAGGCCGCCCGCGAGGTCGCCGAGGACTCGGTTCAGGTCCACGGCGGCTACGGCTACACCACCGACTTCCCACCCCAGCGGTTCTACCGCGACGCGAAGCTGATGGAGATCGGCGAGGGGACCAGCGAGATCCAGCATCTCATCATCGGTCGCGAACTCGGCCTCTAGCCTGACGGGCGTTAACAGGGCGATCGAGTGCGCGAGGCGCCGTCGACCGACCGATTGGAGGCCGCGACGCGAACGGGAAGCGAACGCGGGAGAGCGTTCGAGCGGAATCAGTGGGAGCCGGCGTCTCGTCGTCGATCGCGACCACGGACGTAATCCGATCTGATAATTCAGGAGCGGGGTTTATATTCAGCGTCCGATCAGTCGGATCTACCTACCGGCATGGTCACCGACTTAGCTATTCTCCCCGTCGCCGCATTCGGCTCCGCACTGGTGGCGGCCGCTGCGGGGGGGCTCGCGTACGTTCGAACTCGCGAGCGGACGGACCACGCCGGCGCCGCCATCGCCGCGACGCTTGGACTCGTCGCCACGTGGGCGACCGCGTTCGGTCTCCAGTTACTGGCCGGAACGACAGCCGCGGGTCCGGGACTGCTCACGCTGAAGTGGCTCGTCGCCGCGCCCGTGGCCACCACGTCGCTGCTGTTCGCGATCACGTACGCCGGCTACGGCGAGTGGCTGACGCCGCCGCGTATCGCCGCGCTCGCCGTCGAGCCAGCGCTCGCCGGTGCGCTGGCCGTGGTGAACCCCGGTGGTATCTTCTTCGCCGGGAGCGATCTGCGGACCGTCCGCGGGGTGACCGTCCTCGTCGCCGACCCCGGGCCGGCGCTCGTCGCACACGTCGCGTACGGAGTGCTCGCCACGGTGGTGTTCGTCTCGCTGTTGGGGCGGATCGCAGTGCGCTCGTCCGGCACGTATCGCACGCAGGCGGCCGTGCTGTGCCTCGGAACGACGACCCCCGCCGTGACCGCCACGCTGTTCGTCCTCCGGCCGCCGTGGGCGCCGCCGTTCGACACGACGCCGCTCGGGTTCGGCGCGGTGAGCCTGCTGTTGCTGGTCGCGATGGCTCGATTCAACCTCTTCGACGTGGCGTCTGTCGCCCACCAGACGGTGTTCGCCGGACTCGACGACGCGATCGTCGTCGTCGACGAGGACGGGCGGGTGCTCGAGACGAACCCTTCCGCCCGCGACGCGTTCGGGCTCGACCCCGACGCGGTCGGCGCGGACGCCGAGCGCGTGCTGCCGGACGCAGTCGTCGAAACCGACCTGCTCGACGGCGGCGACGCCGAGGTCATGCTCGACGGCGACGGGGACGGGACCCCCCTCGACGCCGAGGGCATGGCGTTCGGCGACCCGTCGACGGACCCGACGTATTTCGAGGCGACCTGCGAGTCGCTCGGGCGCGAGGGGCTCCGGCTGCTCGTGTTCCGCGACGTGAGCCAGCGAACGGAGATGCAGCGACGCTACCGGGCGTACGTCGAGCACTCCGAGGACATCGTCGCGGTCACGGACGCCGACGGCGTCTTCGAATACGTCAGCCCCGCCGTCGAGACCGTGCTCGGCTACGATCCCGAGCGGCTCGAAGGCGGCGTGTTCACCGACTACGTCCACCCGGACGACCGCCGGTCGGTCGCCGAACCGTTCGCCGAGAGCCTGCATCGCCCCGGCGAGCGCGTCCGCCTCTCCTGTCGGATCGAGCACCGAGACGGCGGGTGGCGAATCCTCGACGGCGTCGGGGTGAACCGGTTCGACGATCCCCACATCGGCGGGTACCTGTTGACCCTCCGAGACGAGACGCGTCGGGACCGATACGAACAGCGGCTGCACGTGCTGACGCGCGTCCTCAGACACGACCTCCGCAACGAGCTCAACGTCGTGCACGGGTACGCGGACGTGATCGAGACTACCGGCGACGACGAGACGGCAGACTACGCCGAGCGTATCCAACGATCGGCCGAGCGCCTCGCCTCCCTGGGAACCCGCGTTCGCGGCATCGACCAGACGCTGCGTCGGACTGACCACGGCGGCCGGCCGGTCGACGTGACGCGCGTCGTCCGCGAGGTGCTCGAGCGCGCCCGCGATCGGTTCCCGGAGATGACGGTGACCGTCGAAACCGACGACGGCGACGCGATCGCGTACGCCGACGAACTGCTCGCAACTGCGGTGTGGAACGTCGTGGAGAACGCCAGCCACCACCGCGAGGGCGACCAGACCCGGGTGGCGGTCACGCTGTCCGCCGGCTGCGACACGGTCGAACTCCGGATCGCGGACGACGGACCCGGGATCCCCGCAGAGGACCGCGAGGCCGTCGAGTCGGGCCACGAGACGCAGCTTCGCCACGCCAGCGGGCTCGGCCTCTGGCTCGTCAGGTGGATCGTCGACGGCGTCGACGGCGAACTCTCGTTCGTCGACGGCGCCGACGCCGACGCCGAGCCGATCGACGACGTAGGGACGGTCGTCGTCCTTCGCCTGCGCGCGGCGGAGGGAGAGTCGGTGACGACGACGCCCGTCGAACAGATGGCGCCGTGGGGCGTCGCCAGCGCGGGCGCCGAAGGAGGCGACGACCGAGGCGACGACGCGGGGGCGTTCGGGGAGCCGGTCGCACCGCAGCCGTCTCGCGACGACTGATCACGGCCCGCGTGTCGCGGGCGTGCGACGACCGCGCCGGGAGCGTGACCCCGACGCTGGACCGGTTGCGAGCGGCGACGTCGCCTACGGCGCCGCAACGAACACCAGCGGCTCCCAGCCACCCCGCTCGTCCGGAGTCAACTCGGTACCCGCAGTGAACGCCCGGTCGTGGACCGCCCGCGCGGCCGCGAGGTCGGCCGCGGACGAGTCGAGCGTCGCGGCGAACTCCCGCCACACGTGCGGCGGGACGAGGAGGAAGTACGTTCGGCCGTGGCGACGCACGAGCGGGTCGTACTCGAACGCCCGCCGGTACTCGAAGACGAGGTCTGCGACCCCCGGGTACGCGCGAACGTCCGCCTGCATCGTAGCTACCGCCTCCCGTACCGCGGACTCGTCGACGCCGGCGGCCGCCGCCGCGTCCGCGACGTGGGACGCGAGCGGCCCGAGATCGTCCATACGCCACGCTCCGGCCCGCGTGGGCATGAGCGATGCGGTGGGTCGAAGTGCCGACGGGGGCTACGAGCCGTATGGACGCCGACATCGGGTTCGTCACCCAACTCGGGATGGACCACCAGGAGGCGGTCGCGACGGCGGCCGATCACGGCTACGACTACGTCGAGGTGATGCTCGACGGCGCGGGCGCGCGGAACCGACTCGCCCCGCGTCGCGACGAACTCCGGGCCGCGCTGGCCGACCGCGGGATCGACTGCACGGTCCACCTCCCGTTCGGCTCGATCGACCCCGGCTCCCCGTTCGACGCGGTTCGATCCGGCGCCGTCGCCGAGCTGGAGGCGCACCTCGACCTCGCGGCGGATCTCGGGGCGGCGAAGGCGACGGTGCACCCGACGACGGACGCGTGGGGACCCGCCCACGACGACGAGACGGTCGGCGACGCCGTCGTCGAGTCGGTCCGCCGCCTCGACGCGTACGCCGCCGACCGCGGCGTAGAGCTGGTGGCCGAAAACATCCCGAAGGGCCGCTTCGACACGAACCGGATCGGCGAACTGCTCGACCGCACCGACGTGTCGATGTGCCTCGACACCGGCCACGCCCGCGTCGACGGTCGCGACGACGGCGGCATCGCGGCGCTGATCGACGAGCGCGCCGACCGGATCTCGCATTTCCACCTGAACGACGTGCGCGGCCCGAGCGACGAACACCTCCCCATCGGCGCCGGGTTCGTCGACTTCGCGCGGCTGTTTCGGGCGCTCCCGGACGACTGGACGGGGACGCTCTCGGCGGAGGTGTTCACCCGCGACGCCGGCTATCTCGGCCACAGCCTCGACCGGGTCAAAGAGTCGCTTTCGGCGGCCGAGGCCGACGATCCCCACGACGTCAACGGAACCGGCTCCAGCGGAACCGGCGGCGACACCGAGGTGGGCGAGTGAGCCGACTCGTCGTCGGCGAGTGTATCGTCGACCTCCATCCCGAGGGGGCCGAGTCGGGCGCCCACGGCGACGCCGGGACGTATATCAGACGGCCCGGCGGTGCGCCCGCGAACGTCGCCGTCGGCCTCGCGCGCCTCGGCGAGGCGCCGGACCTGTGGACCAGACTGGGCCGGGACGGCTTCGGCGACTTCCTCGCGGAGACGCTCCGCGAGGAGCGAGTCCCCGACACCTACGTCGAGCGCGACCCCGACGCGCCGACGGGCCTCGCGGTCGTCGCGCTCGACGCCGACGGGGACCGGTCGTTCTCGCTGTACCTCGACGGCACCGCAAGCACAGGGCTGGAGCCGGGACGCGTCGGCGACGACGCGCTCGCGGCGGTCGACTGGCTCCACGTCGGCGGCGTCGAGCTCGCCCACGAGCCGGCGCGCTCGGCGGTGTTCGACCTGCTGGAGCGAACGCCCGACGCGGTGACCGTCTCGTTCGACCCGAACGCGCGTCCGTCGCTGTGGCGGGAATTCGACTACGCCGACACGCTCGCGCGGGCGCTCCCGAACGTGGACGTGCTCGTCGCGTCCGCGGAGGACCTCGACCCGGCGGGCTACGAGGGAACCGCCGAGACCGTCGCGTCCGCGGTCGTCGCCGACGGTCCTCACACCGCACTCGTCACCCGCGGCGCAGCGGGGGCGTACGCCCGCGCGACCGCCGACGCGCCGTGGGGCGCCGGCCACGCCGACCACCCCGGATTCGACGCCGGGGTGATCGACACGACCGGCGCGGGCGACGCGTTCACCGCCGGCGCGATCGAGGCGCTCGACGGCGGGGCGTCGCTCTCGGACGCGCTGCGCTTCGCGAACGCCGTCGGCGCACGCGCGACGACCGCCCAGGGGGCGATGGCCGCGCTGCCGAGGTGCGAGGAGGTCGACTCGTTCCTCGACGACCGGTAGCGGACGACTCTCGGGCGAGCGGCGGGACCTCACTGGCCGACGAGGACGCCAGCCAGCCCGACGAACACCAGCCCAGCCCCGAGCGAGAACGTCGGGAGGTAGCCCGCGACGCCCGCGATAACGCCCCCGAGCGCGGAGCCGACGGCCGTGGCGAGCCCGGCCGCCGCCGCCTGGACGCCGAGGGCGGCCCCCGAGTCGACTCGTCGGCGAGGCGGGCGACGATCCCGGCGGTCGTGACGGCGATGAACGCCCACGTCGCGCCGATGAGCCCGAACGCGAGCGCGTAGCCCGCCAGCGCCGGCGGCGCCGCCGTCGGGAGGGCGACGGCGACGATCGCGACACCCGGGAACAGCAGTCCCCGGCCGGCGAGCGCGCCCGCCTGGACGACCCGCGGGGCGTAGCGCCCGGCGAGGCGACCCGCCGGTCCGTAGCAGACCGCCGAGCCGAGGTTGCCCGCGAGGTAGACGCCGAACACCGCCCCGTCGTCGACGCGCTCGGCGAGGAACGCCGGCACCGGGCCCCAGAAGACGGCGAAGCCCAGCGAGAAGACGATCACCGCGAGGACGTACCGCCGCAGCGACGGAGAGAAGCGGGCGAGCGGGGACCGCCCTCCTCCGAGTTGACCGCCGGGCTGGCGCCCCGTCCGGAGCGCTCGAAGCTCCCAGAACACCCGCGCGGGACCGTAGAGACTCGCGCGGAGGTAGCGGCCGGCGCCCCAGTTCGCGTGGGGGAGCCGGGCGTACAGCCGGCGGAAGCGCTCGGCCGAGAGCGTCGACGGCTCCGGGTACCACACTCGCGCGAGCAGGAGCGCGGCCGTCGCGACGACCGCGAGGACGAAAAGAGGAGCCGCTGGCCCGCGAGCGGGTCGACGCCGAACCGAGGGACGACGAGCGTCCACGCGGTGCCGACGAGCAGGCCGGCGACCCAGCCGTACCCCTGCCAGGCGTTCAGCGAGGCGATGTGGCCGTCCCACTCGTCCACCGGCGCGCCCTCGACGACGATCAGGTTCAACACGGGGACCGCGGCGGCGACGACGAACCACAGCGCGGCGTTGAGCGCGAGCACGGTGACCGGCGTCGTCGCCAACGGGACGAGCGCGAGCACGCCCGCGGTCGCCCCGAGCGCGACGAGGACGAACGGGCGTCTGCGGTCCGTTCGGGCGGCCAGCGCCGCCCACGCGACGGCGCCCGGCACCCCGACGAGCGCCGCCGTCGCGGCGATCAGTCCGACGAAGGCGAGGCTGGCGTCCAGCGCGATGGCGTACAGCGGAACGAGCACGGAGGCGCCGCCGACGGCGGCGTAGCCCAGTCCCCACGCGAGCAGCCAGCGGCGGTTCCGGTCCACGGCCGCGGGTGTGTCGGGGTCGGGAAATCCCTTCCGCAACGGGGCGGTGTCGCCGCGGTGCCCGGTCTCGGAGTCACCCGACAGACACGACGCCCCCGAGAACGGCAGGGTGAAGTAACGGAACTCGAACGGGCGGACAGAGATGCCAGGGGAGGACGGCACCGACGGAGACGAGGGATCGCTCATCACCTACGGGATCGAGGACCGGCCGCCGCTGCTCCAGTCGCTGGGGCTCGGGTTCCAGCACTACCTCACGATGGTCGGTGCGAACATCGCCGTCCCGCTGATCCTCGCGGGCGCGATGGGGATGCCCGACCAGTTCGTCCCGCGGTTCGTCGGGACGTTCTTCGTCGTCTCCGGGATCGCGACGCTCGCGCAGACGACGCTCGGCAACCGCTACCCGATCGTGCAGGGCGCGCCCTTTTCGATGCTGGCGCCGGCGCTGGCGATCGTCGGCGTCGTCCTCGCGAACCCGCCCGGCGGCGGGATCGAGGCGTGGCGCGCGGCGCTGTTGCAGTTGCAGGGCGCGATCGTCGTCGCCGCCCTGTTCGAGATCGCGATCGGCTATCTGGGGCTCGTGGGTCGCCTCCGGCGGTACTTCTCCCCGGTCGTTATCGCGCCGGTGATCGTCCTCATCGGGCTGACGCTGTTCTCGGCACCGCAGGTCGCCAGCGCGACGCAGAACTGGCCGCTGCTCCTGTTCACGTTCGGGCTCATCGCCGCCTTCTCGCAGTTCCTCGGCGACCGCGCCCGGGCCTTCCAGCTGTTCCCGGTGCTTCTGGGTATCGTCGTCGCCTACGCCGTCGCGCTCGCGCTGTCGGCGACGGGCGTGTACGCTCCCGGGGCGCCGGGGTACGTCGACCTGGGTCCCGTGTTCGATGCGCCGCTGGCGGTCGCTATCTACCCGCTGCAGTGGGGGGTTCCGCAGGTGACGACGAGCTTCGTCGTCGGGATGCTCGCGGGCGTGATCGCGTCGATCATCGAGTCGCTCGGCGACTACCACGCCGTCGCGCGCCTGTCGGGCGTCGGCGCCCCCTCCGAGAAGCGAATCACCCACGGCATCGGGATGGAGGGGATCGCGAACGTGTTCTCGGGGCTGATGGGCGCGGGCGGTTCCACCTCCTACTCGGAGAACATCGGCGCCATCGGCCTGACGGGCGTCGCCTCCAGGTACGTCGTGCAGGTCGGCGCCGCGGCGATGCTCGTCGTCGGCTTCTTCGGGCCGTTCGGCGCGCTCATCGCCAGCATCCCCGCCCCCGTGGTCGGCGGCCTCTACGTCGCGATGTTCGGGCAGATCGTCGGCGTCGGCCTCTCGAACCTGAAGTACGTCGACCTCGACTCCCAGCGCAACCTCTTCGTGCTCGGCGTCTCGCTGTTCGCCGGGCTGTTCGTGCCGGAGTACTTCTCGAACGTCGCGAGCGCGGCGCCCGACGGCGTCGGCGGCGCCGTCTTCTTCGCACAGAGCATGGCGGCAGTCCCCGTCCTCGGGCCGGCGCTCGGTGCCGACGTCGTCGCGAACACCGTGTTCGTCATCGGCTCCACGGGGATCAGCGTCGGCGGGATCGTCGCGTTCACGCTCGACAACGCGATCCCCGGCAGCGACGAGGAGCGCGGGCTCGCCGACTGGGCGCGCACTGCCGAGTCGGACGAGGACTTCCTGTCGGCGTACGACCGGTTCGTCCGCGGCGACGACGGCGAGGCGAGGCGGGCGGAGTAAGGCGACCGCCTCCGACGCGTTCAACTCGGCGGCGGGAGAATCCTCACACATGACCGACGCCAACCCCGACGCGTCCGACGACGCGCCGTACGCCCGTCGACTCGACGCCGCGCGGGAACGCCTCGTCGCCGCCGACGTCGACGCCGACGCGCTCGTCTTGTTCCCGAGCACGAATCTGCGGTACCTCACCGGGCTCGATGAACACCCGAGCGAACGCCACTTCCTGCTGTTCGTCGTGCCCGACGCCGACCCGGTGTTCCTCGTCCCGGAACTGTCCGGCGAGCAGGTGCGCGCCGAGTCGGCCGTGGCGGACGTGCGCACGTGGGGCGACGACGAGGACCCCGTCGCGGCGGTCGAGTCCGTCGCGGCCGACCTCGCGCTCGCGAACGACGCGCCGCACGTCCTCGTCGACGACACGATGCACGCGCGCTTCACCCAGGATCTCCGGCGGGTGCTTCCCGACGCGACGTGGGGGCTCGCGACGGCCGCCCTCGCGGACCTGCGCGTGGTCAAGGACGACGCCGAGGTCGCCGCGCTCCGCCGCGCCGGCGAGGCGGCCGACGCCGTCGTGCGCGACCTCCGCGAGTGGGGCGAGGAGGTCGTGGGGATGACCGAAACGGACCTCGCCCGCCACGTCGAGGACCGCCTCGCGGCCAACGGCGGGGTCGGCGTCTCCTTCGACACGATCGTCGGCTCGGGGCCGAACGGCGCGATGCCCCATCACACCCACGGCGACCGCGTGATCGAGGCGGGCGACCCGGTCGTCCTCGACTTCGGCACCCGCGTCGACGGCTACCCCTCCGACCAGACCCGGACGCTCGTGTTCGGCAACGAGTCGCCGCCGGCGGGCTTCCGGGAGGTCCACCGCGCCGTCCGCGAGGCGCAGGAGGCCGCCGTCGAGGCGGTCGAGCCGGGCGCCACGACCGGCGAGATCGACGCCGCCGCCCGCGAGGTCATCGCGGAGGCGGGCTACGGCGACGAGTTCGTCCATCGCACGGGCCACGGCGTCGGCCTCGACGTTCACGAGGAGCCGTACGTCGTCGCCGGCGGCGAGCGCGAACTGGTGCCGGGAATGGTGTTCAGCGTCGAACCCGGCGTCTACCTGTCCGGCGAGTTCGGCGTCCGGATTGAGGACCTGGTGGTCGTCACCGACGACGGCTGCGTCCGCCTGAACCGGACTGACCGCGACTGGCGAACCGACTGACGCTCGCTCGCCCGCCAGCGGTGACCCGGCGCGCCGCAAGACCCCGTGAGTTTCGGTCGGCCGAAAATATCAGTTTCGTGGTAGTTAACCGCGCAGGGCGACAACCGTCGGACATGGCGGAGTTCGGCGCGTACGTCTTCGTGTTCCTCGCGGGGTTGATCACCGCGCTCGCGACCGGGCTGGGCGCGATCCCGTTCTTCCTCGTCGACGAGATCGGCGACCGGTGGAACGTGGTGCTGTGGGGGCTCGCGTCGGGGATCATGCTCGGCGCGTCGCTGTTCGGGCTGGTGAGCGAGGGGCTCGCGTACGGCGGGCCGTTGGACTTGGGCGTGGGCGTGCTGGCGGGGGTCCTGCTGGTCGTCGTCGCCCACGAACTGATCGAGGGGGCGGAGGTCGATCCCGGCGTGTACGAAGAGGCCGACTTCAAGAAGCTCCTGCTCATCCTCGGCGTGCTCACTGTTCACAGCTTCCCGGAGGGGGTCGCCGTCGGCGTCTCGTTCGCGGAGTTGGGATTCGACACGCCCGGCGGCGTCCTCGTGTTCGGCACCGCGGTGCCGCTGCTCGCGGTGTTCATGACCGTCGCGATCTCCATCCACAACGTCCCCGAGGGCGTGGCCGTGTCGATCCCGCTTCGCTCGATGGACGTGTCGCCGCCGAAGATGGTGTGGTGGGCGGTGTTCTCGAGCCTGCCGCAGCCGATCGGGGCGGTGATCGCCTTCTATTTCGTCACGCTCGCCGAGCGGTTTCTCCCGGTCGGCTTCGGCTTCGCGGCGGGCGCGATGGTGTATCTCGTGCTCACGGAGTTCATTCCGGAGGCGCTGGAGCTGGGCGAGGGTCTCGCGGGCGGCGGGAAGCGCGAGTTGGTCGCCGGCGTCCTCGTCGGGATCGGCGCGATGGTGCCGCTGCTGTCGGTCACGTCGCTGTAGCGCGCGAGAACGGCAGGCAGTTCGGCGGAGTCGGGTCGTTCGGCGGGGTCGGCGCGGTTCGTCAGTCGCGTTAGTGCGAGTGACCCATCGCGTCCGAGAGACTCTGTCCGAAGCGCTCCTCGAACAGCTCCT
This sequence comes from Halobaculum halobium, assembly GCF_030127145.1. Classification (NCBI taxonomy): domain Archaea; kingdom Methanobacteriati; phylum Methanobacteriota; class Halobacteria; order Halobacteriales; family Haloferacaceae; genus Halobaculum; species Halobaculum halobium. Next base: position 1,050,503 of record NZ_CP126158.1, read on the forward strand.
CGGCCTTCTCGTTGATGTCGAGCACGTCCTGGGGCGCCTCGCCCTCGCTGTGGTGGGCGATGGCGTGGGCCTGCTGGGCGAACGCCTGGAGGATCACGTCGCTGATGACCTCGCTGGGGTCCTCGCCCTGCTCGGCGAGCATGTCGACGAGCCCCTCGGGGAGGTCGACCTCGTCGCTGTCGCCGTCCGGTCCGGTAACGGTGTAGGTTTCAGTTCCAACCATGGCTCCTCGGAGGGTCACCGGACGTAAAGGTCCGTGGGTCGCGGGGAGCCGCCGCAAGCTTCTGTGTTCGCCCTGCGCAACGTCCGCTGATCCCGGCGACAGCGGGAAGCGAACCGCGTCCGGAACCTACTGCGTCGGTGCCCCCCCGGCGGCAGGCAACCGGACTGTACCGCGAGCGAGGCCGGACGCCGAGCGAGCGGCTTTGGCGTGAACGGGATTTCGCCGAGCGGTTCCCGCAGGCCGCCGGAGGCGGCCGAGGAACTCCGAGGCGAAAAGAGGATCTCAGTCGTCGGCGGCCGCTGGCTCCTCCTCGGCTTGCGCTGTCTCAGCGCGCTTCAGGTCCTCCAAGTAGTCGTCGGCGTCGATGGCGGCCTTGCTCCCCATCCCGGCGGCCGTAACGGCCTGCTGGTAGTGGTAGTCGACCACGTCGCCGGCGCCGAACAGTCCGGACACGCCCGTCGCCGTCTGCCCGCCGCCGGAGCCGCCCTCGGTCTTCAGGTAGCCGTCGTCGTCGAGTTCGACGCCGGTGTCGGCGAGGTAGTCGGTGTTGGGCGTGTGGCCGATGGCGTAGAACACCGCGCCGACCTCGAACTCCCACTCTTCGGTCTCGGGGTCCTCGAGCTTGTCCGTCGGGTGTCCCTCGGGGTTGCGAACGAGCGTGACCGACTCGACGCCCGCCTCGGCTGTCCCGTGGAGCTCGGTGACCTCGGTGTTGCGCATGATCTCGATGTTCCCGTCGTCGACGTGGTCCATCACGCGGTCGATCCAGTAGTCCTCCGCGCGGAACTCCTCGCGGCGGTGGGCGAGGTACACGGTGTCGGCGAACTTCGTCAGGAAGCTCGCCTCCTCCATGGCGGCGTCGCCGCCGCCGACGACGAGCATGTCCTCGTCGCGGAAGAACGCCCCGTCACACGTCGCACACGTCGACAGGCCGAAGCCCATCAGTTCGTCCTCGCCGGGGATGCCGAGCGTCCGCGCGGACGCACCGGACGCCGCGATCACGGCGTCCGCGGTGTACACGTCGCCGTTGGTGAGCTCGACGCGGAACGGACGCGAGGAGTCGTCCACCGACTCGACGATGCCGTTCTTCACCTCGGCGCCGAAGCGCTTCGCCTGCGTTTTGGCGTTGTTTATGAACTCCGCGCCGTTGATCCCCTCGGGGAACCCCGGGAAGTTCTCAACCTCGGAGGTGAGCGTGAGCTGTCCTCCCGGCTCGTCGCCCTCGAACACGAGGGGCTCGTTGTTCGACCGGGCCGCGTAGATGGCCGCCGTGAGGCCCGCCGAGCCGGTGCCGGCGATGATCAACGGACGATGTTCGACGATCTCGGACGTAGCTGTCATTACCGAACGATACGGCCGAACGGGGTTTGTACGTTGTGCTGTCGTGCTCGCTCCGCGGACAACAGTATTGTTAGTATAGAACAAGACAACCTCAGATCGACAACGGTGATCGACCGCGGCCGCGACACGCCCGTCAGAACGCGAGCCGCTCGATCAGCCGCCGCGAGAGCCCGACCCGGCTCGACTCGTGCGGGTAGACGGTGACCGTCGTACAGCCCGGATTCGGGAACTCCGGCCGCTCGTCGAGCAGGGCGTTGCGGAGTCGGTGGTCTGCGCCGCGGCGGACGAGCAGGTCCGGCATCGGCGGGCGGCCGCCGTCCGTCCGAACCGACTCGGTGCCGACAGGAACCGACACCAGCTCCGACAGCTCCGCGCGGTAGTCCTCGACGAGCCGGCGCTGTTTGTCGGAGTCCTCGCCCGCCGGCTGCCACAGCGACAGCTCGCCGCCGTTGGCGGCGGCGACCGCCTCGGCGACGTCGACCGCCAGCGCCGGATACGGGCCCACGTCGCCCGAGAGCACCACGCGTTCGGGGTCGTCGTAGCCGAGGTTGTCGACGAGCAGCACGTCGCAGGGCGCGTGTCTGACGACCCAGTCGATCGGGTCGCCGAACAGCCGCGAGCGGACGCGGAGGGGCTCGTGTTCGGTGACGATCGTGTCCACCCCGCGGTGGGACGCGAAGTTGACGACCGCGTGTTTCGTGTCGTGGCTGACGATCTCGTCGGCTTCGACGTCGACGTCGAACTCATCGCCGAGGGCGTTCACCCGCGTCTCGAAGGTCCGGTCCGCGTCGGACTGCGCGGTCACCCCCTCGGTAAGCGGCGCCTGGTCGGGCACTTCCTCGAACCGGACGGCGACGACGCGGCCGCCGTCCTCACGGACCAGATCCGCGGCCAGCGCGACCAGCGAGCGTTCCCGGTCCGCGTCGAGATCCTTCGTAAGCGCGAGCAGCACCTCGTTGGTGTCGGGACGCTCGGCGAGCGCGGACTCGATCTCCGAGAGCGCCTCGCGGCTGACCTGCCGCCGGATCGCGTCGGTCGCGGCGCCCTCGCGGTCGACCCGCGGGCGGACGTACAGGTAGTACCAGACGACGCTGCCGACGGTGATGACGGCCGCGCCCGAGAGCGCGACGGTCCCCATCTGGGTCAACAACAGGAGCCCGGAGACGGCGCCAAACACCTGGACCCACGGGTACAGCGGCGAGGTGAACTCGGGCTCGTACTCGGTGCTCCCCTCGCGGAAGGCGATCACCGCGACGTTGATCATCGCGAACACCATGATCTGGAATGCGCTCGCCAACTTCGCGATGTCGAGGATTGGGACGAACGCGATCAGCGCCAGCAACACCACGCCGGTCACCGTAATCGACGTGACGGGCGTGCCGAACCGCTCGCTGACCGACGACAGCGACGGCGGCGCGAGCTGGTCGCGGCTCATGGCGAACGGGTATCGCGACGACGAGAGGATCCCCGCGTTCGCCGTCGAAACGAGCGCGAGCACGGCCGCGATGATGACCGCGACGACTCCCGCCTGGCCGAGCGTCTGTTCGGCGCCGACGGCGACCGGGGTCAGCGATCCCGCGACGCTGCCGGGGTCGGTGATGCCGACCAGCACGGCGACGATGACGACGTAGAGGATCGTCGTGAACGCCAGCGACCCGAGGATCCCGAGCGGGATGTTCCGACCGGGATCTTCGATCTCCTCGGCGACGCTGGCGACCTTCGTGACGCCCGCGTACGAGACGAACACCAGCCCGGTCGCCGCGAGGACGCCCTCGACGCCGTAGCCGAAGAAATCGACGTAGTTGGCGGACTGAACGCTCGGGGCGCTGCCGGCGGCGAACCACCCCAGCGCCGCCAGCATCACGGCGACGATGGCGACCTGAAGCCGACCGGTCTGCTTCGCGCCGACGACGTTCACGAGGATCAACACGGCTGCGATGCCCAGCGCGACGGGCTTGAGCGGGAGATCGAACAACAGGAGGAGGTACGGAACGCCGCCGACGAGCGCGAGCGCGCCCTTGAACGACAGCGAGAACCACGTGCCGACGCCGGCGATCGTGCCCAGCAGCGGGCCCATCCCGCGCTCGATGTAGATGTACGTGCCGCCGGCCTCGGGCATCGCCGTCGCCATCTCCGACTTCGACAGCGCCGCCGGGACCACCAGCAGCCCGGCGAGCGCGTACGCGAGAATCACCGCGGGCCCGGCGATCTCAAGCGCCAGCGCCGGCAGGATGAAGATGCCGCTGCCGATCATGGCGCCGATGCTGATCGCGAGGACGGACGGGAGACCGAGGTCTCGTTCGAGTTCCTTCATTGTGAGAGACCGGGGAGTGCGCGTACATACATGTCGGAACCGCATAAATGGGGCGTTTCTATTGACGGATCGTCAACGATCGGGATACATAGAACAGCTTCCGTCCGCGACAGCCCCTGCGCCATCGGGAGCGAGGAGACCGGCGTGACGAACGAAGACTAATGACCCTCCCGCGGCACGCCACGATAGGAATGAAGAACGGCGAGTTGGATTCGGTCGACAGACACATCCTCTATTACCTTCAGCAGGACGCGCGAGGGACCTCATCGAGCGACATCGCCGAGAAGCTCGACCTCTCGGCGAGCACGGTTCGAACCCGGTTGAACAAGCTCGAAGCGTCGGGGATCGTCCGCGGCTACCACATCGACATCGACTACGACCTCGCGGGCTACCCGCTGTACACGAAGATCGTCTGTACGGCGACCATCCCCGAGCGCGACGAGCTGGGTCGGAAAGCCAGGGAGATCCGCGGAGTGACCGCCGTGCGAGAGATCATGACCGGCGAGCGGAACGTGTACGTGAACGCGATCGGCCGCGACCACGACGACCTCGACCGCATCAACCGAGAACTCGACGAACTTGGCCTGGATATCATCGACGAGCAACTCATCCGCGACGAACACGTCTGCCCCTATCGGGGATTCCTCGATCCCGAGGAGGATCCCGACAGCGACGGGGCGTGATCGTGGGACTCACCCGGATCCCGCGGAGTCGCCGCCGTGGTTCCGACGGGTCCGAGGATCATCACGGCACGCCCGAGCGTCGCCGTCGCGATGGCGACACCCTCAGGGAGCGCCGGGCAGATCCGTCCTGACATGCCCGCCGATCTCGACGAGAAGACGACCCGGTACGGAGAGATGCTCGCGGACGCGCTCGAGGAGGCGGAGGTGTGTGTTCCCGCGGGGACGCCCCTGTACGAGATGGCGTTGGAGTGTGAGGAGATGGCCGTTTCCTACCTGGACGACGGCCGCCACTTCCGCGAGCGCGACGACCCGGTGAACGCGCTGGCGTCGTACTCCTACGGCTACGGCTGGCTCGACTGCGGCGTCCGCATGGGGCTGTTCGCGATCCCCGACGACACCCGCTTGTTCACCACCGAGTGACGTGCTCAAAGGGCCTGCCTGAACATGGGAGACAGCGGCGGATTTATCGCCCGATCCGTACAACGTCCGACCATGGACGACCACGAGTTCACCGAGATCGTCGTCGCGACCGACGGAAGCGATCCGGCAGACGCGGCCGTCGAGACCGGGCTCGCGCTCTCGGGCGCCCTCGGCGCCCGACTTCACGCGTGTACGGTAGTCGATCCATTCGCCACCGGCCAGCGGGTGACCGACCTCCGAGCGGCCCGCGAGGACGCCGACGACCGCGTCACGGCGATCGCCGAACTCGCCCGCGACGCCGGCATCGACGCCGAGCCGGTCGTCCGAGAGGGAACCCCACACCGTGAGCTGTCCGCGTATCTGAACGACGCCGGCGCAGACCTGCTCGTGATCGGTACCCACGGCCGCGGCGGGGCGCGGCGCGCGCTGCTCGGAAGCGTCGCGGAGAAGCTCGTTCGGACCGTCGACGTGCCCGTGCTCGTGGTTCACGGGGGCGACCTGCCCGGTGAGGACGGCCCACGCTGGAGTGCCGACGCCGAGATCCTGCTCGCAACTGACGGCAGCGACGCCGCGGCGACCGCCGAGCGAACCGGCGTCGCACTCGCGGGAGCGCTGGGGGCGCACCTGAGCGCCGTCAGCGTCGTCAACGAGGCGGGAGCCGTGGCGAACGTCGGCGGCGGACTGCTCACAGACGAGACGGTCTCCGCTGTCAGGCGCGCGCTCGACGAGCGGGCGAGCGACGCCGTTGACGCCGTGGTAGCCCGGGCCCGCGAGACGGGCATCGACGCCGACGGCGAGGTGATCGGCGGGGAGCCGAGCCGCGCAATCTGCGGGTACGCGAGCGACGCCGGCGCCGACGTGATCGTCGTCGGCACGCACGGCCGCGGCGGCATCCGCCGGGTCGTCCTCGGCAGCGTCGCCGAGCGAGTGATCCGCGGCGCCGACCGGCCCGTACTGGTCGTACCGGCGGCTGCCGGTGCGTTCGCCGAAGAAGAGGCCGAGGAGTAAGCGCGTCCGCGGCCCTACTCGAACCGGACTTCCGGTCCGTCATCACCGTCTTCGACCGACAGGCCGAGCGCCTCCAGGTCGTCGCGGAGGCGGTCGGCGCGCTCGTAGTTACCGGCCTCGCGCTCGGCCTCGCGCACGTCGAGCACCAGGTCCGCGAGATCGCCGACCAGTTCCACGTCGCCGCCGGCCTCGCGCCCGAGTTCGAGCCCGAACACGTCGCCGCCGAACGTCTCGAAGGCCTCGACGGCGCGGTGCAGTCCCCGGTAGTCGTACGCGACGGCACCGTCGGCGCCGTCCTCGCCCCCGGCGTCGACGCGCTCGACGTGACGGTTGACTGCCGTCCCCAGGTCGAGCAACGCGCCGAACGCCTCGCGGACGTTCAGGTCGTCGTTCATCGCCTCGACGGCCGTCTCACGGGCGTCGTCGACTGCCGTGCGGAGGTCGTCGTCGGTCGCCTTCGCTCGGGCGTCGACGGAGTCGCAGGCGTCGACCGCGGCCTCGTAGGCGCGTTCCAGGCGGTCCCACCGTTCCTCGGCCTCGGTCATCGCCTCCGTCGAGAACACCTGATCGCCGCGGTACTGCGCGCCGAGATAGAACGTGCGGAGGACGTTCACCCCGAACTCCTCGAGCGCGTCCGAGACCGTGAAGAAGTTGCCCAGACTGGAGGACATCTTGTCCTCGGTCGTCTCCAACAGGCCGTTGTGGAGCCAGTAGCGCGCGAACGTGTGGCCGGTGGCGGCCTCGCTCTGGGCGATCTCGTTCTCGTGGTGGGGGAACACCAGATCGCGCCCGCCCATGTGGATGTCGAGGGTGTCTCCGAGGTGGGTGGTGGACATCGCCGAGCACTCGATGTGCCAGCCGGGGCGCCCCTCGCCCCAGGGCGACTCCCACGTCTGGCCGGCGGGGAGGTCGCCGTCGTGGTCGTGCTTGCGGTGCTCGCGGACCGCCGCCTCGCTCACGCCGTCGGCCTTCCACAGCGCGAAGTCCCCGGGGTGGCGCTTCTCCGCGAGCACGTCGTCGTCCTCCGCCTCGTCGGCCTCCAGATCCTCGGGGCGCTGGTTCGAGAGGTGACCGTAGCCGTCGAAGCCGGTCACGTCGAAGTAGACGGAACCGTTCGCCTCGTAGGCGTGACCCGACTCGATCAGGCGTTCGACGAGCGCGATGATCTCCGGGACGTGCTCGGAGACGCGGGGGTACACCGCCGCGCGCTTGAGGTTCAGCCCGCGCATGTCGTCGATCACCTGTTCGGTGAAGTGGCGAGCCACGTCGGCCTCGCTGTCCCACCCCTCTCGCTCGCCGACGCGGGCGGCGATCTTCTCGTTCACGTCGGTGACGTTCTCGACGTGGCGCACGTCGTAGCCGAGATGATCGAGCCAGCGGTGGAGCACGTCGGCGTGGAACCACAGGCGGGCGTGCCCGAGGTGCGCGTCGTCCGAGACCGTCAGCCCACAGACGTACAGCAGGACCTCGTCGTCGCTCGCCGGCTCGAACGCCTCCCGTTCGCCCGTCAGGGTGTTGGTCACGGACAGACCCATATCGGGCGCCGCTACGCGGTCCTCCGTGTTAAACGGTCGAAGATCGAGTCGGCGATCGGGGCTGGCCATCGAAGCGAGAGACCGACGGGTTCAGCCGTCAAGCGCCGCCTCGACGGCCCGGAGCGCGTCGGCGCCGGCGCGACGCCCGACGACCACGACCAGCCCCGTCGGCGTCACTCCGGCCGCCTCGACGGCGACCCCGGCGGTGCGGAGTCGCCCGAGCACGCGTTCGAGCGCGCGCGGACCCGCGTCGCCGGCGGCGACGACCGCGGTCGAGTTCCCCGCGCCGCCGGCGTAGGCAGTCCCGCCGGCGGCGAGCAGCGGTTCAGGAGCGTCTGTGTCCCCCTCAACTGCGCCGACCCCGCGCTCCAGTCGGACTCTCGCGTCCGCGTCGTCGCCGACCTCCCCGTCGAGTTCGTCCGCGAAGCGTCGCAGCGCCGTCGCTACGGCGTCGCGGTCGGCGTCGATGTCGAGCGTCGCCGCGGCGGCGGCGTAGTTCACCACGCCCGCGCGGAGGGCGTCGTACAGGAACGGTCGCTCGCGGACGGCGGCCCGGGTCTCCTCGGCGACGGTCATGGACGGGAGCGCGGCGGCGACGGAGATAACGCCGACGATTCGCGAGATGGCCACCTCCCTGAATTGGATTTCAGTAACCGGACGGACAGAAATATCATTCAGAATACTATTTTGTGCGCGGGGGTCCACGGTTCTCGTGTATGAGACGACCCGCACACGGGAGGCAGGGAGTCCCCGAACCGGACGCATCGATCGGTCCGACAGTCGCGCTCGGCGTGCTCGCGCTCGCGGCGGTGTTCGCGTCTGCGGTCCCGCTGGTCGCCGCCGGGGCGGCCGGGGCGGCGGTCGCACTCGCGGGGCGTCGACTGCTGCCAGTGGCTCGAGCGTGGGCGCAACGGCGTCGCCGGCAACGGCTGTGTCTCCCCGGCACGCGCGCCTGCGTCGAAGTCTGAACCGCTCCCCGCTGAGGCGCTTCGCGCGCGCTCCCGACGCCCGCCACCCTCCGCTCCTGCCGAAGGCGATAAGGTCGCTCCGGCCCTCGATTCGCTCATGAGTCAGGCGCTGGTCATCGTCGCCCACGGGTCGCATCTCAACCCAGGATCGAGCGCGCCCACCTACGACCACGCGGACACCATCCGCGCGGCGGGCGCGTTCGACGAGGTCCGAACCGGATTCTGGAAGGAGGAACCGAGCCTTCGAGAGGTGCTGCGCACCTGCGAGGCCGACGAGGTGTACGTCGTCCCGATGTTCATCTCGGAGGGGTACTTCACCGAACAGGTGATCCCCCGGGAACTCAGGCTCGACGACTGGGACGTGACCGACTGGGACTCCGACGGCCTCTCGGCGGACGTGGCCACGTACACCGCTGAGGACACCGGCCAGACGGTCCACTACTGCGGCCCGGTCGGCACCCACGAGTCGATGACGGACGTGCTCGTTCGCCGCGCGGAGAGCGTGACGAACGACCCCGACGTGGGCGAGGGATTCGGCTTCGCCGTCGTCGGCCACGGCACCGAGCGCAACGAGAACTCCGCGAAGGCGATCGAGTATCACGCCGACCGCGTCCGCGACATGGACCGCTTCGACGAGGTGCAGGCGCTGTACATGGACGAGGAGCCCGAGGTCGACGACGTGACCGACCACTTCACCGTCGAGGACGTGGTCGTCGTCCCGCTGTTCATCTCGGACGGCTTCCACACCCAGGAGGACATCCCCGAGGACATGGGGCTGACCGACGACTACCGCACCGGCTACGACGTGCCCGCCGCGGTCGACGGCCACCGCATCTGGTACGCGGGCGCCGTCGGGACGGAGTCGCTGATGGCCGACGTGGTGCTGGAGCGCGCGGCCGACGCCGGCGCCGACGTGACCGCCGCCATCGAGTCCGTCCGTGAGACGACCCGCGTCGCCCCGGGGGCGGACGACTGAATGCTCGCGCGACAGTTCGACGCGCTGCTGTCGGCCGCTGGGTCCGACGGCGGAATCGACTTCGACGGCCTCCGCGTCGCCCGTGAGGGCACCGGGGACGACCGCGACGCGACCGCCGACGCCGGCGGCTACGCCTTCGCCACCCCCGAGCACGAGGCGACCGGACTCTCGGAATCCGAGTTGCACGCCCATGCGGACGGGAGCGCGTACGTCACCAACTGGTACTTCTGGGAGCGGGAAGTGCAGCGACACGACTCCCCGCGTCGGGCGTTCCTCCGACACGCCGAGGCGGCCGAGGACCACGGCGTTCACGACCGATACGACGCCCTCGCCGACGGGATGGTCACCGAGTGGGGACAGCTTCGAATCGAGGCGACGCTGTCCGACGACGGCGACGGGTATCGGCGGTACGACGTGCGCCACGTCGACGACGCCGACCGCCCGCTTGCGGACCTGGAATCGTACCACGACCCCCTGGAGGCCCGCGAGCTCTCCAAGCACGACGACGACGGGATGTACCGCCCGCTGAAGACCGGCACGAACATGCCGACCGGCTGGGCGTTCTCCGACCTCGACTGGCGCGACGCCGTCGAAACCGTGGAGACGCTGTACCCCGCGACGGTCGCGAACTGGTACCGCGAGCAGCGGGGAACCCTCGACGTCGACCACTGGACGGACACGACCGATCGACAGACGGGCATCTACGGCGTCGTCTCGGAGCTGCCGCGCGAGGCTGTCGAGTGGGTCGCGGAAGCCGCCTGTGACGATTCGCAGTGCGTGAAGCGCCGAGAGTGGCAGTACAGCGAGGACGACGAGCTCGCCGCCGACGGCGGCGTCGGGGCGTTCCCGTGTCGCGAGCCGTGTTCGCTGGTGATCGCTGCCGGCCGGAAATGGACGAAACTCGAGGAGGAGGAGTCGCGAGAGTACACGTTCCACCTCACGCCCAGCGAAAAGGAGCAACTGGAGGGGATCGTCGACGCCGTCGCCGACGGCCGCGTCGACGAGATCCGCGAGGCCGACGTGTACAAGGACGCCAATCGCTACCGGACGCGCTACCTCCGCGCGAAGCTGTTCGACGACCACGGCGCACTCGGCGGCGTCCCGACCGACCACGAGGAGTAGCGGTCCACCGCAGCACGTCGATCCGACGCGCTGTCGCTCCACCGCGACCGCCGTATCACGCTGCCCGTCTCACCGTGTCCGCCTCTTCACTGCGCACGACTCGCTGTTCGCGTCTACTCGACCAGGAGGAACCCCGCGACCAGCACTGCGATGCACACCGCAACCACCCCCAGCGTGACCGCGAGCCCGTCGAGCGTGACGGCGACCACCCCCGCGCCGACGAGCGCCGCCCCCGCCAGCGCCACGACTGCGATCGTTCCGGTGTCGAGCGGAGAACCCTCGTCGCCTTTCGCCGCTGACGCGGCGCCGCGAGCGCGCTCGAGCCACTCGTCGACCCGCCGACGAACGGGCGACGGTTCCCGCGACCCGTCCTCGGCAGCCGGTTTCGCCAGCGGTGACTCCCGTGACCCGTCGCTGCCGATACTGCCGTCGCCGCCGAGATCGCCGTCCTCCCGGACGGTACTGTCCTCCTCCTCAGGCTCCGGCGGCTCGATCCGGAGCTGCACGGTCGTTTTCTCGGCGCCGTGGCCCACGATGATGTCCAGCGTCCCCGTCACCGCGTCCGCAACGGGCGCGACCGACACGCGAACCGTACGAGTCGACCCCTCGTCCACGTAGTGGTTGGGCGGCGCGACAGCGGCGACCCCCGCCAGCGGCCCGTCGAACCGCAGGTGGACGTGGACCGGCTCGCCCTCGTTTCTGAGCGCGACGGCGAACTCGCCGTCAGCCGCGAACGACTCCGGCGCGGCCACCTCGTTGAGTCGCTCGCGGTTCAGCGTTACCCCCAGGACAGCTGCCTCTGACGACACAGGTACCCGTCCCGCGGAGACGAGAAAAAAGTTCGTCGCCGCGGTGGCGATCGGACGGCGATCCGAAACTGATCAGAACGCGTTACTCGCGCATGTCCGGCGGTAACAGGTTCGGGATCCCGTCCTCGATGGGGTACGTCTCGCCGCAGTCCGTGCAGGTGAGCGTTCCCGCGATGATCTCGCCGTCGTCGCCCTCCTCGCGCTCGGTCACGTCGAGGTCGAGGTCGTGCTTGTCGAGCGGACAGCAGACGATGTCCAACAGGGACGCTTTCATTAGCCGATTCGTGGCGCGGGTCGGTCAAAAGCGTGCGGGTTCGCTGTCGGGCGACGGCGCGCGGACGCGCCACCACGCCGCACAGCGGGGGTTCGCGGGTCCCCGCGACCCCTTACTCCCAGGGGTTCGACCGCACGATCGTCTGCTCGCGATCGGGGCCGACGCCGACGGCGTAGACGGGGGTGTCGAGTTGCGCCTCGAGGTACTCCAAGTAGTCGCGAGCCGCGTTCGGGAGCGCCTCGTATCCCTCCTCGGCGACGGCCTCGGGGTCGAACGCCGCCCACGGCTCGAACTCGCGCAGCACCGGCTCGCACTCGGCCCAGCGCTCGGTCGTCGCGGGCAGCGACAGTCGTTCCGCACCGTCGAGGTCGTAGGCGTGGCCGACCTTCAGCTCGTCCAGCCCGGCGAGCACGTCGAGGTGGTTGACGGCGACCCCGGTGTAGCCGTTGACGCGGGCCGCGTGCCGGAGCATCGGCACGTCGAGCCAGCCGATCCGGCGGGGACGACCGGTGACGGTGCCGAACTCACCACCCTTCTCGCGGATGTCGCTGGCGAGCGTCTCTTCGCGCTCGTCGCCGTCCAGTTCGGTCGGCATCGGTCCCTCGCCGACGCGAGAGAGGTACGCCTTCACGACGCCGACGACCTCGCCGCGGCCGGTGACCGTCGGCCCCGTCCCCGAGCCGGTCGCGGCGCCCCCGGCGGTCGGGTTCGAGGAGGTGACGTACGGGTAGCTCCCGTGGTCGATGTCGATGAGCGTGCCCTGCGCGCCCTCGAACATCACGTTGTCCCCGGCGGCGCGGCGCTCGTGCAGGAAGTCCGAGCAGTTGACGACCATCTCCGCCTGGCGGAGCCGGCGCCCGATCTCGGCGTACTCCTCGTGGAGCGCGTCGATGTCGCACTCCTCGCCCGCATCGAGGCCGTACACGTCCTCGATGACCGCGCGCTTGTACGGGACGACGTACTCCAGACGCTCGCGCAACACCTCGGGGTCGAGCAGGTCGCCGACGCGGATCCCGCGGCGGCCGGCCTTGTCCTCGTAGGTGGGGCCGATACCGCGCCCGGTGGTGCCGACCTCGACGCCGGAGTCGGAGTCGGCTTTCGCCTCCTCTTCGATCCCGTCGAGGCGCCGGTGGTACGGCATGATGACGTGTGCGCGCTTGGCGACGCGCACGTCGGGGTCCAGCCCGCGCTCGCGGAGCGTCTCAGTCTCCTCGAACAACGTCCGGGGGTTCACGACGCAGCCGTTCCCGAGTACGCCGATCTTGTCGCGGACGGCGCCGGAGGGAACCAGCGAGAGCGCGTACTCCTCACCGCCTTCGACGACGGTGTGGCCGGCGTTGTCGCCGCCCTGATACCGCACGACGACGTCGGCGTCCCCGCCCCACAGGTCGACGAGGGCGCCCTTGCCCTCGTCGCCGAGCTGGGATCCGACGATGGTGACAGTCATACCGAACGCTGGTTCCGCGCCGCGCGGTAAACCGATTACGGTCCGCTTGCGATGACGATCCACAGCCATGGATATCACTCGGCGTCAGCCAGTGACGGTATCCGAGTCCACGCATCACCGTGGCGGCCGCGGGCGTAACCGTTAACCACACACACACACGAGATCCGGTCGAGATCGCCCGACATCGTGACGGCCGGGCAACCCGATCCCGGCCGGGAGGAGAACTTTTAAAGGGGCCACGGACGAGTTAACACGTGCCATGATAGACAGACTGGAGAAGGAGGTCGATATGCTGGAGCGGCACCTCCAAGTCCTCCGAATGGTCATCGAGAACGAGCCGATCGGGATCGTGAAGATGTCCAACGAGACGGGCTACCCACACCACAAAGTCCGCTACTCGCTGCGCGTGCTCGAGGAGGAGAACCTCATCGAGCCGTCCAGCCAGGGCGCGATCACGACCGAGCGGACCGCCGAGTTCGTCGACGAACTCGACGGCAAGATCGACGAGATCGTCGAGAAGATCGGCGGCATGCGGATCGAGGACGCACCGGAACTCGAAAGCTGAGCAGGGCTCGGCGACGGTTCTCGCGGTCGCACCGCTGCGGCCACGTAGCGCTGCGATTGTCCCCGTAGCAGTGGGTCTCTTCTCGTCGATCGAACAAACTGGGGACGGTGAGTGGCCGAAGAACCAGTCGACGCCCGTCCGAATCGCGGTTCGCTTACAGCTCGGGGACGTTCACGTGGAACTCGCCCTCGCGCGACTCGACCAGACAGAGGTGAAAGCCCTGCTTGCGCGAGAGCTTCACGAAGCTCTTGCGCTTGCCCCGTGAGAGCAGTCCGCCGCCGGTCGCGTCGGCGGCCGCCTCCAGCGCCCCCGGGTCGAAGAACGACGCGGTGACGTAGAAGCCGGCCGCGAGGTGGTCGTCCGCGTCGGCGACGGCGCTCGCGTCGCCGACGAGCCCGTCGAGCATCGACTCGGTCGTCGCGTCGCGGCCCTCCGTCACGTCGGCCACCAGCAGCGGGTTGCCCATGCGGTCTCGCAACACCACGTCGAAGGTGTGCTCGGTCGCGCCGCCGTCGGCGTCGTCGACCGCGACCGTCCCGTCGAGTTCGGCGCGGTCGATCTCCGGGATGGCGTCGAACAGGTCACGCAGCGCCGATTCGTTGCCCGTGCTTTGGATCTCGTACAGGAGCTCGCGGACCGCCCACTCGACGAACCCGTACTCGATGGTCTCGGTGAGGTACTCCCGGAACGGCCGGCCGTCGACGGCCGCGTCTTCCGCCTCGAAGTCGGTGTGTACCTCCAGCCGGAGGTTGTCGTTCACGTCCGAGCGTCCCGAGCCGCCCGCGTGGGCCTTCTCCAGCGTCGCACCGCCCTTCGAGTCGTAGCGGACGAACAGATTCGTCCCCGCCAGCGCCCGGTCGGCGGAAATCGTCCGCGCGGGCGCGTCGCCGTCGCTGCCGGAGGACGCCCGATCGCGGGCCGTCTCCAGTTCCTCGCGCGCCTCGGCCAACTGCGTCTCCAGCTCCTCGACTCGCTCGGCGAGGCGGTCGTTCTCCTCGCGGAGTCGATCGAGCTCGTCCTCGTTCGATTCGAGCTGCTCGCGCGCCTCCCGGGCGCCTTCGATGGCGCGGTCTCGTTCGGCGCGCGCCGTCGCGAGCGCCTCCCGGGCGGCCGCGAGTTCCTCGCCGGCGTCCGCGGATCCCGCTGTGCGGTCCTGTCGGTCGTCGCCGCGGTCGCTCGACCCCCTGTCGTCCGCATCGCTGGCGGGGGACTCCACCGGCCGATCGGCGTTTGCCGTCGCGGAAGTTGACCCGTTCGGCTCTTGGGCGGTGGGTCCGCTCGGTTCTCGGGTAGCCCCGTTCGGCTCCTGCTCCGATCGGGCCTGCTGGCGACGACCTTCGGCGGCGGTCGCCCCGTTCGTTCGTGCGCCCTCCGCCTCCCGCGTCGACGTCCGCGACGGGTCGAGCGACGGGATCGACCGAGTCTCGCGCCACTGTTCCTCCGCGGAGAACGGGTCCCCGTCCCCGCTCGGCTCCTCGCCGTCGGCGCCGTCCCGCGGTCGCGCGTCCGAGCGTGACGCCGAGGAGCGGTCGGACTCGACCTCCCGCGACGGACCCGGGGTCTCACGGTCCGGGTCGGCGGCGGCTCGCACCTCGTCGTCGCTCGGCGACGGCGCTGTCGAGGAGACCGGCGATTCGGACTCGAGTTCTGCCCTGGACGCCGCGGCCTCGCCCGAACCGGCCGGTTCCCTCGATGCGGCCGTCTCCGACTCGGCCTCGTCGACTGCACCGTCGGCGGCCGCGGTCGGCGCGGACGCGTCGCTCGGCTCTGACGCGGCGGCCGGACGGGTGGTTTCGCTCGGTTCGTCCGACGCAGCCGCGCCGTCCGGTCCGCCCGGTTCGCCCGGTTCGCCCGGTTCGCCCGGTTCGCCCGGTTCGCCCGGTTCGCTCGATTCGCCGGCGTCGCTCGACTCGCCGGCCCCGCCGAACGTGATGCTCGTCGGCGAGTCGTCCGCGGGCGACTCGGCGTCGGCTTCCGGTTCGGATCCCGGTCCCGGTTCTGCCGCCGGTGTCGGTTCGGGTTCCGGGTCGGGGATGTCGACGACGTCGACGTCGACGTCGACGACTTCGTAGATGCCGACCTCGTCGTCGGCCGCCTCGAACGCCTCGTCGCCGGTGAGCACCTGCTTCTGCTCGCCCGTGCCGACGAACGCGCACGCGAGCCGGCGACCACCGTAGTAGACCGCGTAGTAATCGCCCGAGAGGACGTTCTCCGAGAGTTCGATGTAGCCGGTGAACTTCCCGGAGGAGAGCTTCGAGTCCGCGGCCGACAGGGCCGTGTCGTTCGTGTAGTAGCGCGCCTTCGTCTCGCCGCCGCGCTCTCGCATCGCGTACAAGAGCGGCAGCGAGGGGTCCGGCGCGGCGTATGCGGTGCCGTCGGCGTCCGCGAACGAGTCCAGCGACCCGTCGAACACGCCGACCACGCGGCCGTTCAACATGAACAGCCACGCGTGTCCCTCGGTGACCGCCCCGGTGAAGTCGCGGGACTGCAAGGTTCGGAGCCCGTCGATCCCCCCCGAGAGCGGCTCGGACTCCCATCCGGTCACCGTTTCGACTGTTTCGCCGTCCATCGGCGGTACATCGCTGCGTCCGATGCAAATACCTTCCGCCTGGTCGGACGGCCGTCGGACAGTGGGTTCACCGGTTGACAGCTTCGGGCGCCGCAAGCCGCCACCGCCGGTCAACCGGCGACGGCGTACAAGAGCAGGAACCCGAAGTACAGGAGCACCAGCAGCCCCAACGAGACGATCCGAAATCGCCTGAGGTTGTCGGTCTCACCGTCGCGGGCGGCCTCGTATGCCGCGCGTTCGTCGGGCCCGAGGTCGCCGTGGTCCTGTCCGAGGTGAAGGTCGCGGTGGCGCTCGCGGGCGAACGGACGACCGCAGCGCGGGCACGCGAACGCGGTCGCCTCGGGCGGCACCTCGTAGCGGTCGGCGATCGGGTCGCGCGCGTCCGTAGTCGTCGCGGTGTCGAGGCGGCGGACTTCGTCCGTACCGGCGTCGCCGCCGGCTCCGTTTTCGCCCCTCATACGAAGGGGGGTGCACCTCCGGGTCGCGAGACGATCCACAGGCTCGCCATCGTGTACGCCACCATCGCGACGGTGACGCCGTACTGGCTCCGGACCGCCTGGAGTCGGTCGGGGAACAGGTCGTAGGCGGCCGAGTGCGCCACCCAGACGGCCAGGAGGTGTCCCGCCAACACAGCGGCGACGCCGACCCCGCCGACCCACCCCGGCACGAGCAACACCGGGAGCGACGACGGCGGCGACAGCGGCGACGTGAGCACGACCGCGAGCGTCGGCGACAGCGACAGCGCCGTGGCCAGGTTGTGCGCGAGGTGGTAGCCGGCGGCGATTGCAAGCAGCGACGGCGCGAACCGCCGGGCGAGCACGCCGGGGGCGAGGTACGTGTCGGCCGTCCGGCGGGCCGCGCGGGCGGACGCGAGATACAGCGCGAGGAACAGGGCGTAGCCGACCAGCATCGCCGCCAGGTAGACGAGCAGCGCGGGGACCCCAGCCTCGACCAGCGGGCGCGCGATGTCGGCCCACGCGGCGGTGCCGACGAATCCGTCGTAGGTGGTGACGAACACGATCGCGACGACGAAGCCGACGTCGTCGCGGCCGTCGACCCACGCGGCGTCGGTGAGGCCCATCCCTGGAATCCGGAGGCGCAGGCCCTCGTCGGTGCGCGCGACGGGAGCGACCCGCCCGTACGCCGCCAGCAGCCGCGACACCGGGTCGGCGGTACCGAACCAGTCGTCGACGCCGAACGCGACGCTGCCGGCGACGGAGACGGTGAGGTAGCCGACCACGAGGCCCGTGAGCAGCCGCGGATCGTCCGCCATCGGCGTCACGACCTCGAGATACACGAGCGCGAGCAGGCCGACGGTCGCCGGCCACGACCCGAGCCGTTCGGGGTACGAGCGGTCGAGCGACGGGAGCGCGCCGGCGACCGCACGGAAGGGGTCGACCGCCGGCCACGCGTTGCCGAGGAGGTACGACGAGAGGACGAACACGGCCCACCAGCCGACCCACACGATCAGGACGGCCGCGCTGTCGCCCGCGGTTTCGGGGCCGAACACGCCGGCAACGACCGTGATCGCAAGCCCGGCAATCCCGACAGCTCTCGCGAGTAGCCGGGCGACTCGGCCGGCGTCGGGGAGGGCCCGTCCCCACGTGTCGATCTGTCGGATGAACGCTCGGTCGGTGACCGCCGACGCGAGGAGGAACGACGCGCCGACGACGGCGCCACCGGTCCCGAGAAACAGCCAGGTGGGCACCGTCACCGTCTCGCGCGTCGCGCTGCGGACGCCGCCCGCGTGGGCGGCGGCGCGCGACGCGCTCGCGATCACTGCGAGCATCGCGAGCATGACCGGGGTCGCGCGCCGCGCGAGCCGGCCGGTTCGTGAGTGGCGATCCATCACCGACGGTTGGAAGCGGGCGGCCGAGTAGCTTGCGAAACACCGGTGGGAGACCGGAGCGGTCATACGGGGTCCGCGGATCGCCCGGTCTCCCGATCAGTCGTTCCTGTCGGCGCTGTCGGGGTCCGCGTGCTCAACGGCGCCGCCGCCGGCGCCGCGGTGCGCGCGTCCCGCTCGGTCTGCGAGCACCTCCCGGAGAACTGTCCGGTGGCTCCGGACCTCGCCGGAGCGCTCGTCGCCCACGAGCGTCAGGTCCGTGCCGGCCGCCAGCGTCTCGCACAGCGACTCGACCGCCGCGCGGGCGTCCGAGTCGGATGCGAGGTGCGCGCGGTACCGGTCGGCGAAGTCGACGCGGTCCCACGCCGCGTTGTGCGCGCCGGACTCGCACAGGCCGTCGATCCGGAACGACGCCGCGGCCTCGGCGTGGTCCGCTCGGAGAGGTTCAGGCGGTGCCAACCCTGGGCGGACTTCGTCGACGAGCGCGCGCAGGCGACGCGACGGCGACGCTGCGACACCGATCAACCGGGTTGCCCGCGGGAGCTCGTCGCGCTCGCGGTCGAGTTCGGCGACGTACGTGTCGGACAGCACCACAGCCGAAGGGAGCGCTCGGCGGTCAAAAAACGCACCGCCGACAGATCGGCCCCGTCGTTCGCGACGGGTTACACGCGCTTGGACCGCGCCTCTCGAACGCTGGCGCCCTCGCGGACCATGTCCTCACAGGAGGGACACACGCGGACGTTGTTCATCCCTTCCGGGGCGAACACTCGGACGTACCGCTCGGTGACGAACGAACTACAGTTCCTGCACTCCGGCATACGGTTGCTTGTCATCGCCTATCGTAGTATGTGTATCGGCCGCTCACGGAAACTACCGCAAGGCGAACTGCGGGTCGGGCCGGTGCGGCGCCCTCGCGTGAGCGGCGGCCGGCGCAGGTGGGAGGATTTTTGTCTCCGCGTCGGCTACCGGCGCGCATGGCTACAGAAACGGAAGACGCCCACGACGACGGGCACCACCTCCCCGCGGTCGAGGACTGGCCGCGCGGGTTCGGGGAGGCCTCGTGGTGGCCGTTCCTCACGGCGCTGGGCGGTGCGGGCATCTACGTCGGCGCGGCGCTGTACCTCATGGCGGTCGGCGACCGGAACATCGTCGGTCCGATGGTCGGCCCCGGCGTGCTGGTCGGGAGCATCGGGCTGTTCCTCGTCGGCATCTACGGGTGGATGTACCACGCGTTCGTCACGCACTTCTGGGAGCGCGGCGCCGACGAGCACAGCGCGAGCAAGCTCAGGTGGGGGATGTTGGCGTTCCTCGGCTCTGAGATCGCCACCTTCAGCGCCGGCTTCACGTACTTCTTCTTCATCCGCTCGAACGACGCGTGGGCGGAGATCGCGAGCGACCTGCCGACGCTGCTCGGGTCGCTGGTCATCATCAACACCGCGATACTCATCGTCTCGTCGGTGACGCTGCACTTCGCGCACGGCGCCATCCGGCGGGACGACCGCGGGAAGTTCCTCGGCTGGCTCGCGGTCACGCTGTTGCTCGGAGTCGTGTTCATCGGCGGGCAGGTGTACGAGTACTACGAGTTCATCATCCACGAGGAGTTCACCCTCACTTCCGGGCTGTTCGGCTCGGCGTTCTACGGCCTCACCGGCCTCCACGGACTCCACGTCAGCATGGGCGCGGTCCTGCTGGCTATCGTGTTCGTGCGCGCGCTCATGGGGCAGTACTCGGCCGACCGCCACGTCTCCGTGACGACCGCCTCGATGTACTGGCACTTCGTCGACGCCGTCTGGATCTTCCTCGTCGTCGCGCTGTACGTCGGCGCCGCAGTCGGCGCGTAACGACCGCTACTCCTTCTCCTCCGCGTTCTCCGCCCTCTCGTCACCGCCGGGAGCGAGCGCGTCGCCGTCGGCGAGCCGGACCTCCTCGACGACGCGTCGCTCCCCGTCGACGTACGTGTACAGGACGCCCGATTCCTCTTCGGCGGTCTGCGCGTGCGAGCCGTCGCAGAACGGGAACTCGTCGCTGAGCCCGCAGCGGCACACGGCGATGTCGCCGTACTCGTCGTCGATGTCGTCCTCGTCAAGTCGGATCGGGCCGGTCGCATCGAGCGTGACTTCGCGCATACCGGGCCTGTGGCGTTCCCGCGATATTACTCCAGTCCCTCGAACCGACGCTCGGCTCACGAACTCACTCCCGGTTCTCGAACCACGTCTCCGGCGGTGCGAGCGCGCCAGACACCACCCCCGCGAGCAGCACGAAATAGGCGGCCAGCCCGCCCAGCAGTGCTGCGACGACGTACACGGCGAGGGGTGAACCGCCGACCGCGACCGCGGTCGGGACGGCGACGACGACGAGCGCCGTCCCGCCCCAGCGCACTCTGCGGTCCGCCCACAGCAGTCGCGCCGCGTCGGGGCGTCGAGCCATCGCGAGTTCGAGCGCGAGGGCGCCGGCGCCCCCGGCGACGGCGAATGCCACCCCGGGAGGCGACGAGCGACGCCGCGGTGACGCCCGCCGAGCCGCCAGCTGCGACGACTGCGACGGTCGCTGCCACCGCGAGCAGTCCGTCCCGGCGTCGGTCGTTCATGTGCGTCGGTCTCGCTCCACCGTGTTCATCGGTTCGACGCATCCGCACCCGTTAACACGGTTCCCCCGCACGGTAGGGTATGGGTAAGTGGCGACGACGGACCGCGGCGTACCTGCTCGCCATCACGGTCGTCGTCCTGCTGTTCGCGGTCGCGTACGACTACGGGATGCGAACGTTCGAGGGGAGCGAGCGGTCGTTCATCCACCACCTCCGGGTGGTCATCGAGACGTTCACGACGACCGGCTACGGCTCGGACGCGCCGTGGGAGACCGACGTGATGAACGCCTTCGTCATCGTCATGGACATCACCGGAGTCGTCCTGATTTTCATGGCGCTGCCGGCGTTCGTCTTCCCGCTGTTCGAGGAGACGCTGTCGACGACGACGCCGACCGCCGTCGACGACCTCGCCGGCCACGTCGTCGTCTGCGGTCACACGTCGAGAGGTCGCGTGCTCCGCGACGAACTCGCCGCACGCGACGTGCCGCACCTGTTCGTCGTCGCCGACGAGAACGAGGCGGCGACCGTTTACGACGGCGGCGAGGAACGGGTGATCCACGGCGACCCCGAGGCGGTCGAGACGATGCGTGCAGCGAACGTCGATTCCGCCCGGGCGCTCGTCGCCGACGCCGACGACGAGACGAACGCGAGCATCGTCCTCTCGGCGCGGGAGGTGTGCGACGACGCCACCGACCTCCGGGTCGTCAGCTTCGTCGAGAACGAGGCCGTTGCGGACTATCACCGCTACGCCGGCGCCGATCGCGTGCTGTCACCGCGGCGGCTACTCGGGGAGAGCCTCGGGTCGAAGGCGACCGCGAGCGTCGCCGACGAACTGGGCGACGGCGTCGAGATCGGTGAGGACTTCCAGATCGCCGAGCTGCTCGTCCACCACGGCAGCCCGCTGGTCGGCGAGACGATCGCCGAGTCGCGGATCGCCGAACAGACCGGTGCGAACGTCCTCGGCGCGTGGGACGACGGCGAGTTCGAGTCGCCGCCGCGTCCCGGCCGCGTCATCGACGAACACACCGTGTTGCTCGTCGTCGGGACGGAGTCCGAACTGGAGGCGCTAAAGGACCTCACCCTCTCTGAGACGCGGCGCCGCCGCCGCGGCTCGGTCGTCGTCGCGGGGTACGGGATGGTTGGCCACAGCGCCGCCGCGGAGGTGCGCCCCAGCGAGGACGTGGTGGTCGTCGACGAGCGCGACGCGCCGGGCGTCGACGTGGTCGGGGACGCCACCGACCGCGAGACGCTGGAGGCGGCCGGCGTCGACGAGGCGCGGGCGGTGGTGATCGCGCTCGACTCCGACACGACGACCATCTTCGCCGCGCTCGCCGTGAAGCAGGTCGCGCCCCACGCCGAGGTGATCGCCCGGGCGAACGACGCCGAGTCGGTCCCGAAGCTGTACCGCGCCGGCGCCGACTACGTGCTCTCGCTGTCGACCGTCTCGGGCCGCCTGCTCGCGTCGCACCTGCTCGACGAGGAGGTGCTGCGTCCCGAGACCCAGGTCGACCTGGTCAAAGCCGCCGCGCCGAGGCTGGAGGGGCGGACGCTGGCGGAGGCGGACGTGCGCGCCGAGACCGGCGTCACCGTCGTCGCCGTCGAGCGGAACGGCGAGCTGATCACGAACGTCGGCCCGGACACGAAACTCGTCGACGGCGACAGGCTCGTCGTCGCCGGCACCGACGACGCCGTCAACCGGTTCAACGAGCGGTTCTGTTAGCGGTCCCCGGGGGTCGCCGCTCCGTCCGTCACCGCTCCGCCGATTCGGCGACGAACACGACCGCCTCGCCGTTCGCGAGTTCGATCGGGGCGTCGACGGTCGGGGAGTCCTCGCGGCGCTTTGCAACCCCGGGCGCGACGAGCGCGGGGGCGAACGCTGCCGGATCGGGGGACGCGTCGTCGAACAGTTCCGCCGGCGTCACCGTCGTTGACGCACCCTCCATGTTGCCCGCGAACAGCACGCGCACGTCGCCCGCAGGCGACTTCCGAAGCCCGTAGTAGACGACCGAGCCGTCCGCTGGGTGGCGGTAGCCGAACCGGTCGGGCGCGTCGCCCTCCTGGCTCTCTCCCTCCGCTCTCTCGCTCGCGGCGGCTCCGCCGGCGGCCACGTGGGCTTCGGCAACGGTTTCCTCCGCCGGTGGATCGGGTAGCCGCATCGACTCCCGAAGCCACGGGTGTGCCTGCCGGAACTCGCGGACTCGCCGGGCGAATCCGGTGCGCTCGGGGTCCTGTGCGTCGCGCCAGTGCCCGAGGTTGGCGAAGTCGGCCACGTCGCGCATCCACGCGTCGGCGAAGCGATCGAGGAACTCGGGGTCGGGATCCGCCGCGAGATCGAGCACAGACAGCATCGCCGCCATCGCCTCGCGGTCGTAGTCGGTCGGCTCGACGGTCGTCGCCAGTGCCTTCACGAAGCCGTCGAGTTCCTCGCGCGTCTCGAATCCCAACTGCTTCAGGCGACAGAAATGTCCGTCCTCCGCGTACTGGTCGGCCGTGACCTGCCAGTCGAGGAGGTTGTGCTCGTCGGCGACGACTTTCACGTTCCACTCGGCGTCGGTGTCGCGGACAAACCCCCACGGCCCGCGCGCGTTCGCGTTGAGGAAGTCCATCGGAACGCCCGGAAGCAGGCAGTGCAGGAGGGCGTTCGTCGCGGGGTTGTCGTACGCGCGGTCGATGATCTCCGGCGCCGAGTCGCCCAGATAGCGGTTGATCGGGTCGCCCTCCCACGACTCGGGCACGTCGACCTGGGTCCCTCGGCGTACCGTGTCGTGGTTTGCGACGCCGGTGATCCAGTTGCGACCCATGTCGGCCACCTCGCGCACCCGCCACCACTTGCTCGCCCAGAAGGTGAGCATCGCGGGCTTGTTGTGCGCGAACGTGATCGGCGACCACTGGAACGCGTGGGGGTGCTGCTGGATGAGCGTCCGGTAGGTGGAGGCCAGTTCCCAGTCGTGGCGCGGCCACGGCCGGCCGTCCTCGTAGATCAGCCACGGGCGGTACTCCGCGCCGGCTACCTCCTGCGTGACGGCGTCCATCTCCGCGAGGAGCGCGTCGTCGTGCACCATCTCCTCGGTCTCTGGATCCCAGTTGCGGAAGTCCTGTGCGCCGTCGACGCGGATGCCGTCGGCGCCCCAGTCCATCTTCCGGCGCTGGAGGTCGAGCACGTGCGCGCGAACCCACGGGTCGAGGTAGTCGAGGTGCTGGCCGTACATCCCCGGCCCGTGGAAGAACCGGTCGGGGAGCACCCGCAGCCCGCCGTCGTCGGCGTGGCCCAGCGCCACGTCGAACACCACCTTCACCGGGTCGGGGAGGGTGTGGAAGGCGGCGATGACGTCGACCAGCTCGTCCGGCCGTCCCGTCTCCAGGATCGACGGGTTCGGCGCAGAGAACGCGCGCACAACCACGTCGTACCCCCAATTCACCTTGTCGGGCCGGGCGACGGACGCGGTCGCCGCGTCGCCGTCGCGGGCGAGTCCGCGCCAGTAACCCGGGTCGTCGGTGCGCTCGGTGAGCGGCTCGACCGGCATCAGCTGCACCGCGTCGTAGCCAGCGATCGTCTCCTGGAACGGCGTCAGCGACCCGCCCGTGCGCTCCGCCTCGCCGACGCCCGCGACGAAGTCGGCGAGTCCGGCGAGCGACCCCCGCCCGGTCGCGGTCCCCGGGTGGATCTCCACCATGCTCGTCGCCGGGTCGACCCGCGGGAGGCCGTCGTCGTCGCTGGTGGCGACGCGCTCGTCGTCGGTGCCCAGCGCCGCGAAGTAAGCGCGGTCCGCGCGCTCGCGGTTCAGCCGCGCGCGGTCGTACAGCTCCGCGGGCGCGAACGCGCCGAACGGCACCGAGTCCGCGAGCGGGTCCTGCACGGTCGCGAGGCCGTCGGCGCCGACCTCGCCCGGGAGGTCCGGCCGGTCCGCGTCGCCGCCGGCGTCGGGTCCGGCATGGCCCGCGGTCGCGGTGTGCTCGACCGCTTCCGGGTCGTACACGAGCTGGTACAGCGACCCGAGCCGCTCGCGCGTCCCGGGGACCATCCCCTCGACGGCGGCGTACGTCACCTCGCCCGCGCGGCGCGTCTCGACGAGCGAGCGGGCGAACGCGACCTCCCGCACGTCAGTCTCACCGGGGTCGATATCCGCTGGCGGCGTCAGTACCTCCAGGTAGACGGCGTCAGGGTCGACGCCGCGGTCCACGAGCCCTGGGGTCCAGATTCCGACGGTCGCGTGCCCGTCACGGACGTGTGCGCCCAACTCCGGGACGAGCGCTCTCGCGGCCGCCGTGTCGTCGTCGTGTTCGGACCAGATTCGGTCGTGTCGCTCCGCCAGCGCCGCCGTCCGGTCGGCGAGCAGCGTCGCTTCCCCGATCGCGTCGAGCGTCATTATCGGCCGCACGGCAGCCACCGGCTTGACTGCTCGGGAGCGCGTCACGGGAGGAGCAAGCACGCGCGGCCCGAGCGAACTCAGCGGCGCTAGGCCCGTGAATCGACCGTCTTCAGCGGCGCGACCGGCGACAGCGCAAGCACCCACGCCGCGAGCAGGAGCGCCCCGACCAACTCCGGAAGCGCGATACCGTCGCCGAGCGACGCCACGGCGAGCCAGCCGTACCACGCGCCGACGTGGAGGACCGGCGCAGCGAGCAGGAGCCGTCCGGCGGTCGTGTCGCGACGGCGGATCCCGTCGGCCCCAAGCACGACCGTAACCCCGAGGAAGAAGCCGAGCGCGACCGGGACGTGGAGCGCGGTGTCGGCGGGAAAGCCGCCGACGCCGGCCATGAGGAGCGCGGTGAGACCGAACAGCGCCGCGACGAGGCGGCCCCCGAATCGCGGGCGGTCGTCCACGCGACCCACGCGTACGGGAGGGCGGCGACACCGCCGAGCAGCAGTCCGCCGTTGAACAGCACACGGACGAGGGGGTCGCCCGCGACGCCCAGGTCCGAGAGGGCGTTCCCCGTCCACGAGAACCACGGCGCGGCGAGGACCGCGAGCGCGATCCCGCCGAGGGAGATCCCCGTTGAGGCGACGCCGAAGGCGGCGGCGGTCCGGCGCGAGGAGGTAGGCACGAACGGATCCACCGCCCGGGGAGCCTTGGCCGTTGCCCAATCGCCGGAAACGGGCCGCGCGTGGGAACAAGCGGTCTGCGCGCGCGAGAGTTACTCCCCGTCGCCGAGGTGTTGCCCCCAGAAGCCGGGGAACTTCGTGACGGTCGCGTCGCCCTCGACGGTCGTTTGACACGAGAGTCGCAGCCCCGAGTCGGGGTCGTGCGGCGGAACCCGCAGTCGGAGGCGTTCGCGCCGGGTCGGTTCCGAGACCGCGCCGTCGACGTGGACCGCGCAGGTGCCGCAGGTGCCGTGACCGCGGCAGTTCGCCGTCGCCGCGCGGCCGTTGTGGGGCGACAGTCCCGCCGCCAGCAACACGTCGCGGAGCGTGTCGCCGCGCTCGCACTCGATCTCGGCGCCTTCGAATCGGACGGTCGGCATGGACTGCGATACGCGCCGGAGGGACAAATAGCCGTGGCGCCGCGCGTGCGCGGGTCGCGAGCGGGACCCACCGTCACAGACCCCCACCCCCGCCCGCTCGGCACCGGCGCCTTCCGCCTCCCGAACGCTTTCGGTCGCGACGCGCGCACCTCCGACGATGACCGACTTCGACCTCCCGGCGCTGGGCCTCGGTACCTCCGCGAACGACGACTTCGAGGAGTGCGCCGAGACGGTGAAAACGGCGCTCGACCTCGGCTACCGCCACGTCGACACCGCGCAGATGTACGACAACGAGGACGCCGTCGGCGAGGGGATCCGCCGCGCCGACGTGCCACGCGAGGACGTGGTGGTGGCGACGAAGGTCCATCCCGACAACCTCGCGTACGACGACGCCAAGCGCACCGCCCGGGAGTCGCTGGAACGACTCGGCCTCACGTCCGTGGACCTGCTGTACGTCCACTGGCCGATCTCGGCGTACGACCCCGAGGCGACGCTGCGTGCGATGGACGAACTCCGCGAGGAGGGACTGTGCGATCACGTCGGCCTCTCGAATTTTACCCCCGACCTGCTCGACGAGGCGCGAGCGATCCTCGACTCGCCGGTCGTCGCTCACCAAGTCGAGTGCCACCCGCTGTTCCCGCAAGAGGAGTTGCGGGCGTACGCTGTCGAGCACGGCCACTACCTCGTCGGCTACTCGCCGCTCGGGCGCGGCGAGGCGCTGGACGACCCGCTGCTGACCGAGATCGCCGAGAAACACGACACGAGTACCGCCGCGGTCTGTCTCGCGTGGGCGTTCGCGCAGGAGGCGCTCGTGCCCATCCCGAAGGCGACCGGCGACCACGTCCGCGCGAACTATGAGGCGCGGGAGTTGGAACTGGACGAGGCGGACCTGGCGCGCATCGCCGACTACGACGTGCGCGAGCGCGTCATCGACCCCGACGACGCGGCGTGGAACCGGTAGGTACCGCCGGCGGCGAGCAGCCGGGGGTCACCGCTCGACGTCCGCGTCGGCGGCGGACCCGCTGGCGCCGTCGCCGCCGGCTGTCTCGCTCGCGGGCGACGGCTGGGGCGTCGCATTCGCCGGGTCCGCCCCGGTGACTGACACGTCCCGCTGCGGGTACGGGATCTCGATCCCCGCGGTCGCGAACTCGTCGTGGATCGAACGGTTGAGGCGGTGGACTGCCTTCGCGCGTCGCGTCGGCGACGACACCCAGCAGAGCAGTTCGTACTCCAGCGCCGAGTCGCCGAACCGCCGGAAGCGACACCGCGGTTTCGGGGAGTCCAGCACCAGCTTCTCGGCGACCGCGATGTCGACAAGCAGGGCTTCGAGGCGGTCGAGGTCGGTCCCGTAGGCGACGCCCACGGGAACCCGAACCCGCCGGCGACGCGACGGCGCCGACTGGTTGATCACCTTCGTGGCGTTGAGCACGGAGTTGGGGACGGTGACGAGCACCTCGTCGCGCGTCAGGAGCGTGGTCGATCGCACGCCGACTTTCACCACCGTACCGGTTTCGCCGGAGTCGAGTTCGACGAAGTCGCCGACGCGGTAGGTGTCGTCGAAGTACAACGCCACTCCGCCGAAGAAGTTGGCGACGGTGTCCTTCGCGGCGAAGCCGACCGCGATGCCGGCGACGCCCGCGCCCGCCAACAGCGGCGTCACGTCGATCGACCAGATGTACAGGACCGTGCCGACGGTGCCGACGGCGACGACGAGCGTCCACACGTTGGAGAAGACGGGCGCGAAGTCGTAGCGCGCGCCCTGTTCCTGGAGGTAGTCGACGCCGCGGTTCACCGTCTCGTTGAGCGCCCACGCCCACAGGAGGACGACGAGCGTGAGCGCCGGATCGCCGAAGAACGCCTCGAGCGCGGCCTGGGAGACGGGGACGGCCGCGACGACCCCATCGATCCGGGTGAGGACGAACACGCCCGCAAGCGCCAGCGAGGTGACCAGCGGGACGCGAAGTTCGGCGAGGGCGATCTCGTCGAGGCCGGTCTCGGTGCGGGTGACGAACCGCCGGGCCGCCCGGAGCACGACGAACTCCGCGACGACCGCGGCGCCCAGCGAGACGGCGAGCACGACCGCCGCAGCCTGCCACGGCGGGAGCCCATCGAGGGAAGCGAGGACATCCATGCCCTCCAGAGCGCAGTCGCCCAATATACCTTCGTCGGTGGCGACCCACTCTGGATCGCCGTCGCCGGCGACTGGCGCCGATCCCGAGCGTTCTTCCGTAGGGGCGCCACACTCCTCTGCGTGTACAAACGGGGGCATCTCGGCGTCGCAATGGTGACGCTCGCGCCGATCACCTTCTGGCTGCTCACCGACGGCTACCCGGTGTTCGCCGTCCTCGTCGCCGGCACCGTGCTGTACCTCGCGATGTTGCCCGACATGGACCACCGCGTGCCGGGGATCCCCCACCGCGGGCCGACGCACTCGCTGCTGTTCGCGGGCCTAGTCGGTGCCGTCTTCGCGGGCGCCGCCTCCGTCCTCGAGCCCGTGCTCTCGGTCGCGGTGCCCGGCGGCGTCTCGATGGTCGCCTTCGGCTTCCTGCTCGGGTTCGGATCCGTCGTCGCGCACCTGCTCGGGGACGTGATCACCCCGATGGGCGTGAACTTCCTGTGGCCGTACCCCAGGGAGTGGTCGCTGTCTCTGACGACCGCCGACTCGACGCTGTGGAACTGGGGGCTGTTCGTGTTCGGCGTGTTCGCGATGGCGGCGGCGGTCGTGCTGGCGGTGCGGGGGCTGCCGGTCTGATCGGAGCGGGGGCAGCGATTATACCCGGGGTCGTCGAACGACGACACATGAGCGAGGAGTCCACGCGACCCGACCTGCTCGACGACGCACAGCGCCGCTTCCCGGTCCCCGACTACGACGAGGTTCCCGCGGACATCGGCGAGCGCCTCGACGAGGAGACCGAGCGCGCCGGGTTCACGCCGAACGTCATGTCGGCGCTGGCGTACAAGCCGAGCCACTTCCGGGCGTTCATGGCGTTCCACGACGCCTTAGTGGAAGACACCACCCTCGACCGCGAGGAGGTGGAGATGATCGTCGTCGTCGTCTCCGGGCGGAACAACTGCCTGTACTGCAACGTCGCCCACGGCGCGCTCGTGCGCATCTACGCGGAGGACCCGCACTTGGCGGACCAACTGGTGAGCAACCACCGAACCGCCGACGTGAGCGACGAACGCATGGCGATGCTGGAAGTGGCGGTGAAACTGACGGAGGAACCGGACGGCGTGACCAGCGATGATCTGGACCTGCTGTACGACGCCGGCTACTCCGAGGAGGAAGTGTGGGACATCGGGATGGTCGCCGCCTTCTTCAACCTCTCTAATCGGATGGCGACGTTCGCCGACTGGCGGCCGAACGATGAGTTCTACACGATGGGTCGGTAGCAGCGAGAGCGCCGCCTCCGGACCGGGCAGTCGACCGCGTTACGACGCGGAGTCGACGTCGTACGCCTCGGGCACGGCTGCGATGAGGTCCAGCGGGTCAGCGTCGCCCTCGACGACCGCCTCGTTCGCCTCGTGGTCGGCGGTCGCCTCGTCGACGCCGTCGACGTCTTCGAGCGCCTCTACGACGTTCGCCTCGCAGCCGCCGCAGGTCATGCCGGAGATGTGCATCGTCGTCACGGGTCGGCGTAGCGGTCGGGTCGATATTCGTGTTTCGGTCGAGGAACGACTGGTGGTTTTACTCGCAAGCGTTTCGATTCGATCTGCTTTACGATCCGAAGTATCGTTCCGCTATAAGCACCGGTATCGAAGGCACAAGTCGCATGAATATGGCCCCCGTAGTATGAGGTAATGAGTGATCAACGGACCGTCCGGATAGACATCGGCGGCATGACCTGTGCCAACTGCGCCGCCACCATCGAGGACGCCGTCAGCGACATCGACGGCGTCGGCGAGGTGAGCGCGAACTACGCCACCGACGAGGCGACCGTGGCGTACGACCCCGAGCGCGTCTCGGTGTCTGCGGTGTTCGACGCGGTCGAGTCCGCCGGCTACGACCCGATCGCCGAGACCGTCACCGTCGGCATCACCGGGATGACGTGCGCGAACTGTTCGGCGACCATCGAGGACGCCGTCGGCGGCCTCCCCGGCGTCGTGAGCGTCGATGCGAACTACGCGACCGACGAAGCGACCGTCCGGTACGCGCCGTCCGTGACGACGCGCGAGGAGATCAACGGCGCAGTCGAGGACGCCGGCTACGAGCCGATCCGCGACGACGGCACCAGCGACGGCGGCGAGTCGGCGAAAGACGCCGCGCGGGCGGCGGAGTTACAGCGCCAGCGCCGGCTGACGCTGTTCGGCGCGGCGCTGTCTGCGCCGCTTTTGGCGATGCTCGTGCTCGAACTGTTCGCGCCCGGCACCCTCTCGGAGGAGATCCCCGGGACCGGGCTGCACATCGGCTGGGTCGCGTTCGCGCTCGCGACGCCGGTGCAGGTGGTCCTCGGCCGCGAGTTCTACGAGAACTCCTACAAGGCGCTCGTCGTCAACCGCCGCGCGAACATGGACGTGCTCATCGCGCTGGGGTCGTCCACGGCGTACGGCTACTCCGTGATAGCGCTGCTCGGCGTCCTCCCGCAGGCGGGGCTGTACTTCGACACGGCCGCGCTCATCCTCGTGTTCATCACGCTCGGCAACTACCTCGAGGCGCGCTCGAAGTCGCAGGCCGGCGAGGCGATCCGCTCGCTGCTGGAGCTGGAGGCCGAGACGGCGACCGTCGTCCGAGACGACGGCACCGAGGAGGACGTGCCGCTTGAGGACGTGACGGCCGGCGACCGCCTGAAGGTGCGACCGGGCGAGCGCATCCCGACGGACGGCGTCGTTCGCGAGGGCGAGTCCGCCGTCGACGAGTCGATGGTGACCGGCGAGTCCGTCCCCGTCTCGAAGGAGGCTGGCGACGAGGTGATCGGCTCGACGGTCAACGAGAACGGCGTGCTCGTGATCGAGGCGACGAAGGTCGGCGAGGAGACGGCCATCCAGCAGATCGTCCAGCGCGTGAAGGAGGCGCAGTCGCGCCAGCCGGACATCCAGCGCGTCGCCGACCGGATCTCGGCGTACTTCGTCCCCGCGGTGATCGCCAACGCCCTCTTGTGGGGGGCGGTGTGGTTCCTCGCGCCCGAGACGCTCGCCGGCGTCGTCACCGCGCTGCCGCTGTGGGGGCTTGCGGCCGGCGGCCCCGCCGCAGTCGGTGTGACGGAGTTCGCGGTGCTGGTGTTCGCGTCCGCCGTCCTCATCGCCTGTCCCTGTGCGCTCGGGCTGGCGACGCCGGCGGCGACGATGGTCGGGACGAGCATCGGCGCCCAGCACGGTGTCCTCTTCGAGGGCGGCGACGTCCTCGAACGCGTCAAGGAGGTCGACACGGTCGTCTTCGATAAGACGGGCACGCTGACCGAGGGCGAGATGCATCTCACCGACGCCCGCCCGGTCACCCCTGCCGCCGACGGTGCGGTGGCCGGCGAGGAGGGTGACGAGCGGGACAGCGAGGAAGGCGGAGTAGCGCCCGAGGCGGCCGAATACGATGACGCGACCGAACGCCTGCTCGCGGCCGCAGCGACCGCCGAGGGCGGGAGCGAGCACCCGATAGCCGAGGCGGTCGTCGCCGGCGCCCGCGAGCGCGGCGTCGAGCCGGGCGACCTGCAGGTGCTTCAGAACGTCTCCGGGAAGGGGATCCGCGCGCGCACCGAGCACGGCACCGTCGTCGTCGGGAAGCCCGAGCTGTTGCGCGAGGAGGACGTCGACCCCGACCCCGCGCTGGACGCGATGCGCGAGCTTGAGACTGAGGGGAAGACGGCGATGCTCGTCGCCGCCGACGGCGAACTGTTGGGCGTGCTCGCGGTCGCCGACGAGGTGCGCGAGTCGGCCGTCGACGCGGTCGCGGCGCTCCGCGATCGCGGGATCGTCGTTCACATGATCACCGGCGACAACGAGCGCACCGCCCGCGCGGTCGCCGAGCAGGTCGGTATCGACCCCGACAACGTCCGCGCGGGCGTCCTCCCCGAGGACAAAGCCGACGCCGTCGAGTCGATCCAGGCGGACGGCTCGCGGGCGATGATGGTCGGCGACGGTGTCAACGACGCGCCCGCGCTGGCCTCGGCGTTCGTCGGCGTCGCCATCGGGTCGGGCACCGACGTCGCCATCGAGGCGGCCGACGTGACGCTGATGCGCTCGGACCCGTTCGACGTGGTGAAGGCGATCAACGTCTCGGAGGGGACGCTCGCGAAGATCAAGCAGAACCTCTTCTGGGCGCTCGGCTACAACACCGCGATGATCCCCCTGGCGTCGCTTGGGCTGCTCCAGCCCGTGCTGGCGGCCGGCGCGATGGCGTTCTCCAGCGTCTCCGTGCTGGCGAACAGCCTGCTGTTCCGGGCGTACGACCCCGACGAGCGCTACCGCCTGTTCGGCCGGCTCCGGTGAACCGAGAGGGCTGACCGCTCTCCCGCCGGCGTCTCGCTTCCCGCCACGCTACACCACCCCGACCAGGAAGCCGAGCCCCATCGCGGCGAGCACGACCGACGGTGGATGACGCCGGGCGAAAACGCCTGTTATGACACGACCGGTGCGGCCGTAATACCGAAACGCCGAACCGGCGGGGGCGACGACTCCGGGGTATGCGGACGAGCCTGAACGTCCCCGACGACGCGCTCGCCGAGTTCGACGCGGTCGCAGACGCCGAGGGGTTCGACTCCCGCTCGCGGGCCGTCCGCGAGGCGATGGCCGAGTACGTCGAGCGTCACACCCGCCTGGAGGACGCCGCTGGCGAGGTCGCCGCCGTCGTCGCCTTCGATTACGTTCACGACGAGGTGATCCGCGCGCTCCACGGCGTCCAACACGACTACCAGGACGTGATCACGACCACCTCGCACGTCCACCAGGGCGAGTGGTGTCTGGAGACCGTCTTCTGCCGCGGCGACGCCGCCCGCGTGCGCGAGTTGGTCTACCGCCTCCGCGACTTCGACGCCGTCCGTCGGGTGCGGGTGCTGTCGCTCGTCGGCGGCGGCGACCGCTGAATCGCCGAATCGCCGAATCGTCGAATCAGTAAACCGTCGAACCGATTCACCCTACAGGGTCCCGTCGTCTCCCATCTCGCGGATCTCGGCGGCCCGCTCTTGGATCGCCGCCCACTCCTCGTCGTCCTTGTCGTCGACGTGCGAGTACATCAGCCCCATCCGACCCGTCCCCCGTAGGATCGCCTCGTTGTCCTTCAGGAAGTCCCAGTAGAGGGCGTTGAACGGACACGACCCCTCGCCCGTGGTCTTGGTGTGGTAGTAGGGGCACGACGAGCAGTAGTCGCTCATGCGGTTCACGTAGTTCGCCGACGAGGCGTACGGCTTCGAGGAGACCGCGTCCGTCGCGAACGTGCCCATCCCGACCACGTTCGGTGTCGTCACCCAGTGGAACGCGTCGACGAATCCGAGGTGAAACCAGCGGTTCAGCTCGTGGGGGTCCGCGCCGTAGATCAGCGCGAAGTTCGAGAGGACCATCAGCCGCTCGATGTGGTGGGCGTACCCGCGGTCGCGGACGTGTTTCACCGCCTCCGAGAGGCAGGTCATCTCCGTCTCGCCGGTCCAGTACGCCTCGGGGAGGTCGCGGGTCTGATCGAGTTGGTTCGCCTCGTCCATCCCGGGCATCGACTCGCGGTACACGTGCCGCATGAACTCCCGCCAGCCGATCACCTGCCGGACGAACCCCTCGACGGCGTTGATCGGAGCGTCGGCGTCGGGGTCCCGGTAGGCGTCGACCACGGCGTCGACGACTTCCCGCGGGCGCAACAGCCCGAGGTTGATCGCCGGCGACAGCAGCGAGTGTGACAGCGCCCACTCCCCTTCGACCATCGCGTCCTGATACGGCCCGAACTCGGGGAGCCGCACCTCGACGAACTGCTCCAGCGCGTGCAGCGCCTGCTCGCGCGTCACCGGCCACGCGAAGTCCGCGAGGTCGGCGCCGCCCCAGTGGTCGTCGTATCGGTCGGTCACGAATTCGTGGACCTCGCGGGTGATCGCGTCCGGTTCGAACTCGGGGATTCTCGGGGGGGACCAGTCGTCCGGCGGCGTCTCGCGGTTCGCGTCGTCGTAGTTCCACTCGCCGCCCGCCGGGTCGTCGCCGTCCATCAAGACGCCCGTCTCCCGGCGGACGTGACGGTACCAGTGCTCCTGTCGGTAGGTTCCGTCGCCGCCGTCACCCGCGGTCGACCCGCCGCGGGAATCGACCCACTCGTCCCAGTCTTCGTGGCTGGTGAGGAAGCCGTCGTTGTCGACGAGCGTGCAGTGGCCGCCGCGGTCGACGACCATGTCGCGCAGGCGCTCGCCGGCGCCGTGGCTCGCCGGGCGCTGGAGCACGAGCGCGTCTCCCTGATTCGCCTCGAAGTACCGGTCGAGCCCCTCCCCGAACGACTCGGCCTCGACGTAGGTCACCTCGTAGCCGGCCTCGCGGAGGGAATCGCGGGCGTGGCGCATCGCCGAGAACACGAGCGTGAGTTTCTGCGGGTGGTACGGCATACGCTCGGCGAAGCCGTGGGCCTCGATCATGAGGACGTGGTCGTCGTGCTGGAGCGGTGCGGCGTTCGGGTTCAACTGGTCGCCGAGGAGCCAGACGGTCATGGATGGGTGAGCGCGACGGACCGATCCACGACCGCCCGACGCAAGGGTGTTGCGACGGGGGGGGGTCGCGTCTCCGCCGGCCCGATTCGCCTGCCCTGGACGCGATCGCCGACCGTGCACGATCGCCTCCCGCTCGACTCAGTCCTCGGGTGTGTCGCGGCGGGCGGCCCGCTCGGCAGCCTCGCGGTCCGCGACGTTCGCCGCGTCGCGCTCGCGTTCGTCGCGGACCAGCACGTAGAGCACGAGCGGTGCCGCCAGCGCGAGCAGGAGGAAGAGGACGAACAGGACGCCGACGCCCGCCATCTACCCGAAGAAGACGTCCACGATGTCGCTCCCGGCGGAACCCGTGTCGCGGTACAGCTCCGAGTAGCCGCAGTTCGTACACGAGACCACCCGAAAGGAGTTGGTCTGGATGTCGAACATCTTGCTCAGTCCGCCGCCGGTGGTCGATATCTTCCCGACCTCGGCGTCGGTGTGACCGCACTTGGGACAACCGTCGTCGCTATCGGTGGAGGGCGCGGATGCCATACGCCGGCGTTCTCCGGGGGACAGAATAAGTCTTGGGCGGGTAAGATGCGGGAGACAGTGGACCGGAAGCCGGGACCGTGAGCGTCGGATCGTCCGCGACGGCTGCCGCCCCGTCGACGGATTACTCTCCGAACTTCTCCTTCTCGCGCTCGCGCAGTTCGATCCGCCGCGTCTTGCCCGAGGAGGTCTTCGGCAACTCGTCGACGTACTCGATCCGGCGGGGGTACTTGTAGGGCGCAGTCTGCTCTTTCATGTAGTTCTGGAGCTCCTCGGTCAGCTCGTCGCTCCCCTCGTCGCCGTCGGCCAGGACGACGTACGCCTTCACCACGTCGCCGCGCTCCTCGTGTGGCGACCCGACAGCCGCGGCTTCCGCGACCGCCTCGTGGGAGACGAGCGCGTCTTCGACCTCGAACGGGCCGATGCGGTAGCCCGCCGAGAGGATGATGTCGTCGGCGCGGCCCTCGAAGAAGAAGTAGCCCTCCTCGTCCTCGCGCGCGAGGTCGCCGGTGCGGTAGTAGTCGCCAGAGAACGTCCGATCGTCGAGAGCGGGCTTCTCGTAGTAACTGTCGAAGGTTCCGGGATTGCCGACCGGGACCGCGATCTCGCCGATCTCGCCCGGCTCGACCTCCTGTTCCGCTTGGGTGTCGATGATGGTGGTGCCGAGGCCGGGCGTCGGCTTGCCCATCGACCCCTCCTTCACGTCGATCCCGGGGTAGTTGGAGACGAGACACACCGTCTCCGTCTGACCGTAGCCGTCGCGCGGCGTGATTCCGTAGGCATCCTGTATCGCCTCGATCGGCTCGCGGTTGAGCGGCTCACCGGCCGACAGCGCCTCCTGCAGATCCAGGTCGTACCGGCTCAGATCGGTCTGAGTGAACATTCGGTACTGCGTCGGCACCGCGCACAGCCGGGTCACGCCCTCCTCCTCCATCACGGAGAGGAAGTCGTCGGCCTCGAAATCGCCCTCGTACAGTAGCTGGCGCGCGCCGGTAGTGATCCCGACACCGACGGGCGACCAGAACCACTTCGCCCAGCCCGTTCCCGTCGTCGCCCACAGCAACTCCTCGTCGAGGTCGACGTCGTCGTCGGTGACGCCGGGTGCGTCGGCGCCCTCGGCGGTGACGCCCCACCAGTACGGGGCGTTGACTAACTCGAACGCGCGCATCCAGCGGTGGCGGTGGAGGACGGGCTTCGGCTGGCCCGTCGTCCCCGAGGTGTAGTTGATGCTCATCGGGTCCTGTGCGCCCACGTCGGGGCCGTCGTGTTCGGTCTCGCGGCCGTCGATCAGGTCGTCGAACGCGTGCCAGCCGTCTGGACCCGATCCGCCGACTGCGATCAGGGTGTCGACCGGGGTCTCATCGACGATCGGTTCGACCATGTCCACGAGCGACTCGTGAGCGACGACGGTGGTCGCCTCACAGTCGTTCGCGCGGAACGCCAGATCCTTCGGCTTTAGCATCTCCGAGCAGGGGACGACCAGCGCGCCGCGCTTGAGCACGCCCAACTGGACGGCGAACACGTCCGGATGGCGTGGAAGGAGGTGCATCACGCGGTCGCCCTCGCCGACGCCCAGGGACTCGAGGGCGTTTGCAAACCGGTTCATGTCGCCGTGGATGTCTGAATATGTCCGCTCGGCGCGCGTCCCCTCGTCGTCGAGGAACGTGACCGCAACCCGGTCGCCGTACGCCTCCGCGTGGCCCTCGACGACCGACGGGAGGGTGTAGTCGTCGGGGATATCCCACTCGAAGTCGTCTACTGCGGCCTCGTAATCGACTGGCATACGCGGACGGTGGATAGTATACGAAATAATCGTTTGGGTAGCCCCGTCGGGTGTGGTGAACTGACCCGGAAACCGCCGGCAAACGGGGACCTACGTCGCGGCCGCCACCTGAACTTTTATCGCCCGCGGTCGACCCCCCGAGTATGGAGTACACCACCCTCGGTGACACGGGCATGACCGTCTCGCGGATCTGCCTGGGCTGTATGAGCTTCGGCGACCCCGACTGGCGCGACTGGGTCCTCGACGAGGAGGAGGGGACCGAACTCGTCGAGCGCGCGATCGACCTCGGGGTGAACTTCTTCGACACCGCTAATATGTACTCCAACGGCGAGTCCGAGCGGGTCCTCGGCGACGCGCTCGCGGGGTACGACCGCGACGAGTTCGTCGTCGCGACGAAGGGCTACTTCCAGATGCGCGAGGGCGACCCGAACTCCGGCGGTCTCTCCCGGAAAGCGGTCCAGCAGGAGTTGGACAACTCGCTCGACCGACTGGGGATGGACACCGTCGACCTGTATCAGACGCACCGATGGGACGGCGAGACCCCGATCGAGGGGACGGTTCGAGCCCTCGACGAGGCGGTTCGCGACCGCAAGGCGCGCTACGTCGGTGCCTCCTCGATGTGGGCCCACCAGTTCGCCGAGGCGCTGCACACGGCCGACCGCCTCGGACTGGAGCGGTACGTAACGATGCAGAACCACTACAACCTGCTGTATCGCGAGGAAGAGCGCGAGATGCTCCCGCTGTGCGAGCGCGAGGGCGTCGGCGTGATCCCGTGGTCGCCGCTGGCCCGCGGGTGGCTCGCCCGCCCGGTCGACGAACTCGACGCGACGACGCGCGGCGAGAGCGAGGAGCACGCCCGCCGCCACCCGTACCTGGAGGGCGGCGGCGAGGAGATCAACGCCCGCGTCGCCGAGTTGGCCGACGATCGGGGCGTGAAGATGGCCCAGATCGCCCTCGCGTGGCTGTTCGAACAGGACGCCGTCGACGCCCCCATCGTGGGGACGACGAGCGTCGAACACCTCGAAGACGCCGTCGAAGCGCTCGACATCTCGCTGTCTTCGTCGGAGATGACGTATCTGGAGGAGCCGTACGAGCCGGTCCGGGTGTCGGGTCACGAATAGGCGCCCACGACGCGGACTGGGTGGTTGACCGCGGACGAGTACTGGCGATATATTCACAATCCTCGTGCGAAAACGTTCTTATGAGGTAGTAAAGTTCACAAATACTTATTTGATATTATCCCACTATGTGTGGTATGTCTCGACATAGACGTCGGACGTTCCTGAAGCTGAGCGGTGGCGTATTGGGCGGCATCTTCGCCGGCACGACCGTGACGGCGGCCGAGCGGACGGACCGGTTCATCGTGAAGACCAACGGTGGCGGGGTGCCGGCCGACCTCGATGTCGTCCACGAGCTGCCCGGTGTGGACTTCGCCGTCGTCGCGGATAGCGAACAAGCGGTGCGCAAATCGGCGGCCGTAACGGGATACGCGGCCGACCTAGAGGTTCGCCTCGCCGACCCGGAGGTAAATCAGCGGAGTCCGGACGTCGAAGAGGCGGGAGTAGCGGACGAGCCGCTGTACCCGCTCCAGTGGGACAAACAGGCTCAAGACATTCCGGCCGCACACGACGTGACGAAAGGGGAGGGCACACGCGTCGCGATCATCGATTCAGGTGTGTACGCGGACCACCCGGACCTGGACGTGAACATGGAGCTCTCCCGGAACTTCACCGACGACGGGGAAGGAGCGGGAGTGCCCGCGGGCGACGACCACGGGACGCACGTCGCCGGGACGGTCGCGGCGGTCGATAACGACGAGGGAGTCGTCGGAACCGCTCCCGCGACGGATCTGGTCGACTGCCGCGTGTTCTCGTACGCACCGGGGGCGTCCTTCGGCGACATCCTGGCCGCGGTGGTGTACAGCGCCGCGATCGACGCCGACGTCGCGAACCTCTCCCTGGGCGCGTACCCGATCCCGCGACAGGGACAGGGGTCGTTCTACGGGAAGGTCCTCAACAGCGCGATGACGTACGCGAACAAGCAGGGCACCTTGCTGGTGATCGCCGCCGGCAACGACGCCGCGGACCTCCAGCGCGACAAGAACTTCATCAGCCTGCCAAACGAGGGCGCACAGGCGGTGTCGGTCGCAGCGACCGGTCCGATCGGGTTCGGCTGGGGTGACGACGGACTCGACGCCCCGCCCGAGAGCCCGTCGTTCTTCACGAACTACGGCACGAACGCGATCACCCTTGGAGCGCCCGGCGGCGACGCGGATCTGTCCGCGATCGGCTCCGGCGTTCCGTGGTACAACGACCTCGTTCTCAGTACGACCGCAGACGTCGAGTACGTGTACGAGGACGTAGACGGGGACGGAGAGGAGGAGCCCGTCGACTATCTCGGCGCCGAGCCCACGTACGGCTGGAAGGCCGGCACGTCGATGGCGGCGCCGAACGTCGCCGGGGCGGCCGCGCTCGTCAAAAGCGCCAACCCAGACTACAACGCCAATCAGATCGAAAGCGCCCTCAAGCAGGCCGCCGATGTCCCCGACGGCTACGACAAGACGTACTACGGGTCCGGCTTCCTGAACGTCGTCGACGCGTTGTGAGCGTCGCGATGGCGAGATAGAAGGGCGGACCTGAGAACAGACAGTCACCGATTTTTCCCATCACCGCCGGCCTACCCGGAAGCGACCGGTACCGCCCGGGAGATCCGCCGCACGGTGGACGGGTCAGTGGAACCAGTTCACGGGCCGGAACACACCGGTCAAGCGTTGTACAACTAACTGGTATCCACTGTGACACCATCGCCATGGCGCTTGTAGAGACGGCGACGTTCGAGTGTGGGGGCTGTGGCACCTGTGCACCGTCGACGTGGATCGACTACGACCGGCTCTTGTACCCGGTCTGCCCCGAGTACGGTCGGGCCACCGGCCCGCTCGCCTGACAGGTTCGGTCCTGAGGGTGTCGGCGTCCGCGTGCCACCCACTTGAACCGGGTCGGCCGCTGCGTTGACGACGGGGGGCTCCGAAGGACTACACATGCCCTGGAAGGAGGCCGAGACGCCCGAGCGGTACGACGAGTGGGAACGCGAGGACGGGTACGCGACGCTTCGGGTCCGCGAGCGCCGCGACGGCAGCTACGTCGTCCGGCTGGACCGCCTCGAACAGGCGCCCGACGGCCGTGGCTACCGGCGCGAGCGCGTCGCCGATCGCGAGCGCGCGGACGAACTGATCGAGGAGTGGAAAACGGCGTTCGACCGCTACGGGGAGTGAGAGACCGGACCGGTCGCCTCACTCGTCGTCGCTTTGGAACCGTCTCGTCGTTTCGACCAGCGGGTGGCGCGCGTAGTCCACCACCTCGATGTCGGTGATCGACTGCAGGCCCTCCTTGCGCGCCGTGCGCTCCATGCCGAGTTCGACGTGGTCGGCGATCACGATGACGTACGCGTCCATCTCGTCGATCCCGAGCCGGTGAGCCGCCATCACGCGGTGATGGCCGTCCGCGAGCACGAGCGTGCCGTCGTCTTCGATCTCGCCGCTGGCGCTCGGATTGTCGATGACGACCAGCGGTTCAGCGAGGCCGCGTTCGAGTTCGTAGCGGCGTCCCTCTAGCTCGTCGGCGTACACCCGGGCTTGGGTCGGGAGGAGGTCGTCAAGGCGGACGTCCCGCCGATCCTCGCTGGTGGAGATGCCGTGGATCTCCTCGAGTGTGCGCATCAGCTTCCCCACCTTCTCGGGGGTCGCCCGCTCGATCTGCGAGCGGATCACGTCCGTGTTGGAGATGATGCCGACGAGGTGGCCAGCGTCGTCGACCACCGGGAGCTTCTGGATGCCCGAACGGAGGATCACCCGGGCGGCGTCGTTGATATCCATCTCCGGGTGGGCGACGATGATGTCGTCGCTCATCACGGTGAACACCGGCGCGTCGCCGTCGGCCGACAGCAGGTCGCGCGCGGAGATGAACCCCACCACGGTGCGCCCGTCGGTGACGGGGAACCCGTTGTGGTTGCTGTCGATGATCCGCTCGACGGCCTCTTTGACCGTGTCGTCGGGCGACACCGTCGCCACGTCCCGGGTCATGTACGCCTTGACCGCCGCGCTCGACAGCTCGGTTGTGCCCTCGCTCATTCGTCGTGCGATTCGGTGGGGCTCCGGGTAAGCGTTCCTCTCGCCCGGGCTGACCGCACTGCGTCTCCGTACCGCCGATCGTGGCCCGTCCCCGGTCCCGTCGGTCCTCGTCGGGGAACGCCCGTCCCCGGTCCCGTCAGTCCTCGTCGGGGAACGCGACCGCCCGGTCGGTGGACCGACGGGGGGCCTTCGGCGCGTCCTCGAGCGTTTCGAAGAACCTGCCGGCGACCGTGTCGCGGACGATCTCCGTGAGCGACTCGGCCGAGTCGTCGCCCACGTCCGCGAGGATCCCGAGCGAGAGCTGTGCGCCAGCCATGTCGGCGTGACCGCCGGCGGATCCCATTTGGTCGAGGGCGTCGCGCAGCGTCTCGCCGAGGTCGAGGTCCGCGCCGCGCGCGCGGCCCGAGGCGTAGACGACGCCGTCGCGGTAGCCGTACACCAGCGTCGTGTCGACGCCCTCCATGTCGAGCAGCCGTTCGGCGGCCTGCGCGAGGGCGTCGCGGTCAGCGATCTTCCCCACGCAGGAGGCGACGACGGACCCCCGCTGTTCGCGCGCCTCGATAGCGCGGGCGAGCACGTCCAACACTCCGGGGGTGAGACTCGGCGACTCCACGCGATCGAGGACCTCCGTGTCCGCGTGCGACAGCAG
This sequence comes from Halobaculum halobium, assembly GCF_030127145.1. NCBI lineage: Archaea > Methanobacteriati > Methanobacteriota > Halobacteria > Halobacteriales > Haloferacaceae > Halobaculum > Halobaculum halobium. Next base: position 1,092,336 of record NZ_CP126158.1, read on the forward strand.
CGACGCTGCGGCGTCAAAGTCCGCTTCGCTCACCTCCCGGGTGAAGTCCTTCGTGTCGATTCGAATGCCGTACAGCAGGGCGGTCGCCACCTCCGCCCCCGGGGTCAGCCCGAAGCGGTCGAGGTACTCGACCATGAGCGTGGAGGTGGCGCCGACGTCGTCGCGCAGGTCGACGAACCTGGCGTCGATCGGCTCTCGCGGCGGGTGGTGGTCGACGACGACGACCGGCTCGACGTCGGTCGGAAGCGAGTCGTTGACGCCCGGGCGCGAGTGGTCGACGAGCGCGAAGCCCGCGAACTCCTCGCGGGGGTCGACCTCGGGGTCGAGCTGGCGCATATTGATGTTGAGGAGGTTCACGAGCGCGCGGTTCTCCTGGTGGGAGATGTCCCCGTAGTAGCAGGCCTCGGCGTCGGTGCCGGCGAACTGTGCGATCCGGACCAGCGCGACCGCCGAGGCGATGGCGTCTGGATCGGGGTTGTCGTGGGCGACGACCGCGAGTTTCCCGTCGACCGAGCGGAGGGTGCGGACCAGTTCGCGGAGTCGGTCTGCGGTCTCGCCCGTCGCCACCTCGAGCACGCGGTCGGCAGCGACGCCGATGGGATCGATGACGCGATCGGCCAGCTCCCGGAGCGCTCGGAGGTCCGCCTCGGTCGCGTCGTCGCCCGCGTACGCGACGAGCATCGCGTGAGGAAACCGATCGCGGGCGCGATCGGCCGCAGTGAGGTTCGCCGTGGCGGACGCGCCCGCGACGACGACCAGATCGGCGTGGTCCGGGTAGTTGTCGGGATCGCGCGGGTCGGCTTCCAGCGCGGCGACGTGTTCGTCGCGCAGCGCGGAGACCCGACCGCTGTCGTCGGTGATCACGTGAAGGTCGCCAGACCGGTCGGTCAGCGACTCGACGATGTCGTTGCCGACGGTTCCGCAGCCGAGCACCAGCCGACGCATTACAGGGGACGGTCGGTCTGGACCGGCAAAACCCTGCCGTCATTCGTCGGTCGGGGACCGCGGTCACCGTGACCGAGAACGACAGCGACTCGAGTCGAACGGGATCGTCTCGAGTGAGCGCGGATCGGCAACGCAGCGGTCCGCGAAGAACGAGCGCGAATCGGAGTTCCCCTCAGTCAGGGGACGATCGTCGTCGCGACCGACTGCGCCGTCTCGATGACGGGTGCAAAGCCGGGCAGCAGCAGCACCGTCGCGACGGCGGCGAACACGATCGCGGCGTACAGCGCCGTCGGCGTCGAGCCGAGTTCGAACTCGCCGACGACGTCGTCGAGCCACAGCGCCTTCACGACGCGGCTGTAGTAGAACAGCGACAGCGCGCTGTTGACTGCGCCGACGGCCGCGAGCCACCAGAAGCCGGCGTCGATGGCGCCCATGAACAGGAAGTACTTCGAGAAGAACCCGCCGAACGGGGGCAGCCCCGCCAGCGAGAACATGAACACGGACATCGCGACAGACGCCATCGGCGCCTTGCTCGCCAGCCCCGCGTAGTCGTCGAAGGTGCGGCCGACGCCCCAGTGTTCTGCGAGCGCGACGAACAGGAACGCGCCGGTGTTCATGAACCCGTACACGAGCAGGTGCGCCATCGACGCGCCGAGCACGTCACCCCCGGCGCCGCCGGTGAAGGCGGCGAGACCGATGAGCGCGTAGCCCGCGTGGCCGATCGAGGAGTACGCGAGCATCCGCTTGACCTCCTCTTGGGTCGCGGCGGCGAAGTTCCCGAGCGTCATCGTGACGACCGCGAGCACCTGGAACAGGAGCACCCAGTCGATGCCAGCGTCCAGCGGGAAGCCGACGACGAACACGCGGAACGCGACCGCGAAGCCGGCCGCCTTCGAGGCGGACGAGAGGAACGCCGAGACGGGCGCGGGCGCGCCCTCGTACGCCTCCGGCGCCCAGAAGTGGAACGGGACGGAGGCCGTCTTGAACGCGAAGCCGCCTGCGACCATCAGGATGCCGACGGCCGCAACGCCGGTGAGTCCCTCCGGACCGCCGGCGAGCGCGTCGTACACGTCGGGCAGCAGGAGGCTCCCGGTCGCGGCGTACACCAGCGAGATACCGAACGCGAACACCGACGACGACAGCGCGCCGATGAGGAAGTACTTCAGCCCCGCCTCGACGCTGCCGGCGTCGCGCTTCAAGAATGCGACCAGCGCGTACGACGGCAGCGAGGCGAGTTCGAGCGCGATGAACGCCACGGCCAGGGAGTTGGCCGCCGCCATCAGCGCCATCCCGGTCGCCGCGAACAGCACCAGCGAGTAGAACTCCGCTTGGTGCGGGTTATCGCTGAGGTAGTCGTAGCTCGCCACCACGACGAGCGCGGTCACGGAGGCGAACAGCGCTTGGAAGAACAGCGCCATCCCGTCGACGACGAGCGCGTCGCCGAACAGCGCGATAGCGCCGCCGGTGCCAGGCTGTCCGGTCCCCGCCGAGAGGAACCAGCCAGCGAGCCCGAGCGAGGTCAGCGACCCGACGGTCGCGATGCCCGCCAGCAGGGCCGGCTGGGAGTCGTCCGGGTTGATGCTGTCGACGGCGACCAGCAGGAGGCCGGTCACCGCGAGCGCCAGCGCCGGCGCGAGCGCGGCCCACTGCGGGAGCTGATCGGCCTGGAGAAGCGCGGGCTCCATCAGGCACCACCCCCGACGACCGCGACGACCGGCTCGATCGCGTCAGTGATCATCTCGAAGAAGATGTTCGGTGCGACGCCGAGCGCGATGGTGCAAAGCAGCAGCACCGCCAGCGGCGCCACGTCGTGGAAGTACGCGCGGCGAACCTCGTAGTCGGTTTCGAGGGAGAACTCCCCGAACAGCGTCCGCTGCATCGCGAACAGGAGGTACCCCGCCACGATGACGATGCCGAACATCGACGCCGCGGTGAACAGCGGCGCAGACGGGATCACCGTGGACGCGAACGCCCCCTGGAAGATGAAGTACTCGGCGGCGAACCCGGCCATGAGCGGGAGGCCCATGTACCCGAACGCGCCGGCGATGAGGATGCCGACCGTGATAGGCATCTTGTCCGCCATCCCGGACATGTCGCCCACCATTCGCGTGTGCGTGACGTTGTAGATGACGCCGACCGCCATGAACATCAGCCCCGAGATGAGGCCGTGGGCGACCATCTGGAACGTCGCGCCGCCGATCCCGAGCCCCGTGTACGCGATGAGGCCGAGGATGACGTATCCCATCGAGGAGACTGAAGAGTACGCGACGATGCGCTTCAGGTCCTGCTGGGCCAGCGCGAGCATCGCACCGTAGATGACGGATATCACCGCGATCGCCGCGATGACTGTTGCCACCAACGGGCGAGTCGCCACGTCGGGGAGCATGGTGAAGTTGAACCGCAGCAGCGCGTAAGTCCCCATCTTCAGGAGCACGCCCGCCAGCATCACCGACACCGGCGTCGGCGCCTCGACGTGAGCGTCGGGCAGCCAGGTGTGGAACGGAACCACGGGCACCTTCACCGCGAAGCCGGCGAACATGGCCGCGAACGCCGCGAGCTTCAGCGTGTCGGCGGAGAGCCCGAGGTAGTTCAGATCGGCCAGCCCGCCGTTCTGCAGCGACTGGGTGATCTCCGGCAGCCCGAAGGAGCTGACGGGGAGGTTGAACACCAGCGCCATGAACCCGATGAACATGACGAGACTGGCGATGTTCGTGTAGACGAAGAACTTGATCGCGGCGTACTTCCGGCGCGGGCCGCCCCACACGCCGATGAGGAAGTACATCGGGACCAGCACGGCCTCCCAGAACACGAACCACAGGAAGAAGTCGAGGGCGGTGAACACGCCCAGGAGGTTCGCCTCCATGAACAGCATGAGGCCGTAGAACTGCGACTGACGCGCGTCGATGGGCGTCCACGCAGACACGATGGCCAGCGAGGACAGCACCGTCGACAGCACCACCAGCGGGAGGCTGATCCCGTCGACGCCGACGAACCACTGGAGGTCGTAGCCGGCGACCGTCAGCCATTCGAACTGCGTTTCGTAGGCGATGCTCCCGGCCATGAGCGCGTTCCCGCCGGCGTCGAAGCCGGCCCACATGTACAGGCTCCCGACGACCGGCAGGAGGCTCAGCGCGAACGCGAGCTTCCCGGCGTACTTGTCGGGCGCCAGCATGACGACCAGCGCAGCGAGGAACGTGACTCCGATGAGTGCTTCAATAATCACAGTAACCACCCCCCGAGGACCCCGAAGACGACGAGCAGCGCCGTCAGCCCCAGCGTCACCAGCGCGGCGTAGTTACTCACGACGCCGGTCTGGATGCGGCGGATACGCGAGCCAGAGAACAGGCTCACGCTCGAGACGGCGTTGACGGTGCCGTCGATGACGCCCTGATCGAAGGTGTCCGCGGCGCGGGCGAGGGGGAGCACGACCCGCTCTGCGAGGTACACCTGATACTCGTCTTGGTAGTAGTTATCGTACAGCAGGTTCTTGGCCGAGCCGAGCTTGTCGGTGTGCTCGACGGGTTCGGGCACCGCGTACAGGCGGTAGGCAAGCCCCAGGCCCAGCAGCGCCAGCCCGAGCGACACGGCCGCGCCCAGCAGGACCGTCGTCAGCTCGGTGCCGATGTACGCCGAGGAGTACGGATCGATTTCGGCGTAGTGGTGGACGGTCAGGTCCGAGAAGCCGCCGTCGAGCCACGCGTGGAGGAAGTCCACGTGCGCGCCCGTGAGGACGCGGATCGGCGCGAGATTGACCGCGCCCGCGATCGTCGCGAGCACTCCCAACACCGCGAGCGGCAGCTTCACGTTCCAGCGCACCGACTCCGGCGACTCCGCCTGCTCGGTCCGAGCGTCACCGTGGAAGGTGAGGAACACCATCCGGAACGTGTAGAACGCGGTGACCGGAACCGCGAGCAGGCCGAAGAGGTACCCAACCAACAGGAGCGGCTGGCCGTCCAGCCCGTGGATGAGGGTTTCGAAGAGGATCTCGTCTTTCGACCAGAAGCCGGCGAAGGGGAAGATCCCCGCCAGCGCCAGCGACCCGGCGAGGAACGAGTAGTAGGTGACGGGCATCTTGTCCTTGAGCCCGCCCATGTCCCACATGTTCTCGTTGTGGTGCATCGCGAGGATGACCGACCCGGCGCCCAGGAACAGCAGCGCCTTGAAGAACGCGTGGGTGAGCAGGTGGAACGTCGCGGCCACGTAGCCGCCCGCGCCCAGCGCGAGCATCATGTAGCCGTACTGCGAGATGGTGGAGTACGCGAGCACCTGCTTGAGCTCGCGTTTCACGATCCCCATCGTCCCGGCGAACAGCGCCGTGAATCCGCCGACGAGCGCGATGACGCCCAGCGCCGTCGGCGACACCGCGTAGAACCCGTACATCCGCGCGACGAGGTAGACGCCGGCGGCGACCATCGTGGCCGCGTGGATGAGCGCGGAGACCGGCGTCGGGCCCTCCATCGCATCGGGGAGCCACGTGTGCAGCGGGAACTGCGCGGACTTACCGATCACGCCGCCGAGCACCAGCAGGCCGACGACGGTGAACCACGCCTCGGAACCGAGCCCGAGGAAGGTGTTGGCCGTGTACTCGCCCGCCAGCGCCTGTTCGGCCAGCACCGGGAAGCCGGGCGCGGCCTCGGTGCCGACGAACTGCGCGGTGCCGAACGTCGCGAACACGGCGACGACGCCGACGAGGAAGAAGTAGTCACCGAAGCGGGTGACCAGGAACGCCTTCTTCGCGGCCGACGGCGGCCCGGGCTCGCGGAAGTGGAAACCGATGAGGAGATACGAGCACAGCCCCACCAGCTCGAAGAACATGAACGCCATGAGCAGGTTGTCGGCGACGACGAACCCCAGCATCGAGGCCGTGAACAGGCCAAGCCCGGCGTAGTACCGCGGGAGGCCCGTCTGGCCGTCGTCGTTCATGTATCCCAGCGAAAACACGTGGACGAGCAACGCGACCAGCGTCACGATGACGAGCATCATCGATGACAGCGGGTCGATGAGCAGGCCGAAGGTGAGTTCGATCCCCTCCGTCCCCGGCACGGCGCCGGCGGCCCACGTGTAGATCGTTTCGTCGTAGACCTCGCCGCCCGCCACGGCCGCGGCCATCGCGACCGAAAGCACCAGCGACCCGGCGGTCGCCGCGATGCCGGGGATGGCGCCGCCCTTCGGCAGCAGGTCGCGCCCCGAGAGCGCGGTCCCGACCGCGATCAGGAACGAGAGGAACGGGAGCAGTACGATGGCCGGCCCGAAGTCGAAGATTCCTGCCATATGTTACCACCTCATCGTCGTCGCTTCCGTCACGTCGATCTCCTTGAAATTGCGGTACAGCACGAGGATGATCCCGATGCCGATCGCGACCTCCGCGGCCGCCAGCGCCATCGTGAACAGGCCGAACGTCTGGCCCGTCACGTTCCCCCAGTAGTAGGAGAACGCGACGAGATTGATGTTGGCCGCGTTGAGCATCAGCTCGACCGACATCAAGAACAGCAGCGCGTTCCGTCGGGTCAACAGCCCGAACACGCCGATACAGAAGACGGCTGCCGCCAAGAGCAGGTAGTACTGCGGCGGCACCATCAGTCGTCACCTCCGCGGAGCCGGTCGCGGATCTCGCGTCCGCCGTCGGTGAGCACGCCGCCGATACTGCCGTCCTCCTCGCGCTTCGCGAGGAACACGGCCCCGTCGATCGCGACGTCGAGCACGATCGCGATGAGGACGAACGCCACGACGAAGCCCTCGCCCGAGACGACCGTCTCGGAGATGATCTCCGTATCGACGTTGAACATCGCGTAGCCGATGCTCGCGGTGATCGACGCGCCCTCGGCGAAGCCGGCAGGTTCGCCGAACGAGGCCTGCAGGAACACCGCGGCGAACACGGCGAACAGCGCGACCGCCGCGAGCCCCGGGACGAGGTGCCCCCCGAGCTTCAGGCGCGGTCGCGATCCGGCGTCGCTCACGCGTCGAGCACCTCCATTGCCTCCGGTTCACCCTCCCTGCGTACCAGCATCACGGCGAACGTGATGAGGATCAGGACCCCGCCCACGTAGACGAGGATCTGCATGGCGGCCAGCAGCTCCGCCTGCAACATCACGTAGTGCACCGCGACGCTGAGCAGCGCGGCCCCGAGGAGGAGTGCGGAGTGCCACACGTCCTCGACGAGCACCACGCCCAAACTGCTCCCCACGGTGACGAGGGCGAACAGCGCGAACGCGATAGTCTCTACAACCATTATGCGACACTCCCGTCGGAGTCCGTTTGAAGGTTTCGAGAACGTTTGCGCGTGTGGGTGCGCGTGTGCGAGTCGCTGGCGAGTTGGCCGAATCGTTTTTATATACGATCGACTGGCGCGCCGAACCCGGGTCGCGATCGCCGTGCGGCCCCCGCGATCGGGGGGGTGGTCGACTCGAACACCGCCGGGGTGACGGCGGCGAAACGGTCGGTTCGGCTGGCGCGCGGACGGGCTCGACGGGTCCCAGCGAACGTACCCGCGGGTGACGGGGAACACAAACGAGTGAGTGGAGAACCCGGAGAACGCCGACTACTGGTAGTCGATCTCGCCGTCGCCCTCGCCGACCCACGCGTTGCGGTCGGGGTTGCGCGAGTTGAGCGGGTCGATCCCCTTGTACCAGGGGACGTTCTTCAGCTGCTCTTTGTTGTAGACGAACTCGTCTTTCGTGTCGGCGGTGAACTCGAAGTTCTGCGTCAGCAAGATGGCGTCCACCGGACACACCTCCTCACACAGCCGGCAGTAGATGCACTGCCCGATGTGGAGGTTGTACTGTTCGCCGTTGCGCTGGTCGTCCTGCACGATCTGGATCGTGTCGTTCGGACAGACGTTCTCACACTGGCGGCACCAGATGCACCGCTCTTGGGAGAACTTGTGGACCCCGCGGAACCGCGGGCTCACCTCGGGCGCGACGTCCGGGTACTCGACCGTGAACGTCTTGCCGTCCAGCGCGTGCTTCATCGTCGTCGCCATTCCTTTCAGGATTCCGATCATTGTTACGCGAGCACCCCCACGATGACCGCGGTGAGGACGAGGTTCGCAAACGCGAGCACGAGCATGCCCTTCCAGCCGATCTCGATGAACTGATCCACGCGCAGCCGCGGCACCGCCGAGCGGAGCCACTGCGTGAACAGGAAGAACGCCCAGATCTTCGCGGTGAACCAGACGATCCCCAGCGCCGCCGGGCCGGGCCCGGCCGGGCCGCCGAGGAACAGCGTCGCCGCGATGGCGCCGCCGAGGAAGATGTGGATGAACTCACCCAGGTAGATGAGCACGAAGTAGACCGAGGAGTACTCGGTCTGGTAGCCGGCGACGATCTCAGTGGGCGCCTCCGGGATGTCGAACGGGTTGCGCCCGACCTCCGCGACGTTCGCGACCACGAACAGCACGAACGCGAACGGGTTGACGAACGCGAACCACTGCGGGATCGCGATCCCGGCGACGCTGATGAACGTCGCCTGCTGGGCCTCGACGATCGCGCTCATCTGGAGCGTCCCCGTGAACAGGACGACGGAGACGCCGGTGACGATGAGCGGGATCTCATAGGCGATGTTCGAGGCCACCGCGCGCAGGCCGCCGAGCAGGCTGTACTTGTTGTTCGACGCGTATCCCATCATGATCAGCCCGAGCGACGCGATGGACGAGGCGGCGAACGCGAACGCCAGCCCCGTCTCGGGGTCGGCCAACTGCAGGCCGCTGCCCATCGGGATGACCGCGAAGCCGAGCAGCGCCGAGAACGGGATGAGGAGCGGACCGAGATCCCACGCGGGGCGGTCTGCGCCCTCGGGAACGATCAGCTCCTTCGAGAGGAGCCGGACCGCGTCCGCGACGATGACGAACAGGCCGAACGGGCCGATCCGGTTGACCGCGATGCGGTCGGTGAACGCCGCCGTGATCTTCCGTTTCGCCCACGGGCCCGCGAAGGCCGTGTTGATGAGCAGGAAGTTGGCGATGAGGAACGCGCCCAGCAGCGCCGCGACGATCTCGCCGGCGATCCCGAACGCGTTCAGTCCCAGCAGGTTCGCGATCGTGTCGGGGAGCATCCCCTGTTGGAGCGGGACCGCCCCGGTCATCTGTCCACCTCGCCGAGGACGATGTCCAGGCTACCGAGCGCGGCGACGAGGTCGGGCACGTACTCGCCCTCAGCCATCTCCGGCAGCGTCTGGAGGTTCGAGAAGCACGGCGACCGAATCTTGAATCGGGCCGGCTTGTCCGTCCCGTCCGAGCGCATGTAGATGCCGAGTTCGCCCTTGGCGCCCTCGACCGCGCGGTAGATCTCGGTGTCGTCGTCCGGCTTCAGCGTCCGCGGGACGTTGGCCTGGATGGTGCGGTCCTCCTCGGGCCAGTCCTCGAGCAGGTCGATGCACTGCTCGATGATCTTCGCGGATTCCTCGACCTCCCGCAGACGCACGAGCAGGCGGCTGTAGTTGTCGCAGCCGTCCTCGGTGACGACGTCCCAGTCGAGTTCGTCGTAGTAGCCGTACGGGTCGTCGCGACGGAGGTCGTAGTCGACGCCCGACCCGCGAGCGACCGGGCCGGTGGCGCCGTAGTTCTTCGCGACCTCCGGCGGCAGCACGCCCGTGTCGATCGTCCGCATCTGGAGGATCTCGTTGCCCGAGATGAGGTCGTGGTACTCCTCCAGCGCCTCCGGCAGGTCCTCGAGGAAGTCTCGAGTCTTCTCGAAGAACTCCTCGCGGGGTTCGGGCAGGTCCCAGACGACCCCGCCGAGCCGGAAGTAGTTGAACATGAGCCGCTGGCCCGTCAGATCCTCTAAGATGTTCTGGGTCTTCTCGCGGTCCCGGATCGCGTACATGAAAATGGCGGTGAAGTCGCCGTACACGTCGAGCGCGAACGTGCCGACCGCGAGCATGTGCGCGGCGATCCGGCACAGTTCGGCGCCCATGGTCCGGATGACCTGCGCGTACTCGGGCACCTCGATGTCGGCCATGTCCTCGGCCGCTCGCGCGTACGCCCACTCGTTGAGCAGCCCCGCCGAGATGTAGTCCCAGCGGTCGGGGTACGGCATGATCTGGTGGCGGTAGGTGCCGTTCTGACAGATCTGCTCCTCGCAGCGGTGGAGGTAGCCGATGTCGCTTTCGACGTCGGCGACCTGCTCGCCGTCCAGCGTCGTCTTCAAGTGAAGAACGCCGTGGGTCGCCGGGTGGTGGGGACCGATGTTGAGGAACATCGTGTCCGTGTCGTCCTCTCCGCGGTGGTCATCCTGAAGCGGGTTGGCGTTCTCGCGCAGGGGGACGACCTGCGGGCGGTCTTGGTCGTAGTCCTTCGCGAGCGGGTGTCCCTGCCAGGTTTCGGGGAGGAGGATGCGGCGGAGGTCGGGGTGGTCGTCGTAGTCGATGCCGATCAGGTCGTACGCCTCGCGCTCGTGCCAGTCGGCCGTTCGGAAGACGGGCTCGGCCGACTCGCTGACCGGATTCTCACGGTCGGCAGGGACGACGACGCTGACCTCCTGGGTCGGGTCGTCGAACTTTTTCAGGTGGTAGATGGACTCGTAGCGGTCCTCGTACTCCTGGGCGGTGACACACGAGAGGTGGTCGTAGCCCGCCTCGGTTTTCAGCGTCGAGAGTACGTCCTGGACTGCGTCCGGTCGGATCACGTACCCCGGCGCGTTCAGGTGCTCCTCGCGACCGATGACGTGATCGCCCAGCAGCTCCGCGAGCTCGTCGGGGGACTGTTCCTCGACCGGTGCCGGAACGTCCGGCTCGGGTTCTTCCAGACTCATGGTTAGGGGGAGTCCGCCCAGTTGTACCGCATGACGAGGTCCTCCTCGTCGATCTCCTGTGCGAGCTGGTCGACGATCTCGTCGCGGTCGAGGTCGCCGAACTGCTCGAGTTCGTAGGGCTTCACCGTCACCGGCGAGGACTCGCCGTTGGCGATGCGCTCCTGGAGCTTCGCGACGCCGTACACCAGCGCCTCGGGCCGGGGCGGGCAGCCGGGGACGTGGATGTCGACCGGGATGACCTCCTCGGCTCCCTTGATCACGTTGTACCCCTCCTGGAACGGGCCGCCGGAAATCGTGCACGAGCCCATGCCGATGACGAACTTCGGCTCGGGCATCTGGTCGTACACGCGCTTCATCCGCGGGGCGAACTTCGAGACGATCGTCCCGGGAACGATGATCACGTCCGCCTGTCGCGGCGACGCGCGCGGCACGCCCGCGCCGAAGCGGTCAAGGTCGTGCTTCACGGCGTAGGTGTGCATCATCTCGATGCTGCAGCAGGCGATACCGAACTGCAGCATGAACATCGAGGAGCCCCGCACCCAGTTCATGAACTTGTCGAACTTGGTGAGGATGAACGGCGAGGAGCCGAACGCCTCGCGCAGCTTCGAGTTGAAGCGGTTGTCCTCGCCCGTCATCCGGGCGTCCCGGGTGTCGGTCAGTACCTGGCTGTCGTCCGTGACGAACGGTCTGTTGTCGCTGCTCATATCAGGAACGCTCCGTCTTCTGTCTCGCCGCACGCGGGCTGGAAACCCACTTCACGGCGCCCTGTCGCCACGCCCACACGAGTCCGACGACGAGTACCCCGATGAAGATCAACATCGGAAGCAGCACCGTCGTCAGGCCGGCTCCCGCCTCCAGCGCGGGCTGGTAGATGACGGCCCACGGGAAGATCAGAACGGTCTCGATGTCGAACACGACGAACAGCAGCGCAACCATATAGTACTGGATGTTGAACTGAATGCCCGTCGCCGACCCCGTCGGGATCTCACCGGACTCGTAGGTGGCGCTCTTGCCCTGTTCTGGCACGCTGGGGCGGAGGATCGCGGACACCGCCATCATCCCGAGGGGGATGCCCACGCCCATCACCGCCAACGCGCCGATCGCTATCCATGCATTCATACCGGGTTCTCCGTATCGTACGTCGGTTTGGAGCGCCCACAGATAAGTGCTTCACTTACGCGTGCACGCGCGATACCGGCCCGAGCAACCCAATCAGGGCGCATCAGAGACGAGACACCTCTGAAGCGGGTCGTGTGGGCGACACCTTCGGTCGGATCGTCGAGTCCTACTCTCCGTCTGCACGCGACGCGCGGAACCCCTCGACTCCGAGGTCGTGGAGGTCCGCGGACACGTCGGCGACGCCCCCCTGCAGGTCATCGTGGTACTCGACGAGTCGCTGTTCGATCTCGCCGTGTTCCCGGGCGAGGATCTGTGCGGCCGACAGCGCCGCGTTGAACGACTTACCGGCGTCGACGGCGACGATGGGCGCGCCCGTCGGCATCCCGATCACCGAGTCGACGGACTTCTCTTGCACCGGCACGCCGATCACCGGGATCGGGTAGGCGATGCTCGCGGTCATGTTCGGCAGGTCGGCGGACTTCCCGCCGGCCCCGGCGACGATCACGTCGAGGCCGCGGTCGGCGGCGGTCTCCCCGTACACGTACATGAGTTCGGGCGTCCGATGCGCGGAGACGACGTACGTCTCGTAGGTGAATCGCGTATCGGGCGGGTCGTGGAAGTCGGTCTGCTCTGTGAACCCCAACTCGTCGAGGGCGTCGAACGCCCCCTGCATCACGTCGAGGTCCGAGTCCGACCCCATGATCACGCCCACGTCGGGCGTCGAGTCCGGGTCGGCGTCGCTGTTCGCGTCCGATTCGAGTCGGTCGATGAGGTCCTGAACGGTTGGCATAGTTCGGTGTGGGCGTCCGTGGGTGTGTCGCGTGCGGCAGTCACTCGAAGGTGAGCCCGTCGCGCAGGTCGCGGGCGCGGGCGAGCAGGTCGTCGCGGGCGGCCGGGTCCTCGGCCGCGGCGTCGCCGTCGGCGTCGACGAGCGTGAGGTGGCCCAGCTTGCGCAGCGGGCGGGCCTCCCGCTTCCCGTACCAGTGGAGGTTCGCGTTCGGCGCCGCAAGGACGGCACCGACGCCCGACAGCGACGCCGGACGCGGTTCGGATACGTCGCCGAGGACGTTCGCCATCACGGTCGGCGCGCGCGCCTCCGCGGTCCCGAGGGGCCACCCGAGGGCCGCGCGGACGTGCTGTTCGAACTGGGAGGTCGTCGCCCCCTCGATGCTCCAGTGACCGGAGTTGTGGGGGCGCGGGGCGACCTCGTTGACCGAGACCGTCCCGTCCGACTCCTCGAAGAGTTCCATCGCGAACACGCCGCGCCCGTCGAGCGTCTCCAGCGTGTCGAGCGCGACCTCGTGGGCGCGCTCGGCGACCGCCTCCGAGCACCGTGCGGGCGCGACCGTCTCGCGGAGGATCTCCTCGCGGTGGACGTTCTCGACCACGGGAAACGCGCGTCGCTCGCCGTCGCCGCGGACCGCGACCACCGAGAGTTCCCGCTCGAAGTCGATCAGCTCCTCGGCCATCGCGCCGTCGTCGCCGGCGCCCACCTCGGCCAACTTGGCCCCGTAGTCGTCGCCGGGTTCGACGGGAACGTTGCCGCGGCCGTCGTAGCCGCCGGTCCGGGCCTTCAGCATGCAACCGCCGAAGCGCTCGACCGCGTCGGCGAGGTCGGCGGCGCCGTCCACGGCGACGAACTCGGGGACCGGAATTCCGGCGTCGGCGAACGCCCGCTTCTGGACGAGCTTGTCTTGGATCGTGCGCAGCGCGTCCGGCGAGGGGTGAACGGGCACGTCGTACTCCTCGCCGACCGCCTCCAGCACGTCGGGGTCGGCGAGTTCGATCTCCAGCGTCAGCGCGTCGGCCCGATCGGCGAGTTCGCGGACCGCGTCGGGATCGTCGAACGATCCCTCGATCTGTTCGGCGACGCGCGCCGCGGGGCAGTCCGGCGTCGGGTCCAGCACGACCACGTCGACGCCGAGCGGCGAGGCGGCCTCCGCGAGCATGCGGCCGAGTTGACCCCCGCCGACGACGCCCAGCGTCGGTCCGGGACAGGTCGGTGTCACGGGCGACGGTTCGGCAGGTCCGCGAATAAATCTTGCCTCACGATGCGATAACTATTCACGATCGTGGGTATATACTCGCCGATCCGGCTGTCGTCGCGGTCGGTCCGGCGTCCGCTCCCGAGCGTTGTCTCCCGTTCACTCTCGGGCGTCGGCGAGCGCCGCCTCGTCGATGAACACGACGATGCGTTCGGTCCACAGCCGGAAGGCGTATTCCCGCGACTCGTAGCCGTCGAGGCGGGTCTCCAACTCCTCGGCGTCGCTCGGCTTGGCGATGACGACCGGTGGCATCTCCTCGGCCGGCGGGAGCCCCTCGAAGCGCGCCTCTGGCGGCGTCGACGTGACGTTCGCGTCGTGGAGTTCGAGGTACCAGGGGGTCGGCAGTCGGGAGTGCCAACTCGGCCCGCCGGGCGGCATTCGGTCGACGCTTGACTCGTCGGAGACGTACAGCCGCGTCCCGCGCGGCGTGCTCGTGCCCACCCACAGCACGTCTGTCCCCTCGTTGTCTCGGGCGACGGCGCCGGCGTCCTCTAGCGCGTGCTTGTAGTCGTTCTCGGGCTGGGCCCACTGGAGCACCTGCTTGTCTTCGGCCGACGCCGAGTTCCAGTAGTCAGCGTTGGGTGCGGCAACGCCGCCGACGGCAGCGAGGACGATCAGCCCCGCGAGCCCCGCCGTGACCGCGTCCCCTGTTTCGACCGCGTCCCGCATCGAGTCGCCGATGGAGGCGAGTCCGACGGCCGCCGGGATCGACAGCGGGAGCACGATGTGGACCGCCGCCCACGGCGCCTGGATGTCAGTCGCGACCGGGTAGCCGACCAGCGACGCCGCACCCCAGTACGTCGCGTACGCGACGACCGAACGGGTGCCACGGGCCTCACCATAGCCGTCGGCGAGGAAGCCCACGACCGCGAGCACGACGAGCACGCCGGACCCGTACGCCAGCGTCTCGACGATGTCCCAGACGTACGGGACGTACGGGTGCCCCGAGTGGGTGCCGGCGGCCCACGTGCCCCAGAACTTCTCGCCGGCGCCCCACGTCGCCTCGTACAGCACCGAGCCGAGCGTCGGCGCCGCGGCGTCCGCCCCGGCGGACGCAGACGCGGACGCGACGCCGAGCGCCTGCCACAGGTCGGGACGCGGCGCATAAAGAACGCGACGGCGCCGAGGAACGTCGCGGCGACGCCGACGGCGCCCAGCGGCACCCAGATCACGAGGTGGCCGAGGAAGCCTGCCTCGCCCGTCCAGTGTGCGCCGGGTGCGCGCTCGCGGACCCGGCGCTCGATCCGCCGTCTCGTTCGCGATCCGGCGGTCCAGTCGTCGAGGAAGTGACCGAGGGCGACGGCCTCGACGAACAGGGCGTCCAGCGGCGAGCCGGTTCGTCGGGCGGTCCGCACCACGCGGTGATCCAGCAGGAGGAACCCGGCGCCGAGGAAGCACGCGACGTAGACCAGCGCGTTCTCCTTTGCTGCGAAACCCAGCGCGAGGAGGACGGCCGATCCGAACAGCGGGAGCGTCCGGCGCGTGTCGATCGCGTACACGACGAGCGCGAACGCGGCGACGGCGAAGCTCCCGACCAGCACGTCGCCGCGCATGAACCGACCGTAGTAGACGAGCAGCGGGTCGGCCGCCAGCAGCAGCGCGAGCGCGACGACCTCGCGGTCGCGCAGGCGGTGGCGAAGCAACAGCGCGACCAGCGGGAGGAGTCCGCCGACGACCGCGACCGGGAGCCGCGCGGCGAAGTCGGACGCGCCGATCAGATCGAAGAGGGCGTTGTTGACGACCGGGAGGAACGGGCCGTGGATGATCGGCCGATAAAAGAACTCGCCGGTGGCGTCGAACCGGAGGATCCAGTAGCCGACGCGGCCTTCGTCCCAGTGGAAGATCCGTTGACCGAGCTGGACCGTCCGTACGAGCAGCGAGCCGACGACGATCAAGAGGACGGCGACCGTCGCCGGGTCGCCGACGCGATCGGCGAGCGCGTCGATCGGCGAGGCGTCGGAGTCAGGAACATAATCGGGGGCGGAGTCGGAGGCGGAGTCATCGCCGTCGGCGGAGTCGTCCGCCGCGGGCCCATCAGCGTCGCCCGCGGGAGGGTCCGGGTCGCCGTCAGCGGCGGGCCCGTCGGGGGCGTCGGCTCCGCCGGCGGGGTCGCTCATTGGGGTGCGGTCGCACGTCGGCGGTTACAACTCTTGTGATCCCTCGTGATCCGCCGAACGCGGCCCGGACCGTGCCGGATCCGATCCGGTTCGGTGGCTGCTCGGCCCCAACACGACTCCGCCGTCGGCGGGCCGGACACATCCGCCCAGAGCGGTACGCATTTCTGCCGGCCGGCCGTCGACTCGCATAATGACCGAGACGACACTCGGCCTGGTGGTCGCGCGCTACTACGCGTCCATCGCCGAGGCCATGGAGGAGTCCGCCCGCGAGGCGGTCGCCGAGCGCAGCGCGACCGTCGCAGAGACCGTCGACGTCCCCGGCGCGTACGACACGCCGCTGGCGGCCGACCGGCTCGCCCGCCGCGACGACATCGACGCCGTCGCCGTCGTCGGCACCATCGTCTCCGGCGACACCGATCACGACCAGGTGATCGGCCAGGCCATCGCCGCGAAGCTCGCCGACGTGAGCCTCGACCGCGACACGCCCGTCACGTTCGGCGTGTCCGGCCCCGGACAGAGCGGGGCGGAGGCCCGGGAACGCGCCGAAAAAGGCGCGGAGGCCGCGTCGTCCGCCGTGGATCTGGCCGAGGGGCTACCGGCCGCGGAGGTGGCCGCGTGAGCGACGACTTCGCGTACGAGTTCGCCGAGCGCGTCGAACGCGTCGAGCCGTCGGCGACGCTGGCGATCTCCAACGCCGCGAACGAACTGGAGGCCGAGGGCCACGACGTGGTCGACCTGTCGGTCGGCGCGCCCGACTTCCCCACCCCCGAGAACGTCGTCGAGGCCGGTAAGGCCGCGATGGACGCGGGGCACACGGGCTACACCTCCTCGAACGGCGTTCCCGAACTGAAGGAGGCGATCGCCGAGAAGCTCCGCGCCGACGACATCGACGCCGACGCCGGCGACGTGATCGTCACCCCCGGCGCCAAGCAGGCGCTGTACGAGACCGTCCAGACGCTCGTCGACGACGGGGACGAAGTCGTCCTCCTCGACCCGGCGTGGGTGTCTTACGAGGCGATGGTGAAGCTCGCCGGCGGCGACCTTGCCCGCGTCGATCTCGCGCCCCACGACTTCTCGCTTGCCGACGGACTCGACGACCTCGCGGAGACGGTCTCCGACGACACGGAACTGCTGATCGTCAACTCCCCGTCGAATCCGACGGGCGCCGTCTACTCCGACGAGGGACTGGAGGGTGTCCGCGACCTCGCGGTCGAGCACGACTTCGCAGTCATCTCAGACGAGATCTACGACGAGATCGTCTACGGCGTCGAGCAGACCAGCCTCGCAAGCCTGGACGGGATGGCCGACCGCACGGTCACGATCAACGGGTTCTCGAAGGCGTACTCGATGACCGGCTGGCGGTTGGGCTACCTGCACGCCACGGGCGACCTGATCTCGCAGGCGGGGAAGCTCCACAGCCACTCGGTCTCCTGTGCGACGAACTTCGTTCAGCGCGCCGGCGTCGAGGCCCTGCGCAACACCGACGAGTCGGTCGAGGAGATGCGCGCGGCCTTCGAGTCCCGCCGCGACATGCTCGTCGACCTGTTCGACGACCACGCTGTCGACGTGACGGTCCCCGACGGCGCGTTCTACATGATGCTTCCCGTCGACGACGACGACTCGGCGTGGGCCGAGGAGGCGATCCAGGAGGCGCACGTCGCGACCGTCCCCGGGTCGGCGTTCGGCGCGCCCGGCTACGCCCGCATCAGCTACGCCGCCAGCGAGGAGCGCCTGAAGGAGGGCATGGAGCGCCTCTTCGACGCGGGCCTCCTCGGCGACGACTGAGGGAACGATCGGCGACGAAGCGACACGACGACGCCACACCGACTCCCCGCGGCGGCTTCTCGCGGGAGTCCGGGTTCGGCGGTCGGTGTTCAACAGCCGAGCGTCCGCGCCCGTCCGAACCTCGTGCGGGGCTTTCGCTGTCGTGTTTGCGGTGTCGGTCAGCCCGTCGACCGCGGGTCCCATGTCACCACGTGCGTCGACCGCGGATGCTATGTCACTACGTGGCGAGAATTTATCAGCCGCGGCGATGTCGTCCGCGTATGGACGGGATACACGATCTCGGCGGGATGGACTCCTTCCACGATCTCCCGCCGGACCAGCCCGACGACGCCAGCCCGTTCCACCACGAGTGGGAGGGCGTCGTCCAATCGCTGTACATCACCGGCCTCGGCTCCGACACGTTCGAACTCGACCGCTTCCGGTACACGCTGGAGGGCGACGATCCCGAGCGTTATCTGACGGTTCCCTACTACGAGCGCTGGCTGGGCGCGATCGAGACGCTGTTCGTCGAGGCGGGCGTCGTCGACGCCGACGAGCTTCGCGAGCGGGCCGAGTCGTTCGCCGCGGGGGAGGCCGAGGTGCCCGACGAGACGGACCCCAACCGGCTCCCCGCGCTGCTTGAGGGCACCCGCGAGAAGTACCTGAGCCGACGCGGCGACGGCGACCCTGAGTTCGCCGTCGGCGACCGCGTCCACGTTCGCAAACGCCACCCCGCGGGCCACACGCGCTGCCCGCGGTACGTCCGCGGCGCCGAGGGCGAGGTCGTCGCCGACCGCGGCGCGCACGTGTACCCCGACGAGAACGCACTCGACGGGCGGGAAGGCGCCGACGGCGAGCGCGCCGAGCAACTGTACAACGTCCGCTTCGACGCCGAGGACCTCTGGGGCGACGACTGTACCGACGCCGACGGCCTCCACATCGAGCTGTGGGAGCCGTACTTGGTCGCGTCCGACGCCGCGTAGCCGACGAGCGACATCGACGCGGTCGGGTCGGCTCGACCGGGGCGAACGCCTAAGCCTCCACACGCGTCACCACTTCTCATGACCGACGACCACAGGAGTTCCGACGGTCCGCCGTCGCACCCCGATCCCGAGCTCCGCGACGAAATCGATCCGCAGTCCAGGGCCCGCGCGCTCCAGTCGCTGTTGACCGAGAAGGGCGTCTTGAGCACGGACGCCGTCGACGAGGTGATCGCGACCTACGAGGGCGACGTGGGGCCGATGAACGGCGCCCGGGTCGTCGCGCGGGCGTGGACCGACCCCGAGTACCGCGAGTGGCTGCTCGAGGACGGCATCGAGGCCGTCACCGAACTGGACGTCTCGGTGAACGACGAGGTGATGGAGCTTCGGGTGGTCGAGAACACCGACGAGACGCACAACGTCGTCGTCTGCACGCTCTGCTCGTGTTACCCGTGGGCGGTGTTGGGACTGCCGCCGACGTGGTACAAGTCGCCCGCGTACCGCTCGCGCGTCGTCGACGAGCCGCGCGCGCTGCTGCGCGATGAGTTCGACACAGAACTGGACGACAGCGTCGACGTGGAGGTGTGGGACTCCAACTCCGAGGTGCGCTACATGGTGCTCCCGCAGCGACCAGAGGGGACCGAGGAACTCAGCGAGGCCGAGCTCGCGGAGCTGGTCTCGCGCAACGCGATGATCGGCGTCGAACGCCTCGGCGACGGGGGCTCTATCGCTTCCGACGGCGGCGCGCGGGCGGCAGACGCAGCCGGGGCCCCGGACGCGAAAACGGACGCTCCGACCGCCGACATCGACACCGCTGCCAAGCCGGTCCCCCGCGCCGACGCCGACGGGCCGACGTTCGCCGAGCCGTGGATGGCGCGCTCGTTCGCGCTCGCAGTCGCGCTCACCGACGAGGACGACCCCGGCCGCACCTGGGACGACTTCCAGTCGGAATTGGTCACCGCGCTCGACGCGAACCCCGGCGCCGAGGCCGGGAGCGATGCGGACTACTACGGTGCGTGGCTGGCCGCCTTAGAGCGGTTCCTGACCGACCGCGACCTCGTCGACGACGCGGCGTTCGTCGCCCGTACGACCGCCTTCGCGGACGGCGATCGCAGCGCCCACGAGTTCGTCGAGGGCGATCCGCACGCCCACGCCGACCGACTGCCCGAGGGCCACGCTGACGGGGCACACCACCACCACGGCGACGGAGACGGGCACAGCCACGGTCACGGCGACGGAGCCAACCACCGCTAATCCCGCCCGACGCGCACGGAGGTTTATACCCGAGAAGGACCCAGCACCGCCATCGAATGCGCGTCGCCGACCTCCCGCTGGCTGCCGAGTACGTCGACCACTTCGAGGGGGAGGGGATCGAGTCGCTGTACCCGCCACAGGTCGCGGCCGTGGAGGCGGGCGTCTGCGCCGGCGACAACGTCGTCGCGGCGGTCCCCACGGCGTCTGGCAAGACGTTCGTCGCCGAACTCGCGTTCCTGACAGCCGACGGTCCGGGGCTGTACGTCTGCCCCCTCCGCGCGCTCGCCCGCGAGAAGTACGAGGAGTTCGATCGGCTCCCCGGCGTCGAAGCGGGCATCTCGACGGGCGATTACGACTCGGCCGCGAGCGACCTCGCCGGCAACGACGTGATCGTCGCTACCAGCGAGAAGGTCGACTCCGCCATCCGTAACGGCGCCGAGTGGGTCGACGACCTCGCGTGCGTCGTCGTCGACGAGGTCCACCTGCTCGGCTCGCCGGGCCGGGGGCCGACGCTGGAGGTGACGCTCGCGACGCTGCGGCGTCGGGCACCCGACGTGCAGATCGTCGCGCTGTCGGCGACTGTCGACAACCCCGAGGACATCGCGGCGTGGCTCGACGCCGAGTTGGTGGAGTCGACGTGGCGGCCGGTCGACCTCCGGGTCGGCGTCCACGCCGAGGGGACCGTCAGGTTCGACGACGGCACCGACCTGTCGGTGCCCGTCGACGCCGCCGACCCCGCGCGCGACGCCGACACCGAAGTGACGGCGGAGTTGGTCGCGGGCGCCGTCGACGACGGCGGGCAGGCGTTGGCGTTCGTCGCCTCGCGCC
The DNA here is from genome assembly GCF_030127145.1 of Halobaculum halobium. Classification (NCBI taxonomy): domain Archaea; kingdom Methanobacteriati; phylum Methanobacteriota; class Halobacteria; order Halobacteriales; family Haloferacaceae; genus Halobaculum; species Halobaculum halobium. The sequence goes on from NZ_CP126158.1 coordinate 1,113,134, forward strand.
GGGAGGCCGAGTCGCTCGCCGACAGACTGGCCGAGGAGGGGTTCGACCGCGACGGCGATGACGGCGACGAACGCACCGATGTCGCCGCCGGCGACGGGGCCACGGTCGCCGAAGGACTGCGCGACGCCGGCGCCACCGGGACGGGCCAGCGCCTCACCGAGGTCGCCGCGCGCGGCGTCGCGTTCCACCACGCCGGGCTCTCCTCGGACCATCGCGCGCTCGTTGAGCGGGCGTTCCGCGAGCGGAAGTTGGCTGTCATCTGCGCGACGCCGACGCTCGCCGCCGGCGTGAACGTCCCCGCGCGGCGGGTAGTCGTGCGCGATCAGCGGCGCTACACGGGCGAAGGGACCGAGTGGCTCCCCGTGCTGGAGGTCCACCAGATGTGCGGCCGTGCTGGCCGACCGCACCTCGACCCGTACGGCGAAGCGGTGCTCGTCGCCGACGACGCCGACGGGAGAGCGGAGCTGTGGGAGCGGTATGTCACGGCCGACCCCGAGCGCGTGGAGTCGAAACTTCGGGACCCCGCAGCGCTGCGAACGCACACGCTCGCGCTCGTCGCCACGGGCATCGCCGGCTCGCAGGCGGGGGTGCTCGACGCGCTCGCGGGGACGTTCTACGCGTCGCGCACGTCGAACCCGAACCTGGGGGGCGTCGTCGGCGACGCCGTCGCGAGCCTCATCGACGACGGGTTGCTGGCGGCGACCGAGGGTCCCGACGGCGGCATCGAGGCGACGCCGGTCGGCGAACAAGTGTCCAGACAGTACGTCACACCGGACACTGGCGTCCGGATCGTCGACGGACTCCGGACGGTCGCAGGGATGGCCTCCGACGACGTGACCGAGCTGACGGCCTTCGAGATCGTCTGCGACACGCCAGACATGGACGATACCTACCTCGGCAACGCCGAGCGCGCCGAGATCTATCAGTTCGCGCGCTCGCGGTCGGCGGAGCTGACGACCGGGATGGTGGACGCGGACGATTTCGAGGGATGGCTCGAATCCGTGAAGACCGCCCGGATCCTGACGGAGTGGGTCGACGGCGCAAGCGTCGAAGAACTGGTCGACGCATACCGCATCGGCCCCGGCGATCTTGAGTCGCGGATCGAGCGGGCCGAGTGGCTGCTGGGCGCGGCCGACGCGCTCGCTGACGTGGTCGGCGTTGAGCTACCGGCGATCGGGTCCGCGCGGTCGAAACTGTGATCGGGCGTATCACTCCCGCTCGTAGGCCCCCGCCTTTCGGTGTTCGCCGGCGCGCTCCAGTACCGCCGGCGTCCGGCAAACGCCCGGCTCGCCGGCCGCCTGCGGGACGACGCAGTTGTTGCAGTCCTCGCAAACGACCGCGGTTCCGTCTGCGGCCGCGTCCGGGCGGAGCAGCCGCGCCGGGAGTTCCGGCTCGGCGTAGAACGGTCGGGCCATCCCCACGGCGTCTGCGGACGGCGACCCGCCGCCGAGCAGGCGCTCGATCGTCCCCCGATCCCTGATGCCGCCCTCACAGAGCACCGGCACGTCCACGCGCTCGCACACCCGCCGGCACAGGTCCTCGTTCCACGCTGACTCCCGGGAGTAGACCAGCGACTCGGCCCAGTTCGCGGCGGCGACCAACGCCGCCCGCGGGCGCGAGCCGAACGCGTCGAGGTAGCCCTCGCGGAAGCGCTCGTCGCGCCAGGAGCGGCTGGGGAATGCCCCGCGGATCACGCTCATGTCCCAGAAGACGGAGCCGTTCACGGGGACGAGCGCGTCGTAGCCCGCGGCGTCGAGGCGCTGGCACAGCCGGACGCAGTCGGCGGTTGACAGCGTCGGCCCGATCCCGGGCGGCGCCTCGGTCTCGGCGGGCACCTTCGTCAGGACGGGAACGTCGTCGGCGCGGTCGCGGATCGCCGCGAGCACGACCTCGAAGAAGCGCGCCGGGTCGCCGAACTCGTCGTCGCGGTGGTTGTAGAAGGGAGAGGCGAACTGATGGAGGATCCCCATGTTCGCGCCCGCGAGGTGGATCAGGTCGTAGCCGGCGTCGGCCGCGGCCGCAGCCGCGCGACCGAAGTCCGCAGCGAGGTCGTAGCACTCCTCGGTCGTGAGGACGTGTGCGTCGTAGTCGAGAAAGCCGAGGCGGTCGAAGAGCCGAAGCGGTCGCGGGGGAGGCGACACCGCGAGCTGTTCGAGTCCCGGATTGCGGTCGCGGAAGCCGCGGTGCCACGCCTCCATCGAGCGCAATCCGCCGTGTTCGAGCTGGATCGCGATCCGGCCGCCGTGGGCGTGGATCGCGTCAGTGAGGCGGTCGAGGTCGGCGACGAAGTCGGGGTCGTGCACGCGGGTCATCCCCGGCGCGGCGCAGCCGCCCTCGCCTCGGACGATGGTGGCGCCCTGACAGACGAGCCCGGCACCGGCCGCGGCCGCCGGCTCCAGCTCCGCGGTCAGCGTCTCCACCGCCTCGGGGCCGTTGCCCGCGTGTTCGAGCAGCGGCGCGCGGTAGAGCCGGTTCGGGAGCGTGACGCCCCCGACGTCGAGGGGATCCGTGAGTTCCGGCACGGACGAAGGCTGGCGCTCCGGACGCATGAACGCTCGGCCCGGCCGCGCGGGAGCGACTGAGGTCGCCGTCGGCCGCGATGCCGTCGGCGACTCAGACGCGCCGCTCGCTGATCTCCTCGGCGACGCGTTCGCCCGGGCGCCGGAGTTCGCCGGACTCGACCTCGTACACGTAGCCCGAGACGGTCACGTCGTCGGGGAGGAGTTCGTGGTCCTCCAAGTACTGGACCTGGGCGGCGCACGCCTCGTCGATGTTATCGGTCATGCGGACCCACTCCTCGACGCTCGCGTCGCCGATGTCGAGTTCGGGGAGTGCCGGGTCCAGGTCTACGTCGTCGAAGTCGACGCCGGCGGCCTCCGCCTGCGCCTCGAGCCCGGCGGCGACGTCCGCGTCGCTCGCTGACATCATCCCGCAGTCGGTGTGGTTCACGACGACGATCTCGTCGGTGTCGAAGAAGTTCGTCGTCAGCGCGGCCGAGCGGATCACGTCGTCAGTGACCTTCCCGCCGGCGTTGCGGTAGATCTGGGCGTCACCCAGTTCGAGCCCCAGCGCCTCCTCCACGGGGATGCGTTCGTCCATGCAGGCGACGACGAGGAGGTTCTCGTCGGTGGGGATCCCCTTCCGTCGCCGTCGCGCCCAGTCGTCGCGGGCGTCGACCGACTCGTCGACTCGCTCGTGGACGTGGCCGTGCTCGTGGTCGTGGTCGTCGGTGTCAGACATCGTCGGATCACACGTGCCGCATCGGGGGGATCGTTGTGCCATGCGAGAGAGCGACCGGTGCTCCGAAGAACCGGCAATTTTCACGCCTTCCCCGCAGAAGGGTTCATGCCACTACCCGTCGGTACCCCGGTGAACGGCGGCGACAGGAACCAGGCACGCTGGAACGACGGCACGAGGACGGCGGTGACTCGGGAGCGAACGGCGACTCGGGGACGAACGACGAACCGCGTCCGCTAGGGTGTCTAGCTCTCCGCCGCGTCGACCTGCTCGTGCGTGTGGTGGTAGAACTCCACCAGCGGCGTCCCGTCGTCGCCCGCAACCGGCTCGAAGCACACCCGGCGATAGCGCTCGTTGTCGAGGAGGTTCACCAGCAGCCCGGCGTCGTGAACCGAGACGGAGTCGTAGGCGGCCCCGCAGGCCGGACACGTCGCCGGTGGGTCGGCAGGAACGCGCACGCCCGATCGTCGGACGCGACGGCCAAAGCGGTGGCGCCGCCGGCGGCGGACCGTGTGAGTGCGTCACGTTCTCGGACCACGCTTTTTGTGTCCACCCACAGACGTGTTGTCGTGTTGATTTCAGTGTTCGACCCACGCCACGCGCGGTAGACCGTCCGTCCCCCGGCGTCGTTCCGGCGATCCCGGCGTGATGGCGGGCGGTCCCGCGCTCGTTCGCGCACCGCTCATCGACCGCCTTCCACCCACGCCACTATGTACACGCAACACGCACGCACGCAGTCATCGCACGAACGACACCGACACGACCCCTCGCTCGCGGTCGCGCTCGCGCTCGCCCTGCTCCCGCTGGTCGCACTCGCGGCTCTCCATCGTCCGATGCTCGCGCTCGGCGTCCTCGCCGGCGCCCTCGGCCCCCGGCTGCTCCGCGCGATCGGTCGACGGCTCCGCACGCACGCCGCCGCCCGGCTCGCGGTCCGACGGCCGGCGTAGCCCGTCGGTCGGATGACCCAGCCACGACCGTCGCCGACGGCCGACGTCGTCGGTTGATCACGACGGCGCTGCCGCATCCGCTACCGTCTCGTACTCCTCCTGAGAGTAGGCGATAAACCGGACGTCTCGCAGCGACTGGGGATCGAACGCGCGGATCTCCTCGACGATGATCTCGGCTCCGTCACGGAGGCCAAATCCCGCGACGCCGCACCCGAGCGCGGGGATCACGAGCGACTCACAGCCCCGCTCGTCGGCGGCCGCGAGGGCGTTCCGGGTCGCGTCGCGGATGCTTTCTTCGGTGGCCCGCCCGTCGCCGTAGTGGGGCATCGCGGCCGCGTGGATCACGTACTCCGCGTCGAGGTCGTACGCGTCGGTGACGGCGACCGCGCCGAGTTCGACCGGTCCCATCGACATCGCCTCCTCGTTCAGGCCGACCCCCGCCGCCCGGCGGAGCGCGCCGGCGACGCCGCTCCCCATCTTCAGGCTCGTGCCGGCGGCGTTCACCAACGCGTCGGCCGACTGGCCGGCGATGTCGCCCCGGATCACCTCGAACTCCATGTTCGGGCGATCCGCGTCGACCCTCAAATCGTTTGTCCGGCCGCGGTGGCGGCGTGTCCCGCTTGTACCGGCCCTACTCCCCGTCGTCGCGCCCGTGGGGGTCGTCGGCGTCGGGGTTGTCGACGGCGGGGTCGTGGCGCTCGTACCACGCCGTCAGCTCCTCGAGCCGGTGGATCGCGCGGTCGGGCGTGCCGATGTTGTGGTGCTCGTCCTCGTAGACGACGAGCCGGGCGTCGACGCCCTGTTTCCTCGCAGCCACGTACAGCTGCTCGCTCTGGCTCGGGGGGCAGCGCCAGTCCTCGGCGCCGGCGGTGACGAGCAGGGGCGTCTCGAGGGCCCCCACGTCGGTGATCGACGACGACGCGTCGATCCCCTCGGGATTCTCCCACGGGAGGCCGTACTCGTTCTCCATCCAGATGTGCGAGTCGTCGGTGCCGTACGCCGAGCGTAGGTCGTAGATGCCGTGTTCGGGCGCCGCCGCGGTGAAGAGGTCGGGTTCCTGCGTAACGAGGAAACCCTGCGCGATGCCGCCGTAGGAGAAGCCGTAGCCGAACACGCGCTCGTCGTCGACCCAGCCGCAGTCGACCACGTCGGCGACGCCGTTGGCGATGTCGGTCACCTCGTGGGTTCCCCACTGGCCCTTGAGGGCCTCGGCGAACTCGCGGCCGTACGAGGATCCACCGCGGTAGTTCGGCCGGAGCACGACGTAGCCTCTGCTCGTCAGGGCGGCGTGGTCGAAGCTGAACACGGGCTCGTCGTAGCTGATCGGGCCGCCGTGGATGGCGACGACCAGCGGGTGGTCGCCGTCCGCGAGGTCCACGTCGGGGTCGTGGTAGACGACCCCCGAGATAGTCTCGCCGTCCGACTCCCACTCGATCCGGCGGGCCTCCGGCATCGCGTACTCGTCGGTGAGGTCGGCGTTCACCGCCGAGAGCCGCGTCAGCGATTCGGCCTCGGACTCCTCATCGGCGTCGAGGTCCGCGGCGTCGACGGCGTACACGTCCTGCCCGTCGCTCGGGTGTGAGAACACGAGGCCGGCGCGCTCGGCGTCGGCCGAGAGATCGAACCCGGCGATCGCGCGGTCGTCGCCCTGGGCCTCGAAGACGCGCTCGGCGGCGTGACCGTCGGCGGCTGCCGCCTCGACCGCGTCGCTGCCGGCGTCGACGCGCATCAGCCGTGTTCGCGCCTCGTCGCCGAACAGGCAGTACACCGTCTCCTCGTCCGCCCACACCGGCGCGCCGCCGCGGGCGACCGTGCGGTCCAGGTCGGCCGTCAGCGACGCGTACTCGCCGTCCTCGTACAGGAACACCTGCGTCGGGATGCACCAGTTCTCGGGGTCGCCGCCGAGGAACGCGAGGCGGTCGCCGTCCGGCGACCACGTCGGCGCGTTCGCCGAGAGGTCGCCGTCCGTGAGCTTCCGGAGTCCCGTGCCGTCCGGCGCGATGGTGAACACGTCGCGAACGAGCGTGTCGTCGGGATGTTCCTCGCGACAGGAGGTGAACGCGATGCGGTCGTTCGCGCCCCAGTCGGGCTGGAGCCCGGAGAGGTCCTGGTAGGCGCCGCCCCCGTGGGCGTCGTCGAGGCGCTCGGCCTCGCCGGTGTCGGCGTCGACGACGTGGAGGTAGGTGCGGACGGTGTCGGTGTAGCCGACGCCGTCGAGCTTGTGCTGGAGCCGTTCGGTCTCGATCGGCTCGCCCTCCTTCCGGCCATCGAGGTACGCGGTCTCGGCCTCCGTGGGATCGCGCGCGGCGACGACGAGCCGCTCGCCGTTCGGTCCCCAGTCGAACTCCTCGGCGCCCTCCTCGAGGTCAGTGAGCTGGGTCGCGTCGCCGCCGAGCGCGAGGTCGAACGCCCACACCTGCTGGGTCGGCTCCTCGTCGTCGGTACCGTCGTTTGCGCCCGGGGCCTCTTCCTCGTCAGCGTCTTGCTCGCCGTCCGCCTCGTCGTCGCGTCCGACCCGGCGCTCGGCGTCCTCGTCGCGGGCGGCGAGGAACGCGAGGCGGTCGCCGTCGGGCGACCACGCGGGTGCGGAGGCGCCCGACACCCGGGTGAGGCGGTGCGGCTCGCGGCCCCCGTCGGCCGGCGCGACGAACAGCGACCCGACCGGCTCGTCGGCGTCGTCGTCGTACTCCGTGGTCGTGAACGCGACCCTGTCGCCCGTCGGTGAGACAGCGACCTCACCGACCTGCGTCAGGTCGTAGAAGGCCGAAAGCGGTAGTTCCGTCACGGCAGGTGGTGCCGTCGGCCGTCGGAAATAGCTTCGTCATCCGGTCGTCACGGCCGCATCACCCGCCTCCCGCTCCGCACGCCACGGGGGCGGTGCGCTCTCCGGGTCCCGGGAGACCGTGTCGTTGAAGCCAAAGAGCGGCCCACATCCGGCAATGAGCGACGATCAGGAGCCACCCGAACACCGGGGCGGCCGCGACGCCGCAGACCCCTGGGACGCCCCCGGCGTCCCGCCGGCCGCCGCGCTCGCGGAGACCGCCGAAGCGGCGGTGCGCGCGGCCGGCGACTACCTCGCAGCGCGGTTCCGCGACGGCGGAACAGTCGGCGAGTACCACACGGACGACGTGAAAGCGGAGGCTGACGAGGCCGCCGAGGCACTGATTTTCGAGCAGATCCGGGCGGCGTTTCCGACGCACACGCTCCACGGCGAGGAGTCCGGCCGTTCCGGGGACGGGCGCATCGAGTGGATCGTCGACCCGCTCGACGGGACGAACAACTACGCCATCGACTACCCGTCGATCGCGACGGCGGTCGCCGCGCAGGTCGACGGCGAGACCCTCGTCGCGGCCGTCTACGAGCCGCTCGTCGGCGACTGTTACGTCGCCGTCCGCGACGACGGCGCGAGGCTGAACGGGGAGTCGCTGGCGACGACCCCGCGAGATCGCCCGCTCGACCGCTCGACGGTGTCGCTCGTCGTCGGACTGCCCGCCGTCCGCGACGACGACCTGCGCGCGGAGGCCGAGACCGTCCGACGGGCGCTGTCCGACCGATGCAAGCGGGTGCTGGAGACGTGGTCGCCGTGCGTCGACTGGGGACTGCTCGCGCGCGGGAGCATCGCCGGCATCGTCTGCGCGTACCCGGACCCGTTCGAACAAGAGGCCGGCGAACTGCTCGCGAGCGAGGCTGGCGCCGTCGCCGCCGCCGGCGACGGGTACTACGTCGGCGCCGTCGACGAGGAGACCCTCGCGGCCGTCGCGGAGTCGCTCCCGGCGACGGTGCAGAAGTCGCTGCAGACGTGACGTGCATCCCTGTGGACCGGCCGGTCCGTTCCGGACCGCGGGCTCACCCCCGCCAGCGCCCGCGAGCGCGACGGTACCCCAGCGCGAGCCCGACCGCCGGAACCGCGAGCACGAGCAGGTACGGGAGCGCGTACGCGGTCAGGACGACCGCGCCGCGCCCGAGCACGATCACGCCGTTGACGGACTCCAAGAACGCCTCGGTGAGCGGCGTCTCGTACCAGGCGGTTCGTTCGGGCGGCTCGTAGTCGGGCCGGGGTTCGCGGAGTTCGACGGTGATCGTCGAGTAGGCGACGCGCCGTTCGAGGCTCTGGAGCCGGGCCTCGGTGCGTTCGATCTCCGTTTGCACGTCCGAGAGTTCACGCTGGACCGCGAGCACGTCCTCGGTGTCGTTGGCCTGCTCGTACAGCTCCCGGAGGCGGTCGCGCTCCGCGCGGAGGCTCTCTAAGCGCGCCTCCAGATCGACGATCTGAGACGTCACGTCCTGCGTGGACTCGTCGACCGAACGGACCTCTCCGGTCTCGTTGATCGCGTCCATCGCGCCCGAGTAGTTGCCGGAGGGCACGCGGAGGACGAGCTGTCCGGTGGTCCACGTCTCGTTCCCCTCGCCGCGGACCTCCGTCCGGGAGCTCCCGACGTAGCCGCCGCGCTCGCGCGTCATCTCGGTGAGGGTTGTCCGAGCGGCGTCGTAGTCATCGACGCGGAGCTCGACGGTCGCCTCGTAGATCAACTGCCGCTCGGCCACCTGCGCGTTCACGTTCGCGCCGCCCCCGTCGTCGCCAGCGCCGGCGTCGGCGTCCTCGGGGCCGGGCGTCGCCTCGGCGTCCGCCTGCACGGCTGTCCCCCGCTCGCGCCGTCGCCGCCGGCGTCGGCGCCGCCGCCCGCTCCGGCACAGCCGGCGAGGACGACGAGGAGGACACAACAGACAGTCGCGAGTGAGCCACGTCGCATGCGACACCGTACCCGGGCGGGGTCCCTAACCGTTCGGTACGCTCAAAGGGCCGTTTGACCCATCCGTGTGCGTCTCGTACGGATCGTATGCAGCGACGCCTGCTGTCGATGCGGTGGCGAGACGCGCTGTTCGCCCACTGGCGGGTCGACCCCGCGACCGTCGAGGCGCGCCTCCCCGACGCGCTCTCGGTGGCGACGTACGACGGCGACGCCTACCTTGGGGTGGTTCCCTTCGAGATGACCGACATCCGGCCGCGCTGGTCGCCGGTCGGGCTGTCGTTCCCGGAGCTGAACCTCCGCACGTACGTCACCGATGGCGACACGAAGGGGGTGTACTTCTTCAACCTGGACGCGGCTGACCCGATCGGCGTCGGCGTCGCTAGGGCGCTGTTCCGACTCCCGTACTACCGAGCGTCGATGGACGTGACCCGCGACGGCGACCGCGTGACCGTCACCAGCCACCGGATCCACCGCGGCGCGCCCGAAGCGCACTTCGACGCGACGTACGGCCCTGCGGGAGAGACGAGCCCCCCGGAGCCGGGAAGCCTCGAGGCGTTTCTCGTCGAGAACTACCGCTTTTACACGGAGGGGCGCGACCGGGTCTACTACGGCGATATCGCCCACGAGCCGTGGCCGCTTGCCGACGCCGACGCACAGATCCGGACGAACACGCTGTTCGATGCGAACGGGTTCGAGGCGCCGTCCGGGGAGCCCATCTGCCACTACTCGCCGGGGATCGAGGTGACCGCCGACCGGATCCGCCGGCTCGACCCGGAGGCGGCCGACGCCGCCGCCGGGACCGACGGCAGCGATGCTATCGGGATACCCGTCGAAGAGCGCTGAAGCCGTCGAGACGCGAACGGTGCGGCCGGAGGCAACAGAAAGCACTTCACCACCCCAGCGGATCGCCGACTCGATGCGTCCCCGCACACCTCCCCTCCTCGCGTGTGGTGTCGCCCTGCTGCTGGTGACTGCCGGCTGTCTCGGCGCACCGGGCGGCCGCAGCGACGGTCCCACCGGGACGGCCTCCAGCGTCGGACCTGACGGGTCGGAGACCGGCGTCGCGGACACCGAACTCCCCGGCGACCCCGTTGACTGGCCCGACGGGCCGAAGGAACGTCCCGACCGCCCCGAGACGCTGAACGAGTCGTCCGTCGGCTCGTTCGCCCGGGCGTACGAGTACCGGTACGTGTACAACAGCCTCTGGTACGACGAGACGAGCGACGTGTCCGCCGAGTGTGAATCCGACGCAGTCGAGCGCCGCGGCGACGCCTGGCGCGCAGTCGTCACCTGTACCGCCTACTCGAACACCGGCGGCGAGTCGACCGCCGACGGCACCGCCACCTCGACGGTCCTCCACGCCGACTGGTTCACACAGACGTACGTCTACTGGATCGACGAGGAGTCGGTCCACCGCGAGCGCGGCGAGGAGTGAGCCGTCGCTTCCGACCACGCTGGAACGGTCGCGGCGAGTTAGGCCCGGTGCATCCGTACCGCGAGCTATGCCCGAGCATGTACTGATCCCGTACGAGGGCTCGCCCTTGGCACACCGCGCGCTGCGGTACGCCTGCAGCGAGTTCGCCGACAGCCGGATCACCGTCCTCTACGTCGTCGACGAACGCACCGACGACACGGCGTCAGCCGGGTGGGGTGACCATCCCGGACAGTGGGAAGAGTGGCTCACCGAGCGTCGCGAGCACGCGACGGACCTGTTCGCCGACGCCGAGGCTGTCGCTGCGGAGTACGGCGTGTCGATCGAAACCGCCGTCGCCGTCGGCCGCGTCTCCGAGATGACTCTCGCGGTCGCCGACGAGTACGGTGTCGACCTGATCGTGGTCGGCGCGCACAGTCGATCCCGGTTCGCGGAGTTCCTCATCGGCGACGTTGCCCGCGCACTTGTCCGCCGCTCGCCGATTCCGGTCACGACCGTCCGCGAACACGGCGAGTGACGGCCCGGCCCGCGGCCGGACCGGCCGGTGTCCGAACCTGCCCGCGACCACGTCGACGCGGCGATCCGGTCCCAGGCGGCGTCACTCGGGGAGATCGTGGAGGAACGTCTGGAACTCCGCCGCGCGGCCGTCCGGGTCGTCGGCGAAGAACTGGTAGATGTCGTACCGTCCGTTCACGTGCGGCTGCTCGCGGGCGGCGTCGCCGACGCGGTCGTGCGCCCGGTCGACGCCAGCGCGGTCGGAGTACACGAACGTGAGGATCCCCTCGCTCGCTGCGTCGCCGTGGTCCGCGTCGTCGCCCGCGTCGTCGGCGTCACAGAAGCCGAATCGGAAGTCGCCGCGCTCGAGGATCGTACAGCCGGGTTGTTCGAGCCACACGTCCGCGTCGGCGACCTCGCGGTACCAGTCGACGACGCGCTTGCGGTCGGCGGTGCGAAAGAAGACGATGCCAGAAGGGCGGGACATACCGCGTCGCTCGCCCGCCGACGTGGAATAGGTTTCGTGAGTCGCTTACTCGCGGGCCCGCTCGATCACGTCGCGGAACTCCTCCGCGCGCTCGGTGATCGCGTCGAACTCGCCCGCCTCGACGAGGTCGCGGTCGACGAGCGCGGAGCCGGCGCCGACGCAGACCGCGCCCGCCTCGATGTAGTCGGCGGCGTTGTCCGGGGAGACGCCGCCGGTGGGCATGATTTCCAAGTGGCCGAGCGGTCCCTTCAGCGCTGCCACGTGATCGGGGCCGACAGTCTTAGCGGGGAACACCTTCACCAGGTCGGCGCCCGCCTCGTACGCGTTCACGGCCTCGGTCGGCGTCATCACGCCCGGGGCGCACAGCACGCCGTAGCGGTTGCACGTCTCGACGACGCCCTCGTCGAAGGAGGGGCAGACGACGAACTCCGCGCCGGCGGCGATCGCCGCGCGGGCCGTCTCGCTGTCGAGGACGGTGCCCGCGCCGACGAGCGCGTCGTCGCCCAACGCCTCGGAGAGGGTCGCGATCATGTCCGTCGCGCCGGCAGTGTCGGCGGTGACTTCCAGGGCGGTGACGCCGCCGGCGACGAGCGCCTCCGCGGTGTCGACGACGGTCTCCGGCTGTGCGCCCCGTAGGACGGCGACGACGCCAGACTCGCGCATCGCGGCGAACGCATCGGTGGTACTCATACACGAGTGAACTTCCCCGCGAAGAATAAAACCGATCGGTGGGACGGCCGGGATTCCTCGGTTGGAGGGCCACGGTCCCGTGGCCCGATGGGCGCGAGGCCGGCGTCCGAACGCGACGCAGAAGCCGGTGATGACGGCCTCGGACTACTCCCCGCGCGGCACCGCAGCCGCGCCCACTGCGAACGCGACGCCCGCCAGCGCCGCGAGGATCGCGAGGTTCGCAGTCGCGCCGAGGCCCGCGATCCCGCCGGACTCGGGCGTCGCGAACGTGAGCGCGCGGACGCCGCGCGAGAAGTACGTGAGCGGCGAGAGGTTCACCGCCGGGAGGAACCACTCCGGCAGCAACTCGGGGGAGACGAACGTGTCCGAGAGGAACAACAGCGGGAGTGCGATCGAGTTCGAGGCGGCGATGACGCCGTCCTGCGTGTCTGACACGCGCCCGAGCACCGAGCCGACGCCACAGAACAGCACGACCCCGACGACGATGAACGGCACCAGGAAGAGCAGATCCGCGGAGATGGGAATGGTCGCGCCGGTGACGAGGACGACAAGCGCGAACACCAGCAGCGATGCGACGCCGATGACGCCGACGTTGACGAGCGTGTGCGCCAGCAGCCACTCGGCGCGCGTCAGCGGCGTCGTCGCCAACTTCTCGAAGCGGTGACCGTCGCGGTGGCGCGCGATCTCGGAGCCGACTCGAGACAGCGGCGTGAACAGGACGACGGTCGCGAGATAGCCGGGGAGATAGTAGGCGTCAGGCTGAGAGAACAGCCCGCCACCGCCCGGTTGGGTGCGCACGAGCACGCCGAAGATCAGCACGAGCAGTAGCGGGAAGAAGAACGTGAAGAACACCGCAGTCCGGCGACGGAGGAACGAGCGCGTCGCCGCGAGCGTCTCCGCGCGGATCCGCCCGGCGCGACTCACCGCTCCGCCCCCGTTGCCCCCGCCGCGTCACCGGCGGATGCGCCCGCGCCAGTCGCGCCCGCGTCGACCTCGGCGTCGGCGCGGTCGACCGCGCTCGCGCCGGGGGTGAACGCGCCCTCGAACGTCTCGCCGGTCAAGCGGAGATACACGTCCTCCAGAGTCGGTTCGGTCCACGTGAGGGATTCGTAGTCGACATCGGCGTCCGCGAGCGCGGTCACCGCGTTCGCCAGATCCGACGGCGTCACGTCGCCGAGGACCAACTCGTCGGCGCCGACGTCGACGGCGAACCCCGCCGAACGGAGTGGCTCGGCGCCGGCGTCCACGTCGGGGCCGGCGATCACGAGGCGGGCGGGCCCGCCGTACTCGGCGACGAGGTCGGCGGGCGTGCCGACGGCGACGAGCGCGCCGTCGCGAAGCAGGCCGACGCGGTCAGCGAGTCGTTCCACCTCTTCCATCGAGTGACTGGTGAGAAAGACGGTGACACCGCCGTCCGCGAGCGACTCGACGAGGCCCCACAGCGACCGCCGGCCCGCGGGGTCGATGCCGGTGGTCGGCTCGTCGAGAAACAGCACGTCCGGGTCGTTGACGAGCGCAGTGGCGACGCACGCGCGGCGCTTCTGTCCCCCCGAGAGCTTCTCGTACCACGTGTCGGCGTCGTCGGCCAGCCCAACGTCCGCGAGCACGTCGTCGACCGGGCGCGACTCGTCGTACAGGCCGCCGTAGTAGGCGACCAGTTCCCGGGCGGTGAGACGCTCGGGCGGGCCGAACTCTTGGGGGAGCAACCCGACGCGCGAGCGGTCCGACTCGCGGGTGGGACCGTCGAACAGTTCCAGGCTCCCCTCGGCGTCGATCGTCCCGGTGAGCGCGCGCACGAGCGTCGTCTTGCCCGCCCCGTTCGGGCCGATCAGCCCGAACACCTCCCCCTCGCGGACGTCGAGCGAGACGCCGTCGAGCGCGACCGTCCCGTCGTAGGACTTGCGCGCGTCGACGGCGCGTACGGCCGTCTCGTCGTTCATACTGTCCGGTCGGGGCGTCGCGGAAGTAAGGGTGCCGAAGGCGGCCTCGCCAGCGGCGATCCGCTACGTCCGGTTACCACTCGACAGCACGCGTCGCGAACAGCGAGACGCCGACAGCCCAGCGGACGACCGCGGCGGCGACGACGACGGCCGCCGCAGCCGTCGGGTCGATCCCCGTTCCGACGAGCCACTCGTGACACGTCCGGAGCACCCCCGTGGGCGAGAGCGTCGCGCCGAGCGCGAGGAAGCCGCCGAGTTCGCCCGCGAGCGCGTCGCGAACGGGGGCCGTCCGCGCCGCACGGTCGACCCACGGCTCGATCGGTCCCCCCGACATACCGGGTCGGTTGTGGAACCACCGGACATAATTCCGTCGCCGAAATAATCGATTTCAATACTGCGAGCGGGCCGTGCGCAGGGAACGGTCGGTCGACGGTCACGGTGGAGGTCCGCGCCGTCGAAGCCGTGCCACCGCGCGCCGAGGGCGGGAAAGCCTCTTGAGCCCGCTCCCTCATGCGATCGACGTGACCGACGACCCCTCCCCGGATCCGCCCCCGCACGTCCAGCGCGCGGCGGTCCGCGACGGCTACGACGGCATGGCGGCGGCGTACTCGCGCGAGCGCGACGCGCCGGAGGCGCCGCTCGTGGCGTCGTTTCTCGACCCGTTGGACGACGGCGACCGCCTCCTCGACGCCGGCTGCGGGCAGGGGACGCCGGTGTTGAACCGCGTTCCGGCCGGCGTCGACGCCGTCGGGGTCGACCTCTCGACCTCGATGCTCGGCCTCGCCCGCCAGCGGGCCGACGCGGCGCTGGTCCGGGGCGACCTGACGCGGCTCCCGGTCGCGGCGGACGCCGTCGACGCCGTCACCGCACTCCACTCGGTGATCCACGTCCCGGTGTCCGAGCACCCGGCGGTCTTCCAAGAGTTCGCCCGCGTGCTCCGCCCGGGCGGTCGACTCTACCTCACGGCGGCCACGGGCGAAGACGGCTGGTCGGGCGCGAACGAGGATTGGCTCGGCTCGGGCGAGCTGATGGCGTGGTCGTTCCCCGGCATCGACCGGACCCGCGGTCAGCTTCGCGAGGCCGGCTTCCGGGTGACAGCCGAGCGCGTGCTCGACGATACTGTTGCGGACGACGACGACGGCGGCGCATGGACCCATCTGTTCGCGCGACTCGCGAAGGAGTGATCCCGCCGCACGGCGTCAAAGCACGGGCTGACCCGCTGAGGTCGGTTGCAGCCGCTTCTCAGGCCGTCGCGCCCACGCGGTCGCCCACGGACTCGACGATGGCGTCCACGTCGAACTCGTCGGACTCCTTGTCGAAGACGACATCGCCGTCCGCACGGACCTCGAAGATCCCGGCGTCGCCGGTGACGAGCGACACCGAGTCGACCTCCATACCGAACTCCTCGAGGATCGCAGTCTGGACGGTCTGTGCGCGCTCCAGCATCCCGCAGGGGACGCAGTACTCGATCTCGACGTCGGTCATGCGACCCCGGCTACGGACTCCGACGGCCTAAGTCCGACGCCCGATTCGCTATCGAGGCCGCTGATGGCGACGGTCGCCGGTCGCGCCGGACGGCGACGCTTCCAGCTCGGGGACCGACTCTGCAGTGCCCCTCGCAGTGATCCCAAGTGAAGCTGAGTCGACCGGGTTCCTCAGGCCGAGTCACTGACTCCCCACGTGATCCGGTCCCATAACCGCTCGTAACTGTAGTACGTCGCCGTCTTCACCACGTTCGCAACGAGCCCGATGTTCACCGCGTCGTTCACGTCGCCGACGACGGCCCAGGCGACGAGCACCGTGATCACGACCATCAGTGCACGGTAACAGAGCGTCTTGACGACCGCGCGTTTCCTGTGTTGGAGCGGCGACCGCGGGAGCGTGAGACGCGCCATATTCTCTTACACGACTCCAAGTGTATAACCACTAATGATTTCATATCCGGACAACGTAACTGGAAAGAGTTGTTCTCCGGGGCCGTCGCTCACCGGAGCAGATCGACGCCCGGACGCCACCACAACAGCGCGACCGTGACGACGAACACGAGCGTCGACGGCCCGTAACCGATCCCGGCGATCGCCGCGGCGACGAACGCACCGCCGCCGACGAGCGATGCGGCCACGCCCGCCAGGATCGGAAGCGAGCACGACAGACACGAGAACAGGCCGAGCACGCCCGCGACGCCCGAGCCGCCGGCATCGACGACCGCACCGTACAGGAGGTACGCCAGCGCGCCGTAGCCGAGCACCTTCGCGGGCATGAGCACCGCGGCGGCGACGCCGACGTTGACGATGAGCGCCGGTCCCCACCCAGGCGGGAGCAACGCCAACTCCACGCCCGGCGTCGTCCGCGGCGGCGCGACGCCGACGACGCCGCCGAAGACGGCGAGCAGCAGCGCGTAGCCGACGGCGACGACGATCGCGCGACGGCGCGTCTTCGCATCTCCGGCCGGTGGTCGATAGCGCGCGCCCACGACGAGCGCGAGGTTCACCCAGATCAGCCCGTACAGCGTGAACAGCGGGGAGGAGACGCTGGCGTTCGTGAACAGGAAGTACGCGACGACGGCCGCGAGTTCGACGTTGACCGCCAGCGCCGCGACGAGCAGGTCGCGACGGGAGACAGACAGGTCGACGCCGGCCAGTGGAAACGTGCCCGTGCTCATGATGGGGAGGGACCTTGCAGGGGGTTACAGCGCGAGCGCGTCGACGACGACGGCGAGCAGGACGACCCCGAGGTAGGCGTTGGATGCGTGGAACGCCCGGAACGCCGCTGCCTCGTCGCGTTCGTAGTGGAGGCGCACGATCGCCCAGAGGAACACGGCGCCGACGGCGACGCCGGCGAGGGCGTACAGCCAGTCGAGGCGGCCGAGGCCGACCATGGCGGCCGCGACCGCGAGCGTCGCGCCGAAGTACCAGACGATGTGACGCCGCGTCGCCGTCTCCCCCCGGACGACGGGCATCATCGGGAAGCCGCCGCGCTCGTAGTCGTCCTTGTACGCGAGCGCGAGGTTGTAGAAGTGCGCCGGCGTCCAGAGGAAGATGAGCGCCGCCAGCGCGATCCCGCCGACGCCGATCTCGCCGGTGACGGCGGCCCACCCGATGAGCGCGGGGAGCGCTCCCGCGGCGCCACCGATGACCGTGTTCTGGACCGTGTTCGGCTTCAGCACGAGGGTGTACACGACCGAGTAGAACACGATCGCGACGAACCCGAGGACGGCCGCGAGGGGGTTCACCCACGCGAACAGTCCCACCGAGATCACGGTGAGAAGCAGGCCGAACGCAACAGCGTTGCGAACCGAAACCAGGTCGACCGCGAGCGGCCGGTCGCTCGTGCGTTGCATCCGGCGATCGATGTCGCGTTCGAACACGTGATTGAACGTGCCCGAAGCGCCGATGGAGAGGGCGCCCCCGGCGAGGGTCGCCGCGACGACCGGCACCGAGAGCCCGGGGCCGCCGGCCAGTGCCATCGCCGCGCTGGCGACGAGACACAGCAGCCACATCAGCCGCGGCTTCATCAGCCGGAAGTACGCCGCCGCCGTCAGCCGCGCCCGCCGAACCGGGTCCGCGCGCCAGGAGGGGACCGGCGGGCGGTCCTCGGAGGTGAGCGGCTCGGCTGCCGGCTCGGGACCGCCGGGGGCGACCGCGGGGTCGTCGTCCGGGTCGCCCGTCCGGTCTTCCAGTTCCCACGCGAGCGCCGCGAGCAAGCCGAAGAACACCGCCAGTCCGCCCGCGAGGTGGACCGCCGACAGCGCAACCGGCACACCGGCGACGACCGCGAGCGTCTGGCGACCGCCGGTCGCGACGTACGCGCCCAGCAGCGATTGAGCCGGGTACAGGAGGAACGCGCCGACAAGGGGAGCCGCGACCCGGCGACTCGGGCGTGCGCGCCAGGCCGCGACGCCAGTCGCGAGCACGAGCACCCCGACGGCGACCGCCACGGCCCGGTGTCCGAGCGCGACCCAGCCGGCCGGCTCGGTCGGAAGCCCGAACCCGTTCCCGCAGGCCGGCCACGCTGTGCACGCCGTTGCGGCGTCCGTGACTGCCGTGGTCGCCCCCACCACGAGCAGCAGATACACGCCCATCGCGCTGGCCGCGAGCAGGGCCGGGAACCGCTTCGATATCACTGTCAGACCTTGCGACCCGCCACATATCAACCCCGCGCTTTCCAGGTTCAGCGGGTCACCGAGGGCCCGGCTCAACGGGGGGGGGCGCGGAACTGCAGCGCCCGATCGCCCTCTCTCGAGCGAGTCGCCGCCATCCGGTGTTTCGAGCGACAACAGTAGGTATTTACGTGGCCTGCGCCAACCGCGAGTGTAATGACGCGTACGCGACTGGGGAGCCTGCTGGTCGGGCTCGCCGGGTTGATGCTGTTCGCGACGCCGGTCGCGGCACAGGCATCGACGACGGCCGAGCTGATCAACGGCTTGAACACCGATCTGTTGTACGTCGCGGTTCCGATCACGCTGCTCGTCGAGATCATTCTCATCTACACCGTCCTGAAGTTCAAGGACAGCGACGAACCGGCCCCGACGCGGGAGAACCGGCGCCTCGAGATCACGTGGACGGTCGCGACGGCGGTTATCCTCCTGTTCGTCGGCGTCGCCTCGTACGGCGTGCTGGCGAACCCCGACGTGACCTACACGGGCGGCCCCGAGGAGATCGACGCCGCAGACGGCGACGTGCACGTCGAGGCCGTCGCCTACCAGTGGAACTGGCGGATGAACTACCAGACCTCGAACATCAGCGAGTTGACCGCGAGCGACGTCGACACGTCGATCGTACCGCAAGCCGACGGGGTCGAGGGACCGGTGATAGTCGTTCCAGAGGGCCAGGACCTGTACTTCACCACCGCCTCTGACGACGTGATCCACGGCTTCAGCGTGCCCGCGCTCGGGCTGAAGCAGGACGCCGTCCCCGGCCAGACGAACACGCTCAAGACCGTCGCACAGGAGACCGGGACCTACCAGGGCTACTGTACCGAGTACTGCGGCGTCGCGCACTCCAACATGTACTTCACGGTAATCGTCGTCGAGCAGGGCACCTACGACGAGTTCGTCGACAGCCAGACCGCCTCGGGCGACGAGAGCGCCTCGCTGGCCACGCCGGCTGGCCTCGGCGCCTAATCGACCGAATCTCCCCGTTCCGTCGGTCGCTTCGCGTTCCGTAATTCCGTTTTATCGGGGGCTCCGTTGGCTCCCAGTTCCGTTCTGTTCACGACTCCGTTCGTTCCGCGGAGTCCTCCCGTCGAGCCGTCGATCCCCGGAGACGCAGCCCTCTGTGTCGCCCCCGCGTTCAAGTCGCTGGTGACCGTACGGTCGACCATGCGCGACGAGGCGGAGATCAGAGAGCAGTACGAGTATCTCGCCGAGCAGTTGGACTCCGAGGAGATGCGCCACGAGGGGGTCAGACAGCTGTTCACGCATTATAAACGCGCGCTCGGGTGGGCACTCGAAGAAGAGCACATGTGAGCGTTCGACCCGCCCGGTAGTTTTATCGCGATACCGAAGGTAGCGATCGGTGACGCTTCGTCTGGAGGGCCGAAGCGTCAGCGGGGACCGATCCGGGCGGCGCGCCGCGGGGGTTTCCGCGGCGCGCCCCCGTTCGTTCTCAACGCCCGCAAAGCTACGTCGCGAGCGGCCGCCACGGTAGGTTCACCGAGCCAACAACGAAGGCAGCGGAGCGTGGCTCCCCGAGCGGCTCACTCGACGCTGAACCCGGAGTCAGCGGCGGCCTCGTCGTCGCCGTCTGCCCACTCGATCTCGAACTCGACGCTCAGTTCGTCGGGTCCCGACCCGGTCTCGCGCTCGGCTTTCACCTCGAACGTCGCGGTCGCTGGGACGGTCATCGCCACCGAGTCGCCGCCGCCTGCGAGCGTGAGCTCGCCGTCGGATTCGAGCTTCGTGGCGACTTCACGGAGGTGAGCGGCGATCTCGGAGCGGTCCTGACGAGTTTCGGATTTGAACAGCACTTCTTCGGGCATGGTACACCAGTCGTCGGGCGCAGCAAAAAACCAGTCGGCCGGGTCGTCCGCCCCACCGGGCGGTTCACATCGCCGAGACGACCCACGGTCGGCGCACGAACGCGACCGACTGAACGGTGGGTTCACATCCGTGATATGATCGGGAAAGCATCCGTTTATCTACACTACTACCGTCTGGTCCACAGGTCCACAAGTGTGCGCCTCACGTGCGAACGAAGCGATTCTCTCCGCCGGTACGTTTATTTCAATCGAGCAGTAACAGTTTTCCCGACATTACCGATGTACGATCTAACGGGGTTTCAGCGCGATCTCATGTACGTGATCGCCGGGCAAGAAGAGCCGCACGGGCTGGCGATCAAAGAGGAGTTGGAGGACTACTACGAGAAGGAGATCCACCACGGTCGCCTGTACCCCAACCTCGACACGCTCGTCGAGAAGGGCCTCGTCGAGAAGGGCCAACGCGACAAGCGAACCAACTTCTACACGCTCACGCGTCGCGGCCGCCGGGAGATCGAGGCCCGCCGCGAGTGGGAGGGGCGCTACGTCGACCTGGAGTGAGCCGAGGCCGGTCCCGTCAGGCCCGAGGTGATCGACGCCCGCTGATCGCCAACGGCTGGATCACGCATCGTCAGACGAGTCCTCGGGTGTCGGCTCGCCCGGTTTCTCGGCTCCATGGGGCCCGCTACCGTCTTCGACAGCGGCCGGGGCCGAACCCGGATCAGACGACACAGCACGGGGCTCCTCGTCCGTGAGGTATGTGGGGTCAACCGCGTACGGCCGGAGCGGCTCCCCGGCGAGTAGTTCCGGGAAGACGATCCGAACGAAGTGCACGATTAACACGAGGAGGACCGGCATGAGGAAGATGCCGTACCAGCCGAACAGCAGCGGTCCGAGCGTGTACGCGAGCATCACCGCCCCGACGTGTAGCGAGCGCCCAGAGACGTACGGGCGCAACACGAGGTCGGGGATCGTGTCGACGATGATTAACGAGGCGAGCGCGAACACCAAGACGAACGCCAGCCCGCCGGAGACGTCGTTCACAACCGCACGGACCGCCATGAACCCTGTGACCGGGAAGTACACCAGCTTCATCCCGACGATGGGGATCAAACTCGCAACGCCCGCGAGCAGCCCGACCAGTCCGGCCGCCGGGATGGCGCCGCCGTCGGGCGCGAACACGTTGAGCACCGAGTAAACGATCACGGCGATCGTGCCGGTGACGATCGCGTTGAGGATGTTCCCGAAGAAGATCGACTTCAGGTCGCGGTCGACCGCGAGTCCGTACGCGTCGACGATCCCTCCCTGGTCGGTGAAGCGAACGAGGTAGCGACCGAGCCGACCGCCGTCGCGCAGCAGGTAGAACGCGACCGCCAGCATGACGAAGAGGTGGATCGCGCCGGTGCCGAGAAACGCGACGGTGTCCGCCGCCTGCGCCAGCGAATTCAGGGTCCCACTGACCGTGTCGATCGTGACGTACCGCTGCCAGTCGACCGCCGCGATCTGCGACGGATCGGTCAACATGTCGAGCGTCTCCTCAGTGAACGGAAGCTGGTCGAGGTAGCCGTTTCCGGCGATGTCGAGCTCGCGGATCTGATTGGCGACGATGAGTAGGGCGTACCCCGCAAGCAGCAGCGCCGGGAGCGTCATCGCGAAGATTGCGACCGCGGCAGCGACGCTCGACTGCGGGATCCGCTTGCGGACCCGGTTGTAGAGGGGGCGGGTCGCGTAGTAGATGAACACCCCGAACACGAACGTCCCGACGAACGAGTAGACGACGTACACCAGCGCTGCCCCCAACACCGCGCCGATGCCCCACCACGCCGTTCGCGACCAGTCGACATCGGAGAGCGCCATACCCTGTCCCCTCCGTGCGCCGACAAAAACGTGTCGCGGCGGGTCGCCGCCGGGGTGAGTCCGCCCGAAGCAATATATATCGCTATAGAGTAATATTGAGCCCATGACTGCGACGGGTGCCGAAGGGATCGTTGGCGACCCGCTGTCGTTGCCGGTCGCGCGACTCGCGCTGGCGGCGGCGTTGGGGTTGTTCCTCGGGTTGGAGCGCGAGTGGTCCGAGAAGTCCGCCGGGATCCGGACGTTCTCGCTGACGAGCCTCGTCGCCGCCGTGTTCACGCACCTCGCGGTCGAGACCGACGTGGGCGGCGCGCTGCTGGCGGTCGGCGGGGTGCTCGTCATCGTGCAGGGGGTGTTGCTGGCGGTCAGCGGACTTCGGTCCGGCGCAGACGGCTCGCTGTCGCTCACCACATCGGTCTCGCTGCTGGCGGCGTACGGCGTCGGGGCGCTCGTCGTCGTCGGCGCCGTCGTCGAGGGCGTGACCGTCGCGGTGGTGTCGGCGGCGCTGTTGGTGCTGAAGCGGGAGCTCCACTCGTTCGCGGGCGACCTCTCACGGGCTGAGCTGCGCTCGATGACCGAGTTCGCCGTCCTCGCGTTCGTCGTCTACCCGGTGTTGCCGGCGGGACAACGGGTCGTGTTCGGCGTCCCGTTGGAGCCGCGCGTCGCGTGGCTCATGGTCGTCACCGTCGCGGGGATCGGCATCGTGAACTACGCGCTGGTGCGGACGTACGGCGGCCGCGGCATCGCCGTCACCGGCTTCCTCGGCGGGCTCGCGTCCTCGACGGCCGTCGTCGGGACCATGCTCGATCACGCGACCGACCGGGCGGAGTCGGTGTCGTACGCCGTCGCCGGGGTGCTGTTGGCCGACGCCGCGATGGCGCTGCGCAACCTCGCGATCGCCGTCGCGTTCACCGTCGCCGGCGACGCCCCCGTCCTCGTCGGCGTCGCCGCCCCGCTGGGCGCGCTCGCGCTCGGCGCCGTCGGGGTGGCAGCGGCGACGGCCGACTGGCGCACGCGGGTCGAACTGGAACTTGACTCGCCGTTCTCGCTGCGCAACGCGCTGGCGTTCGGCGCGGCGTTCCTCGTCATCCTCGCGGTCAGCAGTCTCGCGCAGGCTCGGTTCGGCACCGCCGGCCTGTACGCGTCGGCGGTCGTCTCGGGGCTGGTCTCCTCGGCCGGCGCGACGACCTCGGCTGTGTTGTTGTACCGCGGCGGCGCCGTCAGCGCCCACGCCGCCACCGTCGCCGTCCTGCTCGCGACGGTCTCCAGCGTCGCGGTGAAGGCGGCGCTGGCGTTCGCGGGCCCCCGGGCGTTCGTCCGCCGCGTGGCCGCCTACAGCCTCGCGATCGTCGCCGGAGCCGGGGTCGTCGCGCTCGCGGCGACGATGGCGTGAGCGACGAGGGGGCGACTGCCGACGAACGGAACGACCGACCCGCACACGGGCGGGAGCTCACGGCGCCGCTGTGACCGAGGCCGCCGCACCCGGGAGCCGCCGCGACCGATTCCGGCGAGTCCGATGGCGGCTCGGCGTACTCGGTTGAATTTCTGATCGACTTTCGCCGAGATATTCGGACCAACATCGAGCAGACCACTGTTTTATCATCGACCGTCCGCATCCATAGGCATGGACCGAGACACGGCCGAGGTGAGCGTCACCGAGATGCCGGGCGCCCGCGCCCGCGAGTGGGCCGCCTACCACCGGGAGGTCGCCGCGACGACGACGTACGTGTACGACTTCGTGTGGGACATCACCGAGGACGCGGAGGGACCGTTCTGCACCGACGTCGACGGCAACGTCCTGCTGGATTTCACCTCCCACGTCGCCGCCGCGCCGCTCGGCTACAACAACCCGAAGATCACGGACCGGATGGCCGAGTTCGACATGATCGACCCGACGAAGATCGCCGGGCAGGACTTCTACGTCTCCGACGGCGCCGACCCCGGGGAGTCGGCGCTCCCCGGTCCCGCCGACCTGATGCACGAGCTCGTCGATCGCACGGACCACTACGGCCTCGACACCGTCTTCCTCTCCAACTCCGGCGCCGAGGCCGTCGAGAACGCGATCAAGATCTGCTACGACGCCTCCGGCGGCGGGAAGTACGGCGTCACCTTCGACGGCGCGTTCCACGGCCGGACCCTGGGAGCCCTCTCGCTCAACCGCTCGAAGTCGGTGTACCGCAAACGGTTCCCCGAGGTGCCCGGCGTCCACGACGTGCCCTACTGCGACGACCGCGGCTGCTCGCCGGAGACGTGCTCGTGCGGCTTCTTCGTCGACGACGGCGACACGTCGTTGCTGCGGGAGAAGCTCGACCCGAAGACGGGTCACGTCAACCCCGAGGAGACCTCCTACATCGTCATGGAGCCGATCCAGGGCGAGGGCGGCTACCGCTTCCCCTCGGAGTCGTTCATGTCGGAGGTCGCCGACCTCGCCGAGACGCACGACATCCCGCTGATCGCCGACGAGATCCAGTCGGGGATGGGCCGCACCGGCGAGCTGTGGGGCTCGGACCACTACCCGATCGAGCCGGACGTGATCACCGGCGCGAAGGGGATGCGCGTCGGCGCCACCATCGCCAACGAGGACACCTTCCCGGAGGAGCGCGCGCGCCTCTCCTCGACGTGGGGGGCGGGCGACATCGTCGCCGCGGCCCAGGGCGTGTTCACCCTGCGCGCCATCGACGAGTACGACCTGCTCGATAACGCGGTCGTCCGCGGCGAGCAGTTCAAAGAGATCGTCCGCGACGCCGCCCTCGACGGCGTGACCGACGTGCGCGGGAAGGGGCTGATGCTCGCCGTCGAGTTCGAGTCCCCGGACCTGCGCGACGCCGTGCAGGAGGCGGCGCTGCGCCGCGGCCTGCTCACGCTCGCGTGCGGGTCGGACGTGATCCGGTTCCTCCCGCCGCTGGACGTGACCGAGCGGGAGATCGAGATGGGCGCGTCCCTGCTGATCGAGGCCGCCGTCGACGCGGTCTAACACGCCCGGCGAGGGGGATTACGCAGCCGGGTCGTCGCCGGACTCCCTGGCCTCGGCCTCGCTCTCGCGTTCCTCCTCCTCGGGGAAAAAGTCGGACTCGGCGTCCTCCTCGTCGCGGCGGAGATAGTCGTTCTCGAGCATCTCCGAGACCGCCCGACCGAGGTCGTCGAGCTCTTCGTCGACGCCGTCGGCGCCGCGGTCGGGGAACCGCTCCCGGTCCGCCTCGGGGACCGTCGGGGCGCGGTACCCGACCTCGTCGCTGGCGGGGTCCCAGTGGAAGTCGAACTCCTCGAACAATTCGAGCCGGTCGACCGTCTCGAACTCCTCGACCGACAGGTAGGTGCTGTCGGCCCACTCATCGAAGGCGTCCCGCCACGCGCCGTCGTGGAGGGCCGTTCGGATCGTCTCGCGACGGTGGTCGTCCCCGGGGCCGTCCTCGTCGGAGTCGACCGCGTCGTACTCGCCCCGTCCCTGCGGGCCGCGCAGGCTCGGCGGGTCGGGGGTGTCGACGTCGAGTCCCATACCGCCGGGTCGTCCGCCTCGACCAAGGCCCTTCCCCACGTTCCCGCGTGCTGGAGACGGACGGACTTACTGCTGGTACCGCCGCTCGTCGCTCCGCTCGGGGTAGCCGCCGGCCCCGCCGCCGGCACCCCCGGTCATCTCGTCGTACGTCATCCCCGAGAGGTACTCGTCGTACGTCACGTCGAACGCCTGCCGGAGGTGGAAATCGAGGTCGCCGGTGTCGAGCGTCCGCCGGAACAGCGCGTGGATCCCCCGCCGAACGAGCTCGTCGCGGTCGGTTCCGAGCGCCGCCGCGAGCAGCGACAGTTCGTGTTTCGTCTCGCGGTCCAGTTCGACCCCGATCTCGTCGTCGAGGTTGCCGTACTCCGCGGTGATCGCGTCGTCGAGGTCGTCGAGGCTCACGGTGGTTCGGTGTCGCGGCCGGCGGAAACCCGTTACGCTCCGGTTCGACCCGCCCGGGTCGGGCAACTCGAGTTCCGGGCGACCGACGGATCACTCGGGGAGCGTCGCGCCGCAGTACTCACAGCCCGATCCGTCTGCGACGGCGCGGGCGCCGCACTCGGGGCAGTTCAGTTTCGGGGGAGTCGACGCTCCTGCGGCGCCGTCGGCGCTGGAGTCGTCTGGACGGTCATCGGCGGTATAGGCGAACAGCAGCCCGATAGCCGTGACGGCCGCGCCGGTCGCGAGCCATACTACCGGTCCGGCAGCGAGATAGAACGCCAATACCCCCGGGAGGACAGCGACACCCATGCCCGCGAGCAGCGAGGCGAGGACCAGGTCCTGTCGCATCATCGGACTGACGCACGGAACACCACAAAGCCGTTTCGGGGTGACCCTTCGGGGTCGCCGGGCGGCGGCTGGCCCACCACGATCGGCGACCCGGGACCGTCAGCGCTTTTCGCCCAGCGACCCCCGACCCGGTAATGAGCACACACCTCCCCGACGACCGCGACGCGGTGCGGGAGGCGTTGATCGAGTGGTACGAGGCCGACCACCGCGATTTCCCGTGGCGGCGGACCGACGACCCCTACCGGATCCTCGTCTCGGAGGTGATGAGCCAGCAGACGCAGCTCTCGCGGGTCGAAGAGGCGTACGCCGACTTCCTCGACCGCTGGCCCGCCGTGACGAATCTGGCGGCCGCCGAGCGCGGCGAGGTGGTCTCCTTCTGGTCGAGCCACTCGCTGGGCTACAACAATCGCGCGAAGTACCTCCACGAGGCGGCCACACAGGTCCGCGACGAGTACGACGGGGAGTTCCCGACCGACCCCGACGAGCTCCAGGAGCTGATGGGCGTCGGGCCCTACACCGCCAACGCGGTCGCGTCGTTCGCGTTCAACAACGGCGACGCGGTCGTCGACACGAACGTGAAGCGGGTGCTCCACCGCGCCTTCGGCGTTCCCGACGACGACGCGGCGTTCGAGGGAACAGCGAGGGAGATCATGCCGGCCGGAGAGTCCCGAATCTGGAACAACGCGATCATGGAACTGGGCGGGGTCGCCTGCGGGCAGTCCCCTCGCTGCGACGAGGCGGGCTGCCCGTGGCGCCGCTGGTGTCGCGCCTACGAGACGGGCGACTTCACCGCGCCGGACGTGCCCGAGCAGCCGAGCTTCGAGGGGAGCAGGCGGCAGTTCCGGGGGAAGGTCGTACGCGCGCTGGGCAACCACGACGAACTGACGCTCGGCGAACTCGGCCCGCGGATCCGCGTCGACTACAGCCCGGACGGCGACGGCGAGGGAAGCGAGGACTGGCTTCGCGGGTTGGTGGGCGACCTCGCGGACGACGGCCTCGTCGAGGTGGCGGACAACGAGGACGAGACGACGGTTCGGTTGCGGCGATAACGGGCGTTCGGGGGCGACGAGCGCGCGGATGACCGGAACGTGCCACCGTCTGACCCGGAGCCCGTCGACCGTAATTCGTTTATTCGAGGTGCCCCGCCGGGGTTGTATGCCCACCTGCCAGAACTGCGAATCGTTCGTGACCGAGCGATACGTGAAGGTGTTCGAGCCGGAGGAGATCACCCGGCCCCGCGCGTGCCCCCACTGCGAGGACATGGTCCGGCGTGGCAAGGAGGTTCGGGCGAAGAAGAACTGAGCGGGCCGCCGCCGCGATATCGACCCGCGAACGACGACCGGCCGAGCGCAAGACCGTTGCTGAGCCTGCCGCCTCGATAGCACGTGTCTCCCGCGGACGACACCTCCACCCTCGGATCGCTGCATCGACTCCTCGAACACTACACGCCGGACGGCACGCTCGGGCGTGTCCTGTTCGCCGGGTGTGCGGGCCTCGTGTGGCCGCTGTTGCTGTTTGCCGCCGTCACCGCTGGTTCCGGGATCGTCGGGCTGGTCGGAACGGCGATCGCGTTCGCGCTGCTGCTTGCGACGACGGCGGTCGGTCTCGTTGTTCTGTGGCCGGTGTACCTCTCGCTCATCGGCAACGTCGAGAGCGCGGCAGACTACCCCGACGCGGGCGGACGCGACCGCGTCGCCGACTCGGACCGTGACCGGGACGCGACGCCAGTCGACGTGCTGAAGCGTCGATACGCTGCCGGAGAACTCGACCACGACGAGTTCGAACGGCGGCTCGACCGCGTCGTTGACGACCCGGGTCGCCCGCGAAACGGGGAGTCACGAACGCGAGAGTCAGAACGCGCCCGCTGAGGTCGGGCCCCGCACCCGAGAACCGGGACGCGTCGGCACCCGTGATCGCGCGAGGGTTACGGCTCGATGACCAACTTCCCGAGGAAGCTGTCGGTCATCACCGCCCGCTGAGCCTCGGCGGCGCCCTCCAAGTCGTAGCTGTGGGCCACCTCGATCGTGATGTCCTCGCCCCATAGGGAGGCGAGATCGTCGAGCGCGTCCGCGAGGCTCGGCGTGTTGAACATCGACATGAGCTGGAGGTTCAGGTCCTTCCCGCGGGCCGCCGCCGAGACCGGAAACCCGATCTCGGGGTCGTTTTCGCCGATGCCGACCACGCGACAGCCCTGCGCGGCGACCTCGGCGTCGAACCCGAGGTACTCGTCGAGTCGGTGGTCGAGGATCACGTCGACGCCGTCGCCGTCGGCGGCCTCGGTCACGGCCGCCGCGAGGTCCTCACGGGTGTAGTCGAGCACCGCGTCGGCGCCCAGCGCCGCGACCTCGTCGTGGTACCCCTCGGCGGCCGTCGCGATCGTGTGCGCGCCCGTCGCGGCGGCGACCTGCACGGCGGCGTGGCCGACGCCGCCGGAACCGCCGTGGATCAGGACCGTCTCGGCCGGACGCAGGTTCGCGTGCTGGACGAGCGCCCGCCACGCGGTGACGGCGGCGACGCCCGCGCCGCCGGCGGCGACGAGGTCGGCGTCGTTGGGGAGCACGGCGATCCGGTCGTCCGGCACCGCGACGTACTCGGCGTAGCCGCCGGGCATCGCCCCCGAGAGGCCGGTCGCGAACACCCTATCACCCTCGGCGATCCCCTCGACGGCCTCGCCGATCTCGGCGGCCGTTCCGGCGGCATCGACGCCGGGGATCGCCGGCAGGCCGTACGGTTCGTAGGAGCCCTCGCGGAAGTACGTGTCCACCGGGTTGACGCCCGCGGCGGCGACCTCGACGAGCACCTCGTCGGGGGCCGGGTCGGGCCGGTCGACTTCGTCCACCTGGAGCACCGATTCGTCACCGTGTTCGTGGAAGCGGACTGCGCGCATGGGCGTCACCTCCCGCCGAGGTGACTTAACTCCGGGCGGCGTCGGAACCGCGCCCCTCGCGACGGCAGGCAGCGCGGACCGCCGCGGTGGCGATCGCTGCCGCCGGCGACCGGTGGAGTGAAACCGTCCGCCCCGGTAGCCGTCGAGTATGTCACTCCGGCACCTCGGCGCGACGGCGTTCGCGGCCGGGCTGTTCGTGTGTGTCCTCTCTGCGGTGACGTTCGGGGTCGCGTGGGGCGGAACCGAGGTGTTCTGTCCGGGGCCGCGGCGCCTGCTGGAGTACGCGCTGGTCGGGATCGAAGGGATCCCGCCGACGGTGCGGTACACCGACGGCTGCAACGAGTTCGTGCTCAGTCCGCTGGTCCAGTGGTCGGGCCTCGCGGCGGCCGTCGGGTTGGTCCTCGCTGCGGCCGGCCAGGCGACCGCCGAGTGAGCCGGCGGTCGCCGCCCTCGGGGGTCGCCGCGACTCGGGCCGATGCGAACGCGAGCGGAATCGGCGGGATTTAACCTCCCCAGTGGCTGCTATCCACACGCATGAAGCTACACGAATATCAGGCGAAGCAGGTCTTCGCCGACGCCGGAATCCCGACTCCGGACTCGCGGCTCGCGTCCACCGTCGAGGAGGTCATGGACGCGGTCGACGAGATCGGGTACCCGGCGGCGATCAAGGCGCAGGTCCACGTCGGCGGGCGTGGCAAGGCCGGCGGCATCGAGATAGCCACGAGCGCCGAGGAGGCGCGCGAGGCCGCCGAGTCCATCCTCGGGATGGACCTCAAGGGGTACACCGTCGAGAAGGTCCTCGTCGAGGCCGGCGTCGACTTCGAGAACGAGCTGTACGTCGGCATCACCATGGACCGCGGCGAGGGCGAGCCCGTCGCGATGGTCTCCACCGAGGGCGGCGTCGACATCGAGTCGGTCGCCCACGACACGCCCGAGAAGATCGCCCGCGAGCACATCGACCCCGCGTTCGGCCTGCACCCGTACCAGGCCCGGAAGGTCGTCTTCGAGGCGGGCATCCCGAAGGACGTGGCGATGGACGTGGCGTCCATTCTGGGGACGCTGTACGACCTCTACGAGTCGAAGGACGCCTCCGAGATCGAGATCAACCCCGTCATGATCACCTCGAACCGCGAGGTCGTCGCCGCGGACGCGGTCATGAACATCGACGAGGACGCGCTGTTCCGTCAGCCCGAACTGGCCGAGATGGAGGACGAGGCCGCCGGCGACGAGCTGGAGGCGAAGGCCAACGAGTACGGCTTCGATTACGTCCGCCTGTCGGGCAACGTCGGCATCATCGGCAACGGCGCCGGGCTCGTGATGACGACGCTCGACCTCGTCGACTACTACGGCGGCTCGCCCGCCAACTTCCTCGACATCGGCGGCGGCGCCAAGGCCGAGCGCGTCACGCACGCGCTGGACATGGTGTTCGCCGACGAGAACGTCGACAGCGTCGTGTTCAACATCTTCGGCGGGATCACCCGTGGCGACGAGGTCGCCAAGGGGATCAACGAGGCGCTGGCGCAGTTCGACGAGATCCCCAAACCGGTCGTCGTCCGCCTTGCGGGGACGAACGCCGCTGAGGGGATGGAGATCCTCAACGAAGACCTCGTGCAGGTCGAGGGCACCCTTGAGGACGCGGTCCAACGTGCTGTGAAGAACGCTGAGGAGGTGACCCAATGAGCATTTTCGTCGACGACGACACCCGGGTCGTGGTGCAGGGCATCACGGGCGGGGAAGGCAAGTTCCACACCGAACAGATGCTGGAGTACGGCACGAACGTCGTCGCGGGCGCGGTGCCCGGCAAGGGCGGCCAGGAGGTCGCCGGCGTCCCCGTCTACGACACCGTCGACGAGGCAGTCGACGCCGAAGACGCCGACGCCTCCGTCGTCTTCGTCCCGCCGTCGTTCGCCGGCGACGCCGTCTTCGAGGCGCTCGACACCGACCTCGACCTCGTGGTCGCCATCACGGAGGGCATTCCGACCCAGGACATGGCGAAGGTGAACAAGCGCCTCTCGGAGGTCGACACCCGCCTGCTGGGCCCCAACTGTCCCGGCATCATCACCCCCGGCGAGGCGAAGCTGGGCATCCTGCCGGGCAACATCTTCGAGTCGGGCGACGTGGGGCTCGTCTCGCGCTCGGGCACCCTGACGTATCAGGTCGTCTCGAACCTGACCGAGCGCGGCATCGGCCAGACGACCGCCATCGGCATCGGCGGCGACCCGATTATCGGGACCTCCTTCGTCGACGCCCTCGAGGCCTTCGAGGCCGATCAGGACACGAAGGCCGTCGTCATGTGCGGCGAGATCGGCGGCGAGGACGAGGAGCAGGCCGCCCGCTACATCGCCCAGAACATGGACACACCCGTCGCCGGCTTCATCGCCGGTCGCACCGCCCCGCCGGGCAAGCGGATGGGCCACGCCGGCGCCATCGTCTCTGGTTCGGGCACCGGTACCGCCGAGTCGAAGATCGGCGCGCTCAACGACGCGGGCGTCCCCGTCGGCGACACCCCCAACGAGGTCGCCGACCACATCGAAGACTTCCTCTAGACGCGTCCGGCCGCTCCGTTCGCGTTTTTCGCAGTCCGTTGTTCCGTCGACGCAGAGCGCGGCCGATCGCCCCCGAGCACGGCCAATCGCCCTCGAGCGAACCCGACCGTCAGTTGCCGGGACGCGAGCCACGTCTGACGGCAGCGATCCCCACGCCGTATGCCAACTTTTCGCGTTCGGGAGCGACGGACTCTTTCGTGTGAGCCGTGAACCGCGAGCTAGCTCCGGCGTCACGAACGCCGCGAGTTCCGCTACAGATGAACGCACGATCCACGCTCCCCGCACTCGTACTGCTCTCCGTGCTGGTCGGCGCCGTCGCCCTCGCGGGCGGCCTCGCCGCCGGCACCGCGACCGCACAGACAGCCAACGCCACCGCCGACGTGAGCGTCGACGACCAGACCGGCGCGGCGTCGGTAACCGTCGCGGAGGCGACGCTGCCCGACGGCGGCTACGTCGTCGTGTACAACGTCTCCGGCGGCATCATCGGTACCTCCGAGTACCTCGACGCCGGTACCCACGAGGACGTGACCCTCGAGGTCTCGCCCGCGCTCTCGCGCAGCCAGGTCGTCGTCGGGGAGGTTCGAACCGACGACGGAAACGAGGCGTTCAACGCCTCCGCCGACGCGCCGTACACGAACGAGAACGGCCAGCCGATCGGCGAGAGCGCGTACGTGACCGTCGAACAGACCGAGACGGCGACCGCGACGGCGACCGCCACCGCGACGGCGACGGAGTCCGACGCGACCGCGACGACCGCCGCGACCGACGAGTCCACCGAGACGAGCGGTCCCGGCTTCGGGATCGCCGCGGCCCTCGTCGCGCTTGTCGGCGCCGCGCTGCTCGCGCGTCGGTAACGTCCGCGAGCCCGTCGGCGAATCAACGCACCGAACGCGAACCACCCTTTTCGACCCGAATCCGAGCGGGCCGCGAGTCGCGCGCCCGTCGAACGCGGGATTGAACCCGCGTCGCCGGCTACCGTGAACTATGACTGACGAGACACACGACGGGCCCC
This sequence comes from Halobaculum halobium, assembly GCF_030127145.1. Classification (NCBI taxonomy): domain Archaea; kingdom Methanobacteriati; phylum Methanobacteriota; class Halobacteria; order Halobacteriales; family Haloferacaceae; genus Halobaculum; species Halobaculum halobium. The sequence continues at coordinate 1,145,673 of NZ_CP126158.1, forward strand.
GGACGGCGGCGGACGCCGAATCCGCGGCCGGTGCCGGCGACGGCGGTGACGACGCGGACCACGAGTGGCTCGCCCGCCTGCGGGAGATGCGCGCCGAGAAGGACGAATTCCTCGCGGACGACCCGCAGTCCCCGCTCGATCCGGCGCTGCGCGACGACTTCGACGGCCTCGACTACTTCGCGCCGGATCCGGCCTACCGCGTCGAGGCCGACGTCGACGTGCACGACGACCCCGAGACTGTCGAACTGACGGTTCGAAACGGAACGGCCGAGCGATTCCACCGCGTGGCGACGCTGTCGTTCGTCGTTCCGTCGGCAAGCGGCGGCGAGGTCGAGGAGTCGCTCGTGGCGCTGCGCGCGGAGGGTTCTGCCGCGTTGTTCCTCCCGTTCCGCGACAAGACAACCGGCCAGCAGACCTACGACGGGGGCCGGTACATGGACCTACACCCCGACGGCGATCTCGGCGAGGTCGATCGCGTGACGCTGGATTTCAACCTCGCGTACACGCCCTTCTGCGCGTTCGCGGACGCGTTCGCCTGCCCGCTGCCGCCGACCGACAACTGGCTCGACGTCGCGGTCCCCGCCGGCGAGCGCGATCCGGCGCTGGAGTGACCGTGTTCCCGCCCGAACTCGCGCTCGGGCGACCGCCGGCCTGCTCGCGGTGCGGGCGGGGACCCCGTCTCCGCGACCGCGAACGCCCGAAAAGTAACCCTTAGTACGGGCGAGATCCCATTGGCGCCCATGCAACGAACGGTCGTTCTCGGCGCGGTTCTCATGCTCGTCGGCACCCTGCTGTTCTTCCCGAGTCTGGCCCCGCAGTCCGGGTCGCTCGCGAGTTGGGCGCTGGTCCCGGCGGCGGCGCTGCTCACCTACGGGACGTACCTGGTCGGCACGAGCGAACCCGGCCGCGCGGTCTGATCGGCCGCCCGACTCAGTTCTCTTCGGCGTCCGCGTACCGCTCCAGCGCAGCGGTCGCGCCGGCGGCGACGTAGCCGGCGTCGACCCCGACGATCTGGTAGTCGTACCCCACCGACGCCCAGTGGTCGATTTCGGCTGGCGACGTGGCGAGCGTGCCGACCGGCACTTCGCTGGCCGCAAGCACCTCCTCGACGGCCGTGAGGAACGGCTCGGAGTCGTACTCGCCGAAGACGCCCAAGTCGGCCGAGAGGTCCGCCGGCCCGACGAGCAGCGCGTCGAGGCCGTCGACGGCGGCGATGTCGCCTGCGTTCGCGACCGCCGCTTCGGTCTCGATTTGGGCGATGGTTCCGACGCGGTCGTGTGCCCGCTCGTAGTACTCGTCGAGGTCTCGGCCGTACGCCGAGGCGCGCACGCCCGCGACGCCGCGGTGGCCCTCCGGCGGGTACCGCGCGGCCGCGACGAACGCCTCCGCCTCCGCGGGGGTGTTCACCTGCGGCGCCATCACGCCGGCGGCGCCGGTGTCGAGCGCGCGCTTGATCCGGACGTGGTCGTTCCACGCGACGCGAACCACGGGCGCGGTGTCGCCCGCGTCGCCTTCGCTCCGATTCACGCCGCTTTGCGCGTTCGCGGCGTCGACGGCGCGGACGCACGCTTCCACGGACTCCGTGTCGGTCGGCGCGTGCTCGGTGTCGATCACGACGAAGTCGGCGTCGGTGAGCGCGAGCTGTTCGGCGATCTGCGGCGACGGCGTCGACAGCCAGTGGCCGGCGGGGTTCGAGCGAAGCGTCGCGCGCAGGCCCGTGACACCCGGGTCGTCGGTCATGTGAACCGCTCCTCGCCGACGGGATATCAATCTGGCAGAACCCGCACACCGCTGCCGCTACGCCGACGCCGACCGGACGATCCCCGCCAGTAGCATCCCGCCGGCGAGGGCGACGACCACGACGGCGACGCCGATCACCTGCGTCGGCGACTGGTCGATCCACCGCTGGAGCCACCAGGCCGCGTAGTGGAGCTGCGTGTACACGAAAAAGCGGTACGGGAAGTGAATCCACCCGAGGAGCGTCACGGCTGCGATCCCCAGATAGTCGACGGCGTCGCGCTCCCGTACCCACATAGATGCGACTCCCTATCGGGGTCACAAAAGCGTTCGTCTCCGGCTCTCGGGGCTGAGAACGCGGCAGTCGCGGTCGCCCCGGAGGCGCTCTCGGTCAGTCCTCGCCCTGCGCGGCCTCGACGCGAGCGGCGTACTTCTCCAGTTCGTCCGCGAGTTCGCGGGCGTCGGCCGCAGAGAGGGAGACGCCCTCCGCGTGGGGCGGGAGCGCTTCGAGCCCGGTGTTGTCGAGTTCGAGTTCGAGCGTCACCGCCTCGGGGTCCTCACGAGGCGCAGTCACGTTCAACACGGCGACGGCCTCCTCCTCGAAGTCGTGCCCGCGGGCGAAGCCGTCGAGCAGGTCGAAGGTCGTGTAGGCGTTGACGCGGATGAGCCGATCGGGCATGGCCGACGCTCAGTCGTCCGACGGGATAGGAGTGCCGTCGGCGCTCGCGGGCGCCGGCGAGGCGTCCATGTCGTCCTCGTCCGCGTACGGGTACCACGTCAGCTTCGTGTTGTGCATGTACGGGTCCTCGTAGGCGGTCTCCTCGGGTTCGACCAACTCGGCGAGCGTCTCCTCGTCGGTTCGCTCGACGAAATCGCGGAAGGACTCGTCGCCCCGGCGACGCTCCTCGAAGTTCGCGAGGAGGTTCGCGATGGCGCCGGGCACCTCGTCGGCGGGCACGCGCTGTTCGACCCACTCGGCGAAGCGCGGCTCCGCGCCGAGGCCGCCACCGAGGCCGATGTCGAGCGCCTCGACCGCCTCGCCGTCCTTGCGGGTCTTCATCCCGCGCAGGCTGATGTCGGCGATCTGCGGCTGCGCACAGGAGGCCGTACAGCCCGACAGGTGAATGTGGAAGTCCTCGACGCCGTCGGGAACCTCGACGTTGTCCGTGAGCCAGCGGGCGTACCGAACCTGCCGGTTCTTCGTCTCGACGATCGACAGCGAGCAGAACTCCGTGCCCGTGCAGGCGATGGAGCCGCGCATGAACGGGTGCGGATCCGGCTCGTAGGTGTCGAGCAGGTCCTCGGCGAGCAGGTCGTCGAGGTCCGCCTCGGGCACGTCGGTGACGATGACGTTCTGGCGCTGGGTGACGCGAACCTCGCCGGATCCGTACTCGTCGGCGACGCGGGCGAGTTCGCGGGTGTCGTCGGCGCCCATCCGGCCGACGAGGACGTTCAGGCCGACGTAGTAGTTCCCGTCGTTCTGTTCGTGGACGCCGACGTGGTCGTGGTGGCCGTCGTCGTTGCGCCCGGAGTTGTACGAGTATTCGTCGCGGAGGTCCTCGCCCGCGTGCTGGAGTTCGAAATCGACGTAGTCCTCCTGGAGGACGCGCCGGATCTTCTCGGTGCCCCACTCGTCGGTGAGGAACTTCATCCGGGCGTTGTAGCGGTCCTCGCGGTCGCCGTGGTCGTTGAACAGCGCGGAGATGCCGCCGGCAACCGCGTCGGCGTCCTCGGGCGGGACGAACACGTCGATGCTCCGGGCCAGTCGCGGTTCGTTGCGAGAGAGACCGCCGCCGACGCGGACGTTGAACCCCTTGACGCCGTCCTTCTCGGCTGGCTCGAGCGCGAGGTCGTTGATGTCGCCCTGTCCGCAGCCCTCCTCGCAGCCGGTGACGCTCACCTTCCACTTGCGCGGGAGGTTCGCGTGGTCGTCGTTGCCCGTGAATGTCTCGTTGAGGTCCATCGCGACGGGGAGCGCGTCGACGAACTCCGCGGAGTCCTTCCCGGCGACGGGACAGCCGACGATGTTTCGCCACGAGTCGCCGCAGGCCTGCTGGGTGGAGAGGCCGTTCGCCTCCAGTTTCTCGAAGATGTCGGGGACGTCCTCCAGCCGGATCCAGTGCAGTTGGATCGACTGGCGGGTGGTCCAGTCGACGTACGCGTCGCCGAACTCGGGGTTCTCGGCGGGACCGCGAGCGTACTCGTCGGCGATGTCGGCGACGACCTCGGTCTGTCCCGGCGTCAACACGCCGTTGGGCGTCCCGATCCGCATCATGAAGTAGCTCTCCTGGCCGTTCCGCTGGTGGTACAGGCCCCACCACTTGAAGCGCTCGAACCAGGCGTCGTGTTCGTCTTCCGGGATCGACTCCCATCCCTCCTCGGCGAACTCCAGCAGGTGCTCTCTGATCTCGTTGCCGTACACCTCCGATTTCCAGTTTTCGACGTCCGTCGGCATTCGTGGACGAACACAGTCGCCCCACCTGCCTAAAGCGCGCCTCGCCGTCAATCCTCCCCGACGCTTCCGGAAACCGGCAACGCTTGCGAGGCGGCCGGCGCGCCGAGGCCGCCGCCCGGGAACCGGACTGACTCCGTCGCAAGCGGCTGGAACGCCCCGTCGACGACGCGACCGACGGGTAGGCCCGAAACCCCGGTAGACTGCCCACAGCGGATGCACTGGCCGGATATGTCCGCAGTCACGGTTCGGCCGTGGGCGCCGACGGCGGTGAACCCCTCGACGACGAAGTCCGCGAGGTCGTCCGGGCAGGCGCACGCGTCGCCGCCGACGCGCCACAGTTCGCTGACGCTGACGCGACGCTCGTCGTTCACCGAGACCCACGCGCCGTCGTCGAGCACGCGGAGCGCGACACTCATACCGTACGCAGCACCGCCACAGGCATACCCCCGTCGCCGGTCGCAACCGCCGACGGTTCCGGTGACGGTGGCGCCGCCGAGGATCGGCGGACGCGGGTCGGATCGGCTCGATATCGGCGCCCCGGATAGCGGCAATTCCGCCCTCAACCGGGGAGTGTCGGCCACGATTGACCGTGCGAGGCGCCTTATGAGGGTAGAGAGCGTGTCCTGTATCGATGGCAGAACAGACGACCGACGACCGGTACGGCGACGACGAAGTCGACACCTCTCACCTCGACGATCTGGAGGACGGGTGCGGTTGCGCCGAGGTGTGGGAACACCTCTCGGAGGACGAAGACGCAGACAGCTGAGCCGTCCGACCGAACTCCCGTTCCGCTCCGTGACTCTGTTCCGTTCGGTCGACACCGGACGATCGATGTCCGACGCCGAGTTGTGGCAGGATTGGTTAGGCGCCGTCCAGTGTCGTCCGCGAGCAGCCATCGTCCGCCTGGAGCCGGTTATCCGAACTCGTAATCGGATGATAACAGTTATCTGACGATATGTGTCCATTGTGGCATGTGAGACGGCGAAAATCACTCGAGTGCGTCGGTGCGGTCGGTCTCGGTCTCCTCGCCGGCTGTACGAGTCTCCCCAGCAGACTCGCTGAAGAGCAACGTGGGCCGACAGCGGCTGGAACCGAACAAACAGACGACAACCCGACGCCCGACCCGACACCAACGGAGACGCCTGAACCGACGGCACCGGAGCCACGGTTCGTCGTCGACGAATCCGGGAATGAGGACTACGAGACGCTTCAGGAGGCGTATCGTGTCGCTCAGAACGGGGATGTGATCGGGATCCAGAGCGGGTCCTACGAGGTGACGTTCGGCGGAGACGATCTGGACATCGAGAAGTCGTTGACGCTGGTCGGTGCCGGCCGCGAGGAGACGACAGTCGCGATCGACGGTCCCCAACAGGAGATCTCGATGAGCGACAACGCCGTCGACTACTGGCACGTCACCGTCGAACCACTCCGCGAGAACGGCTTCGTGTACGCCGACTCGAGTTGGTCACTCGCGTATGCCGCGTACAATGTACCCACCCGGGGGTGGAAGGGAGGCGCACAGATCGGGACGACGGTAGACGCGTACGAGACGGTGTTCGATGCGGCCCCCGTCTCCTCGGACGCGGTTTCGGGGGTCCGAGAAGACCTGAGCGAGTTCACTCTCAAGGTCGGAGTACTCGAGGCGGAAGGCTGTACGTTCCGGCGTCCGGTCGACCTACAGGAAGTGACCGTCGGAGACAGTCGATTCGCCTCCGCAGTGCGGCTCAGGAACTCCACGTCGTCCTTCTCGGGCGGAGAGATCTCGAACTCGAGGTTCGATGACGGCGTCGCCCTCGTGGACGGCTCGTCGGGCGAGTTCACGATCCGACGCTCGGAGATATATCCGAACGAAGACGGAGTCGCGGTTACGGCCGCTTCCGGAGGTGCCACCTCGAGCGTACTGAACTCGATGATCTTCGGCCGGATCGTCGACGGCGGGGACTTCGGTCTGGCCCGCTTGGAGGGGAACGTCTTTCAGGCTGATGAGGTCGATGTCGAACTCTTCATCGACGGATACGGCGCAGATCGGATCAGCGTGAACGCGTTCCGTGGTGGCGACATCCGTATCGACAGTGGCCAACCGACCGTGTTCGACGGGGATCGGGAGCTTGGGAACTACTACTCGGCCTTCGACGAGACCGACGAGGACGATGACGGCGTTCTGGATCTGCCACGACCGATACCGGGCGACGGTGGGCTTTCTGACCAGTATCCGCTCGCGACGGACGACCTCTCGCAATACCGCTAGAACGGAGACGTGCAGGTGGGAGTGTCGGTCGTCGGACCGAGTTCGGTTTCTTCCGAAAAGGATGCCGGGGGTGGGCTCCGAACCCACGATCTCCGCATGACCCAGGTACGAGGCTCGGCGGGCCCCGTTGGGGCGGAGGCTTCCAAGGCGTTCCGCACCGAATCTCGAAACCCTATGAGTGCGGCGCTATGTCCAGCTAAGCCACCCCGGCTCACGTGGTCGTCGGGCGGTCTCACTCTTGAACCTTCCCATCGCGAATCGGTGCGACACACCGGGGCACACCGCCGCTCCAGCACGCGTCGGGACCCGCGTACCCGCCGGGTTTAAGCCACGGGGCGGGTGAAACGCTGGTATGACTTTGCCGGACCTGGTCCGGGGGGAGCTGGGCGAGGAGGACCCCGTCGCCCGCGTTCACCTCGGCGGGGACGACGAGCTGTTCGTCACCCCGACCCGTACGCTGATCTACCGCGCGGAGGGGCTGCTCTCCGACGAGTCCACCGAGAAGTTCCCCCACGACGCCGAGCGCGTCGCCGTCTCCGAATCGCGTCGAAAGGCGAAGTTCACCCTCGAGTACGGCCTCGACGGCGAGCGCAGCTTCGCGGTGCCGCGTGGCTCCCTCGACGAGGTCCTCCATCCCGTGCTCGCGGGCGTCCTCTCGGCGGCCGGGATCACCGAGCCCGGAGAGACCGTCGAGCGCACCTTCCGCTTCTCAGAGCTCACCCTCGTCGTCACGTCGGCGCGGGTCGTGAAGCACGTCGGCGCCGCCGTCTGGGACGACGACTACGAGGAGTTCCACTACGACGACGTGACCGACCTCACGTTCGAGGAGGGGAGCGTCGCAACCACCCTCGTGCTCACCGCCGCCGGCCGCCAGGAGCGGTTCAAGGCGCCAAGCGACAGCGCCCGGGCGATCAAAGAGCGACTGACGAACGCGCTGTTGGCCCACTACGACGTCGGATCGCTGGAGGAGTTCCGCGCGCTCTCGGCGGCCGCCGAGGGCGAGGAGAACGACGACGAGCCCGTGGACCGAACCGACTTCGGCGGCGGCCCCGATCCGCTGTCTGCCGAGCCCGCAGAGGTCGAGACGGACGCGGGAACCCGCGAGGGGCCGCTTGACGACGACAGTGCGACGATGGAGACGGCGACTGCAGACGCCGCGGGAGCCGACCCGTCGGGGGCGGCCGACTCGACGGACTCGTCGCAGTCGGCCGGCGCCGCGGGGACCGCGGCCGCGACGGAACTGCACAGGGAGCAAGAGCGGGAGGCGGTCGACGCGGGCGCCGGCCGGGCCGACGCCGCCGGGAGCGACGGCTTCGGCGACTCCGGGTTCGAGCCCGCCGATCCCACCGACGACATCGCAAAGGAGGTTGCGGCGCTCCGGGAGCAGGTCGAGCGGCAGGGCGAACAGATCGAGCGCCAGACCGAACTCGTCGAACGGCTGATCGAGGAGCTGCGTCGCGGCCGCTGAGGGCGAGGCCCGCTCGTCTGCGCTCTCGGACTCCACGCTTTCGCCCGTTCTTTTTGCTTCCTCCCGCCCGCTCGCTACGGCTCTCGACCGGTCACTTTCCGGATACACGAGGAGCCGAACGGCCCGAGTTCGCCCGCGTCGAGGCGGACGAAGTGACCGGTCGTGACCCCCGCACCGCAGCGGCGGCACGAGAACTCGCCCTCTCGCTGGACGACCTGGGAGTCGAACCGGACGAAGCCGGATCCGTGGACGCGAACGACCGCGTCCTCGCGCTCGATGATCCCGCGCCGCTCGGCCTCCTCGAGCACCTCGCGGGTGACCGCCGGGCTCGTCGTCACCGTCTCCAGTCGGTCCAGCAGCTCCGGGAGGGGGAGCTCGTCGTCTTCGAGGTGCTCCAGCAGCGCCACGCCGAGCGCGACCGTCTCCTCGCGGGTTCGTGCGGGCGGGTCGTCGTCCGGTGTCACGTCGCCCGGGGTTCGCCGCGGGCGCTGTTAAGCGTCTCGGGTGCTCGAGACGCCGGGACGAGGAGAGGCGGTCCGGGCCAAGGCGGACGGCACGGGCGCGATCGAAAGCGCACAGCGGCGCCACGGCACTGGCGAGTGAGATCGAGCCGCGACCGCGGCTCTTATTCGCGCGACGACCCCAGTCCCACCGTGAATCGCCGAGCGCTCTTCGGCGGCCTCGTCGCCGGTGCGGTGGTGGTCGCCGTCGCCCTCACCTCCCCGAGCGTCGTGCTCGACCGACTCTCGTGGGTCGTCGCCGAGCCGAGCAGGCTCCTCGCGATGCTCGTCGTGCTCGCGGTCGTCCGCCCGCTGCTCGCGTGGCCCGTGACCCTGTTGGCAGTCGTCGCCGGCTACGGTTTCGGCCTGTCGGCGGTCCCCCTCTCGCTCGGCGCGATGGTCCTGACGTCGATTCCGCCGTACCTGTTCGCCCGACGTGGCCGCGGCGCTGGCGACGCGCTCGCCGGCGGTGACCGGATCTCGACGGCCGTCAACGACCTCCTCGACCGCGCGGTCGGCGCCGGCGAACGCGCCGTCTCCGTCGCCGGCGGCACCCGGTCGGTCGCCGCCTCCCGACTCCTCCCGTTCCCCTCCGACGCCGTCTCTGTCGCCGCCGGGCTGGCGGGCGTCCGCGCCGGACCGTTCGTCCTCGGAAGCGCGGTGGGAGAGCTTCCGTGGGCGGTCGCCGGAACCGTCGCGGGCGCCTCGGCGGGACGGGTCGCCGAGGCGGGGCTCGCCGGCGTGATCGACCCGTGGCTGATCGCGACGGCGGGGCTCGCCGGCCTGCTCCTCCTCGCGGGACCGGCGTACCGACACTACCGGTCGACCGCGGCCTGACCCGCGCTTCTCGGCTCCGTCCTACGCGGTCCCGCCGCCCTCGGCCGACTCCCGAGCCAACAGGATGGCGTCCGTGCCGTCGTCGTAGAACCCCGGGCGCCGCGCTGTCGGCCGAAAGCCGAGTGACTCATAGAGGCGTCTCGCGGCGTCGTTGTCGGCGGCGACGAGGAGGGTGACGCGGCCGTCGGCGCGGGCGAGGAGCCGCTCGAGGAGTCGGGTCGCCCGGCCCTCACGCCTGTATTCGGGGTTGACGGCGAGTTCAGCGACGTGGACCCCGTCGCCGGCGACCGGAAGGAGGTAGCCCACAACGACGCCGTCGTGCGTCTCATCGACGAGCGCGGCACCGGTTCGTAGCCCGTGCGAGCGGAGGGCCGGGCTCGGCTCGCGAAGCAGCGTTTGGAGCGTCCGCACCGCCGGATCGTCGTCCGGTCGGCCGGGTCGGACCGTCACGCCAACGGAAGCGGTGTGCTCGCGAGGACGATCGTCGCGACTGACGCGAGCGCGTCGACGAGCGCACCGAACGTTGCGGGCGACGGGAACGCGGCGGCGCCGGCGACGACCGAGAGGACGACGGCCGCGAGCGCCCCCGACAGCGTCGCCAAGGTGTTCACCGCCTGATTGCCGATTCGGTCACCCTCGACGCTCGCGCCCAGCAGGCTGTCGACCGTCATGCCCACGAACCCGGCGCCGGTGACGGCGACCGCCACGGGGACGGCGATCACCGCCTCCGCACTCGTCGGTCCCAGGGTGGTCGCTCCGGCCAGGGGCATCGCGAGTGCCGCGAGCGCGGCGACCAGCGCGGCGCCGGCGATCCCGGCGACCTCCCCCTGCCACGTGATCGCGCCGTCGGTGCCGGGGGCGACGGGCTGCAGCGTCGTCACCAGTCTGGGCGTATCGAACAGCCCGCCGAACTCCGAGGAGAGCGTGTCGGCCATCGCCGCCGCGACTGATCCGGCGAACGCGAACGCGATCAGCGTGGGAACGGACGTCCCCGGGACGATCGCTCTGGCGGCCGCGTACACGAGGACCGCACACAACGCGATCCCGGCGTTGCCGAGGACGTTGCCGGCGCCGCGGGCGCCGTCGTTGCCCTCCGCGACGCCGCGGCTGTTCTTCTCGTCGAAGCGGAACTTCGCGGCGAGGCCGCCGATGGCGAAAAACGAGATGAGCACGAGGAACCAGCCGAGTCCGCCGAGGACGACGGTCGCAAAGGCCAACAGCACCCCCGTCAACATCCCCGAGACGGACGCGGTTTCGAGCACGTACGAGACGACGCCGAGCCCGACGCTGAGCGCGAGCCCGACGGCGACCAGCGCCGGCGTGACGACGACACCGCCTGCGGCCACGAGCGCGGCGAGCAGCCACAGGAGGACGCCGACTGAGACGATCACGATCGGGTCGTCCCGGGGAACAGCACCGACCGGAGGAGCGCGGCGACGAGCGCGGCGGTGGCGGCGAGGAACACGTACGTCGGAAGCGCCGCGGCGGCGAACGACCCGGCGGCGACGGCGACGGCGGCCTGCCCGAGCGTCGCGGCCGCGAACGCGACGGCGACGAACGCCGCCGTCGTGGCGAACTCGTCGCTCGTCGACTCGCGGAGGAACTCGCGGCCGAGCACGCCGTACGCCAACGAGAGGACGCTCGCGGCGTACACGGTGACCGGCATCGGCGCCTGCGGGAGCGCGGTCAACACGCCGAGGGCGGTCGCCGCGAGCGCGAACCCCGCGAGGCCGTTGAGGCGGCGGTCCTCGTAGTCGCCCGGGCGGGCGAACAGTTCGAAGAACCGACCCTCCTCGACGACGAACGCCGCGAGGACGGCGACGGCGGCGAACGGCGCGGCGGCGGCCGGCCCCAGCGCCGGCGCGGCCAACACCGCGGACGCGACGACGGCGAACGCCCCTGCGCGCCGGAGTCGGTGTCTCACGGCCGGAGGTACCTCCGACGCACACTTAACGGTCCCGGGACGGCGCCCCACCGCGGACGGCGCCCCGCCGGGAACAGCACCTATCCCCGTCGGGTGCCCGAGCCGGCCGGAACCGCCCGAACCTGAACACCGAGCGGTAACGCTTTCCCGTGCCCTGTTCGACACACGACCAGCAGTGGGACTGTACGACGCGTACCTCGGCGTCCGCCACCGTCGCAACGCGGGCGATCCGCCCGCGCACGTCGCGCTCGTCATCACCGAGCGCGACCTGCTCGAACAGGGCGCCTACGACACGCTGGAGTCGTTTCTCGGCTGGGCGTTCGAGTACGGCGCCGAGCGCGTCACCGTCTCCGTCTCCGTGCTCGACGAGGCGGTCGTCGACACCCTCGCGCGCGAACTCGCTGGGATCGACGCCCCTCGATCGATCGCGGTGCGCACGCCCGACGACACCGAGCGCGCGGACGCGCCGATCCGGGTGAACATCGGCCTCGGGGGCAAGCGCGAGTTCGCCGCCGCCGTCCGCGACATCGCCGGGGCCGTCGAGGCCGGCGACCTCGACCCCGACGAGATCGCCGAGGCCGACATCGAGGATCGGCTGATCTTCCCGGAGGAGCCGGATCTGGTGATCAAAACCGGCGCCGAGCGGCTCTCCGATTTTCTCATCTGGCAGTCGGTCTACTCGGAGCTGTACTTCACCGACGTGAACTGGCGCGACTTCCGGAGGCGGGACTACCTGCGGGCGGTGCTGGACTACCAGAACCGCCAGCGGCGGTTCGGGACGTGAACGGTCAGTCCGCCGTCTCGCCCGCGGCGCCGGTCTCCAGGGCCTCGCTCAGCTCCTCGTCGGTCGCCTCGCCGGGCAGTCGCTCGCGTAGCCGGCTCGCGACCGTCCGCGCCTCGTCGAGTTCGACGGCCGCGAGCGACCGCACGAGCGCGGCCGCGCGCTTCGCGCGGGTGCGGCGCCACGACTCCTCGCGGGACTCGTAGGTGCGGATGGAGCGCAGGAAGTCGACCTTCGAGAACTCCGGCCAGTACGGCGAGCAGAAGTACGCCGCCGCCTCGTTGCCGTTTGCGTGCCACGGGAGGAAGTTCGAGGTGCGCTCGTCGCCGCCGGTTCGGATAATGAGGTCCACGTCGCGGACGGGGCGGCGGTACAGCCGCGACTCCACCTCCGCGACGCCCACGTCGTCGGCCGCCAGATCGCCGTCGGCCACGTCGCGAGCGACCGCGCGGACCGCCCCGAGCAGTTCGTTTCGCCCGCCGTACGCGAGCGCGATGTTGAGCGTGAACTCGTCGTAGTCGGCGGTGCGCTCCTCGGCGTACGCGACCGCGTCGCGGACGCGGTCGGGCAGGCGGTCGACTTCGCCGAGCGCGCGGATGCACACGCCCTGCTCGTGGACGCGGTCGGCGTCGGCGAATTCCCGGAGCTTGTCCTCCAGCAGGTCGAACAGCGGGTCCAGTTCGTCGTCCGGGCGATCGAAGTTCTCCGTCGAGAAGGCGTACAGCGTGAGCTCCTCGACGCCGAGGTCGCCACACCAGTCGAGCACCTGCTCGGTCGTGTCGGCGCCTGCACGGTGGCCCTCCGGCGCGTCGCCGCCGCGACTGCGGGCGTACCGACGGTTGCCGTCCTGGATGATCGCGACGTGGTCCGGACCGTCGCCGATCTCACGGCGCAGCACGCGCTCGTAGGTGCTGTCGAACAGGGTCGCGAGTCGCGATCGCAGAGTCACTACCGGGTGTGTGTCGGCCGAGGGATATGTGTCTTGCGAGGAACAGAACGACGGACGACCGCCGCGGAGCCGACGAGAGGGTCTCGGTCGACCGACCTCGAGCGGGGCGCGTCGGTCAGTCGCCGTCGCCGTCACCGTCGACCGCCGTCGGGTCGGCTGTCGCGACGGCGCCGTCGGCGACCGATTCCAGCACCTCCACCTCCCCGGTGAGCTGTCGGTGGACGTACGGCATGTCGATGCCCTCCTCGTCGAAGCGCTCTTTCACGGCCTGGACGTACGCCGAGCGGACGCGGACGAAGTCGCCGCGGTCGGGGTCGTCGATCCAGAACCGGCTCTGGAGCCCGACCGCCGAGTCGCCGAGTTCGGTTACGCGCACTGACGGCGCTGGGTCCGAGAGGATTCCGTCGACGGCATCGGCCTCCTCGATGATGCAGTCGGTGGCGTGGTCGATGTCGTCGTCGTAGCCGATGCCGAAGACGAATTTCTGGCGGAGCGTGTCGTACGCGACGGGGTTCGTGATCGCGTTGTTCGCCAGTTCCCCGTTGGGGACGGTGACGCGCTCGTTGTCGAAGGTGCGGACGCGCGAGACGCGCAGGTCGATGTCCTCGACGCGCCCCGAGTTCCCGTTCCACTCGATCCAGTCGCCCACCTCGAACGGCTTGTCCTTGATGATGAACACGCCGGCGACGAAGTTGCCGATGAGGTCCTGGGCGGCGAAGCCGATCGCCAGCGCGAGCGCGCCGCCGAGCGTCGCCACGGCGGTGAGGAACCGCGGGAAGCCGGCGGCCATAAATCCGATCGAGATCGCGAGCACCACCACCAGCGCGGCCAGCACGCTGTCGGCGAGGCTGAGTACGGTGCGGTCGAACCCGCGACGGTTCAGCACCCGGTGGGCGATCGGGAGCAGGACCAACTTCCCCAGGAGGTAGGTGAGCACGAACCCGAGGACGAAGCCGATAACGTTCGTCGCGTAGCCGCCCAACCGGGCGACGACCGCTCCGGTGTCGATCTGCAGGGCCAGGGCCGCGACCGTCGATGTCACGCCGTACATGTACGGATACCGGCTGGGTCGGGCGACGGAAGAGTCTGCTGGCGTCGGCGGCCCTCGCGCGGGTCAAACCACAGTCCGCAGGCTGACCGCGTCGTCCGGCCGGCTCAAACGCCTTCGCTCCCGCGTGCGGCTCACACCGACAGCGGCGCGTCGCGTCGAGCGACTCCTCGGAAGCGCGCGCCGTGGACGTCCTCGCGGGCGAGCGCGTCAGGGATCCGACCGTGAAGCCAACGCCCTGGAGCGGGGTCGCCGTCAAAGCCGGCGCGCCGGTGTCTCGCGGGCAGGAAGCGCTCGTGAGTCGGGAGACGCTCGTGGAGGGGGACGCCCCCCGCCTCGGCGACCGCGCGGAGTTCGTCGAGCGCGGGCCACGCGTAGTCGGGGTTGATGTAGTCGTCCGTCACCGGCGAGACGCCGCCGAGGTCGTCGACGCCGCAGTCGAGCAGGTCGCCGACGGGCGCGAGGTTCGGCGGCGACTGCACCGACACCTCCTCGGGGAGCGCCGCCCGCGCCATCGCCGTCACGCGCCGCATCGTCGCCGTCGAGGGCCCCTCGAAGTCGGAGCGTTCGTTGGGCGTCACCGGCTGGACGATCACTTCCTGCACGTGGCCGTAGCGCTCGTGGAGCGCGCGGATCGCCAGCAGCGACTCCGCCCGGTCGGTCCACCCCTCGCCGATGCCGACGAGGATACCCGTCGTGAACGGCACTCGCGCCTCCCCCGCGGCGCGGATGGTGTTCAGGCGCTGACCGGGGGTCTTCCGCCTCGTTCCGGCGTGGGCGTCCACGTCTGCGGTCGTCTCCAGCATCACGCCCATCGAGGCGTTCGCCTCGCGGAGCTGGCGGAACTCCGCCTCCGTGAGGTCGCCAGGGTTCGAATGCGGGAGCAGCCCCTCTTCGAGCGCGATCTCGCAGGCGCGATCGAGATAGTCGACGACGGAGTCGTACCCCCACTCGGATAGCTGGTCCCGGATCGCGGTGTAGCGCGAATCCGGCTTGTCGCCGAAGGTGAACAGCGCCTCAGTGCAGCCGGCGTCGGCGCCGACGCGACAGCGCTCGCGCACCTCCTCGGGTGACAGCAGGCTCGCTTCCCCGGGCACGTCGTAGTAGGTGCAGTAGGTGCAGGTGTACCGGCAAGCGGTCGTCAGCGGGACGAACACGTTCCGGGCGAACGTGAGTTCGGGCGCAGCGGACACGTCCTCGGGTGTGACCGACAGCAGCCGCTCCACGTCGCTGTCGGCGACCGCGATGTCGAGGTCGTACTCCGCCGCGCCCGGGAACACGTCCGGGAATCGCCGACCGAGGGTCAAAAACGAGTCGGTCATCGGCAAGCGCGGAAACGCGACGAGGACAGGACCCGCCACGCGGCGCTCGCCGGCACAGCTCTCGAGGCGATGCAACACGGGACGTCCGACTCGACCCAAAGCGACACGAACGACACGAGCCCGATCCGCCACCACAACCGATACCCCGCCCGGAACCGACCGTTCGAGCGATGACCGATATCGACACCAAGAGCGTCGACGGCCCCCACGGCGGCCAGCCCGTGCGCCACGCCGGCGCCGACCTGACCGAGGCGACGGCGGCGGTCGTGATGGTCCACGGCCGCGGCGCGACCGCCCGCAGCATCCTCGGGATGGCCGGCGAGTTCGGCACCGACTCGGTCGCGTACCTCGCGCCCTCGGCCGCCCGCAACACCTGGTACCCCCACTCGTTCATGGAGGAGACGAGCAAGAACCAGCCGCACCTCGACTCCGCGCTCGGGTTCGTCGGCAGCGTCGTCGAGGCCGCCGCCGACGCCGTCGGCGCCGAGAACGTGCTCGTGCTCGGCTTCTCACAGGGCGCGTGCCTCGCCTCGGAGTGGGTCGCCCGCAACGCCCGCCGGTACGGCGGCCTCGTCGGCTTCTCCGGCGGGCTCATCGGTCCCGAGGGCTCCCCCCGCGAGTACGACGGCGATCTCGACGGGACGCCCGCCTTCCTCGGCTGCTCGGACGTGGACCCGCACATCCCGCTGGAACGCGTGACCGAGACCACCGAAGTGCTGGAGGGGCTGGGCGCGGAGGTGGACGAGCGCATCTACGAGGGGATGGGCCACGGCGTCAACGAAGACGAGCTCGCCGCCGCGAAGGGGATGGTGACGAGTCTCGAACTCGGCGGGGAATAGCGCCCCCACCTGTCCGCTTCCTCTCCGGCCTACGCCTGGCGACCGACCGACACCCGACCGCCGCTCGCGTCGACCGCGAACCCCACATCGACCAACCAGTCGCGAGCCGCGCCGTCACCGTGCACCAGCACCTCGGCGAGGTCGCCGCGCTCGTCGATGTCCGTCGCCAGCAGCCGCGAGTCCACCTCGCGCACCGTCGCGCCAGCGCCGCGTGCGGCGCGCAGGTGATCGAGGTACGACGCGCCGTGGTAGTCGACCCGGAACCCCGGGTCCCGGGTGAGCAGCGCGTTCGTCCCGCCGCCCAATCCAGCCGCCAGGACCACGTCGCCCCGGCCTCGGAGGCGCGCGAGCGACCGCGGCGTTGCCAGCGCGAGATCGGCCATCACGACCGCCAGCGGTGACTCGGGGCCGAGGTCGTGCGCGTCGAGCGCGGCGTTCACCGCGTCGGTGAGCGGTCGCTCGTCGACCGTCTCCGGCGCGTCCCGGTCGGTCGCCTCGGTGGTGAGCAGTCGCGGCCGGAAGTCGGCCGCACGGAGGGCCGCGAGTACGTCCGTCAGCATCGCGTCGGCGAACGCCCGCCGCTCATCGGGCGTGAGCGTGTCAGAAAGTCGCGTCTTCGGGCGATCCGGGGCGAACGGGACGAGCGCGTCGATGGTGTCTGCCACGATCGAAATCCGAACTGTCTCGGCGTCAGCCGAGCTTGTCGTAGCCGTCCCCGCGACCCCGCAGGAACAGCACGGCGGCGCCCGCGATGACCCCGAGCACGACGAGGCCGGCGACGCCGTAGAGGATCAGCTGATTGCGCTGCTGGCTGCTCTCGGCCTGGTTGGCCTCGGTCTCGGCGCGCTCGGCCAGCGAGGCGGCGTTGTCGAAGTTCCCGGCCTCGTAGGCGTCGACCGCGCTGGCGAACGACTCCTCGGCGGTGTCGGGGTTGCCGGCGGCGTCGATCGCCGTCCGGGCCGATTCCATCGCCTCGCGCGCCTCACGACTGTCGCTCGTGTAGTGGGTCGCCGACTGGTTCGTCAGCTCGTTCGACGTGCCGCCCTCCCGAGTCTGATCGAGCGCGAGCAGCGTGAACGACTGCTGCGGGTCGTAGCTGTACGTCTCGACGGCCGGCACGGTGCCCGTCACGCGGACGCGGACCTCGGAGGTCCCCGCCTCGATGTCGACGGTCGCGCCCGTGAAGTTCTGGCCGTCGTACGACTCCTGGCGCACCTGGTTGCCCGCCTGGTTCAGGAACGTCACGGTCCACGTCACGTCCTGCAGCCCGGTCTGGCCGGCGAGCTGCCACGTCTCGTAGGTGTCGTACAGCTCAGTCAGCGTCACTGTCGCCGTCACCTGCGAGTCCACCTCGCCCGTCTCCGGCACGTCGGTCTGTTCGACCGACACCGCCGCCGCCGGCGCGACCGCCGCGACCAAGAGGGCGAGAACCGCGAGGACCGCAGTGAGCTCAGAACAGCGATTCAAGCTCGTCCTCGTCATCGCTGATGAGGCTATCGAGGTTGTCCTGGCTCTCCTGCTGGATGTCGTCGATGTTGTCCTGGGCCTCGATGGCGACCTGCTGGAGCTCCTTGATCCGTGGGACGTTCGTCACGCCCGACAGCAGGATGACGCTCGCGACGAATCCGGAGCCGCTGACGGGGTAGTCGCCCCCGCGCACCTCCATCGATCCGGTCTGCTCTTCGAGCCACTTGCGACCGCGCTCGATCCCCTTGCGGTTGAGGTGCTGGGGCGGCCCGGCCATGACGAGCAGCGCGCGCTCGGAGCCCTCGATCTCACACGGTAGCGTGAGGCGACCCAGCGCCGCCTTGCGCACGAGCGATGTGATCCGGTTGGTCGTGTGAGCGGTGTCGAGGTTCTCGTCGTCGCTGTCGCCGGTGAGCCGCGAGAGCAGCCCGCCGCCGCCGGCGGCCTCCTCGACCTCCTCGCTGGCGTAGCCGACCGTCGAGACGCCGCCGCCAGACAGCGTGTTGATGATCTCGCTTGAGTCGACGACGGACTCGGCGACCTCCTGCCCTTGGTCGATCTCGCCGGCGCCGAACAGGATGCCGAACCGCTTGACGATCTCCTCGTTGATCTCGTCGTAGCCGCCGGAGACCGACTCTCCGGTCTTGCGCCACGCGTCGTTGTCGAACACCATGAGGTTGTCCACCTCACGGACGAACGTCTGGAACGAGCGGGCCGCGTTCAGCGTGTAGATGCCGCCCTCGTCGGAACCGGGCAGCACGCCCAGCCCGTAGACGGGTTCGGTGTAGATCCGCTTGAGGTGCTTCGCGAGCACCGGCGCGCCGCCGGAGCCGGTGCCGCCGCCGAGCCCGGCGATGACGAGGAACGCGTCGACCTCGTGGACCGGGATCGAGTCGATGGCGCCCTGCACCTCGTCGATGTCCTCCTCGGCGACCTCCGCGCCGAGTTCGTTGTCCGCGCCGACGCCGTGGCCCTTGACCCGCGACTGCCCGATGAGGACCCGCTGGTCCTGCGGAATCTCTTCGAGGCCCATGAGGTCCGCCTTGGCCGTGTTGACCGCGACCGCCGCACGCACGATGTCGCTTCCCGTGCGCTGGTCGTATTGGACGAACTTATCGACGATTTTTCCCCCCGCCTGACCGAATCCGATGAGTGCCAGTTTCATACGTCTCCCCTCCTCATTACGCCAGATTCAGAGAGAGGACGGTCATAAACCTTCTGATGGGGCTATCACTGACGAGAGTCCGAGCCCGTCGGAATCGCCCGGAGATCGCAACCAGGCGTCGGGGTCGAAGAAGCGAACGCTCGGAGAGAGACCCGCGCACCAGACGGTCGTATGACACATTTATACCTTCCGGCTGGGGCGTTACCCGTGGGAACCAGTTCGGGCGAGCGGGCGGCCCGGCGAGGCTCGGGCGCGGTCTGTGATCCGGCTGATCCCGAACGCCCGTCCGGCGGATCTCGAGCCCTCGTCCGGCAGATTCGAACACCGGCCCAGCGGACCCGAACGCAGACCTGGAAGTCCCCAAGCGAAGCGCCGATCGCTTACACGGTGGCGGTCGATTCGGCCGTATCTCCGGGCTCCGTCGGTAGTCCGAGGTATTCGTCGAACCGCTTCAGGTCCGTCTCCGCGACGCCGAACGCGCCGACGTCGTTCTCGCTAACGACGTTGTCGAGCTGGAGCGACCGGTACTGATCGCTCCCCATCGGGAAGCCGACCGACCCGAGGACGGAGAGCCCGACCTTCGCCAGCCCCATCGGAAGCGGGACGACCGTGATCGACGTGTCCTCCGACTCGAACACCAGCTCGGAGATCTCTCGAAGCGTGAGCACGTCGGGGCCGCCGAACTCGTACGTCTGATCGCCGTGCTCGGCGTCGACGACGGCGTCAGCGAGCATCGGGGCGAGGTCGCCGACCCAGATCGGCTGGAAGCGGTTGCGACCGCCGCCGGGGAGCGGGTACAGCGGGACGCCGGGCGCGAATATCTCTTTCAGCCGCTTCGTGAAGTAGACGAACTCGCCGCCGTCGCCGAAGACGACCGACGGGCGGGCGATCACGTGCTCGATCCCGCTCTCGCGGACGGCCTCCTCCGCCTGCCCCTTCGCGCGGATGTAATGGGTCGTGCCGTCCGGGTCGGCGCCGAGCGCCGACATCTGCACGAACCGATCGACGCCCGCGTCCTCGGCGACGGCGACGAGGTTCTCCGTCCCGCGGAGGTGGATCCGCTCGTGTTGCTCGTCGCCGCCGTCGGGCTTGAACAGCGGCGAGAGGGCGACGAGGTTCACGACCGCGTCGGCGTCTTCGACGGCGCCGGCGAGCGAGTCGCGGTCCGTCACGTCGGCCGCCTTCGTGATGACGCCGTCAGGGAGCCCGGCGCCGGACGGGTCCCGGGCGAGCGCCACCACCTCGTGGCCGCGCTGGTCGAGTTCCGTACACAGGTGCGTCCCGATGAAGCCGGTGCCGCCGGCGACGACTACGCGCATACGCTGATACAAGGGCGGACGTAACCTAAAGGTGCGGTCGGCGGCGCGGTCCCGGACGGCGATCTCGGTGCCGATTCGCGGCGACGGCTCACCGGGGAGAACCCGGCCCACTCCCGCCGGATCCGAGACCCCACCGGATCGCTCCGAAACGGTTTTCCACCGGCCTGCCGCACCCACACTATGCCGACTGAACAAACGGGATACGACCCATCACTGGGTCGCAAGTTCATTTTCGTCACGGGCGGGGTGATGTCCGGTCTGGGGAAGGGGATCACCGCCGCGTCCACCGGCCGGCTGCTCGCCAACGCCGGCTTCGATGTGACGGCCGTCAAGATCGACCCGTACCTGAACGTCGATGCGGGGACGATGAACCCGTACCAGCACGGCGAGGTGTACGTGCTGAAAGACGGGGGAGAGGTCGACCTCGACTTGGGGAACTACGAGCGCTTCCTCGGCGTCGACATGACCTCCGATCACAACGTCACGACGGGCAAGACGTACCAGCACGTCATCGAGAAGGAGCGCGCCGGCGACTACCTCGGGAAGACGGTGCAGGTCATCCCGCACGTCACAGACGACATCAAGCGGCGGATCCGCGAGGCCGCCGAGGGGACCGACGTGTGCCTCGTCGAGATCGGGGGAACCGTCGGCGACATCGAGGGGATGCCGTACCTGGAAGCCCTCCGCCAGTTCGCCCACGAGGAGGAGGACGACGACATCCTCTTCACGCACGTGACGCTCGTCCCCTACTCGAAGAACGGCGAGCAGAAGACGAAGCCCACCCAGCACTCGGTGAAGGAGCTCCGCTCGATCGGTCTGCAGCCCGACATCCTCGTCGGTCGCTGTGACGACGAACTCGACCCCGAGACGAAAGAGAAGATCGGCCTCTTCTGTGACGTTCCCACCGAGGCCGTCTTCTCGAACCCCGACGTCGAGGACGTGTACCACGTCCCGCTCACCGTCGAGGAGGAGGGCCTCGACGAGTACGTGATGGAGCGGCTCGGCCTCGCCGATGAGGCGCTCCCGGCCCCCGAGCGCGAGAACACCTGGCGCGACCTCGTCACGCGCGACCGCACCGGCGAGGTCGACATCGCGCTCGTCGGCAAGTACGACCTGGAGGACGCGTACATGAGCGTCCACGAGGCGCTGAAACACGCCGGGCTGGAGCACGGCGTCGACGTGAACGTCGTGTGGGTCGACGCCGACGAGGCCGACGGCGACCACCGGAAGCGTCTGGAAGGAGCCGACGGCGTCGTCGTTCCCGGTGGCTTCGGCTCCCGCGGCACCGAGGGGAAAGTCGAGGCCGTGCGCTACGCCCGTGAACACGACGTGCCGTTCCTCGGCCTGTGTCTCGGGTTCCAGATGGCCGTCGTCGAGCACGCGCGCAACGTCCTCGGGTGGGACGACGCCGACTCCGCGGAGTTCGAACCGGAGACGCCCTACCCCGTCATCGACCTGCTGCCCGACCAGCACGACGAGGAGGACATGGGCGGCACGATGCGGCTGGGCGCCCACGAAACCGAAATCGAACCGGGGACGCTCGCCGAGCGAATCTACGGCAACACCTCCTGCACGGAGCGCCACCGCCACCGCTACGAGGTGAATCCGAACTACATCGAGGAGCTGGCGACCGACGGACTCGTGTTCTCCGGCAGCGCGGGACCGCGTATGGAGATCCTCGAGCGCGACGACCACCCGTACTTCGTCGGCACGCAGTTCCACCCCGAGTTCCGCTCGCGACCCGACCGCGCGTCGCCGCCGTTCGTCGGCCTGCTCGACGCGGTGCTCGACGAGGCGAACCCCGAAGACGGCGACGAGGAGACGGCGGGCGACCGCGACCCCGTCGCCGACGAGGAGGTGACCGCCTGATGGTGAACGTCGAGGAGTTCATCGACGAGGCGACGACCGAGATCAGCGAGGCCGTCGGCGACGCGAACGCGATCATCGCCCTCTCGGGCGGCGTCGACTCGTCGGTCGCGGCCGCGCTCGCCTACCGCGCCATCGGCGAACAGCTCACCCCGGTGTACGTCGACACCGGCCTGATGCGCAAAGGGGAGACGGATCAGATCCGCGAGACGTTCTCGTTCATGGAGTCGCTGGAGGTCGTGGAGGCGCAAGGCCGGTTCCTCGACGCGCTCTCGGGCGTCACCGACCCCGAGGAGAAGCGTCACGTCATCGGCGAGCAGTTCATCCGCGAGTTCGAACGCGAGGCCACCGAGACCGACGCCGAGTACCTCGTGCAGGGAACGATCTATCCCGACCGCATCGAGAGCGAGGGGAACATCAAGTCCCATCACAACGTCGGCGGGCTGCCGGACGTGGTCGATTTCGACGGCATCGTCGAGCCCGTGCGCGACCTCTACAAGGACGAGGTCCGCGAGGTCGCCCGAGCGCTCGATCTGGAGGCCGTCATCTCCGAGCGCATGCCGTTCCCGGGGCCCGGACTCGCCGTCCGCATCATCGGCGAGATCACCGAGGAAAAGCTGGAGGTCGCCCGGAACGCGTGCCACGTGGTCGAGGAGGAGGTCGAAGAACACGAGCCGTGGCAGGCGTTCGCCGCCGTCATCGGGAAGGCGACGGGCGTGAAGGGCGACAACCGCGTCCACGGTTGGGTCGTCTCCGTGCGCTCGGTGGAGAGCCGCGACGGGATGACAGCGCGGGCGCAAAACCTCCCGTGGGAGACGCTCCAGCGCATCCAGTCGCGGATCACCGGCGAGAACGACAACGTCTCGCGGGTGGTGTACGACGTGACGCACAAGCCGCCGGCGACGATCGAGTACGAGTAACCGGGTCGGATCGGCCGGGTCGGGCCGGTCCGCCGTTTCGGCGCCCACGGCTTCGAACCGCCCGATTCACCCGATCGAACCGATTCGCCGATCGAAACGAGCTCCCGAACACGGTCGCGCCGATCGACGAGACACGAAGCTTATCCCCGCAAGCCGACTGACGACCGGTAATGACGGATCTCTCCGCTGTCGTCGCCGGACCGGACGTCGAGGATCTCGCCGGCGAACTCGAAACGCACGACGTGACCGTCTCCCACATCGACGGCGCCGTCACCGGCGGCACCCTCGAGGACGCCGGCATCGACGACGCCGCGCTGTTCGTCCTCACCGACACCGCGGAGGCGACGGGGATCGCTGTCGCGAAGGAACGCAACCCGGAGGTGCGCGCGGTCGTCTACGCTGCCGAGTCGCTGCCGGAGTTCGCGAGGGGGCAGGTCGATCTCGCGGTCGATCCGGAGCTCCTCTCGGCCGAAGTCGTCGCCGACGAACTCGTCGCCGGCCCGTGAGTCGCCTCGTCGTCCCATCGCCGGGCTCGTTCGGAAGTCGACCGACCGCTGACCGACTGACGATCGCGCGTGATCGACGCGGTGGCGCCGAACGGCCGAGCGATCCCGCGTGGGGACGATACCGCTCACCTTGGGTAGTTAATCGGACTTAATTCGGCTTTACAGCGCTTCAAATCCCGGAACTCGGGTTCGTCGTTTGCCCCCTTCTTTATCCCGGGACGACAGGCGACAGTCGTGATGAACGCGACAAAGCTGCTCGCGGTCGGCCTGGCGGCGCTCCTCATGAGCGCCGGCGTGGGCGCTGCCGCGACAAGTACCGGAGCAGGAGCGACTGTCGCCGCGACCGACGCGTCCGTCGAGGAGTACGAGGCGGACGCCGCGTACGACAACGGAACGGTGACCCTCACCGTGACCGCGAACGGGAGCGGCGTCGAGGGGCTGTCGGTGCTTCGCGACGACTCGCTCCTCGGCACCACCGACGCCGACGGGTCGGTCGCGTTCGACGTGAACGACTCCGAGACCGAGGAGGTCGAACTGGACGTGACCGGCGAGAACGTCTCCGGCGAGGTGGAGCTCGCCATCGAGAACGGCTCGGTGAGCGTCGAGGAGGCCGAATTCGAGGTCGAGACCGACGAGGAGGAGGCGAACGAGACCGAGGAGAACGAGACTGACGGAAACGAGACCGACCGCCGCGGTCCCGCGATCGGCCTGCCCGACGACGCCTCGGACAACGCGAAGGCCGTGCTCTCGGCAATCAACGCGTACCTGGGCGGCGAGACGAACGCCAGCACGCTCGGCGAGGCGGTCAGCTCGGTCGCCGGGAACGGCCCCGACGGCGAGCGCGGCCCGCCCGCCGATGTCGGCCCCGACGGTGACGACGAGAACGAGACCGACGACGACCGGCGTGGACCGCCCGAGGACGTCGGGCCGAACGCCGACGACGATGACGAGAACGAGACCGACGACGACGAGCGTCGCGGTCCGCCCGAGGACGTCGGTCCCGATAGCGACGACGAGGACGAGGCCGACGAGGATGACGAAGATGACGACGAGGAAGACGAAGAGGACGACGACGACGAGGAAGACGAGGCCGACGACGATGACGACGCTCGTGGCAACAACGGCAACGGAAACGGAAACGACCGGTAACCGGTACTGACCGGGGACGTCACACGCACGTACCGGCCGCGTGGACGGCGATCCCTTCGGGGTTCGACCGGCGCGCGGTCGCAATCGGCCGCCGGCCCCGTGCCGGCACGACACACTGACGCACGCGACTGGGGGTCCCCGTACCCCCGGACCGAGGGTGAGAGAGGCACGACGGGACGGCCGACGACCGGGTCGACCCCGCCGGGTCGATCGCGGTCGGATCGCCGATCCACGGCGGCGCGACGCCGCCACCGAACGGGACGGATCCGAACAGAACGGGACGGTTCTCGCAAGCGCGGCGTCACCGACGAGAGCGACGGCCGCTGCGCTCCAGATCGCTTTTTGAGCCTCGAGACCGACGGGGCCGTATGACGCTCGAACTCCTCGCGGACGCGCTCGACGACCTCGACCCCGGCGAGGGCGAGGTCGAGACCGCCGAACTCGTCGTCACCGACGACGTGCTCGTGAAGCTGTTCGCGCTCGGGCCCGACGCCGAACTCGACGCGCACGAACACGCCGACAGCACGAACGTCTTCCACGTGCTCGACGGCGAGGTGACGGTCGTCCGCGACGACGAGTCCGAGGCGGTCGCGGCGCCGGGGGTCGTGCTCCACGAGCGGGGCGACGTGCACGGCGCGCGAAACGAGACCGACGAGGTGGTCGCGTTCACCGCGAGCCTCTGTCCGCTCCCGGGCAGCGGCTGACCGAGACGGTCACGAGTTCACGGGCGTCCCCGCTCGCCGTCGCCACCGTCACATCTCGGTGCCGTCGAGCGGGGCAGCGGCTATCGGCTATCGACTGTGGAGCGAGAACAACAACCGCGTCGACGGCGTTACTCCTCGATGAGGACGGCGTTGACCTGGCCGGTCTGGCCCGGTCGCGACGTGACGCGCGCCTCGCCTTCGCTGGTGGCGATGACGGCGCCCTTCGTGATGATGTTCCGACGGACGTAGTTCACGTTCGAGGGGTTCTCCGTGACGTCCTCGATGTCGGCCTCGACGGTCTCGCCGCCGGTGGCGACCTGCGCGACGTTCGTCGAGAGCGCGCGGGTCTTCTCGTTGGTGCCGCGCGAGTCGATGACGCGGAACCGGGGCTCGCCGACGGTCGTTTCGGCGGGCTCGCGGCCCAGTTCGTGTCGCTTCTTATTGCTGGAGGGGCGTCGGAGGCCGCCGGTCCGCTTTCGCTTCCTGCGTCCGCTCTGGTCTTTCATAGCAGGTGAAACCCCGTGCGGCTACTTGAATCGCTCGAATCGGACCTCACGGCGCCTCCCGGCCGTCCGCGGCGCCGACGCGGTTCGGGCGAGACCGGCGGGGCTCGCGTTCGCGCCCCGATCTGTCCCCGGTCTCGTTCCCGTCGCTCGCGCCCGCTACCGTTCCTGTGCGTCCTCGACGCCCGCGTCCGTGATCTCGAAGCGCGCGGACTCTCCGGCCGGCTGCGAGCGGTGTTTCTCCAGGGTTGCCCGCCGGTTGCCGCCGCGAAAGCGCTCCAGTCGGAGAATCACGCCCGTCCAGTGTTCCAAGGTATTTCCTCCCAGCGGGCGGTCGCGGTCGGCGTCGGGGTCGGTGAACACCTGGTTCGTCACGAGCACCGCGAGGTCGTGCTTGCGCGCCAGCGACAGCAGGTGGGTCACGTGGCGCGCGACCTCGCGTACCGACTCCCCGCCGCGGGAGTCTTCCGTGCGCTCCAGCCGGTAGAACCCGGTCGCGGAGTCGAGCACGATCAGGTCGACGCCGTCGGCGAGGTCGGCGGCGTCCTTCACTGCCTCCCCCTGCTCCTCGAAGCTCATGGCCTCGCTCACGACGAGGCGACCGGCGACCCGCTCGACCGGTTCCTCCGAGCGCGCCTCGGCGATGTCGCGAAACCGGGTCATCGAGAGGTCCTCGGTGTCGATGTAGAGGACCGAGCCGCCGTCGGCTGCGACCTCAACCGCCGCCGTCAGCGCGAGGTTCGTCTTTCCCGACGCCGGCGGGCCGTACAGTTGAGTGACGACGCCGCGCTCGATGCCGCCGCCGATCAGATCGTCGACGGCCGTGCTACCAGTCGTCAGGAACTCGGACACGGTCGGCTCTGGGTCGTCACCGGGCAAAAACCTCCCGAGTGCCGGGCGGGGGTGGACGGCCGCCGCTGGCGGGTCGGCACCCCGGCGTCGACATCGAGATCGGTCGTCGCGGACGCGACCGTCGATACAGCCAGGCAGTCAGTCGTCGCCCGCGGGACCGCCGCCCTCGGCAACGTACTCGAAGCCGTCGCCGTCGGTCATCGCAATGTCGGCGCCGCCCCCTCCGCTTCCGCCGGTATCGACTTCGCGACCGGTGGGTGCAGCGTCGCGGTCGGTTCCGGCGGCAACGTCGCCACCGGCACCGCCGGCCTCCGCGTCGGTGGACACGTCGAATCGGGCGACGAGTTCGCGGAGTTCCTCGACCCGCTCGGAGAGCGTCTCGGCGGATTCGCTGACCTCGGTGACCGCGGCGGTCTGTTCTTGGGCCGACGCGGCGGCGCTGTCGACGTCCGCGCTGGTGCGTTCGCCGATCTCGGTCACTTCCTCGGCCATCGTCACGACCTCCTCGGTGGTCGCCGCCTGGTCGTCGGTGGCCGCGTCGATCGACTCGACGCCGTCGTTCGCGTCGTCGATTCGCTCGCCAACCGTCTCTACGGCCTCGAGCGCGTCCTCGACGACCTCGACGCCGTCCTCGACGACGGTCTCGGTCGCGGCCATGTCGTCGGCCGCCGCCGTCGACGCCTCCTGGAGCGTCTCGATCCGAGCGGCGATCTCGTCGGTCGCGGCGCTCGTCTCCTCTGCGAGCGTCTTCACTTCGTCGGCGACGACGGCGAAGCCGTCGCCCTCCTCGCCGGCCCTGGCGGCCTCGATGGACGCGTTGAGCGCCAGGAGGTTCGTCTGCTCGGCGATCCCGTCGATCAGGTCGACGACCTCGGTGATCTCGGCCATCTCGTCGGCGACGCGGTCGACCTCGTCTGCGGTTCGGTCGGTGCGGTCCGCGACCGCGGTGAACGCGTCGAGGGCGTCCTCGGCGGCCTCGCCGGCGGTGTCGGCGCTTTCGGCGGCCTCCGCCGACAGCGTGGAGACGTCCGCGGCGGTCGCGGCGATCTCTTCGACCGTGGCCGAGAGCCCGCTCATCTCGCCGCTTACCTCGCTCAGTCGCTCGGCCTGCTCGTCGCTGGCTCCGGCGACGTCGGTCATCGCGCGGCTGACCGAGGCGCTTGCGTCCTCGATCTGGTCGGCGCCGGCGGCGACGGCCGCGGCGCGCTCGTCGGCCTCGTCTGCGAACGCGCGGACGGTGCCGACCGTGTCCTCGAGGTCGTCGACCATCCGGTTGAACGAGCGTGCGATCTCCTCGAGGGCCTCGTTGTCGGCGTTCTCGTCGAGCCTGACGGTGAGGTCGCCGGCGGCGGCCCGCTCCATCGCGTCGCCGTACTCGGTCGCGCGGCCCTCCAGCGAGTCGGCCAGCGCCTCCGCCTCCGCTCTCGCGTCGGCGGCGCGCTCGCGCTCGGTTTGCGCCTGGTCGACCCGGTCGGACAGGTCGTCGCGCATGTCGCCGAACGAACCGTACAGCGTGCCGATCTCGTCGATCCGGTCCGTCGAGACGGACACGTCGAGGTCGCCCGAACCGAGCGCCCGAGCGCGATCGCTCAGATCGTCGAGCGCGTCGCCGGTCGGCTTCGCGATCACCACGCCCGCGAACAGGAATCCGGCGAGGGCGGTGGCGACCAGCAGGAGGATGTTCTGTCGGACGCCGGCGGCGACCGCGTACGCACCGTCGGCCGGGACGTGAACCGCCATCACCCAGGTAGTTCCCGGGACGCGGGCGTAGGAAACGACGAGGTCGCGGTTCAGCGCGTCTTCGACCGCCGCGTCCTCGGTGACCACGTCGTTGCCGTCGAGCGCGCGTTGGAACATGTCGCCGGTGGCACCGAGGTACGACTGGCTGATCGCGTCGGGCTCGTCCGCCATCACCACGATGCCGTTGCGGTCGACGACGCGGACGAACCCGCCCTCGACGGGCGTCGAGAAGCCCTCACCGATGGCCCCGGTGTCGGCGACGAGCACCACCGCGCGGTGGGGCGCAGAGGGGACCGCGCTGACGAAGCCGATCATCGGGCCGTCGTTGGTGCGGTACACCGACGACGTGGCCGTCCGGTCTGCGGAGGCGGGGGCCACCGCCGGCGCCCACGCCAGCGACGCCTCCGCGAGCGACGCGTCCTCGAGATCCGGGTTGCTGGACGCGAGCACGGTCCGCTCGTCGGTGTCGACGTAGTGGATCGCGTGGACGTCGTTCGGAAGCGCCCGGAGTTCTGTGGTGAACACCGGCCGGAGCTTCGCGGTGTTCCCCTCGCGCACGTCTTGATACTCGGAGATCATCCGCACAGCCGTGCTCCGCTGGCTCAACCACTCGGAGAGCCCGTCGGCCTCAGACGTCGTCACCGTCGTCAGGTCGCTCCTGACGTTCTCTTGGAGGTCCGCCGTCGTAGAGGAGACCGCGTACGCGCCGACGCCCCCGGTCGCGAGTATCAACACGAGCAACACCGTCGCGAACTTGCGGACGATCCCGCGACGTATCACGTCCGGAACCAGCCGGGCACCCGTCGAGGGCCCAGAACTGTCTGTCATCTTGTCCCGACCTTCTCGATCCCACAGTTAACGGTAGTCCCCCAGGTATCACAAAGGAGAATCAGTCGCGGCGCGACGCCACAGCGATCGGCCCGTCGGCGTCACCGCGTGTCGTTGCCCGCGCACCGTCGGCGTCACTGTCAAGCCGTCGAGCGCCCTACAGTCGTGGCGAGTGATCGTCGTCGTCACGGAGGACTTCGAGCTGTATCACGCTGCGGTCGCCGAGTTACGCGAGCGCGGCGCGACGTTCACCACTCGGGAACCCGACGTCGCGCTCCCGGAAGGCACAGAGGCCGTGATCTCGGCGCCGCACGACGGCCTCAGTTTCCGCGGCGAGCCGGTCCAACACGTCACCACGACGGCCGACGACGTCCGCGACGGCGTCGAGGAGGCGCTCGGCGGCCTCCGCGGCGGCGACGGGCGGACCGTCGTGGGCGTCGATCCGGGCGAGCAGCCGGGGATCGCGGTGCTCTCGGGCGAGACCGTAGTCGCCGCGTACCACGTCTCGCTGGCCGATGCCGTCGACACCGTGCTCGCGGAGATCGAGGACGAGCCGGACGCGCTGGTTCGCGTGGGCGACGGGGACCGCCTCCGGAGCGCGCGGGTCGTGAACGAACTGGAGGGCGCCTCCGTCGAACTCGTCGACGAGTCGGGGACGACGCCGACGCTCGGCCGCGGCGCCGCCGGGAAGGGGATGGCCGACGTGCTCGCAGCCGTCAACATCGCCCGCATGAAGGGAGACCCGGTGG
Organism: Halobaculum halobium; assembly: GCF_030127145.1. Lineage (NCBI taxonomy): Archaea > Methanobacteriati > Methanobacteriota > Halobacteria > Halobacteriales > Haloferacaceae > Halobaculum > Halobaculum halobium. The sequence continues at coordinate 1,175,549 of NZ_CP126158.1, forward strand.
AGACCCGCGACGTCGAACCCACCGCCGGAGAGACCCAGCGCATCAAGAACGAGTCGCGCGACCGTTCGAACGGCGATCTCACCGTGAGCGAGGATCTGGCCCGCGGGGTCGCCCTCGGGGAGTTGACGTTGGAGGAAGCCATCGCCCGACAGCGCGACGGCTGACCGCCGACAGAGGGACCCGAGTCAGCGTCGGCCGACGAACACCGTTTTGACTCGCGCGCCGCACGTCGGGCAGCACAGCGTCTGCCACGCGTCGCTGTCAAGGGCGCCGATCGTCTCAGTTCGCGTCGCCGCCGAGGCGGCGAACTCGGCGCCGCAGTCGTCGCAGGTGTAGCGATCGGCGTCGCTCATCGCGCGTTCGCTCTCATCGGTCGGCGGCGCCCCGCTCCTGCCGCTGGCGGACGACCGCCTCCGCGCGGCGAAGCACCTCTCGGACCGGGACGCCGGCCTCGCGGGCGGCGGCCGCGGCGTTGTCATACTCGGCGCTCACATCGTACACGTCCCCGTCGGTGTCGCTGGCGATTTTGACCGGGATCTCGTAGGCTGCGTCGCCCTCGCCGAGCGCGATTTCGGCCGTCTCGAAGCGACGATCGGCGATCCAGCGGTGGCTCGCGCCGCCCTCACGGATCCCGAGCGTTCCGGTCTCCTCGGCGAGCCGCCGGGCGACGCGGTCGGCGTCCTCGGGCGCACAGATCACCTTCACGAGGTGGCCCGGGCGCGACTTCTTCATCGTCGCTGGGAGGATCGACACGTCGCGGGCGCCCGCGTCGGCGAGCGTCTCCTGCAGGCCGCCGAGCACCTCCGGTGCGGCGTCGTCGAGGTTCGTCTCCAACACGGCCACGTCGTCGCGGGCGAGCCCCGACCGCCCGGCCTCGCCGACGACCGCTCGGAGGACGTTCGGGCGGTCGGGGAACGTCCACCCGCCGGCGCCGTAGCCCGACTCCTCGACGCGGATCGAGGGGAGTCGCTCGACGCCCTCGGCGCGGTGCGCGAGGATCGCCGCGCCCGTCGGCGTGAGCAACTCGGCGTCGACGGGACCGCCGCGAAGCGACCAGTCGGCGCGCTCGGCGATCTCGACGACCGCGGGCACCGGAACCGGGTAGACACCGTGGCTGAAATCGACCTCGCCGTCGCCGGTCGCGAGCGGCGTCGTCACCACGCGGTCGGGATCGAGATCGTCGAACAGCAGGCACGCGCCGACCACGTCGGCGATCGCGTCGTCGGCGCCGACCTCGTGAAAGTGCGTTCCCTCGAGGTCCGTGCCGTGAACCGACGACTCCGCCTCCCCGAGGAGTTCGAACGTCGCGAGCGCGTCCGCCCGGACCGGTTCCGGGAGGTCCATCTCCTCGACGACCTCGACGACCTCGGCGTACGTTCGCTGGGGACCGTGCCCCTCGGCGTTGTGGTCGTGGTCGTGGCTGTGGTCGTGGTCGTGACTATGATCGTGATGATTGTGGCCGTCGTGGTGGTCGTGACCTCCGTCGTGTTCAGACCCGTCGTCGCTGCCGACATGTCGCACCCGGGCGCGGGTGCTCGCGATGCCGTTCCGCTCGGTCGCTTCGAACTCGTAGCGGACCGGAAGCGCGTCTTCCACGGGTGTGAGCACCTTGGAGTCGCCGCCGGCGGCGACGAGCGCGCCGAGGATCATGTCGCCGGCGGCGCCCATCCGGCCGTCAAAGGCGAGCGTTCGCATGGTCGGTCGAACGCCCCGGGCCGTGAAGTCGCTACCGCCACGGCGGCGCGACCGCGGGGCCGGGCTCGCTCGTGACGCCGTCGCCGTCGGCGGTGGTGTTTTCAGTGCGGGCCCCGTATCGTGCGAGTGATTAGCACATCATGCGTCCCCGCCGTCGGCCCTGGATTCCGACGTCCCAGTGCCATGGCGCGCAACGGAGGGCTTAACAGCCGTCCCAACGGACGTATTGCGAACGAACACCAGTCAATCCATCATGAATGAAGTCCAACTCGAAGTCGCGAAGGCGTACCCGAACGACTCCGGCCGAGGGATCGCCCGCCTCGACCCGGACACCCTCCTACACCTGAAGCTCTCTCCGGGCGACATCATCGAGATCGAGGGAGCCGAGACCACCGCCGCGAAAGTGTGGCGCGCCGACCGACAGGACTGGAACACCGACACGGTCCGTATCGACGGGTTCACGCGCCAGAACGCCGACGTGGGAATCGGCGAGCGCGTCACGATCCGGAAGGCCGAGGCGAAGAAGGCCGAGTCGCTGACGCTCGCGCCGCCCGAGGAGGCGTCGGTGCAGTTCGGCTCCGACGCCGCGGGCATGGTGAAACGGCAGATCCTCAAGCGCCCGGTCGTCGAGCGCGACATCGTCCCCGTGATGTCCTCCACGAACCACCCGTTCATGCGCTCTCCGGGACAGGCGATTCCGCTGATCGCCGTCGACACCGAACCCGACGGCGTCTGTCTGATCACCGAAGACACCGATGTCGAACTGCGCGAGGAGCCGATCTCCGGGTTCGAGAAGACCGGCGGCGGCATCACCTACGAGGACATCGGCGGCCTCCAACAGGAGATTCAGCGCGTCCGCGAGATGGTCGAGCTGCCGATGAAACACCCCCAGATCTTCAAGAAGCTGGGGATCGAGCCGCCACAGGGCGTCCTCTTGCACGGCCCGCCGGGCACCGGCAAGACGCTGCTGGCGAAGGCGGTCGCCAACGAGACCTCCGCGAGCTTCTTCTCCATCGCGGGGCCCGAGATCATCTCGAAGTACTACGGCGAGTCCGAGCAGCAGCTCCGGGAGATCTTCGAGGACGCGAAAGACGAGAGCCCGAGCATCATCTTCATCGACGAGTTGGACTCCATCGCGCCCAAACGCGAGGACGTGACCGGCGAGGTGGAGCGCCGCGTCGTCGCCCAGCTGTTGACGATGATGGACGGGCTGGAGACCCGCGGGCAGGTGATCGTCATCGCGGCGACGAACCGCGTCGACTCCGTCGACCCCGCGCTCCGGCGCCCGGGTCGCTTCGACCGCGAGATCGAGATCGGCGTCCCCGACGAGGTCGGCCGCAAGGAGATCCTCCAGATCCACACCCGCGGCATGCCGCTGTCGGACGACGTGGGGCTGGACCGCCTGGCCGACGAGACGCACGGCTTCGTCGGCGCCGACATCGAGAGTCTCACGAAGGAGGCGGCGATGAAGGCGCTGCGGCGCTACCTCCCGGAGATCGACCTCGACGAGGAGGACATCCCGCCGAGCCTCATCGACCGGATGATCGTCAAGCGCGACGACTTCCACGGCGCGCTGGCGGACGTGGAGCCGTCGGCGATGCGCGAGGTGCTCGTCGAGCTCCCGAAGGTCACCTGGGAGGACGTCGGCGGCCTCGAAGAGGCCCAACAGCAGGTTGAGGAGGCCGTCGAGTGGCCCCTCACCAGCCCGGAGAAGTTCGAGCGGATGGGCATCGAGGCGCCGAAGGGCGTTCTGCTGTACGGCCCGCCCGGCACCGGCAAGACGCTGATGGCGAAAGCGGTCGCCAACGAGACCAACGCCAACTTCATTTCGGTTCGCGGACCGCAGCTGCTGTCGAAGTGGGTCGGCGAGTCCGAGAAGGCGATCCGCCAGACGTTCAGGAAGGCCCGGCAGGTCGCCCCCACCGTGATCTTCTTCGACGAGCTCGACAGCCTCGCGCCCAGCCGCGGCCAGGAGATGGGGAACAACGTCTCCGAGCGGGTCGTCAACCAACTTCTCACCGAACTCGACGGGCTGGAGGAGATGGGCAACGTGATGGTGATCGGCGCGACGAACCGCCCGGACATGATCGACCCGGCGCTGATCCGCTCGGGTCGGTTCGACCGGCTCGTCATGATCGGCCAGCCCGACGAGGAGGGTCGCGAGCAGATCCTCAAGATACACACCGACGACACGCCGCTGAGCGCCGACGTGAGCCTGCGCGAGCTCGCCGAGCGCACCGACGGCTACGTCGGGTCCGACTTGGAGTCGATCGCCCGCGAGGCCGCGATCCAAGCGCTTCGCGAGGACGACGACGCCGAGGACGTGAACATGCGCCACTTCGATCAGGCGATGGAGGCGGTGCGACCGACTATCTCCGAGGAGATCATGAGCTACTACGCCGACATCGAAGAGCAGTTCAAAGGCGGCGGCACAGACAGCCTCCGCACCGACCGCGGCGGGCGGATCGGCTTCCAGTGAACCTCGTTTAACGGGGCGCTCGACCCCCGCCAAAACCCGTTCATGCGAAAAAGGCCGCTCGCTCGGCCTTCGACCTCGCTCGCGGACCAATCGCTGGCGCGAACCGCAACCGCAGGTGATTATCTATTTGTATGCCTGGGAGGATTATTGGAACTCTGTTTCGAGAGCCTCCGGATGTAATCGCTGATCAGTGTGCCCTGCAAATTGGTTACGTAGTTCAGACTATCCCGGCAAACCAGAGAGCTGTATAGGTTACCGTCAGAACGGACAGGACGATGCTGACGATGCCGAGAAGACGCGCCTGTCGTTCACTCATACCAGTACTACGTTACAGTGCGTAATCGTTCTATTGTCGTCGCAACCACTCTGTTGGATACAAACTCTGTATCTATCGGACGGAATGTAGTGAACACTACTCGCTGCGAATCTCTCACCGGTGACGTGCTCTGAGCGGGAGTGTTGTGATCGGTCGACGGGACGGATCTACTGCGAAGAGCGGTCACGTGATCGCTGGGTAAGCACGTTGTCTGTGCAGTGTCACCCTGCGAAGATTGGCTCGAGATCGGTCTCTATTGTCGCATCACAGACACGGATGCGGCCGTCGATACTCACGAAAACGTTCCATTTTCTGATCTGAAACGCCAAGATCAACCCCTCTTCAGTATTTTTACCTGAGTGTTCTATCAACTGGGTCAGTGCGTCAAACTCAACAGACTCGTACAGCGGCGGTAGGTCAGTTGGGGCAACCCCTTCGGCCTCAGCAATTGCATCGGTAAGCGCCTCCGTGAGTGTCCGCTCTCCACCGCTTTCGAACGTTGTATCACTAACTACCGTACACTTTCTAGACAAGGCCAGTCGGGGGTTCCCCATCATAGAACATGCACGATTCTCATGTATAATACTCTGTCGTGAGGATGTGGGTGAATGAATTTCGACTCACGCGGAGCCAATGATAATTCGTTCTAACGGACAGATTCGGCGGCTTCAACGGGAACCAGAACGTGCCGGTGTACTGAATTCAGTCTCCGCATCTATTGCTAACTGCCCCTCATTCCAGAGCGGTCCCAAATAGAACACCTCGTAAGTCGGGACTGCCGAAATAACATCCGCGAGCGAAGCGAGCGGTTCACCGGACCCGACCGGAGGGAGGGTCCGGCCTTTTGGCATCGACGGGGTTTCGCCGAGGGTTCCCGCAGCGGCCGGCTTCGCCGGCCGCGAGGAAACCCGAGACGAAAAGAGGTCGGTCAGTAGATGAGTTCGTCGTCGTTCTCGACCATGTACAGCGTCCGGGCGGCGATGTTGACCGCGTGGTCGCCGACGCGTTCGAGGTCGCGGATCGTGAGCAGGAGCCGGGAGACGTCGGCCATCAGGTCGTCGACGTCCTCGGCCTCGACGCCTTCGCGTTCGAGCAACTCGCGGACGACGGCGCTGGAGGCGTCTTCACACAGTTCGTCCACGGCGTCGTCGGCGTCGGCGACGCCGTAGCACGCCTCGGTGTCCTCCTCCGCGTAGGCGGTCATGGCGTCGTCGAGCATGTCCAAGGTCGCCTCGCCGATGCGCTGGACGTCGACGTCGGGGAACACGTCTCGCTCCGCCTGCAGGGTGTACCCGCCGAGGTTCGTCGCGAGGTCGCCGATGCGTTCGAGGTCGGTGATGATCTTGAACGACGCCGCGATGAACCGGAGGTCGCCCGCGACCGGCTGCTGGAGCGCGAGCAGATCGACGCAGTTCTGTTCCAGTTCGAGATACAGCTGGTTCACCTCCGCGTCCTCGTCGATGACGCGCTGGGCGAGCTCCTCGTCTTTCGTCTCGAGGGCGTCCATCCCCATCCGGAGGCGCTCGGCGACGATCTCGCTCATGTAGAGCACGTCCTCTTGGAGCTCGTTGAGGCGTTCTTGATACTGTTTTCGTGGCATACTCACGACTCCTTCCGCGCGGGTCGTAAGGGTTTGTGTTCGTCGACTCGTTCGTGTATTGAGCCCAGCGGACGACTCCCGAGCGGTCCGGAGTGCTCGTCCCGAGAACGGCACGTCGGGGTGCAGACACCGGTTCACAGTGGATCACCTCACCCCGCACGCGATCGCACATCCGTGGTTCCGCCGCCGTCCGGCCGACCGACCGATCGCCCGACCCGCTCGTCGACGCGGCCGATCGGGTGAAGGGGGCCTCATCGCCGCCGACGTTATGTCCGTGTCGTCCCTACGGCGGCCGTGTTCCGTCGGTCGTTCCTGCTCGCGGGTGCGGCGGCGCTGGCCGGCTGTTCGTCAGCCGGGAGCGACGGCAACGGCCAGACGGTCAATCCCGCGCTCCGAGAGACGCCGACGGCGTCGCCGACCCCGACTCCGGAGCCGACCGCCTACGGCGCCGGCGACGCCGACGCACTCGATCGGGCTCGCTCGGTCGTCGTTTCGAACCGATTGGTCAGGTCGGAGTCGATCTCGCTTCGGATCGACGCCGACGGGACCGATGTGCTCTCGCGCGTGCTCACGGTTCCCGCCGCAGAGACGGTCACCATCTCGGGTGTGCTGGGGGCCGCCCGCACGTACACCGTGTCCGTCCGAACCGCGGATAATCGCCGACGAGCCGTCGAGTGGACGCCCGGCCCCGGCGGCGACGACCTCGCGATCGACCTCGACGGCGGCGTGGGCGTCCGCGACGCGTACCCCTCGTCTGCGGCCCGCTCGTTCGTAGAAGGCTCGACCGGCGGGCTCCTCGCGTCGACGACGACCGGGGGGGCCGTTCTCGTGGTCGATGCCCCCGAGGAGGGCGGACGCGTCCGGATCACCGCGTCAGACGGTGACGGCGCCGCAGGCGTCGACCTCCGTGTCCCCTCGGGGTCGCGCGTGCCGGTGCCGCTGTCGGTGCCGCGCGGGCGGATCGCCGTCGCCGCCGAGACCGACGGCGGCGTCGACAGGCGCGAGTGGCGACCGTCCGAGGAGGGACCGCTGTACTGCCTCCTCGGATCGGCCCCGCGGCTGGTGTGCGATCTGTTGATCCGCGACCTGTTCGTGGAGAACGCGACCGACGCGGACGCCGTCGTCGGCGTTCGCGTCCGCGCTGACGGCGAACGCGTCGTCGACCGGACCGTGTACGCCGCCGCCGGCGCGGACGCGCGGATCCCGACGGCGGTGCCGCCGGCGGGCGCGATACGCGTCGCGGCGACGGTCGACGGCGAGGAGCGACGGTGGACACCGGCGCGGTGCCCGGCGCGTGGCCCGATCGTCGTCCGGGTGGCCGACGGCGGGGTCGAGATCGGCTCGCGGTCTGTGGAGGCGATGACGGCGACGCTGACGCCGTCTCAGACGGAATCGGCGTGAGCAAACAAAGCGGCGTCCCTGCACGACGCAACGGTACTGTAGAATTCGACGGGGCCGATACCGAACGAGACTGACGCGACTGTGGATCGACCGGGGCTCCCCCGGTAGAAACCGACGGACCGGACGCGCCGATCTACCCGAACTTGCCGGTGATGTAGTCCTCGACGCGCTGGGACTCGGGGTTCTCGAAGATCTTGTCGGTGTCGTCGAATTCCACGAGTTCGCCGCCGGTGAGGAACACCGCCGTCTTGTCGGAAATCCGGGCCGCTTGCTGCATGTTGTGGGTGACGATGACGACCGTGTACTCCTCGGCGAGGTCGTCGATGAGGTCCTCGATCTTCGAGGTCGCCACCGGGTCAAGCGCCGAGGCGGGCTCGTCCATCAGGATGACTTCCGGGTCGGGCGCGATGGCGCGCGCGATGCAGAGGCGCTGTTGTTGCCCCCCCGAGAGGTCCAGCCCCGACTCGTCGAGTTGGTCTTTTACCTCGTCCCACAGCGCCGCGCGCTTGAGCGATTCCTCGACGATCTGATCGTAGTCCCCCTCCTTGTTCTGGATCTCCAGCCCGTAGGCGACGTTGTCGTAGATCGATTTGGGGAAGGGATTGGGCTTCTGGAACACCATCCCGACGCGCCGGCGGAGCGCCACCGGATCCACGTCGCCGTCGTACACGTTCTTCCCGCGGAGGAAGAGGTCGCCCTCGACTCGCGCGGCGTCGATCATGTCGTTCATCCGATTGATGCAGCGGAGGAACGTCGACTTGCCACAGCCCGAGGGACCGATCATCGCGGTGACGCGGTTCTCGGGGATCTCCATCGTGATGTCGTTGAGCGCGCGGTTGTCGTTGTAGTAGACGCTTACGTCGCGCGACTCGACGAGCGTGTCGGCATTGTGTGCGTGCCCGGTGTCGCTCACGCTCTCGCTGACATCCGTCTGGATCGACATCTCCGTCGACGGATCGCTCGTCGTCGCTTCGCCGCCGTCGGGCTCGATTCTGTCGTCCGTCGGTCCGTGTCTGTCAGTCATGATTGTGGATTACTGCTCACTCTGATACCTGTTTCGCAGGACGATCGCCACGGAGTTCATCGCCAGCAGGACGCTCACGAGCACGACGACGCCCGCGGGCACCGCCTTCGTGTAGAAGTCCTCACTGGCGAACAGGCTCGACCACGCGAACACCTGTAGGGGCATGGCGCTCACCTTCGAGGTGAGCTCGGTCGGCAGCGAGAACAGGACGCTGGGCGCACCGATCATGATGAGCGGAGCGGTCTCACCGATCGCCCGGCCGAGCGCGAGTATCGTCCCCGTGAGGATCCCCGGAAACGCCCGGGGGAGCACGACGTTGCGGACGGTCTGCCACTTCGTCGCGCCCATGCCGTAGGACGCCTGCCGCATCTCGGAAGGCACGCTGCGGATCGCCTCTCGCGAGGAGATGATGACGATCGGAAGGATGAGCAGCGCCAACGTCGCGCCGCCGATGAGCACCGTTCCGGTCGGCTGCCCGAGGTACGTGACGAACACGCCGAGCCCGAGCAGGCCGTACACGACCGAGGGGACGCCCGCGAGGTTGGAGATGTTCACGTCGATGACCCGCGTGAAGCGGTTGTCGGGGGCGTACTCCTCGAGGTAGACCGCGGCGCCGACCCCGAGCGGGAACGAGAGCAGCGCGACCGTCACCATCAGCAGGATCGACCCGCCGATCGCGGGGTACAGCCCCGCGTTCTCGGCGGTTCGGCTGTGTGCACTCGTGAGGAACTGCCAGTCGACCCACGACTGGGGCCCGGCGAACCCGAGTGCGCCGACCGCGAGTTCCCCCACCAGCGCGCCGCCGATGACCGCGAGCGGAACGAGCAGACCGATCCGGTATCGCGGGCGGTCGACCGCCGTGCTGACCGCGTACGCGACCGTCGGGACCACCGAGACGGACGCGAGCACCACCGCCGGGAGCGGGTCGAGCCCGACGAACGGGCCGGCCAGAGCGGCGACGACGATCCCGACGAAGGCGGCTCCACCGGCCAGCAGCCCGGTCCGCCGGTCCCGGATCCCGGCAGCGTACCAGCCAATAACGGCCGCGACGCCGAGTCCGAGGGTCCCCGCCATGGACATCCAGTCCAGCGGAATGAACGGGGCCACTTGGACCATCTCCGGGACGCCCGGAAGGATCTGTGAGCCTCCGACAGCCGTTCCGATCGGTCCGGGCAGGCCGAACAGCGACAGGTAGAACGCCGCAGTCGTCAGTGCCGCCCGGGTGAGAAACGGGATCCGGTGCGCGCGCCGCTGGAGGGCGAGCACGACCGCGAACGGAGGCGCGAGCGCGACGACGTACGCCAGCCAGACCAGCGGCGGGAGGATGTCGACGAAGATCATCGCCGCGCCGCCGCCGAACATGAGCGTCACGACGAGCATCCCGACGGTCAACGACCCGTAGCTGAGCGCGTCGGTGTCGCGTCGGTAGAGGTACGCGCCGACTCCGATCGTCGGGAGCACGAGCGTGAGCAAGAACGTCAGGTGCCAGCCGGGGTCGGCCGTGAGCGGCTGGATCGCGTCGTTGGCGACGTACACCAGCAGGACGCCGAGCACGACCAGCCCGAATAGCGTCGCCGCCAGCATGATGTACCGGAAGATCGTGCCGACGGTCCGGCTGACCGTCCCGAAGCTCTCGATGTCGCCGGTGGAGGTGTCGGTGGCCATCTCAGTACTCCTCGCGGTACCGCTGTGCGATCAAGTCGCTGATAACGTTCATGGCGAGCGTGATGAGGAAGAGCGTCAGTCCGATGGCGAAGAGGCTCCGATAGGCGAGCCCTCCGCCCGTGATATCGCCCAACAGGAGCTGAACCATCGCCGCCGTCATGGGGAGGGCGCCCTCCTGATAGGCGGTCGGGTCGAGGGGGTTGAGGAACGCCGCCTGCGAACCGGCCGCGATGGTGACGGCCATCGTCTCGCCGATGGCCCGCGAGAGCGCGAGTATGAACGACGAGAAAATGCCCGACAGCGCTGCGGGGACGACGATTCCAGTCGCCACGTCGAACTTGGTCGCACCCATGCCGTAGCCGGCTTGCCGCAGGTCGTCCGGGACCGCCGACATCGCGTCCTCGCTGATCGACGCGACCATCGGGATGATCATGATCCCGACGACGATACTCGCAGACAGGAGGTTGAACGTTCCCGTGTTCGGGAGCACCGTTCGGATAGCGGGCGTGATGTAGATGAGCGCGAAGAATCCGTAGACGACCGTCGGGATCCCCGCGAGCACCTCGAGTGCGGGCTTGAGGAACGCGCGGTGGCGCGGGGCGGCGTACTCGCTGAGATAGATCGCCGTCGACACCCCAAGCGGGATCGCGATGATCGCAGAGCCGATCGTGATCATCAGCGTCGCCGACACGAGCGCGAGCACGCCGAACCGTTGGTTTCCGATCTCCCAGGTCGTCCCGGTGATGAAGTCCACGAGCGAGGCGGTCGCCCCCTCGACGCCCATCAGCGGCGCGGTGATGGTGAAGAACTTCGCCGCCTCAGTGACCAAGAGGACGACGATACTCACCGTGGTGACGATCGAGAGCACCGCACACACGAAGAAGAACGACCGCGTCAACAGCTCCGCAGGCGCGTTCTGCGTGTTTCGAGTGAGGTCATCCACGATGTCGTCGGTGCTCATTCAGATATGGGGTGGTGTGGGGGAGTGAAAATTTCTCCGTTCTCAGGCTCGTCGTACGCGTGACAGGTGCCTCAAGCCGGAACGGGGCTCAAGCGTCGTTGGCCGCTTCGATCGCGTTCTCGAGGGTCTCCATCTGCTCGGCCTGCTGGTCGTCGTCGAGGGGGACGTAGCCGACGTCGTTAGCGACGATCTCCTCGTTGGTGGTGTTTTCAATGAAGTAGCGAGCGAACTCCGCGACGTGGTCCTCGGCGAGCGAGCCCTTCGCGGGGTACGTGAACAGGGGGCGCGACAGCGGGGTGTACTCGCCGGACTTCGCCGTCTCCAGCGAGGGCTCGACGGGGCCGTCGCCGTCGTCGACGGCGAGCGCCTTCACCGCGTCGCTGTTCTGGCTGTAGTAGGCGAACCCGAGGTAGCCGATCGCGTACTGCGATCCCTGGACGCCCTGGACGATGGTGCGGTCCTGCTCGGTCGCGGAGTAGTCCTGGCGGTGACCCGGCCCCTCCTCGCCGATGATGGCCTCGATGAAGTAGTCGTAGGTTCCCGAGGCGTCGGAGGGGCCGAACAGCTCGATCTCCTCGTCGGGCCAATCGGCGTTCACGTCGCTCCACAGCTCGGGCTCCTCCTCGGCGGACCACAGCGTCTGCAGCTCCTCGACGGTGATCTCGTCGAGGAAGTCGGCCTCGTTGTTGACGATGACCGTCAGCGCGTCGGTCGCGACCGTCAGCTCGACCGGTTCGACGCCGTTGTCGGCGCACGCCTCCTCCTCGTCGGGCTGGATCGGCCGCGAGGCGTTGTTGAAGTCCGTCTCGCCGGGACAAAAGAAGTTCGCGAACCCGCCGCCCGACCCCGTCGACTGGACGTTGATGTTCACCTCGGAGTGTTCCTGCTGGAACGTCTCGGCGAACGCCGTCGCCAGCGGGAACACCGTCGAGGAGCCCGCGATGTCGATGGTGCCCGAGAGCTGATCCGAGTTTCCGCCGGAGCCGCCAGATCCGCCATCGGAGCCGCCCGAACCGCCCGAGTCGGGGTTGCTCGTACAGCCGGCCAGGCCGAGGACGCCCGCCGTTCCCGCAGCAGTCATGAAGGTACGCCGCGTCGCGGAGTCGGGTTGATCTCCCATCACCGGATCGGAGCCGCGAGGAACGTAAGTACCCTACTATGAGAAATATATAGAGATAGTGTGAGAACGAGTGATCCGGATCGTCGATTAGAAAAGACGCGCTCGAACGGCGACAGCTGGCCGACTAGACCTCACACGGGGCACCGACAGCCGAATGTCCCTATAGAGAATACGACAGGTCCGGAAAGACATCCGGTCTCACCGGCGGTCATCAACGCATCTCTGCGGATAGTATATAGATTCTCGACGGATTTAACAGCCCGTCGACCCGACGACACCACGATGGTCGAGACACGGAAGGTGCAGGTGACGGGCGGGTCGACGTACACCGTCTCCATCCCGAAGGGATGGGCGACGGACAACGGGGTCAGCGCGGGCACCGAAGTCGAGTTCTACCCGGAAGGCGACTCGCTGTTTCTCACCCCGGTGAGCGACGAGGGCCGCACGGAGGGGACGCTGGACATCGGCGACTTGGAGGGCGACCAGCTCACGCGCGCGGTGATGACGATGTACGTCTCCGGCTTCGACGTCATCGCGCTGGAGGCCGCTCGGATCACCAACGACCAGCGACGCACCATCCGCGACTCCGTCCAGAGCCTCGTGGGCCTGGAGGTGCTCGAGGAGACGCGCGACCGGATCGTCATCCGCGACCTGCTCGACTCCTCGGAGCTGTCGATCCACAACGCCGTGACGCGGATGCGGCTCATCGCCGTCTCCATGCTTGAAGACGCGGTGGACGCGCTCACCACCGGCGACGAGGATATGGCCCTGGACGTGATCCAGCGCGACGACGACGTCGACCGCCTCTACATGGTCGTTTCGCGGATCTTCCGAGCGACGCTTCGCACGCCGAAAGCCGCCGAGGACATCGGGCTCTCGCGGGAGGTGTGCTTCGACTACCACTCCAGCGCGCGTCAACTGGAGCGGGTCGCCGACCACGCGACGAAGATCGCACACCTCACGCTGGAGCTGCTGGGAAGCGAAGCGGCCGACGCCGTCGGCGGGGAGGTGCCGGCACCGGAGAACGGCGTCGACGAGGTGCTCCCGGCGGAGTTCAACGAGGCGCTGCAGACGCTCGACGAGGACGCTCGCGAGGTCGTCGACCGCGCCATGGAGGCGCTGTTCGCCGAGGACAGCGACGAGGCGACGGCGCTGGCGAACGAGGCCCGGGGCGCCGTGCTCGGCGTCGACCAGCGCGCCCGCGAGATCGACGAACTGCTCAGGGAGTTGGACCCCGCCCGCGCGCAGCTGCTGGGGCTCATCGTCGACTCCGTCTCGCGCTCGGCCGACTACGGCGGCAACATCGCCGAGACCGCGCTCCAGAAGGCCGCGCCGACGCCGTAACCCGGCGTCGCACCGTTCGGTGCCCGTCGTTTCGACCCGGCGACTACCGTCCGTACCCCGCCAGCGTCGCGAACACGTCGTCGCCGTCGGCGATCGCCTCGCGTAGCTGCCGCACGCCCGATTTGTCGGCGCGGGCGGGGTTCGCGTGGACGCGAACCGCCTCCGATCCCAGCGAGACGAACCCCGTGTCGAGCCGCTCGGCCGTCGCTCGCAAGCCCAGCCCCGCGTCCGCGTCGCCCGCGAGCACACGCCGCGCGGGCGACTCGTGGGCGCGAACCGCGCGGTCGAAGCCGTCGATCGCCTCGGTCAGCTCCCTGCGCGTGGTCCCGCGCTCGTCAGCCACGTCGGCCAGCGCGTTCGCCAGCGTGGTCCGCACTCCGGCGTTCGAGTCGCGGTTGACGAACCGGAGATCGCGATCCACCAAGTCCGCCAGTCCGGTCACGTCGTCGGGGTTGCCGGCGGGGACGATCAAGCCCCACTCGCGGGTCCACTCGCCGAGGACCTCCGTCGGAACCGGCTCGTCGTCGCCGGTCGGGTCCGGCGAGGCGACCGGGTCGCGTCCGGGCTCGCCCGCGACGACAGCGGCGTCGGGGACGCCGTCGCGCAGGCGACGCAGTCCCTGCCGGGAGCCGATCGGGAGGTACCGCGGCCGCTCGACGCGGTCCAGCAGCCGGGAGAGCGCGGGGTCGTCCTCGCCGACGGCGAACAGCGTCGGCGCGCGCACGTCCGGCGAGAACAGCTGTACCTCGACTGACTCGCCCGCCGCGAGGTACTCCGTGTCGGGGTCGACGACGACCACGCCGTCGGCCTCGACGAGGCTCGTCGTCGCGCCCGATCCCTTGTCGACGGGATACACGAGCGTGTTCCCGTCACTGTCTTCGACTAATCCGGCCGGCATCAGTCGCATCCGGCCCTCCGAGTAGCGCTCCTGTTGAGCCATCCGGCCGCTCGCGGTCGCCGTCTGCGGCTCCGGCTTCCCGGCCGCACGGCGGACCGCCGGCGCGACGAAGGTGCGGAAGATCGTCAGCGCGGACACCGGGTAGCCGGGGAGACCGACGTACGCCGATTCCCCCACCCGTCCGACCAGCATCGGCTTCCCGGGCTTGACCGACACGCCGTGGAGCAGGAGGTCGCCGCGCTCCTCGATGACCCGGTAGATCACGTCGACCGCGGACGCCGAGGTTGAGCCCGACGAGAGCACCAGATCGCACTCCTCGCTCGCCTCCACGAGCAGGCGCTCCATCTCGTCGTAGTCGTCGCCGGCGTGAGGGTACAGTCGGGCCTCGCCGCCCGCCTCCTCGACGCCCGCGGCGATGGTGTAGCTGTTCACGTCGTAGATCTGCCCGCGCTCGCTGTGCAGGTCGCCGCCGGGTCGGACGAGTTCGTCGCCCGTCGAGACGATGCCAACCGTGGGCGTTCCGCGCACGGGCACCGCGTCGACGCCCAGCGCCGACAGCAGGCCGATTTCCCGGGGCGTAATCTCCGTCCCGGGGCCGAGCGCGCGGCCGCCGGCGGCGATGTCGGCGCCCGCGAACATCACGTGGTCACCGGGGGCCACCGAGGTCCGGATCTCGACGGCGTCGACTCCGGCGTCGTCACCGCTCTCGTCCCCGGGTGCGACCTCAGTGGTCCGCTCGACCATCACCACCGCGTCCGCGCCGTCGGGCATCACCGCGCCCGTGGAGATCTCCGCGCAGGTGCCCGGCTCGACGGCCACGGCCGGCTCGCTCCCGGCGTGGACCGCGCCGACCAGATCGAGCGTTGCCGGGTCCACCTCGTCGGCCCCGAACGTGTCGCGCGCGCGGACCGCGTAGCCGTCCATCGATGCGCGGTCGAAGCCGGGTACGTCCAACTCGGCGTCGATCCGCTCGGCGAGCACGCGACCCCGCGCCTCGCGAAGCGGAACGGTCTCCGGCTCCGGCGCCAGGTCCAGCGAGGCGATCGCCTCGTGGGCCTCCTCGGGCTCCGCGAGGTCGCGGAACTCCCGGCGGTCGCTCATTCGCTCACCTCCCACAGCTCCACGTCGACGGCCTCGCCCGCGTCGAGCCCCTCTCGGGACTCGGGAACGACGACCCAGCCGTCCGCCAGCGCGACCGATGAGAGCATCCCCGATCCCGAGGCGCGGGTCGGCGTCGCCTCGAACGCGGGACCGTCGCCGTCGCGGGCCGCGTCGCTCGCCCCGTCGGTGTCGGCGCCGCGGCCGTCGATCGGGTCCAGTTTCACCCGCGCGAACGTCCGCACCCCGGGCTCGGAGGACACCTTCCGGGAGAGGGTCGCCGGCCGCGTCGGGTGCGGGTCGTGCGGGAGCGATCCGATCTCGCGGAGCACGGGGCGGAGGAACTGCACGGCGTTGACGATGCACGCGACCGGGTAGCCCGGCAGCATGATCACCGGCGTCTCCTCGACGACCCCGAGCGCGACGGGGTGGCCCGGCTTGAGCGCGACGCCGTGGACCAGCACCTCGCCGATCTCGTCGATCACCTCTGGGATCAGGTCCCGTTCGCCGACGGACGAGCCGCCGGTGGTGACGATGACGTCGTGGTCGAGGTCCCGTTCGACCGCCCCGCGAAGCGCGTCCTCGTCGTCAGTGACGATCTCGCGGTAGGTGGCGTCGCCGCCCCACCGCTCGGCCAGCCGCGAGACGGTGAGCCCGTTCGTCTCGATGACTTCGCCGGGGTCGGGATCGGCCTGTACCAACTCCTCGCCCGTCGGGATCACCGAAACGCGAGGGCGCTCGGCGACCGCGACGTCCTCCAGTCCGACGGACTTCAGGAGGCCCAGATCGGAGGGTCGGAGGCGGTGGGGCGGCTCGTACAGCGTCTGTCCCTCGGCCACGTCTTCCCCGGTCGGGCCGACGTTCTCGCCCTCGGCGACGGCGTCGAACACCTCGACCTCCTCGCCGACCTCGGTTATCTGTTCGATCTTGACCACGGCGTCCGCGCCGGGCGGGAGTTCGCTCCCGGTGTGAACGCGGACGGCCCCCTCGGGGGCGACCTCATCGTCCGCGGCGAACAGGACGGCCGGAGAGCGGTCGGAGGCGCCGAACGTGTCCTCGGCGCGGACGGCCCAGCCGTCCATCGCGGCGCGATCGTAGCCGGGGACGGGCGTCGGCGCAGTCGTCGCGTCCGCGACGGCGCGACCGTCGGCCGCCGTCAGCGGGACCGTCTCGGTCCGGCCGTGCGGGGCGACGGCCGCGAGGAGGCGCTCGCGCGCGTCGGCGACCCGGGTCCGGTTCTTGAACCCGGCCCGTGTGCGGTCGTGACTCATACCGTGTCGTTACGGTCCCGGAGTAAAAAGGCCGCCAGTCTGAGAGAGCTCCCCGGAATACTGCAGCACCCGTGTCCGCGGGAGTCACTCACACGCAACTGTCCCCGCCGCCACCGCGGCCTTTTTCGACGCGCCGCCCCTTTGCCCGTCCATGTCGAAGCTACGCGAGGCGCTCCGAGACCTTCCCGAACCGGTGTTCGCCGACCTGCTGGAAAGCGACGACGCGTACCTCCTCGTGATCGACCTCCCCGGCGCAAGCGCTGAGACCACCGACGTCAGCCTCGAACGCGGTCGCCTCCACGTCGAGGCGCGCCGCGAAAAGGCGCTCGAACCCGAGTTCAGCTACGTCGAAGAGGACCGCCCGCTGTTCCTCGACGCGGAGGTCCCCCTGCCGCCGGACGCGACCCACGAGGGGAGCGAGGCGGAGATGGAGCGAGGCGTGCTCTCGGTTCGGCTCCCCAAGCGCGCCGCCGCCCCCGAGCACGACATCACCGTCACGGACGCGTAACCCGGGTGGTGACGCTGGTCTCACTGCGTGCATACCGACGGTTTCCGGTCGTCATCTATCGGTTCCTCCCGCTGATCTGGGCGTTCCTTCGCGACCGCAAGCGATTCATCGTGGTCGGCGGGTCCCGGAAGGTGACCCGGGAGATGCGGCTCCGACGGGCGGAGGTGCTGCTCGACACCCTCCTCACGCTCGGGCCGACGTTCATCAAACTCGGACAGATCCTCTCGACTCGCCCGGACGTGCTCCCGGCGTCGTACATCGAGGTGCTGTCGTCGCTGCAGGACGACGTGCCCCCGGCGCCGTGGACGGAGTCCAGAGCCGTCATCGAGGACGAACTGGGTCCGGTCGATGCGGTGTTCGACGAGTTCGACACCGAGCCGATCTCGGGTGCGAGTCTCGGGCAGGTGTACGTCGCGACGTACGACGGCGAGGAGGTCGCGGTGAAGGTTCGCCGCCCGGGGATCGAAGCGCTCGTCGAGGCGGACCTCCGCGTGATCAAGTGGTCGCTGCCGCTGCTGTCGCGGTTCGTCGGCCAGGGGCAGGCATTCTCGCTGGACAACCTCGCCGAGGAGTTCGACAAGACGATCCATCAGGAGATGAACTACACGCGCGAGCAGCGCGTGCTCCGAGAGATCCGGGCGAACTTCGAGGGGAACGACCAGATCGTGATTCCCGAGCCCGTCGCGGCCGCCTCGGGACCGCGCGTGCTGACGATGGAGTACATCCCCGGCACGAAGATCTCCGACACCGCCGCGCTCGACGCGATGGGAGTCGATCGAACCGAGCTGGCGACGACGCTCCAGCGGACGTACCTCCAGATGATCGCCGAGGACGGCGTCTTTCACGCCGACCCGCACCCGGGCAATCTCTCGGTAACGCCCGAGGGGCAGATCATCTTCTACGACTTCGGGATGTCCGGCCGGGTCGCCCCGTTCATCCAGGAGAAGATCATCGACTTCTACATCGCCGTCGCCAATCAGGACATCAACGCCATCCTCGACGCGCTCGTCGAGATGGGAACGCTGTCGCCGGAGGCGGACCGAAAGGTGATGGCCGACGTCATGGAACTGGCGATCGCCGACGTGCGCGGGGAGGACATCGAGCAGTACCGCGTCCAACAGGTGATCGAGCAGGTGGAGTCGACGATCTACGACTTCCCGTTGCGACTCCCGCAGAACATGGCCCTCGTGTTGCGCGTCGCGACGGTCGTGGAGGGCGTCTGTGTCACGCTCGACCCGAACTTCGACTTCATCGAAGTCGCCACCGAGTACCTCTCGGAGGAGGGCTATCTGGAGGACACGGCCCGTCGGCTCGCCGGCGAGGCCGCCGACCAGACCCGCGACACGGCGCGCGCGCTGTTCACGGTCCCGCCGAAGCTCGACGAGGTGCTCGACACAGTCAACCGAGAGGACCTCGCGGTCAACGTCACCCTCGAGGACGACAACCACGTGCTCGACCGCCTCGCACAGCGGATCGCCTACTCCGTACTCACCGCGGTCGGCGGCCTGTCCGCGGCGATCATCTACTCGTTCGGCTCGACCATGCTCGACGTGTACCTCTCGATCGGGATCGTCATCGCCACCCTGCCGATGGTGTTCTTCCTGTACCGCTCGTTCACGAAGGACAAGCGGGGAATCCGCGCGCAGCCGCAGTTCACCCGGCAAAGCATGCGAGAGCGACAGTCGGCGGAAGCCGACGACGCAGAGTCCGGCGCCGCCGGCGCGATGATGCCCGGCGCGGTGAGTCAGGCCGATGGAACGGCCGACGCCGGAGCTACTGGCGAAGCCAGCGAACGCGGCGCACGCGAACGGCGCGACTGGGACGACGGCGACGGCGTCGCGATTGGCGTCGACGACGGCCGCTCGGAGTAGCCGGCCGTCGGTGGTGTCGACGTTTCCCCCCGTCGGATTCGGGGCCGTTCTCCCGTTCAGGCAATCTCCTCCGTTCGGTCGATTTCCCCGTTCAGGCGAGTTCGTCGATGATCGCGTCTGCGACCGTCACCGGCTGTTCGTGTTGGACCCAGTGGGTCGCCTCGTGGACGTTCGTGACTCGGCCGTCGACGCAGTAGTCGATCGAGTCGTACGCCATGCCGTGCTTGAGGAACTGGTCGTGAACGCCCCAGATCAGTCGAGTCGGCACGGTGACCTCGTCGTCGTCGGGCACTGGACGGCGCCGCGCGGCGGCGCGATACCAGTTCAACATCGCGGTGAACGCGCCCTCGCGGCGCCAGGCGTCGCGGTAGCGGTCGAAGTCGGCCGTGGAGAACGTGCCCGGCATCGACGACTCGCGCATCATCCGCACCGGGAGGCGCCAGTTCGCGGCCCGCGTCAGCGCCTCGGGCACCTTCGGAACCTGGAAGAACAGCGCGTAGCTCGACCGGAGAAGCTGGACGGGATCGCCCGATAGCGTCCGGCGGATCACGGTCGGGTGCGGCGCGTTGACGGCGACGAACGACAACAGCCGGTCGGGGTCGTGGATCGCAGTCCACCAGCCGACGACGCCGCCCCAGTCGTGCCCGACGAGCGCGGCCGTCTCGCGGTCGTACGCGTCGATCAGGCCGGTCACGTCGGCCGAGAGCGCCTCGATGCGGTAGTCGCGAACGCGGCCGGGTCGTTCGCTCCGGTTGTAGCCCCGCTGGTCGGGGACGACGACGCGATACCCTTCGTTGACGAGCGGTCGAATCTGGTCGCGCCAGCCGTACCAGAACTCTGGGAACCCGTGTAACAAGAGCACCAGTTCCCCGTCGTCGGGGCCGGCCTCGACGACGTGGAACGTCCGGCCGTTCGCCTCGACGAACGTCGACTTCCCCGGAACGTCCGCCGGGAGCGACCCCGAAGTGGTGGCCGCGTTGAGCGAGGAGTGCATCTCTCGTGAGCGTACGCGCTCGGTCGGCCAAAGCGTACCGGCCGGTCGACGGAGTCCGACCGCGTGCGTCCCGTCAACCGCAGGTGCGTCCCGTCATCACTCTCCGCCGGCGACGAGGCTCCACACCGCCGTCACGCCCAGCAGGAGCGCCGGGAGGAACGGCAGCACGAGCATCGCCGCGAGGAAGCGGAAGCCGAGTTCGCCCGGCGCCGTCGGGCGGAGGTAGATGATCCCCGGGATGATGAGGAACGCGAGGACGACCACGGCGACCAGTACCCAGCCGGCGCGTCCGAGGTCGTCGTTCGCGTCCCCGTCGGGGTCGTCGGGGGAGGCCCGATCCGAGTCGTCGTCGTCGACGCGCTCGTAGCCGTCGCCGGTGTTGACGACGCGGCCGGAGTGGGCGGTGGAGTCCTCAGAGCTCACTATCCGGCCTAACCACCACCTTCCCAAAGCCTTCTCGGTCCTCGATCATCTCGTGCGCCCGCGCGGCCTCGCTCATCGGGAGCGTCTCGCGGATCCGCGGCTCGAAGGTGCCGTCCCACACGAGTTCGAGCACGTCGTCGACCTCGCCGGGCGTCGCCATCGTCGATCCGATGACCTTGAGCTGGTTCCAGAAGATGCGGTTGATGTCCGTCTCCGGGCGTCCGCCGGTCGTCGCCCCGCAGGTGACGACGCGGCCGCCCTTCGCGAGGCTCTTGAGCGAGTCGTGCCACGTCGCCGCGCCGATGTGGTCGACGACCATGTCGACGCCGCGGCGACCCGTCAGGTCGCGGATCTCGGCTGCGAAGTCGTCCTCCTCGTAGTTGATGACGTGTTCGGCGCCGCAGTCTTCGGCGTACCTGAGCTTCTCCTCGGTCGAGGCGGTGGCGTACACCTCCGCGCCGACGTAGTCGGCGATCTGGACGGCCGCGTGGCCGACGCCGCCGGAGGCGCCGAGCACGAGGATCTTCTCGCCGGGCGCGAGTTCGCCCTGCGAGAGGAGCATTCGCCACGCCGTCTGGAACACGAGCGAGGCGGAGCCGGCGACCTCCCAGTCGACGTGGTCCGGGACGGGGACGAGATTGTCCTGCGGGACGGCCGCCAGCTCGGAGTGGACGCCGCGCTGGTGCTCGCCGATGATCGAGAAGCGGACGCACTGTGACTCCTCGCCGTGACGGCAGAACTCACACTCCCCGCAGGAGACACCCGCAGAGACGGCGACGTGGTCGCCTTCCTCGAAGCGGGTGACGCCCTCGCCCGTCCCGACGACGACGCCCGCCGCGTCGGAGCCGGGGATGTGCGGCATCTCCAGGTCGACTCCCGGGAGCCCCTTTCGGGTCCAGATGTCGAGGTGGTTGAGCGCGCCAGCCTTCACGTCGATCAGCACTTCTCCCCGACTCGGGTCGGGGTCCGGGAAGTCGCCATACTCGATCACGTCGCGGTCGCCGTGCTCCGAGAACTGGACTGCCTTCATGCGTGTCCACCTCTGCCACGCCGGGGGACTAAACCCTACTCCCCGCGGCGAACCGAAACCGATCGGATCGGCGACAGATATAAGTCAGTGTGTAAAGTTTCCTTTACTGTAAAGCTCGCTTTACATGCGGAGGGACACACGATGTCACACACGATCCCGACTCGACGGCCGAGAAGAACAGGAGCGCAGAACGATGCGACACCGACGGGTGGTCGCCGATGACCGAGACCGGCGTCGGTTCCGCTGGTGCGCCCGGCGGGACATCGACAGTCGCCGCACGTCGACGCTATCGGCGGCTGCTGTTCGGCTCGATCGGCGTCGGGGTGGTCGCGAACGTCGCGCTCAGACTCCTCTCGTACCCCGTCGCGGCCGAGGCGGTCTACTGGGTCGGAATCGTCGGCTTCCTCGCGGTGTGGCGGTTCAGCCCCGTGACGCTGTTCGACGAGCGCGACGCCGAACTGGAACGGCACGCGAGCACCGTTACGCTGGTCGTAGCCGCAGTCGTCCTCGTGGTCGGCGCCTCCGGCGCGCGAACGCTGAGCGCGCTCGGGGTCTACGACGCACCGCCGTTCGTCAACGGCGTGCTGTACGGCTACGTCGGGCTGTTCGTCGTGTTCGCGGTCGCCTACGGGTGGGCCGCCAGGACACGATGAACAACGACGTGCGCGCCCGCCGCGAGGATCGGAACATGAGTCAGGCGGGGTTGGCCGAGGCGGTCGGCGTCACCCGCCAGACGATCAACAGCATCGAGCGCGGGCGCTACGACCCGTCGCTCGAACTCGCGTTCGCGCTCGCCGACTTCTTCGACTGCCGGATCGAGGCCCTGTTCGACCCCGACGGCGACGACGCGAGGTGAGGCGGACACCCCAAAGCCCATCATCGGTCGCGAGCGAGCGACGGTCGTGAATCGCCCCGCGCTCCTCGCCGCCCTCCGAGTCGCTGTCGTCGCAGTCGGGCTCGCCGGCCACGTCGCCGTCGCGGCATTCGTATTCGACCTGCCGCCGCCGCCGGAGACCGGCGACGGCGTCCCCGCCGGGTTCGCGTTCGCGTTCGCCCTGATCGGGACCGCCGTCGCCGGCGTCGTCACCGTCGTCGGCTACGGTCTTCCGGCCGGCGAGGGCCGCTTCCGGGTCGGGCCACTCGCGGACCGGTCGAGTACGTACCGCCTCGTCGCCGGCGGCGCGACCGGCGCGGTCGGCGGACTCGCGCTCGCCACCGGCCTCGCGTTCCTCACCTCGGGAACGGTCAGCGTGGCCGTGTGGGTCACCGGCGTCGGGTTCGTCGTGGGCGGGCTCGTCGCCCTCGCGCTCGGCGGTCTCGCCGTCGGGCTTCGGCTCGTCGCCGACGCAGTCACGGGCGAATGACCCGCGAGCCGAGGGTTGAAGCGGTCGCGGCCGGTAGGCTGGGCGATGAGTGACGGCCACAGTCACGAAGCGGACACGCACGATCACGACCACGGCGGCCACGGCGACGGGCACGAGGCCGACGGCGCCCACGCCCACGACGATCACGACCACCACGCCCACGACATCGAGAGCCTCAGATATGCGGTCGTGACGGTCACCTCGTCGCGGGGGCACGAAGACGACACCGCGGGCGACGCCATCGAGTCGGCCGTCGAGGACGCCGGCGACGAGGTCGTCGTCCGCGAGGTCGTCGGCGACGACTTCGACGGCGTTCAGGGGACCGTCGATCGGCTCGTCGACCGCGACGACGTTGACTGCGTCGTGACGACCGGCGGCACGGGCGTGACCCCGGACGACGTGACCGTCGAGGCGGTCGCGCCGCTGTTCGACAAGGAACTGCCGGGGTTCGGCGAGCTGTTCCGGTCGCTGAGTCGCGAGGAGATCGGCACGATGATCGTGGGGACGCGCGCGACCGCCGGCATCGCCGGTGGGGTTCCCGTGTTCTGTCTCCCCGGGAGCGAGAACGCGGCGCGGCTCGGGAGCGAGGAGATTATCACGGCGGAAGCCGGGCACCTCGCGGGGCTAGCGAGACGGGAGTGACGGCGCGAAGCGAGAGGGAGCGTCTCACCTCGCAAGGCGTCGACGGATCGCGACGCGCGGTCGAGGACTGGTGAACAGCGCGCGGGGCGAACGCACCGACTCACAGGGTCGGCGGCTGGAGGGCCGATCGGTCGGCGGGACCGAAGTGGAGGCGGATCACAGTACAGCGGTGCCACACATTACTTCACCGTCCGGTGGATCTCCCACCGATCGGGAACGTGTCCGATAAGCGGAACACACATTTGCCGGCCGACCGTTCGCCCGACGAATGACGACCGGCGACGCGGCGGAGATCGCGAGCGTCCTCGCCAAGCGGCGCGACATCCTCGCGGCGCTGTGCGACGGTCCGGTCCGGAAGCGAACCCTCGTCGAGGAGCTCGAGGTGCCGCGGACGACGCTCGACCGTGCCGTCCGCGAACTCCTCGACGCCGGCCTCGTGCGTCGGGTCGACGGCGGCGTGCGCGCGACGACGGTCGGGGAGAGAGTGCTCGCCGAGCGCGATCGGTATCGCACGCGCCTCGACGGCCTCAAGCGGGGCGAGCTG
The DNA here is from genome assembly GCF_030127145.1 of Halobaculum halobium. Classification (NCBI taxonomy): domain Archaea; kingdom Methanobacteriati; phylum Methanobacteriota; class Halobacteria; order Halobacteriales; family Haloferacaceae; genus Halobaculum; species Halobaculum halobium. Next base: position 1,199,797 of record NZ_CP126158.1, read on the forward strand.
CTGTTCGAGGCGCTCCCCGACGACACCGAACTGGACGCCCGCTTCCTGGCCGGGGCCTCGGTCAGCCGCCCGGACCCGAGCCTCCCCGACGGCGTCGTCGAGCGCCTGTTCGAGTCGGTGCGGGCGGCCGACGAGGTGTACGGCGTCGCGCCCGCGGCGCTGTCGGGGCACCTCGACACGTTTGACGCGGAGGCGACCGCCGGCGGCGCGGTGCCGCAGATGGTCGTCACGCCCGCGGTGTTGGATCACCTGGTCGAGCGCCGGCCCGAGCGGTTCGCCCGCGAGCTCCGCGCGGGAGGGCTCGAGTTCTTTTGCGCCCCCATCGAGATCGCCTTCGGGCTCTGGATCGCCGCACACGACGACCGCGACGACGAAGCCGGCGTGGTCGTCTACACCGACACCGGCGTCGGCGGCGTGGCGGTCAACGACGACCCGACCGCCGTAGCGTGGGCCCGCGAACGGTTCGACCGGGCGCGCGCAGACGCCGAGCGGGTGACACCCGAGGCCGTGCTCGACGGGCGACGCACGCCGGATATCGACGCCGAGGACGCGAAGTGAGCCGGAGGGCCAGCGAGGGGGGATGTGGCGATCGATCCGCTGGACCCCACCGGCGGGGCCGGGAGGGCGGCCCACGCGAGCGCGCCACACACTGAGGGAGACATGGACGCCTTTTTGACCGCGACGGGCCGAGTATCGTTATGTTGCTAACGGTCTCCGGCCCGCCGGGAAGCGGGAAGAGCACCACCGCCGCCGCGCTCGCGGAGGCGTTCGACCTCGAACACGTCTCCGGCGGCGACATCTTCCGCGAACTCGCCGCCGAGCGCGACATGACGCCCGTCGAGTTCAACGAGCTCGCCGAGGAGGACGACCAGATCGACCGGGACCTCGACCGGCGCCTGCGCACCGTCGCCGTCGAGCGCGACGACGTGCTGCTGGAGTCGCGGCTCGCCGGCTGGCTCGCGGGCGATCACGCGGACCTGCGGATCTGGCTCGACGCGCCCCTCGACGTTCGCTGTGAGCGGATCGTCGACCGCGAGGAGAAACCACTCGATCAGGTGATCGAGGAGACGCGCCGCCGCGAGAGCAGCGAGGCGAAGCGCTACCGCGAGTACTACAACATCCACATCGACGACCTGAGTATCTACGATCTCGTGTACAACACGGCCCGGTGGTCGCCGGAGGGGATGCTCGGGATGCTCACCACGGCCGTCGACTCCTACGACCCCGACACCGACGAGGGGAAGATCTCCGTCGAGGGCGTCGACTACGACTTCTGACCGTCATGCGACCCGCACCCGAGAACCGCTCGGTCGGCGACCTCGCCGACTTCGGCGTCGTCAACCTCGACAAGCCCGCCGGCCCGTCGGCCCATCAGGTGGCGGGCTGGGTCCGCGACGTCCTCGGCGTCGACCGCGCGGCACACTCGGGGACGCTCGACCCGAAAGTGACGGGCTGCCTCCCCACACTGACGGGCGATGCGACGCGGATGGCGCAGGTGTTTCTCGAGGGCGCCAAGGAGTACGTCGCCGTGCTGGAACTCCACGGGACGGCGCCCACGGACCTCGAACGCGTCGTCGGCGAGTTCGAGGGCGAACTGTTCCAGAAACCGCCGCGAAAGTCCGCGGTGAACCGGCAGCTGCGAACGCGCGAGGTGCACGACCTCGACGTGCTCGACCGGACGGAGCGGCAGGTACTGCTCCGAGTCCGGTGTGAGTCGGGCACCTACATCCGAAAGCTGTGTCACGACATCGGGCTCGCACTCGGTACCGGCGGCCACATGGGCCACCTCCGCCGCACCGCCACCGACCCGTTCGACGACCGCGACCTCCACACCCTCCACGACCTCGTCGACGGCGTCGCGTTCGCGGAGGGTGAAGACACCGCAGACGGCGAACCGGACGAGTCGCTCGTGCGCGAGGTGCTCCGCCCGGCGGAGGAGGCGCTGACCGGGCTGCCGTCGCTCACGATCGCCGACTCGGCCGCCCGCGAGGTCGCCAACGGCGCGCCGGTGTACGCGCCCGGCGTGCTCGCCGCCGGCGAGGTGGGCGCGGGAGAGCCGGCTGGAGACGGTCTCCTCACCTGCTACACGCCGAATGGGTCGGCGGTCTGTCTGGGTCGGCTCGTGGGCGATCCGGACGCCGAGTCGGGCGAAGTCGTTGCGTTGGAGCGCGTGTTGGTCTGAGTCGACGCCGGGAGACGGCATCGAGACCGTCGCCGCGTCGTCTGCCGACTCTCGGGGCTTTTTCGGCCGTCGGTCCCTCCCGCCCCCATGGACGACACACTCGCGGTCGGCACCGCGATCGCGGAGCCTGGCGAGCGCGCGGACGGCTGGATCGAGGCGACGGACCTCCCGACCGGCGGCACCGAACGGCTTCCCGTGATCGTCGTGAACGGCGCCGCGGACGGCCCGGTGCTGTGGGTCACAGGCGGCGTCCACGGCGACGAGGCCACGGGCGTCGCCGTCGCGCAGGACGCGGCCGCGTCGGTCGACGATGCGAGCGCGGAACTCGCGGGCGCAGTCGTCTCCGTGCCGGTCGTCAACCCGGCCGGCCTCCGCCGAACCGAGCGCACCTCCTACTACGGCGGCGACGACCCGAACCGCTACTTCCCCGACACGGAACGCGGGGACTCGCGCCCGCCGGAGACCCAAGAGCGTATCGACGCCCGGCTGTTCGATCTCCTCGCGGAATCGGCCGACCTGCTCGTCGACTGCCACACCGCACAGGCGGGGTCGATGCCGTTCACCATCCGCGACCGAGTCCTCTACGGCCAGGAGCGCACGGAGACCGAGGCGGCGGCGCTGGCAGCGGACCTCGATCGACTCGCGTCCGCGCTCGATCTCCCGGTGCTCACGGAGTATCCCGCCGAGGAGTACGTCGAGCAGTCGCTGCAGCGCTCGACGGCCGGTGCGGCGTTGAACACGGCGGGGATCCCGGCGGTCACGGCCGAGCTCGGCGGCCATCGCGTCGTCGAAGAGGACGCCCGCACCGCCGGCGTCGCCGGGATCGTCGCCGCCGCAGTCGAGTTCGGACTCCTCGACTCGCCACCCGCCGGCGTCGCTGACGCCGGCGACGGCGTCCCGGACGCACCGGTCGAGTACGCGGTCCGGCGCTCCGTTGGCCCGCGCGTCGAGGAAGCGGGGCTGGTGCGCCACCGCGTCGCGGTCGGGGACACCGTCGACGCCGGCGAGGTCGTCGCCGAGGTCGTGACACCCCACGGCGACGTGGTGGAGGCCGTCGAGAGCGAGCGCGACGGGTACGTGATCGCTCGGTCCGAGGGCTTGGCCGCCTACGAAGGCCAGGCGGTCGCGAGTATGGCGGTCCGCGACGACGGCGACGTGGTGGTTCCGAGAGACGCCGCCGAGGAGTGAGTCGTGCCGTCTGATCGCACGACGACGCCGCATCGATGAAGCGAAGCCCTTAACCCCGGCGCTCGTTTCTGTCCGGTTACGGGACCGTAGGGTAGTGGTATCCTCTGCGGATGGGGTCCGTAGGACCTGAGTTCGAATCTCGGCGGTCCCATTCCCCTTCTGACAACAACCATCCGGCACAGTGTAACTGCCACCAGACGGCGTCGGGGTGGGGCCTGTGACGGCCCGACTCGACTCCGACCGGGCCGATACGGGCTGCCTCCATTGCGGGGCGCACGCCACGGGTGTGAACATACACCCCGTTTGTAGTTTCTCGCCCTCCAAGCCCTCCTGATATCTGCGGGGCTCGCCGTCGCCGCGTTCGTGACCCCTCCCGATCCCTACACACAGGTCCTCGCCGCTGTGGAGATCTCTCGGCGACCATCCCGATATCGTACTGGGCAGTCTATCGGCGGGGCGCTCGGTCTGAGATCGCGTCCGAACACGACACCCCAGCGGCCATCCAGGCCCACGGCGGGAAGCGACAGCGCCGACGGCCGCCGTCGGAGCCGACCGACGATTTATGCGGGTTAGTCACGATGATGACATATGGCACTCGCGCGCCACGGCCACGGTCCGCGGGCGGTCGCGCGAGCGTACGCCTCGCAGGTCCACCCGGTATTCATGCTCCCGCCGGTGGCGACGGCGCTGGTCGGGGCGGCGCTCGTTGGCGACTTCGACCCCGCGCTCGCGCTCGTCCACGCGGGCACGGCCTTCTTCGCCGTCTACACCGCCCACGTGAAGGACGGCTACGTCGACTTCCACCGCCGCGGCGAGGACGACGATCACCCGATGACCGAACGAGGCTGTCGCCTCGGCCTCCTCGGGTCGACAGCAGGCTTCCTCGCGTGTCTCGCGGGGGTGGCCGTCCTCGCGGATTCGGCGGCGGCGCCGCTTGCGGTCGCGCTGGCGGCGCCGACGTGGGCGATCGGCTACCTCCACGCGCCGCAGCTCGACACGAACCCCGTGACGACGACGCTGGGATACCCCGTCGGGATCGCACTGTGCCTGCTCGGCGGCTACGCCGCGCAGACCGGGCGACTCGCGACGGCGCCGATCGCGCTTGCGGCGGTGCTCGTCGTCACGCTCGCGGGCGTGAAGGTGATAGACGACGCGCAAGACTACGAGTACGACCGGTCCATCGACAAGCGGACCGTCGCCGTCGCGGTCGGTCGACGTCGCGCCCGACTGCTCGCGATCGCGGCGCTGACGGGCGGGCTGTTCGCGGTCGTTCCCCTCGCGATCACGGGAGTGCTTCCGCCGAGCGCGCCCGCGGCGAGCCTCGCGTTCGGCGCCGTCGCCGCGGTGGCGCTCGGGAAGGACCCGACGACGGCGACGATGCTGCTCGTGCGCGGCGCGTACCTCTTTCTCGCGGGCGTGCTCGTCGCCGTCGTGTTCCGGCCGCTGGTGACCGCCGGCGTCGGGTTACCGGATATCACCGTGTTCGGGTCGTACACCTACCTCGCGACAGAAGTCGCGTTCGGCGCGCTCGCGCTCGCGCTGCTCGTGCGAGCCGGCTGGGGAGCGCTCCGGCGATCGGCGGTCACGGTCGCCGCGGCGTACCCGATCGGATACGTCTGGGACTGGTACACGCTGGAGGTGGGCGTGTTCTCCATTCCGATGCGGACGGGGATCGAACTGCTCGCGATCCCGCTGGAGGAGCACTTGTTCATGATCGTCGTGCCGGCGCTCGTGCTCGGGATACACGAGACGGTCCACCCCCGACGCGACGCCGAACAGGCCGGCGACGGGACCTGATTGCGCGCCTCGGCGGTCGCGAGGGGGTCGGCATGGACGGTGTCGTCGGTCCCTTCCGGTCGCCGGTCAGACACCAGGCGCGTCCGACCGCAGTTCCCCCTTCACGGTTACGAGCAGCGGGAGGTCCCGGTCGCCCTCGAAGCGCCACCGGCCGCGGTCGTCTTGAACCATCTCCGAGGAGCGCCGGATGGGCGAGAACGGATATTCGTGGACGAACCGGATCCGGATACCGGCGTCGGCGAGCGCTGTCAGGATCTCGCCCAGCCCGTGTGGCCACTTGTGGGTGGAGCCGTCCGGGGCCGTCACCGGGTCGTCGGTCGAGAAGTACGGATGTTCGACCGAGAGCGGTTCGCCGCCCGTCCCGAGGTCGTCCGAGAGCGCGGTCGCGATCGGGTGGTGTTCGGCGAGGTAGAACGTCCCGCCGGGTTCGAGCAGCTCCGCCGCCACCGCCGCCCAGCGGTCGAGATCGGGGAGCCAACACAACACGCCGAAGTTCGTGACGACCGTATCGTACCGCCGGTCGTGTCCGTCGGGGAGATCGTACACGTTCGAGCGGACGAACTCGGCGCGGTCGGCCAGCCCGGCCTCGTCTGCGAGCTCCCGGGCCACGCGCACGCTCTCGGCCGAGATGTCTGCGCCGGTCACCGTCGCCCCCTCGCGCGCCCACGAGAGCGTGCGGGTCCCGATCGAACACTGGAGGTCCAACAGCCGGGCCCCGTCGACGTCCCCGAGTTCCTCGCGTTGGACGGGGAGCAGCGCCGACTCCCCCGCGAGGAACGACTCGATCTCGGCTGTTCCGTCTGTCGCCGAGACCGGCTCGACCATGGACTCCCAGTGCTCGCGGTTCGCCTCGAAGCGCGCTCGGTGGGGGTCTCCGGACTCGAACGCTTCTCCGGACGTGGACTCTTCTCCGAGCTCGGACGCTTCCCCAGACGCAGGCCCGTCCATGGGGTCGGCTGACCGCGACGGGACTTGTTCGTTTCGCGGCTCAGTCGCGCTTGGCCTTCGGATTCGTGACGGCGCCGTTGGCGGCGCTGCCGAAGTCGCGGGCGAACTTCGCGAACACACCGCCCCGGTAGGCCGGCTCCGGGCGCTCGTACTCGTCGCCGCGGCGCTCCAGTTCCCCGTCGCTCACGTCGACCGACAGTTCGCGTTCCGGGATGTCGACCGTGACGGTGTCGCCCTCCTCGACGAGCCCGATCGGGCCGCCCTCGACGGACTCGGGAGCGACGTGGCCGATCATCGGCCCGCGGGTCGCCCCCGAGAAGCGCCCGTCGGTGAGCAGCGCCACGTCGTCCTCGTGGCCCGCGCCGACGACGGCGGCGGTGACGCCGAGCATCTCACGCATGCCCGGCCCACCGCGCGGCCCCTCGTTGCGAATGACGATCACGTCGCCCGACTCGATCCCGCCGGACTGGACGTACTCCATGGCGTCCTCCTCGGCCTCGAACACGCGGGCGGGCCCCTCGTGGTGGAACTTGTCGTCGCCGGTCACCTTCAGCACCGCGCCGTCGGGCGCGAGGTTGCCCGTCAGGATCTTGATCGCGCCCTCCTCGGTGTAGGGCTCGTCGACGCCGTACAGGAAATCCGCCTCGATGTCGTCGTCCGCAGGGAGGTGCCCCTCGGCCTCGAGGTGGGCGATCTCCTCGGCCATCGTCCGCCCGGTGACGGTCATCGCGTCGCCGTGCATGTACCCGCCAGCTATCAGCCGGCGGATCACGACCGGCACGCCGCCGATCGCGTCGAGGTCCTGCATCACGCGCGTTCCGCCGGGCTGGAGGTTCGCGATCTTCGGCGTCCGCCGGGAGATCTCGTCGAACTCGGTGATGTTCAACTCGATGTCGGCCTCCGCCGCCAGCGCGAGCAAGTGGAGGACGGCGTTCGTCGACCCGCCCATCGCCACCTGTACCGCGATGGCGTTCTCGAACGACTCCTTGGAGAGAATGTCCGACGGACGGCGGTCCTGCTCGACGCACTCGAGCGCGAGTTCGCCCGCGCGCTTCGCCACGTCGTAGCGCTCCTCGGATTCGGCCATCGGCGACGCGGAACCGAGGGGCGCCATCCCGAGCGCCTCGGAAATGCTTGCCATCGTGTTCGCGGTGAACATCCCGCCACACGACCCCGCGCCGGGGCAGGCGTGGCGCTCCATCTCGTCCAGTTCGTCGGCGCTCATATCGCCCTCCGCGTACGTGCCGACGCCCTCGAAGACGTTCTGGACGGTCACGTCGCGGCCGTCGTGCTCGCCGGGCTTGATCGACCCGCCGTACAGGAACACCGAGGGGAGGTCCGTCCGGATGGAGGCCATCAGCATCCCGGGGAGGTTCTTGTCACAGCCGGCGACCGTCACCAGCGCGTCCATTCGCTCGCCGAAGGAGACCAACTCGACGGAGTCGGCGATCACCTCGCGGGAGATGAGGCTCGCTTTCATCCCCTCCGTCCCCATCGAGATGGCGTCGGAGATGGTGACCGTGCCGAACTCGATCGGCATCCCCTCCGCGCCCTCGACTCCCTCGCGGGCGGCGTCGGCCACGTCGTCGAGGTGGACGTTACACGGCGTGATGTCGGCCGCGGGGTTCGGGATGCCGACCATCGGGGAGGACAGGTCTTGGTCGTCGTACCCCATCGCGCGGAACATCGCGCGGTGCGGCGCGCGCTCGGCGCCCGCGGTCACCTCGCGGCTGCGGAGCGACTCGTCCTTCTCGCCGGCGAACGCGTCCGCGTCTGCCTCGGCGTCGCTGCGGGCGGCCGCGTCGCCGGCGCGCTCGGGCGGCTCCTGGTTGCTCATATCACGGGGTCGGCGTCCGCCCTGATAAACTGCCGCACACGGACAGATGTTGCTGTCGGGGGATGGTCACCGCGTCGAGGCCACCGAATCACCGCGGCACGATCTCGGACGTGAGCAGAGATTAGGGAAAACGGTACGTTTAAACTCGTCTGATCAGTGAGACGTGGTATCCGTCACGGTCGCGCTCGTCGGCCACGCGTCGGGGCGTGGCGCCGGCGGCCGACCGGACTGAACACGCATGACCGTCCTCACCTACGTCGTCCCGTTGCTGGTACTCGGAGGCGCCGCATCCGTGGGCGTGCTGCTGCTCGTGTTGTGGCGACGGTCGGTGACTGTCGGCGGGCCGGAGATACTCGGCTTCCTGGGACTGGCCGTCGGAGCGACGGTGTGGTCGTGGTCGTACGCGCTCCAACTGCGGGCGTCCACGCTGCCGGCGATCCTCGGGTACAACAACCTCCTGTGGATCGGCACGGGCATCGTCGGCGCGTCGTGGCCGATCTTCGCGTTCGCGATCGCCGGGGACGACCAGTGGCTCACGCGACGGCGACTCCCGATCGTCTCCGGCGTTCCGCTGGTGTTCGCTCTGCTGGCGATTTCGAACCCGGCGCACGGACTGATCTACGCGGACGTGTCGCTCGTGACGGGCGAGGCCGTCCAGTCGACGGTGACGCCCGGGATCGGGTTCGGACTGTTCCTGCTGTGGTCGTTCGGCGTGAACACGTACGTCCTGTGGCGGCTCGCGCGCAGTTTCCTCCGTTCGACCGGGGTTGCGCGCTCGCGCAGGCTCGCCGTCTTCGCGGCCGGACTGTTGCCGATGATCGCCGGTATCGGGAGCGTCGTCGTCCGCCCGGTCGGCGACCCGCCGATCGATTTCACGCCGGTTATGTTCGCGGTGACGACGGTGCTCACCGGCGTCGCGATCACCCGGTACCGGCTCCTCGACTCGATCGCGGTCGCACAGGACCACATCGTCACCCACCTCTCTGATCCCGTGGTGATCGTCGACGGCGACGGGACGGTTCGGGCGGCGAACGAGGCGGCCGATCGCCTGTTCGCGACGGCAGACCCGATCGGCCGGCCGGTCGAGGAGGTGTTCCGGTCGCAGCCCGAACTCGTCGAGGCGGTCAGTCGGTGTCCGAACCACGGGACAGCGGAGGTGACCGTCTCGCTCGACGTGGCCGATCCAGCCGACTCGGCGGGGGACGCAGAAGCCGGTATCGCACTCGATTCCGAGGAGACGACACCTCCCGTGCGGCGGACGTTCACCACGTCGGTGGGCGCGCTCGAACGCACGAGCGCGACCGTACTCGTGTTCAGGGACATCACCGAACGCCGGACGGCCGAGCGACGCGTCGAGGTGCTCAACCGGGTGTTGCGACACGACCTCCGGAACGACATCGCAGTGGTCGACGGCTATCTGCGCCTGCTCCGGGAGGAACTCGACGACTGCGACTCGGCGGCCGTCGCGGACGCGCTGGACGTGCTGTCCGCCCGAACCGACGGGATGACCGAGGTCACCGAGCAGGCCGCCCTCGCGGAGAGCCTCGCGGACGGCGAGCCAGACGTTCGGGAGTTCGACCTGGCGGCCGTGGTTCGGCGGCGCGTGGAGCAGGCCCGGACCGAACACCCCGAGGTGCGCCTCGAGGCGACGGTTCCCGACTCCGCGGTTCCGATCGAGGCCGTCTCGGTGTTCCCGTCCGCGGTCGACAACCTGATCGAGAACGCGATCGAACACTCGGACCGAGATCGCCCGCACCTGGTCGTGACCCTCGACGGCGACGCCGGCGAGGGAACCGCCGAACTGCGCGTCGCCGACGACGGCCCCGGCCTCCCGCCGGACGACCGGGCCGTCCTCGTGGGCGAGGAACCGTCGCTCGAGGAGGCCAACGGGCTCGGGCTGTGGCTCATCAATCGGATCGTCCGAACGTCCGGCGGAGCGGTGCGCGTCGAGGACGCGACGGAGGGAACGGCCATCACCGTGCGGCTCCCCGTCGCCGATCCGTCGCGGGAGTCCCCGAAGCCCTCGTCCGTGCAGACGACCTGACCTGGGGCGAAACCGTGCGTGCCGGTGGTCCGCCCCCGTCCGGATAAACTGCCACACGCGGACGGTCACGGCTGCCCGGTTCGCTCATTCGGCCAAGGAGACGGGCGCGCGGCTCAGTCGCCTGCGCCGGGGGCGACGCGGCCGCCGGTCCCGGCCCCGCCTCGTGGCGCGGCGAGTAGTGGGGCCACACGCGCCGGAGGTGTCCGCGGATCGCGCCGTCGACGAACGCCTCGTTGCCGAGGTTGGACGCGTGGCCCGCGTGCGGAACCGCGAGCAGGGTCGCGTGTTCGATCAGCGACGCGAGACTGCGCATCTGCCGCCGGATGAACTCCGCGTCGTGTTCGCCGTACAGCGCCAGGGTCGGCACGTCGATCGCCGAGAGGTCGACCACCGACCGCTCGAACGTCGCGAGCGCGCGGATGACCTTCGGGAACTCGGCGGTCGACATGGTCGGTCCCCGTTCGCGCAGCGTCTCGATCCGATCGTACTCGCCGGCGACGCCCTCGTCGGACCCTCGCTGCTGGAGCCACACCATCGCACGCTCGACCCGCTCGTAGCCGATCAGGCGCGCCGGCGGGATCGTCGCGCGCAGCCCCAGTCGCTGCACCCGTTCGCCGAACGTGAGCGGAACCGGGCCGAACGTGTCGGCGAGCACGAGCCCCGAGAGCTGGTCCGGGTACTCGGCCGCGAACGCCATCGCGATACAGCCGCCCATCGAGAGCCCGCAGACGACCGGAGCCTCGAGGTCGAGCGCGTCGATCAGCGCCGCGAGATCGGTTGCGAACAGGTCGATCGAGTACGCCTCCCGGTCGGAGCCGCCCGTCCGGCCGTGCCCGCGAACGTCGTAGGCGACGACCGTGTACTCGTCGGCGAGCGCCTCGAATTGCGGTTCCCACTGCGCGTGGTCGACGGCCGCGCCGTGGACGAACACCACCGGCGGGCCGTCGCCGCGGCGCTCGTAGTACGTCTCGATGTCGTTCGTGGCGACGCTGGGCATATCACGTCGTACGCGTACCGCCGGGATACCTGTTTCTCGGATCTCACGAGCGCGAGAAGACGAGTCCGCACGTCGATCGGCGATCGGAACCGTGGGCGGGAGGCGTCGGACGCCTCAGTCCCGGCTCAGCACTCGGACCAGCCGCACGACTCGCACGTCTTGCAGCCCTCCGAGTAGTACAGCGTCATGCTGCCGCAGTCGGGGCACTCGGGCGACTCGCCGTTCGCGATCAGCTCGTCGACCGCGTCCGTCTGCGCGTCGACGTCGCCGGCGTCCTCCGGACCGGGCGCGCCCGCGTCGGCGGGCGGTTGCCCGGGGTCGGAGCCCCCGCTTTCGACGGCCGTTCCGCCGTCGGATTCGGGCGCGGGCGCGTCGACGCCCCCGCCGACCTCGTCGAGGCTCGTCTGCTCTGGGTAGCCCTTCTCCACCTCGTCGTCGAGGTAGCGGCGCATCGCCGTGCCGATCGCGTCCGGGATGGACTGGATCTGCTCGCCCTTGTCCCAGGCGATCTTCGGCGATCGGGTGCCCTGCAGTTCGTCGACGATCTCGCGCGGGTCGACCCCCGAGCGCAGCGCCGTCGAGATGACCTTCGCAAGCGACTCCGTGAAGGAGTTCGTGAAGCCGCCGGAGTGGCCGATGTTGGCGAACAGCTCGAACGGCTCGCCGCTCTCGGGGTCCTCGTTGATCGTGATGTACATCTTCCCGTAGCCGGTCTCGATGAGCTGGGTGACCCCGCGCAGCGAGTCCGGCCGGGCGCGCTTCTCGGTGTAGTCGATGTGGACCGTGCGCTCGTCGGCGGCCTCCAGCAGGTCATCGACCTCGGCGTCGAGGGCGGCCTGGACGTCCTCGTTCTCCAGGAAGCCCTCGATGCCCCCGAAGATATCCGAGATCTGCTCGACGAGCGCCTCGGCGGCCTCGCTCTCGTCGGCGAAGTCGGTGTTGTCCGCGCGCGTGGTGAGCACCTGCTTCGAACGGGTGCCGTCGCGGTAGTAGGTGACGCCCTTGCCGCCGTGCTCGTAGATGTACTCGAAGACCTCCTGTGCGTCCTCCAGCGTCGAGTCGTTTGGCGCGTTGACCGTCTTCGAGATGGCGGAGTCGACCCCCGTCTGGCAGGCGACCTGCACGCCGGCGTGGTCCTTCGCATCGAGGTCGCCGGTGACGACGAACAGCTCGCCGATGGCGTCCGGGACCGTCTCCAGCCCGTCGACGCCGTCGAACTCGTTGGTCGCCATCTGTTCTTGCGCCTCCGCTTTCACGGCGTCGACGTCGATGTCGTTCGCCTCCAGCGTGCGCAGGAAGTAGTCGTCGAACTCGACGAGCATCTCGTCGCCCTGCACGTCGTCGGAGACGTTCTTGTAGTAGGCGACGTTGTAGATTGGCTCGCAGCCGCCGGTGGTGTTGCCGACCATCGACGTGGTGCCCGTCGGCGCGATCGTCGTCGTGTTGTGGTTGCGGATCGGGTAGCCGTCCGCCCAGTCCTCGGGGTCCTCCCCGACGTACTGCTCGAACCAGTCGGCGTAGCGGACGGGGTCGGCGTACTTCGAGTCCGCCCAGTCGTTGAAGGTGCCGCGCTCCTCGGCGAGGTCGTGGCTGGCGGCCTTCGACTCGTGGTTGATGTGGGTCATCAGCTCCTCGGCGATGCGGTTGCCCGTCTCAGAGCCGTAGCGGACGCCGAGTTGGATGTACAGCTGCGCGAGGCCCATGACGCCGAGGCCGATCTTCCGCATGTCGCGGACCTTCTGTTCGATCTCGGGGACCGGGAAGTCCGACATGGTGACGACGTTCTCCAGGAAGCGCGTCCCCATCTCGACGCGGTAGTCGAACTCCTCCCAGTCGATGGCGTCCTCGAGGAACGCCTCGACTGCGGCCTGCTCGCTGTCGTACTCGTCGCCGTGCTCGTCGACCCAGACGCGCCAGTCGGGGGCGTCGAGGTCCGCGAGCGTCGAGAGGTTGATGTGCCCGAGGTTGCACGCCTCGTACTCCTCCAGCGGCTGCTCGCCGCAGGGGTTGGTGGCGAGGATGCGGTGGTCGGGGTGCTCCTCCACGTCGAAGCTGTGGAGCTTGTTGATGCGTTCGAGGTAGACGACGCCGGGTTCGCCGTTCTCGTGGGCGCCCTCGACGATGTGGTCCCAGATCTCGGCGGCCGGCACCGACAGTACCTCGCCGACCTCGACGTGCTCGCCGAGGCCGAACATGTCGTACAGTTCCTTCGTCTCGGGGGTGGCGACGTGGGGCTCCTCCGTGCGGGGGTTGGTGAAGGTGAACTCCTCGCCGGCGTCGAGCGCGTCCATGAAGTCGTCGGTGACGCCGACGGAGATGTTGAAGTTCGAGAGGTGGCCCTCGACGGCGTTACGGAGGTGCTTGGGCACCTTCCCGTCGTCGTCGATGAGCTCGCGCGCCTCGTCGAGCGCGTCGGCGAAGGAGGTGTGCGTGAAGTCGTCGGGGTCGTTCAGCCGGAGCGTGTTCGCCAGCGAGACGTCCTTGTTCTTCGCGTGGAGGAACTGGATGACGTCCGGGTGGGAGACGCGCATCACGCCCATCTGGGCGCCGCGGCGCGCGCCGCCCTGCGCGATCGTCTCGCACATCTGGTCGAACGTCCGCATGAACGTGATCGGGCCGGAGGCGATGCCACCGGTGGAGCCGACCGCGTCGCCGTACGGGCGGAGCTTCCAGAACGCGTAGCCCATGCCGCCGCCGGACTGGAACACCTGGGCGGCCTCCTTGGCGGTCTGGTGGATGTCGTCGATGTCGTCGTCAGGGGAGTCGACGAAGCAGGCCGACAGCTGCTGGAGCTCGTCGCCGGCGTTCATCAGCGTCGGCGAGTTCGGCATGAAGGAGAGCCGCTCCATCAGCTCCTGGAACTCGTCGGCCGTCTCCTCGACGTGCGAGCGCACGTCGTCGGGGAGCTCGGGGACGACCGTCTCGTAGGCGAACTTGTTGACGTTGTAGACGCTCAGCTCGGTCTCGGCGTCGTCGTCCGCCGTGACGCCGGCGCCGAAGACCTCCTCGGCGAGTTCGTCGCGGCGCGGGTGGTCGGGCTTGAGCTGGTCGGGCGTGACGGTAACGGGGTCGTCGGCCTCGTACACGGCCTCCGCGAGCGCGACGTTGCGGCCGACGCGCTCGAACAGCTCCTCTTGCGTTTCGGTGGGCTCGCCGTCCGCGTTCTTGCGGAGGTAGCGCGCCGGCAGGATGTTGTCGTACGCGTTGGAGGTGAGCCGCGCTTGCAGCGTGTCGCCCTCGGTTCGTTTGATCGGCAGTTCGAGCTCGTCGGCGTCGAGGTCGGCGCGACTCATACGTCGCGCTCCTCCCCGCGAGCGCCGGCGGATCGACAGACGTCGGTGTGGATATCGTGGCGTTCCATTGTGGGTTCGGACGGACGTTCGGTACCGGACCCACGCTCATAAACGGCGTGGATTCCGGTAGGCTTGTGTTAATTCAAGCCAGCTTGACATAGACGTGGCTTACCGGTGTGAGCCTGAACGCGTCTGATCGGGTCCGTATCAGCGTTGTACGAGCGGCAGTATAAGGGTGTTCAGAGCGGAGTGAAAGTGGTCAACAATCGGATCAGAACGCGGAACCAACAGACGCGAGCAGGAGTGCACGATCGTGTCGATGCACGTCCGTGGATCTGCGGCCGGCCGACGGAGATCCGCAGCCGTTCGCTGCGGTCGGTGGCGCCGGTCCGCACGGCGGTACTACGGAGCGGTTCGTCGGTTTGGTCGCCGGACGCCGGGGAAAGGGATACCACGGGTGCGTGAGTACGCGCTGGCGTGACTGGTATGAACGTCCTCGCGCTTACTGCATCGGCCGCACTGCTCCAGCTTCCCGGACCGCTCGACTCGACGCTGGGAACCGTCTTCCTCGCGCTAGTCGGCTTCCTCGTCGTCCTGTTCGTCGGTCGGATCGTCCTCAGCATCGCCTGGCGGCTGGCGCTGATCGCAGCGTTCGCCGCCGGGGTATTCCTCCTCGTGACGACGTACCTCGTGTGAACTCGGCGCGCGGGAGAGGCCGAACCCGGTAGCGGTCGCGCGCAGCGGCCCGTCTGCGGCGGATCGTGTCCCTCGACTGCAACGAGGAGACGTGCTTATCCGTCCGAGCCGCCTCTGAGCCATAATGACTCACAGCGTGGAGGCCGGCGTCGGGGACGCCGACCTCCTTGCGCTCCGCCGCGTCGGGCGACGGATGGCGCGCGCCGACGACACCGACGCCGTCGCCGAGGCGTTCGTCGACACCTGCGAGCGGGAGCTGGCCGTCGCGCTGGCGGCCGTCCGCGCCTACGATCCCCGACGCGACGCGCTGAGCGTCGTCGTCGCGGCCGACGACGCCGCCCCGTACCTCGACGACTGGGACGCTCACCGCCGCGGGGACGACCAGAGCGCGGCGTGGCGCGCGTACACCTCCGGAGCCCCGGAGCACGTCGAACGTCCGCGGTCCGGAGCCGACGCCGAGGAGGTCGCACACGCTCTGTACCTGCCGTTCGGAACCCACGGCGTCGCGGCGGCGGCGACGCTCGACGACGACGGGTTCGACGACCGCACGCGGTACCTCCTCGAGACGCTCGCTTCCGACGCCACGGCCGCGCTCGACGCCGCCGCCGACCGCCGGGGGCTCAGAGGGCTCCACGACGCAACCCGCGCAATGCAGGCGGCGGACAACCCCGAGGACATCGCGGCCGTCACCGTCGACGCAACCGAGGCGGTGTTGGGCATCCCCTACAGCGGCGTGCGCCTGTGCGACGGCGACGGCGGGCTCCCGATCGCGGCGGTGTCGGACGCCGCGGCGCGGGACGTCGGCATCGGCGGCGACAGCGACGGAGCGCGGCGCGCACGCGAGGCGTTCGAGCGCGGCGAGCCCGTAGTGTTCGACGAGATCGACGACGACGGGGGCGCGCCGTCGACCCCCGCGTTCTCGGAGGCCGCGGTGTACCCGCTGGGCGACCACGGGACGCTCGCCGTCGCGCTCCCCGAGGGGATGCCCCTCGACAGCCGCCGTCGGGACCTCGCGCGAGTCCTCGCGGACAACGCGACCGCCGCGCTCGACCGAGCTGATCGGTCGGCCCGCCTCCGCGAGCAGGCGTCGACGATCGCCGCGCAGGACGAGCGACTGGAGGAGTTCGCGAACGTCGTCTCACACGACCTTCGCAACCCGCTGAACGTCGCGCAAGGGCGCCTTCAGATGGCACGCGAGCGCGTCAACGACTCCCAAACCGGATCCGATCTGGCGACCGTACGCGAGGCGCTCGACCGCATGGACGCCATCGTCGAGGACGCCCGCGGGCTCGCGGTCGGCGAGACGGCCGGCGACGCCGAGCGGCTGTCGATCGGTGACGCCGCGACGCGCGCGCGTGGGGCGCCGTCGAGACCGGGGACGCCGAGTTGACCGTCGAGGCGACCCAGACGGTGGAAGCCGACAGGGGCTGCTCGCGCAGTTGTTCGAGAACGTCTTCCGCAACGCGGTGGAACACGCCGGCGAGGCGCCGCGCGTGCTCGTGACCGATACCGCCGCGAGCGACGCGGCGGCCGCTCCCGATTCGACAGCCGACCGCGACGCGACCGACGACGCCGGCGGGTTCGCGATCGAGGACGACGGCCCGGGCGTCCCCGAGGACGAGCGGGGCGCGGTGTTCCGCGTCGGGTACTCCGGCCGCGACGGCACCGGCCTCGGCCTCGGAATCGTCGCCCGCGTCGCCGAGGCCCACGGGTGGAGCGTCCGCATCGAGGACGGTGACCGGCTCGGTGGCGCCCGGTTCGTCGTCGAGCCGTGAGACGGTGAGCGGAGCGCAGGGCGGCGGGCCGAACGGAGACAGGGACTGCACCGACGCGTAAGCGGTAGGAGTAAACCTCCGGCGCGACCACTCACGAACCGACAGATGCTCCTCACGCTCGAAGGGCTCGACGGGAGCGGGAAGACCACCGCCTGGGAGGCCCTCCAGCCGGCGTACCCCGACGCGACGTTCACCCGCGAACCGACCGACTCGTGGTACGGCGAGGCCGTTCGCCGGTCGCTCGGCGACGACGACACCGACCCGCTGGCGGACCTGTTCTGCTTCGTCGCGGATCACGCCGACCACCTCTCTCGGGTGGTTCGCCCGGCGCTCGCCGACGGCGACGTGGTGATCTCTGACCGCTACACCGACTCTCGATACGCCTACCAGGCCGCGACGCTGGCCGACACGGACCTCCAGCGCCCGCTCGAATACGTCCGCGGTATCCACGGGGCCTTCACCCGCGAGCCAGACGCGACCATCTACCTCGACGTGGACCCGGAGACGGCGGCCGCCCGCGCCGGCGCGACAGACAAGTACGAGCGCGCCTCGTTCCTCTCGGAGGTGCAGTCGAACTACGAGCGCCTGATCGACGCCGAGCCAGAGCGGTTCGTCCGCGTCGACGCCGGCCGCTCGCCCGAAGCGGTGCTCGACGCCGTGGAGGACACCGTCGAACGGCTCGTCGAGGCGCACCGAGACGGCGCCCGCGACGACCGCTGAGGCCGTCGAGAGATCGGCGCACGTCCCCTCGTTTTTGACGGCTCGGCCCGTGGATAGCCTGTGTCGCGTCGCGACCGCGGTTCGGCCGGCAGGCGGCGCGGAGCCGCCGCCCTCGCGCTCGCACTCCTTCTCGTGTCCGCCGGCTGTGCGGACGCGGTCACCTCCGGCGGCGACGCGAGCGGGCGGACGGTGAACCCCGCGCTCGCGGACACGCCGACGGCGACGCCGACGCCTCGGGGCGGCTTCCCCGCCGGCGTCGACCGCGGCGGCGTCGACGTCGAGCGCGTCATCGACGCCCACCGCGCGGCGCTTGCGAACGGCTCGTGGACGGTCGGGTTCACGCGAACTGTGACGGGGCCGAACGGGACGGTCGAACGGAGTCGCGCCCGGGTTGTCGCGAACGGGTCGCGGACGCTGTCGACGTTCGAGCGGATCCGCGGCGACGACCGCCTCGCGTCGGCCCACTGGAGCAACGGCACCGCCGCCGCGAGTCGCCGCGTGGACTGGGAGGGCGCCGTCAGCCTGGAGGGGCGCCCCGGCGAGCCGGGGGTTCCCACGGGGCTCGATCCGACCGGCGGGGCCTGGCTGTACGCGGCGTTCCTCGACGTCGATCCCCGCTATGCGGGCAGCGAGTCGACCGACAACGGAACCGTGACCGTGCTTCGGGGGGAGGCGGGTCGGATCGAGCGTTCCGGAGTCCCCGACCGAACGTCGGTCCGACTCCGCGCGCGAGTCGACGCCGACGGCGTCGTTCGCTCGCTGACCCTCCGGTATGAGGTCTTCCTCGGGGACGACCCCGGCGTCGTCAGGATCGAACTCCGGACGAGTGCCGTCGGCACGACGACCGTCCCCCGCCCCGGGTGGGTCGATCGCGCGCTGGCGAACGCGAGCGCCGGCGCGCGGGGACCCGACGACGGTGCGGGCGCCACCGAGACCACCGACACCCCGGGAGGGTGACCGCGCACCCGACCAGCGTGCATCGACCGCGGATACGCGGCGGTCGGCACCGTCCGAACTTATGCGTCGCAGGCCCGTGACCAACGTATGACCCGCGCCGTCCCCGTCCCAGTGCTCGTCGTCGCGGTCGCGGTCCTCCTCGCCGGGTGCGGCGCCGGGACCGGCAGCGACGGCGGGCGAACGGTGAACCCCGCGCTCGCGGACACGCCGACCGCGTCGCCGACGCCGACGGCGCAGCCGAGCTATCCGCCCGGCGTCACGGCCGAGCGCGTCGACGTGCGGACGCTCGCGAGGAGCCACGACCGGGCGCTTCGCGACGTGAACTCGACCGTCCGGTTCCGGCGGACCGCGGTCGCGGCGAACGGAACGGTGCTGTCGACGCGCCGCAGCGTCATCGAGCGCGCGAGCGGCCGGCTCGGTGGCGACTACGTGCGAAACGGGAGCCTGCCTGGCGAAGACGCGCCGCCGATCCGAGGGTTCGCGTTCTGGACGAACGGGAGCGTCACCGCGCTGCGGACGGTCGATGACGACGGCACCGTCAGCTATCGGGCGGTCCCGGGCGAGCCGCCGACGGTCGCCAGCACCGACGACAGCGGCGAGGGGCTGCTCGTCGCCGCGTTCGACGGGACGGGCGTTCGGCTCACCGACACGGTCGCCATCGCCGGCGAGCGGCTGTACGTGCTCACCGCCGAGCGCGAGCGACTCAATCGGAGCGGGACCCGGGTGGAGAACTTCAGCGCCACGGCGTACATCACCGAAGAGGGAGTCGTCCGCGGGTACGAGCTCAGTTACACCGCGACGTACGAAACCGAGAACGAGTCGGTCACCGCGACCGTCGCCGAGCGCTTCCGCACGACGACCGGCGACACCGACGCGGCGCCGCCGGCGTGGATCGACGAGGCATTCGACACCGAGAGAGAGACGGGCGAAGGAGACGAAACAGAGACCGAGGGCTCCCGCTGACTCGGCCACGAAGCGCCGCTGAAGGGCGGGACCGCTACTCCGCCGCGGGGAGGTCGTACTCCTCGGGGGGCGGCACGTACAGCAGGTCGATCGTGAACCCGAGCGCGAGCGGAACGCCGACGAACACAGCGAGGAACAGCCCCGCGGCGCCCTCGAACAACGGCGGGATCACCGACCCCTGCACGAGTCCGAGCACGGTCAGGACGACCGGCGAGACGAGCATCGTGTACGTCACCCAGCCCCACTGCGTCTTCAGTCGGATACGGAAGAAGCGCGAGAGCACCGCGACGACGAGCGTGTTCACCGCGAGCGCGACGAGGGTGAGCACGAGCGCGAGCGCAGAGACCATACCCCGCGTAGGGCGCGGTCGCTCTTTGGCCTGTCGGGGCCGG
The DNA here is from genome assembly GCF_030127145.1 of Halobaculum halobium. Classification (NCBI taxonomy): domain Archaea; kingdom Methanobacteriati; phylum Methanobacteriota; class Halobacteria; order Halobacteriales; family Haloferacaceae; genus Halobaculum; species Halobaculum halobium. The sequence continues at coordinate 1,219,586 of NZ_CP126158.1, forward strand.
CGCGGGTCGACGCTCGACCGATCACCGACGCGACGGCTACCGCCCCCGCACTCGCGACCGTCCCGCCGCAATTTATGCCGGATGCCGCGACAGGTGGGGTCATGAGCGACGACGTGACGCGGATCGTCGGGGCGCGCGACCTCGACGAGACGCGCTTCGACGCCGAGGACGCCCGCGCGGCCCTGCGCGATATCGTCCGAACGCGGCGGTTCGACGAGCGCGCGCTCGCCCTCCAGCGGCGCGGGTGGATGAGCGGCTACCCCCCGTACGAGGGCCAGGAGGCCGCGCAGGTCGGCGCCGCCCACGCGATGGACGCCGACGACCGCCTGTTCCCGACCTACCGCTCGAACGCCCTCCAGATCGCCCGCGGCGTCCCGATGAGCGACATCCTCCTGTTCCGACGCGGGTTCCCGGAGTACCACTCCGACCACGATATCCCCGTCTTCCCGCAGGCGGTGCCCATCGCCAGCCAGATCCCCCACGCCGCCGGCGCGGGGATGGCGGCGAACTACGCGGACGAGGAGTGGGCGAGTCTGGTCTGCTTCGGCGACGGCGCGACCTCGGAGGGCGACTTCCACGAGGGGCTGAACTTCGCGGGCGTGTTCGACGCCCCGACCGTCTTCTTCTGTGAGAACAACGGCTGGGCGATCTCGCTGCCGCGCGACCGCCAGACAGCAAGCGAGTCGATCGCGGTCAAGGCCGACGCTTACGGCATCGAGGGCGTGCAGGTCGACGGAAACGACCCGCTGGCGACGCGGGCGGTCGTCGAGGACGCGCTGTCCCGCGCCCGCGACGGCGATCCGGTGCTCGTCGAGGCGCTGACGTACCGCCGGGGTGCCCACACCACCGCCGACGACCCGAGTCAGTACCGCGACGGCGACCCGGACCTGCCCGAGTGGCGCCTGCGCGACCCCCTCGACCGCTTCGCCGAGTGGTGTCGCGATCAGGAGATCGTCGACGACGGCTTCGTCGAGGATGTCGCCGAGGCGGCGAACGATGAACTCGCCGAGGCCGTCGACACCGCCGAGGCGGTGCCGCGACCGGACCCGGAAGAACTGTTCGACTCGCTGTCCGAGGAGCTCCCCGCGGACGTGCGACGCCAGCGCGAGGCCGCCAGCGCGGTCGCCGACGAGCACCCCGAGACGTACGAGTTGGATCGGTAACCCCATCGGCCCCGCTCCTCCGGGGTTCGCCGCGTCACTCGACCCCCGCCCCGCACTCGCGCTCGGTCGCTCACTCCGTCATCGACACGTACGTCCGGGTGTCGGTGACGCCGTCGACGCCGCGGACCGCGTCGGCGACGGTGTCGAGCACGGTGTACATGTCGGGCGCGTCGACCTCCGCGATCACGTCGAAGTCTCCGGCGACGACGTGCGCCTCCGTGACCGTCTCGATCCCCGAGACCGCGTCTGCGACGCCCTGCGTGTCCGCGTCCCCGCTCACCTTCACCATCACGAACGCGTGAACCATAGTGTGTGAACATGTACCACAGTCAAAAACCTTCCTGCGCGTCGGAGGTAGCGTTATATTCTCCCGTGGTAATTGGTAGCACATGCGTTTCATTGTCATCGGAGGCGGTCGCGTCGGCCTGCGCACGGCGCGGGTGCTCCGCGAGGAGGGCCACGACGTGACGGTCGTCGAGCGCGACGCCGATCGGGCGGACCGGGCCCGAGCCGACGGCTTCAGCGTCGTCGAGGGCGACGGCGCCCGCGAGGGCGTGCTGTCGGAGGCGGCCGTCGAGCGCGCGGACGCCGTCGGCGCGCTGACGGGCGATCTGAACGTGAACTTCGCGGCGTGCATGATCGCGAAGCACCACGGCTGTCGCACCGTGATGCGCATCGATGAGGACTACCGCGAGGAGATCTACCAGAAGTACGCCGACGAGGTCGACGAGATCATCTACCCCGAGCGCCTGGGCGCGATCGGCGCGAAGAACGCCCTGTTGGGCGGGAACGTCCGCGCAATCGCCGACATCGCCGAGCACCTGCAGGTGTTGTTGTTCACGATCCCCGAGGCGTCCCCGATGCGCGGGTACACCCTCTCGGAGGTCGAACTGCCCGCGAACGCGCGGCTGCTGGCGTTCGGCAAGCGCGACGAGCCGATGGGGATCCCGCTGCCAGACAACTCCCTGGAGACGGGCGACCGCGTCGCCGTCCTCGCGGACTTCGACGTGCTCGACGACGTGCGTCAGCTGCTCGTCGGCGACGACGCCGGCGAGACGCTCGCCTCGGCCGCGAGCGCGGGGGGTGGTGCCTGAATGGTCGTCGCGTACGTGATGGTGAAAGCCACCTCCGGCGACGCAGACCGGATCTGCGACGCGATCCTCGATCTCGAGGGGGTGGTCGAAGCGCACGTCGTCGCCGGCGACATGGACTTCGTCGTGAAAGTCGACGTGGCCGAACCGGCCGAGGTGAAGCGCGTCGCCGCCGACGGCGTCCAAGGAATCTCCGGCGTCGAGGACACTCACACCTACATCGCGATGGGGTGAACGGCGGGGACCGATCGAGCGCGAGCCCGCTCACCGCCCGAATCAGAACGTCCCGTCGCCCTCGTCGCCGGCGGCGGCTCGCGCCCGACCGATGAGCCCGGTCACCGGCTCGCCGTACTCGTAGCCGGGAATCACGCCCTGCACGTACGTCCCTTCGACGAAGTCGACGATCGCGACCGCGTCGTTCAGGCCGCGACGCTCGTTCACGTCCCGGATCGATTCCGCGACGGTCACCTCGTCGCCGGCGCGCTCGACCGCGGGGGCCAGGTCGTGGCCGGCGGCTGTCACGTCGCCGACGGCCGCGATCCGGCGCTCGAAGGTGTCGAGCCAGCCGTCCTCGACCACGTCCGCCACGTCGTCCTCGGCGACGGCCGAGAGCGTCGGGACGGAGACGGTCACGTCGAACTCGACGCGGCCGTCGTCGGCCTCGGCGACGGCGAGCGCGGCGTCGAACGGTGTCGACGTGACCGCGAGCGTGCCGTCGGGGGCGTCGTCCTCGACGGCGTCGTGGTCGCGGGCGGCGCGGCGGACGCGGCCGGGGAGGGCGGAGTCTGCGTCGGTGTCGCTCATGCCCGTTCGATGGGGAGGAGTCCGGATAAACGGCGCGCTCGCGGGAGGCGGTCGCGTCGCCGACGATCGCGGCGCGCTCGACAGCGTCGCGGCAGTCGACGCCGCCGAACGCGGGGCTTTAGCCCGCCGGGTCAAACGCCGGGACATGGCCGACACGTTCCACGACACCGACGCGCTCGTCGCGGCGCTTTCGGACGCCGACCTCGACCGCCCGCCGGCGCTCGTCGCCAACGCGCACATCACGGGCGTGAGCGTCGCCCGCGCCCTCTCGGCGCACGACGTGCCCGTGATCGCGCTGGATCGCACCGATTCGGGGGTGGCGCCGCCCTCCGACGCAGTCGACTACGCCGGGCAGGTCACGTACCCGCTGGACGACGCCGACGGCTTCCGGGCGGACGTGGAGCGCATCGCCGGCGCCCTCGCCTTCGAACCGGTCGCGTTCGCCTGTATGGACGAGTGGGTCCGCGGGTTCGCCGAGACCGAGCCCGCGGGCGTCCGCCTCCCCTTCTCGGATCTCGCGGGCGTCGAACGCGTGCTCGACAAGGCGAACCTCTACGCGCTGTGTGAAGAGCTGGGCGTCCCGTACCCCGAGACGTACGAGGTCGGGGAGACCGATGCCGACGAGATCGTCGAACGCCTGGCGTTCCCGTTCGTCGTCAAGCCCGCGCACAAGCGGAAGTTCGAGGAGGCGTTCGGAACGAACGTCATCGAGGTCGAAGACCGCGGGGAGTTCGAAGACGTCGTCGCCGAGGCCGAGGAGTACGGCGCGACCGTGCTCGCACAAGAGAGGGTGAACGTGGCGGTCGGCGCCGACACCTCCCTCGCGAGCTACGTGCCGCCCGAGTCGGCCGACCGCGACCCGTTGGCGGTCGTCGGCAACGCGGCCGTCAGGTACCCCGAGTTCGGGAGTTCCTGTCTCGTCGAGCGCGTCGAGGAGCCCGCGGTGCGCGAGCACGCGCTGACGGTGCTGGAGGAGACGGGCTATCACGGCATCAGCGAGTCGGAGTTCGTGTACGACGCGGACCGCGAGGAGTACGTGCTGCTCGACGTGAACACGCGGCCCTGGAAGTGGATCTCCATGCCCGTCGCCGCCGGCGCGAACCTCCCGATGGCCGCCTACGCCGACGCGGTGGCTGAGGAGGAGTACGAGGCCGAGGCGGCGACGGACGGCCCGCGCGACGGGCGCTGGGTGTACCTCCCGGACTACGTCCGCCGGTGTCTCACCGACGAGGCGTTCTGGGACGTGCTCTCCGAGGACGATTGGAGGAGCCTGTTCTCGGGCGAGTTCGAGCGCGAGGGGGAGCTGACGACCGGACTCTACCGCCCGAGCGACCCCGCCCCCGCGGTGAGGTATCTAACCGGGGAATTCACCGACCGCGAGTACTACTGCTCGTGTTGAGCGAGGGCCGGTCAGGGGAGTAAGGCGACCCCTCGGCGGCAGCGCAGTCGCAGGCGCGGGTCGGGTCCGATCGAGTCGCGTCGGGTCAGGTCGGGTTGGACCAGATCGGATCGGTCCCGCCGATCGATCCGGCGCTGCCGGTCAGTTCGTCTTCACGAAGGTCGCCTCGCCGTCCTGATGCACGGTGATCCGGTACGACTCGTAGCTGAACTCGATCTGCATCTGTGCCTGCGGCGACGGCGGCGTGGAGAAGACGTGATCGAGCACGCCGTCGACGCACTCGTAGATGGTCGACAGGTCAGTCGCCTCCTTCTCCTCGATGTCCTGAACGATCTCGGCTATCTGCACCCCCGGGTTCTCCACGTCCGTCTCGAGTTTGCGGTGGATGATCTGTGACTCGGAGTCGTTACTCATGCGGGGGGAATCAGTACCCGGAATAATAGGCGTGGCTCTCACGTAACCGATCGATCGTCGGACTGCATCGGGTCGATCGCCAGACGTAGCCATACGACGGTCTTTTCTGTAGAAGTAGTATTCAACCGACAGTCCGTTGAAGTCAACCGATCCGGGGACCGCGATCGATGGTTGCGACGGCGAGCCGACGCGCCTCAGATCACTCGCAGCCGCGCCGTCCAGAACTCTGCGAACGCCTCGTCCAGGGCGGGCTCCGGTTTTCCGGTCGCGTCGCTCCCAGCCGTGTAGTCGGCGAACTCCGCCAGCCGCTTCACCACCCCGCGTTCGCCGACCAGCACCGTGCGGTCGAGACCCGCCGGCACCCCGGACAGCGCCTCGCGACACTCGTCGAGGTGCTCGTCGATCTGCTCCTCACGCAGCCGCTCGTAGCGGGCCTGCGAGAAGCCGCCCTTGTCGTGCTCGTCCATCACGTCCGTCCGCACCGTCTCCAGGTCGACGCGCTCGTCGCCCTCGTACACGCCGACGGCGAACGTGTCCGAGCGGACCAGTCCGAACGCGAACGTTCCCATCGGGCGGAACCAGTCGTCCTCGACCCGAAACGAGTCGTCCCACCCGCAGAACGGCTCGGGGTCGAGTGCCGGTTCCAGCGCGCACGACACGAGCCCCGCGTCATCGAGGTACACCAGCGTCGGCGCCGCTCGCCGGACGAGCGACGCGCGCTCGCCGAGCGCCTCGCTCACCGCGTCGGGCACGTCGCCGTCGGCGGCGACAAACGCCGAGAGCGCGCCCTCCGCCCCCGTCTCTAGGCTCCGCAAGCGCGCGAGGACGTCGTCGCGGCGACCCGGACGGAGCGTCTCGACGCGGCGGAAGTCGACGCTCCCCGCCGCCTCTCGCGTCTCGGCGCGTTCCAGTCTGTCCTCCAACTCCGTGACACGCGTCTCCAACTCGTTGACGCGCTTTTCGGCCGCCTGACGCTTGCGCGCCGCCTCGCCGCGGCGCCGCTCCTCGGCTTCCATGTGCGCGACTGCGTCGTCGCGCTCCCCCTCCAACTCGGCGATGCGCTCCTTCAGTCGCTTACGGCCGAGGAGTCGATCGATCATACGCGGGACGGCGAACCCCGAGGCAAAAACGGTGCGGGGATCGGTCGGCCACGCGATCGCGCGAAGAGAGTCGCTGCTCGTCGCTGGCCGTCCATCGCCGACCCCTGTCGGCCGCCGTCGGCCGCGACTCGCCGCTCAGGCGTACTCCGCGGGGTCGCCGGTGTCGCCCTCCCACCCGGTGAACCGGATCAGGTCGCGGGCGCGCTCGGCGTTGGCGAGGAACACTTCGCTGCGGCCCGGCAGGCGGTACTTGAGGTCTTCCGGCACCGCGGGTTCGGGCAGCGCAAGCGTCCCGGAAGGAACGTCCTCGTCGCCGACGACCGGGAAGTGCTTGGTCCCGACCTTCATCACGAGCGGGTTGTCGAGTCGAGTGATCCCCTCCTCGTCACCGTACAACTGTTCGTTCACGTGCTCGTGGTCCGCCCGCTTGATCGCCGCCGCGCCATCGTCGCCGCTGGGCTGCACGTACAGTTCGCCCAGGTAGTAGCCGTGTGAGAACCGTTCGAACATGCGGTACACCCGATATGCAGTCGGCATCCGTGTTAAGCGTTAGCACGAACCATTAAGTCGGACCGCATTCCGGGGAGCCCGATGCTCGCCGTCGAACAGTCGAGTCGACGAGCGGTCCGGCGCGACGCGGCGACCGCCGGGGACGGCCGCGGCCCCGGCGCGCGATCCGGCGTCGCCCGCCGACACCGACGCTTTGAGGGTCGGCGCGGCGGAGCGTCCGAGTATGACCGACTTCCAGCGGTTCGGCCTCGGCACGTACCAGCTCACCGGCCCCCAGTGCGTCGACAGCGTCGCGACCGCCGTCGAGGCGGGCTACGAGTGCATCGACACCGCGCAGGGCTACCAGAACGAAGCGCTCGTCCGCGAGGGGATCGAGGCCGCCGGCGCCGACCCCGAGGACCTGTTCGTCGCCACGAAGCTCAAGACAGACAACCTTGCCTACGACGACGCCTACGACACCGCCCACGAGTCCGCCGCGCGCCTCGGCGTCGACGCCATCGACTTGCTGTACGTCCACTGGCCGATCAACAGCTACGACGCCGAGGAGACGGCCCGAGCGCTGAACGATCTCGTCGCCGAGGGCACCGTCGACCGCGTCGGCCTGTCGAACTTCCGCCCCGACCAACTCGACGAGGCGCGTGAGCATCTCGACGTGGACATCTTCGCCCATCAGGTCGAGTGTCACCCGATGCTCCAGCAGGAAGCGCTGCGTGAGTACGCCCGCGAGGACGGCCACTGGCTCGTCGCCTACTGTCCGATCGCGCGCAACCAAGTCGCGGACATCGACGAGATCGTCGCGATCGCCGAGGCTCACGACGCGACGCCCGCGCAGGTGTCGATCGCGTGGCTGCTCGCGCACGACGAGCTCGCCGCCATCCCGAAGGCGACGAGCGCAGAGCACATCCGCGACAACCTCGCCGCCACCGAGCTGACGCTGGCCGACGAGGAGGTCGCGACGATCGACGACCTCGCCGAGGAGCACCGCATCGTCGACTTCGATGAAGCGCCCTGGAATCAGGCCGACGCCTGAACACCAAGTCGACGCCTGAATACCGAATCGACGACCGAACGGACACCCTCATCGAGTGGCGGATCTGACTTCGTCCGAGCTTTACTTTCACTCCGGACATGGCCGATAGTTAACCCTGGTCGGCCCGTTTGGTCGAGTACGATGCGACGAATCCCCAGCGGAGACGGCGAGCGAGCCGATCGCGAGGACCCGCCTGCTCGGCTGCTCTTGGCGGTCGCGGTGGTGTTCACAGTGCTGGGTGGCGCACTCGTTCGGTTCGCGACCGTCGAGTCGCCTCCGGACGTCGTGTGGACCGCGATGGCTGTGGTCGTCGTTGCGGCCGCTGTCGCGCTGTTCGGCGGCGACGCGGTTCGGGCGGCGGTCCGTGTGCTCGGGCGGTGATCCGGTCGGAGTGACTGCCCGCCCTTCACTCGCCCGCCGGTGGGTATTATCCGGTGTTCTTCATCCCCGCCGCGATGCCCTTCACCGTCAGGCGAAGCGCCCGCTCCTCCGGTTCCGTCAGGTGGGTCCGCGAGAGCAGGTCGATCTGCAGGAGGTTCAGCGGGTCGACGTAGGGGTTCCGGCGGTCGAGGCTCTCGTCGAGCCACTCGCGATTGACCAGTTCGTCGCGACCGGAGATCTCGCGGACCAACTCGACGGCGCGCTCGTACTCGGCTTCGATCCGCGGGAAGAACTCCTCGCGGAGTTCCTCGGGGGCGAGATCGGCGTACTCGGCGGCGATCTCCAGTTCCGTGCGGGCCAGCGACAGCGCGACGTGGTCGATCGTCGTCCGGAAGAACGGCCACTCGTCGTACATCTCCCGAAGCGTGTCGAGGTCGCCGCCGTCGTTCAGGTACGTCTCAAGCCCGGAGGCGGTCGAGAACCAGCCGGGGAGGATGGCGCGGCTCTGCGTCCACGAGAACACCCACGGGATGGCGCGCAGGTCCTCGACCGTCCGCTCGCCCGAGCGCGAGGCCGGCCGCGAGCCCATGTTGAGGTCCTCGATGACGGTGATGGGCGTGGCCGTCTCGAAGAACTCGACGAAGCCGTCGGTCTCCAACAGGTCCTGATACGCCTCGCGGGCGCCCTCGCCGGCCGCGTTCATCGCCGCCTCCCACTCGTCGTGGACCGGCTGGGCGTTCCCCTGGAGCGCGCGCAGTCGCGCGCGGACCTGCGCGTCGAGCATCTGCTCCAGTTCGCGCTCGGCGACGCGCGGGTTCGCGAACTTCTCTGCGATCGCCTCGCCTTGCTCGGTGAACTTGATCTCGCCGGTCGCCGTCTCGGGTGGCAGCGCGAGCATCGCCTCGTTCATCGGGCCGCCGCCGCGGGAGATGGAGCCGCCGCGACCGTGGAACAGCCGCAGTTCGACGCCCAGGTCGTCGGCGACCTCCGCGAGCCGTCGGGCGTTCTGGTGGAGGTCCCAGGCGGCCGCCAGCGGACCGTTCTCCTTGTTGGAGTCGGAGTACCCGAGCATCACTTCTTGGAGGTTCCCGCGCGCGCTCAACGCCGCGCCGTAGGCGTCGTTGTTCACGAGCGTGCCGAGGATGTCGCGGGCGTTCGCCAGCGCCGACGCCGTCTCCAGCAGCGGCACCACGTCGAGGCCGCAGTGGTCCGGGAGGTCGACGACGCCAGCCAGGTCTGCGAGGTACAGCACTTCGAGCACGTGCGACGGGTGCTCGGTCATCGAGATGCAGTACGCGTCGATCGCCTCCTCGCCGTACTCGCGGTGCCAGTCGGCCAGCGCGCGGAACCGCCGGCAGACGCGTTCGCTGGTCTCCGAGAACGCCTCGCCGGGGTCGAGGCTGCCGACCGCGTCGTCGACGACGGACTCCGTGAGCACCGCCACGCGCTCGTCTTCGTCCATGGCCTCGTAGTCGAGCCCCTCGCGAGCGAGCACGTCCGCGACCGTCTCGGTGTGGTTCTCGCGGTGGTCGCGCAGGTCCAGCGCCGCGAGCGAGAAGCCGAACGTCTCGACGCGACGCACCAGCGGGTCGACGCGCTCGGCGGCGGTCGTCTCGTGACCGTTGGCGCGCAGGTCGGCCGCGAGCGCCCGCAGCGACGCGACGAATTCGTCGGGGTCCTCGTAGCCGCCGGGCCGGAGGTCGTCGACCCGTTCGACGCGGGCGCGAATCGCCGTCGCGGCGCGGCGGTACGGCTCTTCGGGGTAACGCTCGTCGGCGTCGTCCGCGACCGCCGGCACTGCCTCGCGGTCGACGGCGACGCGCTCGGTGAACTCGTCGGTGTGCTCGAGGCGCCCGCCCTCCTGGCTGAGCGCGCCGCGAACGTCGGAGAGAGCGTCTACGTAGCGGTCGAGCACGGCGTCTCGCTGTGCCTCCAGCGTGTCGCTGGTCACCTCCGGCGTGACGAACGGGTTGCCGTCGCGGTCCGAGCCGGCCCACGACCGGAAGTCGAGCGTGCCCGCGGCGTCGGCAGCGTCGGCCGCGTCCAGGTCCGGGTGCGCCTCAGTCACGCGGTCCGCCAGCGCCGCCTCGGCCTCCGCGGCCACGTCGAACAGCGTGTTCTCCAGGTACCAGCGGACGTCGCGGGCCTCGTCCGTGGGCGTGGGCCGCCGGGGGCGGACCTGTCGCGTCGACCACAGCGTCTCGACTTCCGACTCCAGGTCGCGTTCGAGCCCGTCGAACTCGCTGTCGGTGAGCCGCCGCTCGTCGAGGTCACGGAGGACCTCCGCGATGCGTCGGAGCTTCGCTTTCACCGTCTTTCGCCGCGCCTCCGTCGGGTGGGCGGTGAACGTCGGGATCACCCGCACGTCCTCCAGCACCTGCTGGGCGGTGTCGGCGTCCACCTCGGCGAGCGCCTCGGCGGTTCGGTCGAGCCCGTCGCCAAGGTCCCCCTCCGCACGCCCTCGGCGGACAGCGCGAACCCGCTCGCGCTCCTCGGCGACGTTGACCAGTTCGAAGTACGCCGCGTACGCCCGTGCGACGGTCCGGATCGTCTCCGGGTCCAGTCCCGAGAGCCGCTCGCGAACCGGATCGCGAGACGGCGCGTCGCCGCGCCGGTAGTCGATAGACGCCCGACGAACGTCTTCGACGGTGTCGAACGCGTCCTTCGACGTCTGGCGTTCGAGCACCTCGCCCAACAGCGCAGCCAACTCGCGGATGTCGCGACCGACATCCCGCTCATCGAATGACATACACTCACATGCTCGTCCTGGGGGACAACGCTCCCGATAGGGGGCAATATTGCGATAAATTCCTTCACGATCGAGTAAGTCAATCGTGGAGAGGCGAGCGAACCGCTCGACGGAGAACGACTCGACGGCCCCGGCCGGGCGTGGCTGTACCGCCCGGCGGGGAATGGACACGGAACCGGCGGACCGAGTCGGCGGGACGCGGCCGCCATCGGCTGCATGCGGCGGGAGAACAAGAACCTCGCTATGATGACTGTGGAGGGGTCCGGAGCGCTCGGTTGTGCCTCGGTGCGGAACCGAGCCAGCGGGGCGGGTCGCCATCGCGATCCCGTTTCGATACCGCCCGGTTGGCGTGCGACAGAATCGGCGGAAGGCGCCCGAGTTCGCCCTTTCGTCAGGCTTTTGCGTGGTGGCTACCGAGAAGGAGATATGAGCGCAGACGACGACAAGTACCCCGGCGAGTCCGGTCGTCGCCGGTTCGTCAAGGGCGTCGTGGGCGGAGCGGCCCTCGCGGGCGTCGGGGCCACCGGGTCGGCTGCCGTCAACAGCCTCACCACCTCCCCCGGACGCGGTGGGGGTGCCACCGAGGCGATGGCTATCGAGAACACCGCAGGGCCGGCGCCACGCGGCATGCCGCAGGTCCCCGTCGAGATCCAAAGCGACGGCACAATCAAGGGAGTCTGGCCGGAGGTGTCGACCCGTGAGCAAGGCGGGGTCACGATCAACATCGCCGAGATGGACATGGGCGGCAAGACGTACTCCTCCGAGTGGTTCCAGTACTGCGGCGTCGAGACGTACGAGGGGATCCAGCCGCAGTACGAGTCGGACAACGTGTTCTACGTCGGCGGCTCCCCGGGCTTCGAATGGCAGAGCGACATCGAGTCGGGCACCGCCCTCAACATCGACATGTTCGACGACTACGAGACCTGGGGCAACGGGATCGGCGTCGAGGGCATCGGGAAGGCCGGAACCGCCAACTGGCGCTCGCAGGACACCGAGGACACGATCCCCGTGAATATCCTCCGGTCGACGGTCATCGAACAGCTCGCGGAGAACGGGGAGGCGCCCGCCCCGGACCAGGACGAGCCGTACACCGTCACCTCCGACGTGCAGCAGTGGCTCCAGGCGTCGACCTCTCAGGGCGTCATCGCGTGGCTCAACAAGTGTACGCACTTCTGCTGTGTCCCCGCGTTCAAGGCCGAGGGCGGCGTGAAGTTCAACGCCTCGAACGAGGTCTACTGCCCGTGCCACCAGTCGGTGTACGAGCCGTTCAGCATCGTCTCGACGCTGTTCACCGCGCGTCCGCGCCCCGACGAGTAGTCGAGCGCCGACCGCACCCGACCGGTTTTTCCTCGCTGCCCGCGACGACCCGACCGTGAGCGACGACACTCCCGACGCGACCGACGACGACACCGCCGGCGGCGACCCGCCCGCGGACCGAACGTTCGATCGCGAGCTCGCGGCCGCCCGCGCCCTCCTCGACGACGCCGACGACCTCGCCGCGTTCCACGTCGGCGTGGTCCGCGGCGACCGCGTGGACACCACGACCGCCCGCCGCAGCGAGGGCGAACAGGCTGGACTGGAGACGCTGTCGCTGTTGGCCTCCCACCTCCGCACCGTCGCCGACGAGGCGGGCGTCGACGCCGAGACGGTCGCGGCCGACGCCGCCAGCCTCGCGAACGCGGTCGAGGAGTTCCCGACAGACCCGGACACCGCTCGCGACGACGACGGAGAGTAGGCCGCCGACGGCTGTCCGCCTCACGTTCGATCCCCGCTCCGCGTTCGGCCGCCAGCGCCGGCCACGCACCGGTCGCCCGTCACCCGCGACAGCCTTATTGCGATGCACACATTCGTACATCGTACGACCAACACCGACACCGGTGACATATAATGAGTATACAAGAGTACATCGAGCGCGCGACCGAGGGAGAGAACCTGAGCGTCGCAGAGGCGCGGGAAGCGTCGACACGGGTCTTCGAGGGGGCGACGGAGGCGCAGATCGGCGCGCTGCTGGCGGCGCTGCGCGCGAAGGGGGAAACCGAGGCGGAGATCGCCGGGTTCGCGCAGGGGATGCGCGAGGCCGCGCGGACGATCGAGCCCGACGCCGGCCCGCTCGTCGACACCTGCGGCACCGGCGGCGACGACTACAACACGATCAACGTCTCGACCACGTCGGCGATCGCCGCCGCCGGCGCGGGCGTCACCGTCGCCAAACACGGGAACTACTCCGTCTCCTCGTCGTCCGGGTCGGCGGACGTGCTTGAGGTCGCGGGGGTCGAGGTCGACGCCGAACCACCGGCGGTGGAGGACGCCATCGAGCGCGACGGCATCGGCTTCATGCTCGCGACGGTGTTCCACCCCGCGATGAAGGCCGTCATCGGCCCGCGAAAGGAACTGGGAATGCGCACGGTCTTCAACGTCCTCGGCCCGCTGACGAACCCCGCGGGCGCCGACGCGCAGGTGCTCGGGGTGTACGACCCCGACCTCGTGCCGACCATCGCCGAGTCGCTCACCCACATGGACGTCGAGCGGGCGCTCGTCGTCCACGGCGACGGCATGGACGAGATCGCTCTCCACGGTCCGACGACGGTCGCCGAGGTCGACGGCGACGAGGTGACGGAGTTCACGCTCACGCCCGAGGACATCGGGCTGGAGCGCGCCCCTGTCGCCGACATCGCCGGCGGCACGCCCGAGGAGAACGCCGAGGACCTGGCGGGAATCGTCGAGGGCGACGTGACCGGCCCCAAGCGCGACGTGATCCTCGCGAACGCCGGCGCCGCCGTCTACGTCGCCGGCCTCGCCGACTCGATCGACGAGGGCGCCACCGTCGCCGCGAACGCGATCGACGAGGGCGACGCCGCCGCGACGTTCGAGGCGCTCCGGGACTGATGGTCCGCGTGAAGATCTGCGGCGTCACCAACGGCGCCGACCTCCGCGCGGTCGCCGACGCGGGCGCCGACGCCGTCGGCGTCATCTCCGAGGTGACGGTGGACACCCCCGCGAGGTCGACCTCGCGCAGGCCGCCGAGTTGACCTCGACGGCGCCGCCGCTGCTCACGACGGTGCTCGTCACGATGCCCGAGACGCCCGAGAACGCCGTCGATGCCGCCCGGACGGTGACGCCCGACGTGGTCCAGCTCCACGGGGAGTTCTCCCCGGACGAGATCGGCTACATCCGCGCGGAAACGGAGGCGAAGGTCGTGCCCGTCGTCGACTACGACGAGCCAGAACGCGTGCGGGCCCTCGACGAGGCGGCCGACGCGCTGCTGGTCGACTCCACCGACGCGGACGGCGGCGGCGGCACCGGCGAGACAGGCGACTGGGGCGCCGCGGCCGACCTCCGACGCGAACTCATCTCCCCCGTGATCCTCGCGGGGGGCTCACCCCGAGAACGTCGCCGAGGCGGCCGCGACGGTCGAGCCGTTTGCCGTCGACGTGGCCAGCGGCGTCGAGCGCTCGCCCGGCGCGAAGGACCACGCCGCGGTCTCGCGGTTCGTTCGCAACGCCGGGCGCGCGCTCGGCGAGGCGGAGGAGGTGTACGAGTGAGCGACGGTGCGGACGTCGAAACCGACCACCTCTCGCGCTCGCGCGAGGAGTTCGTCGACCTGGTCGAGTCGGCCGACGGCGCCGACCCTCGGGTCGTCCACGAGACGGCGACGCTCGACGTGGACGTGGAACCGCTGACCGCCTACGCCGCGCTCGCGGACCGGTCGGACCACTCGTTCCTGCTTGAGAGCGCCGAGAAGGTCGCTTCCAGCGACCCGGACGGCGCGTTCGCCCCGAGTTCGCACGGTCGCGGTCGCGACCGCGACGGCGCCCGCGGCGACGGCGGCGCCGCCGGGACCGACGGCAGCGCCGAGCGCCACGCCCGCTACTCGTTCGTCGGCTACGACCCGGACGCGGTGATCGCGGTCGGCCCCGACGGCACCGACCTGGATCGGCTGGGACCAGCCGCCGACCACGTCGACCTCCGCGGTCCCGAGGCCGGGGACACGGTCGACCGCGTGCGCGCGGCGCTGCCCGACGTGACGCGGGTCGGCTTCCCCGACAACGACCGACAGACGCTCGACGGCGGCCTCGTCGGCTTCCTCGCGTACGACGCGGTGTACGACCTGTGGCTCGAAGAGGTCGGCGTCGACCGCCCCGACCCGGTCGTCCCCGACGCCGAGTTCGTGCTCACGACCCGGACGCTCGCGTTCGACGACCGCGAGGGGAGCGTCTCGCTCGTCTTCACGCCGATCGTCGGCGGCGACGACGACCCCCGGGCGGTGTACGACCGCCTGTCGGCCGAGGCGGCCGACGTGGCGGCGACGCTGCGCGACGCCGACGCGCCGGACGCGGGCGGCGTCCGCGTCGACCGCGAGACCGCCGGCCCGCGCGAGGAGTACGAGGAGGCCGTCCGCGAGACGAAGGAGGCCGTCCTCGACGGCGAGGTGTATCAGGGCGTCATCTCCCGGACGCGGACGCTGGAGGGCGCCGTCGACGACCTCGGCCTCTACGAGTCGCTGCGGGCGGTGAACCCCTCGCCGTACATGTACCTGCTGCGCCACGGCGACCGCTCGGTGATCGGCGCCTCTCCGGAGACGCTCGTCTCCGTCGACGGCGACTGCGTCGTCTCCAACCCCATCGCGGGCACCATCCGCCGCGGCGCCTCGCCCGTCGAGGACCGCCGGCTGGCCGGCGAACTGCTGGCGGACGGGAAGGAGCGCGCAGAGCACACGATGCTCGTGGACCTGGCGCGAAACGACGTGCGTCGGGTGAGCGAGGCGGGGAGCGTCCGCGTCGAGGAGTTCATGAACGTCCTGAAGTACAGCCACGTCCAGCACATCGAATCGACCGTCACGGGCACGCTCGCGGCCGACGCCGACGCGTTCGACGCGACCCGGGCGACGTTCCCCGCCGGCACCCTCACGGGCGCGCCGAAGGTCCGCGCGATGGAGCTGATCGACGACCTGGAACTGGAGCCGCGGGGCGTGTACGGCGGCGGCGTCGGCTACTACTCGTGGAACGGCGACGCCGACTTCGCCATCGTGATCCGGACGGCGACAGTGGATCACGGGGTGGACAGCGGCGGGGTGGACTCGCTCACGGTTCGCGCAGGCGCCGGCATCGTCGCCGACTCCGACCCGGCCGCCGAGTACGAGGAGACCGAACAGAAGATGGCGGGCGTGCTCGACGCCGTCGACCGGATCCGCGTCGGCGCCGACGGCGGCGGCTCCGACCGCGAAACCGGATCCGACGGCGACGCGCCGGAGGTGGAGCGGTGAACGTCACCGTCGTCGACAACTACGACTCGTTCACGTACAACCTCGTGGAGTACGTCTCGGACCTCCGAGTCGGCGGCGACACGCCCGAGATCACGGTGTTGAAAAACGCCGCGACGCTTGCGGCGGTGCGCGACACCGATCCCGACGCGGTGATCATCTCGCCGGGACCGGGCCACCCGAAGCACGACCGCGACGTGGGCGTGACGATGGCCGTCCTCCGGGAGCTCTCTCCCGAGGTTCCGACGCTCGGCGTCTGTCTCGGCCTCGAGGCCGCGGTGTACGAGTACGGCGGGACCGTCGGCCACGCCCCCGAGCCGGTCCACGGGAAGGCGTTCCCCGTCGATCACGACGGCGACGGCGTGTTCGCCGGGCTGGATCAGGGCTTTCGGGCCGGCCGCTACCACTCGCTCGTCGCCACCGAGGTGCCCGACTGCTTCGCGATCACGGCGACGACCGACCACGACGGCGAGGAGCTTGTGATGGGCGTGCGCCACCGCGATCACCCGATCGAGGCGGTGCAGTTCCACCCCGAGTCCGTGTTGACGGCGGTCGGCCACGACGTGATCGAGAACTTCCTGGCCGAGTGCGTCTGAGTAGGAGAAGACCTATCAGTCGCCAGTGAGGACCACGCGGTATGGTCCCCGACCTCCCCTCCCCGAGCAGGCGTGGCTTCATCGCGGGCGCCGGCCTCGCGCTCGTCGGCGCGACGGCAGCCGTCGGCGCGACGAAGCCGACCGCCCTCCCCGACCCCCTGACCGATCACGCGTCGAAGTACCTCCCCGATCCCACCGACCACCAGTGGCGGCCACCGGTGCGCGAGGCGCACGCCCGCGACGCCGTCGAGCGGCTGGCGAGCGAGGTCGAGCGGGGTCGCGACCTGTGGGACGACCTCGACACCGACGAACGGTTCACCGGCGACGGCGGCTGGCTGGAGGACGCCCGGGAGTACCTCCAAGCGGGGCGCTACCGCGAGGCCACGGTGTACGCCACCGGCGGGATGCAGTTCGCCGCCGAGGACGTCGGCTTCGCGCTCGCCGAGCTCGACCGCCCGGAGGCCGACCCCGAGCGGCTCGCCGAGCGTGGCGAGGCGCTCCGGGACCGAGCGACCCGGCTCGGCGAGGAGATCAGCGACTACCGAGTCGTCGAGCCCGGCCGCGACCTCGGGTGGTACCACGAGATCGAGCGGCGGATCCGACTCGTTCGGCTCGACGCCCACGAACGCGACCCGAACCGCGAGCGCGAGTACGACGCAGACGAGATCGGGTCGATCCGCGCCGGAAACCGCCAGGCCGCACAACGCGTCCGCGACGCCGAGCACTACCGCGAGCAGCTGGACAAGCTCGTCGGCGACGACGAGGGCGAGCCGTGGGCCGACCGGGTCGAACGGCTCGACGCGCGGTATCGCGAGGCGATCGCCGAGTTCCCGAGCCGAGACGACGTCCGCGAGTCGGTCGAGGCGATCGAAGACGAGCACGGTCCCGGCCCGTACTACACGGCCCGCTGGAAGCTCTCGATGTGGTGTTACGACGGCGACTACTACGTCGCGGAGTGGGACGAGGGGCTGAGTCTGGTGAACGCGGTCGCGGCCGCGCAGGCCCTCGTCCAGCGGCGGGCCCACGACCGCGCCGTCGACGCGCTCGTGATCGACCCCGAGGACGACGGGTTCGACTCGGGCCACGTCGTCGGCGAGAAACGGGCTGCGATGAAGCGGTTCCGGCGGGTCGTCGGCGACGATCCGGCGCCGCTGCTGGCGGTTCTCACGGCCCGCGCTGGCGAGGACATCGACGTCGCGGAGGTGGGATTCGCCGGGAGCTACGAACGCCCGATCTGGCGCGACCGCGTCGACGCCTACTGCTACGCGCTGATCGCCCGGATGAAACTGAAGGAGTACCCGCAGGTGTACGGGCGGTTCGTCGAATAGAACCGGCGGGTCGGTGGCGTCCGAGACGCCGAGGTCGGCCTACCGGTCGACGGTGACGCGCTCGATCTTCACTTCCTCTCGAGGCTCGTCGTTGCGGTCGGTCGGCACCGAGCCGATCTCCTCGACCACGTCCATCCCGTCGACGACCTCGCCGAAGACGGCGTGGCGGCCGTCGAGGTGGGGCTGGGCTGCGAGCGTGATGAAGAACTGCGAGCCGTTCGTGTCCGGGCCGGAGTTCGCCATCGAGAGGACGCCCGCGCCGTCGTGCGTGAGGTCGTCGTGGAACTCGTCGTCGAACTCGTAGCCGGGGCCGCCGCGGCCGGTCCCGGTCGGGTCGCCGCCCTGGAGCATGAAGTCGGAGATGATCCGGTGGAAGACGACGCCCTCGTACAGCGAGTCGCCGCGGATCTCGCCGCTTTCGGGGTCCTCCCACGTCGTCGTCTCGACGTCGGGCTCCTCGCTTGCGGCGGGGTCGTGCTCGGCGAGGTTGAGGAAGTTCTCGACCGTCGTCGGGGCGCGGTCGGCATACAGCTCGATGTCGATGTCGCCGTGAGTCGTGTGCAGCGTGACGTGCGGCAGGTCGTCGCTCATACCACCCTCCAGACGGCGAGCGGGGGAAAGTCGTTCGGCTTCGGCTTCGGCGGTCGGATCCCTGTCCGTGCACGGGACGACGAGCCACAGCTACAAGCCGCCGGCCGCGGAAGTCCCGCCATGGCAGACCACGAAGCCGAGCGCGTCACGCTCGCGCGCCTCCCCTCGGGCGTCGCCATCGAGACCACCGTCCACACCTACACGCCCGAGTCTGGCGTCGACGGCGACGAGTCGAACGCCCGCCCCGCGGTCTACGTGCAGGCGGCCCAGCACGGCCGCGAGATCAACGGCGCCGCCGTGTGTCGCCAGCTCCACGACGACCTCGTCGCCGCCGACCTCGCGGGCGCCGTCCACGTCGTTCCCGTCGCGGACCCGCTCACCTTCGATACGGTCTCGTACACCACCCCGGAGGCGTACGACTCGGTGAACCCGAACATGAACCGCTGTTGGCCCGGCGACGCGGACGGCACCCTCCACGAGCGGATGGCGGCGACGCTGTGGGAGTACGCCGGCGCCGCGGACTTCATCGTCGACCTCCACACCGGGAGCCGCGACATGCTCACCCACACAGTCTACCTCCGGGGCGACGACGACTGCCGCCGGCTCGCGGAGGCGTTCGGCACGGACCTCCTGCTGGCGGAGTCGGCCGGCGAGGACGCCGACGAGGAGTGGGCCAGTCGGAACTTCGGCGGGAAGCTCCGCGTCGCGGCGACCCGGGAGGGGATCCCCTCGATCACCCCCGAGTTAGCCCACAACAAGGAACTCGTCGACGACGCGATCGAGACGGGGGTCGAGGGGACGAAGCGGGCGCTCCGACACGCGGGCGTGCTTGACGACGCCGAGGCGAGCGAAGCGAGCCGAGGCTCGTCGGACTCGTCCGACGGAGGGGGAGCCGTCCCCGCGTGGGACGGCACCCGCGCTCGCAACCACCTCGGTCGGGTGACCGCGAGCGAGTCGGGGCTGTTCCGCGCGGCCGCCGACATCGCCGTCGGCGACGAGGTCGTCGAGGGAAGATACGTGGGGGAAGTGTACGACCCGACGACCTACGAGGTGCGCCAGGAGGCGACGGCCGACCGCTCGGGGATCGTTTACTCGGTCGCCCGCGAGGCGACCGTCACCGCGGGCCAGACGCTCGTCGGTATCGCGATTCGGCTGGACGACGAGGAGCGAGAGATGGAGTGAAGCCTCGGGTACCGCCCGACCCGAGCGATCGTGAAGTCGACTCAGCCGCCGGCGACGACGGGTGAGGCCTCGCCGTCGCCCCGCTTGAGCAGGACGAGGGTAAACCCGCCGGCGACGACCCCGAGCGCCGTCATATAACCGAGGAAGCCGACGTACCACTCGACGCCGAAGAGACCGGGCGTCCAGCCGATGAGCGCCGGCAGCGACGCGCCCGCCGCTTGCGTGACGAGTGCGACGACGAGCGCGGCCATCCAGCCGCCGATGAGGAGGCGACACACCTCCCGCCACGGCGCCACCGAGACGCCCTTGGCCACGGCGCCGCCGATGCCGACCGGGACGTACAGAAACGCGAACCCGAGCGCGAGCGGGAGCGCCGCGGCGTCGGGCGGGAGCCCGAAGCCGGCCCCGGTGCCGGTGAAGACGCCGACGAGCGCCAGCATCGCGCCCAGCGCGCGGTCGTGGCCGATCAGCCTGCCGAGGACGTACGTCGACAGCGCGAGCAGGACGACCACGGCGCTGGCCGCGAGGAAGAACAGTTGATACAGACTCGCCGGTCCCACGGCCATGCTGCGTGGACGGGTGCGACGCGAGGGCTTAATCCTCACGCGCCGTATTTCACGCCTGAGAACCGGGGATCGTCGGACCGCACCTCTCAGAACGCGCGGAGGTCCTCGAGCACGGCCGCCGCGGCGCCGTCGTCGATCGCCTCGTGTGCGAGGTCGAGGCCCTCCTCGATGCTGTCGGCGTCGTCCCCGGCGTAGAGACGGAAGGCGGCGTTGAGCGCGACCGCGTCGCGCCAGTGGTCCTCCCGCTCGCCCGCGAGGACCTCCTCGGTGAGCGTCGCCGAATCGACGGCCACGTCGTCGACCTCCAGGTCGGCCTCCTCGAAGTCCATGCCGTACTCGGCCGTCTCGATCTCGAAGTCGGTGAACGAGTCGCCCTCGCTGCCGTCGGCACCGTCCGCGTCGCCTCCCGCGTTCCACTCCGCGACTTTCGTGTACCCGGGACGGATGTCGTCGTAGCCCTCCATCCCTTGGAACATGATGACGCGGTCGAGGTCGTGGAAGTCGCTCTCGACGAAGGTGTCGACGACCTTCTTCGCGAACGCGAGGTGGTAGAACGAGCCTAGGTGCGTCGAGGCGCCCGCGGGGTTGGCGAGCGTCTCGATCGTGTTGACGAACGACCGGACGCCCATCATGTCGCGGCGCTCCCACAGGTCGTCGATCGCGGGGTTGAACGTCGGCTGGTAGTAGAAGCCGAAGCCGGTGTCGTCGACCATCTCGGCGGAGTCGCGCGGCGTCAGCTCGGTCGCGATCCCCAGTTCGTCGAGGACGTGCTTGTAGGCGTCCTGTTTTTGCGTGGGGACGCGGTCGCCGGAGTGGACGACGACGGGCGTGCCGGCGCCGGCGGCGACGATGCCCGCGGCGGCGCCGAGGATCGCCGTCTCCCCTTTGCCGTCGTAGTTGGCGCCACAGTCGACGGGGTCGACCTCGGGCTCGGCGTACTCGACGCGCGCGCACATCTCGTCGACGTACGCCGCGAGCTCCTCGGGGTTGTTGCGCTTCCAGCGGTTCGCCAGCCAGAAGGCGCCGAGCGTCGTGTGATCGGGTTCGCCCGCGAAGATCCGGCGCATGGCCTCGGTCGCTTGGGCGCGGGTCATGTCGTCGGCCGACTTCGGCCCGGAGCCACACACCTCGGTCATGAGCCGCTTGAGCGGCCACTCGCCGAACGCCTCGTCTTCCTCGGTGGTCGCCTTCGCCATGCTCGATCGAAGGGACGTTCGCCGCAAAAACCACCCGGTTGCTCGCAGAACCCGAGATCGATCCCGAGGGACCGAGGACGGGCCCGATTGATCGGCGCCCCGGTACGAGCGAAACCGGTAGGTGCCGCCGGTCCCTACGACGGGTAATGAGTAGCGCCGAGGGCGACGGGGCGGACGCGGATCCAGCTGACGACTGGCGCGCCGGGCTCGACGACATCGACGCGCGGTTGATCGACGACTACCAGAGCGGCTTCCCGGTCGTCGAGCGCCCGTTCGAGGTCGTCGGCGAGGAACTCGGGATCGACGAGGCCGAGGCGCTGGATCGAGTGAAGCGGCTCCGCGAACGGGGCGTCTTCCGGCGCTTCGGCGCGGTGCTCAATCCACCCGTGATCGGCTCCTCGACGCTGGCGGCCGTCTCGGCGCCCGAGGACCGCTTCGACGAGATCGCGGAGGTGATCAACGGCTACCGGCAGGTGAACCACAACTACCGCCGCGATCACGAGTGGAACCAGTGGTTCGTCGTCACCGCCGCGAGCCGGGAGACGCGCGACCGGATCCTCGCGGACATCGAGGAGCGCACCGGCTGTGCGGTGCTGAACCTCCCGATGCTGACCGACTACTACATCGACTTAGAGTTCCCCGTCTGGAACGACGACGCGTTCGCGAGAGAGTCGCTCGACTCGACGGACGCCGGAGCGACCCGCATCTCCGAGAACGCGACCGGGGACCTCTCCGCGCTGGATCGGGCGCTCCTCGTCGAGATCCAAGACGGCTTCCCGCTGACGGCGACGCCGTACCGCGACGTGGCCGACGCCCTCGACGCCGACGTGTCGGACGTGCTCGCGGCGATCGAGCGCCTGCTGGCGGACGGCTGCATCAAGCGGATCGGCTGCGTCGTGAACCACATCGTCACCGGTTTCCGGAACAACTGCATGGTCGTGTGGAACGTCCCCGACGACCGCCTCGACGAGTTGGGGGAGTCGGTGGGCGAACTCCCGTACGTGACGCTGTGTTATCACCGGCCGCGCCGTCCCGAGCAGGACTGGGAGTACAACCTCTTCACGATGGTCCACGGCCGCGAGGCCGACGCCGTCGACGCGAAGATCGACGAACTCGCGAGCGAGCAGCTCCCCTTCGATCACGAACGCCTCTACTCGACGGCGACGCTGAAGCAGACCGGCGCGCAGTACGAGGAACTGGTCGGGGAGTAGGCGGAAGCGGCCTCCGACCTCGGTCCCGACGCCCTACCGCGCGACCGCTCGGAACCGCACGCTCCGGGGGATCTCCCACAGCACGTCCGGGCGGTCGCTCTCGGACGGGTCGCCCTCGGCGACCGGGTCGTTCACGTGTTCCAGCATCCGGTTCACCTCGAAGCCGGCGTCGCGGAGGGCGTTGTACACCTGTGCGACGGTGCGGTCGAACAGGACCAGCGTCGACTCGTACCCATCGTCGACCGTGACCTCGCGCGGACCGGCGTCGAGGTAGCTCCCCGCCAGCGTCCGCGTCTCGGCGTCGAGTGCCTCGTACAGCGGATGCGGGAGGCTGAGCACGAACACGCCGCCGTCGCGGAGGACCCGACGGGCCTCAGCGAGCGCCCGGTCGAGATCCGGGACCATCTGGAACGCCGCCTCCGAGGAGGCCAGATCGAACGCGCCGTCGGGCAGCGGGAGGTCGGTCACGTCGCCCTGCACGAACCGCGCGTCGACGCCGTAGAAGTCGCGAAGCCGGCGGGCGTGTCGGAGCTGTTCGCCGGAGAAGTCGACGCCGACGACGGTGTCGGCTCCCGCTCGGGCGGTACCGACGCTGCCCTGTCCGCCGCCGCAGCCCAACTCGACGTAGTCGGTTCCCGCGACCGAGTCGAGCGGGTCGGGAGCCATCCCGCCCGGGCGGTCCGTGTCGAACGGCGACGGCGCCGGCGGGAGGTCGCCGTCGGCGGTGGTCGCGTTCCAGTACGACTGAAACTCGTCGCTCCACTCGTCCCACAACCGACGGTTCTCCAGACGGTGGTCGCTCACGACGGCTGTGTTCGGTCGCGCGATATCAGCGTTTCGTCGGCGTGAGAGTTTCACACACTGATATCGTCCGGACCGCTCGACCGTCACGGTCTGTGGCCGCGGTCTCGCTCACTCCGTTCGCTCGACCGCGCCCGTTCCGCTGCGCTCGACCGCCCTGAGGTCGATCCGCCCGTCCGGCATCGGCACGCCGTCGAACGGGTCCGCGTCCTCGGCGAGCAGCAGGCTCCCGTCCAGATCCGCGTAGTCGAGCAGCGGCCCGAGGTGACAGCCGGCGGCGATGGCGGCGTTCGACTCCACCATACAGCCGAGCATCACCTCCAGCCCGTGGGCGCGGGCGGCGTGGATCATGCGCTTCGCCTCTAGCAGCCCGCCGCACTTCATGAGCTTCATGTTCGCGATGTCGCAGCGATCCGCGATCCGGGGGATATCCGCGAGCGTGACGCACGACTCGTCGGCGGCGATCGGGAGGACCGAGCGCTCGTAGGCGTCCTTCAGGCCCGCGGGGTCACTCGCGGGGAGCGGCTGTTCGATGAACTCCACGCCACGTTCCGCGAGCCACTCGCTCTTGCGGGCGGTTTCGCGGGGCGTCCACGCCTCGTTGGCGTCGACGCGGAGGGTGGCGTCGGGCGCCTCCTCGCGCACCGCCTCGACGACCTCCCGGTCGCGGTCGGTGCCCAGTTTCAGCTTGAGGGTGGCGTAGCCCGCGTCGACCGCCTCGCGGGTTTTCTCGCGCATCACGTCGGTGTCGTCGATGCCGACGGTGAACGACGAGGTGGGCGCTTCCCCGGGGTTCAGTCCCCAGAGGCGGTACAGCGGGACGCCGAGGCGCTTCGCGACCAGGTCGTGCAGCGCGATGCTCACCGCACACCGGGCGGCGGGGTTGTCGGCGACGACGCCCTCCATTCGCCGCTCGATCTCGGCGAGCGCGTGCGGGTCGCCGACGGCCTCGACGGCGGCGAGCAGATCGGGGAGGACCGCCTCGACCGTCGCTGCGGTCTCGCCGTAGTGGCTGGAGGGGGCGGCCGCGCCGACGCCGACCATTCCGCCCTCGTCCTCGACGCGGACGATCACGTTCTCGGCGGCGGTGGTGGTGCCCCGCGAGATGGTGAAGTCGTGTTCCAGCGGCAGGGACACGCGCTCGAAGGAGGTCGAGAGCGAGGTGGAGGACGGCGCTCCAGTCATCGGATCGCCTCCAGTACCTCGTCGGCGCCGAGGCGAATCAGGTCAGTCGCGGGCGCGTCGATGTCGTCGGCAAACGCCTCGATCGCGTCCTCGGCGGCCGCGTCGTCGTCGATGTCGACGGTGTTGAGCGCGCCGGCGACGACCTCGGTCTCGTGGACGGGCGCCGCGAGCGACTCGTAGAGGTCGACGTACGCCTCGATCGGCGGGAGTGCGGTGTCCTCGTAGCCGTGGATCGCCTCGCGGCCGGCGGCGTGACAGAGGACCAGTTTGTCGGCCATCGCGCCGTGGAGGATGCCGCAGGTGACCGCCGAGTAGGCGGGATGGACGATGCTCCCCTGCCCCTCGACGACGAGCAGGTCGTGCTCGTCGCCCTTCTCGAGGATCATCTCCTCGACGGCGCCGGCGGTGAAGTCGGAGACGACGCGGTCGACGGGGTTGCCCCAGCCCTCGATCATGATCCCGGTCTGCCCGGTCGGGATCGCGCAGGCGTCGATTCCAGCGTCGCGGGCGGCCTCGACCAGTTCCATCGTCGCGGTCATCTTCCCGACCGAACAGTCGGTGCCGACGGTGAGGACCACGTCGGCGTCCACCTCGTCGGCGCGCCCCTCGGCGACGCCGATGTCGCGGTCGGGACGGCGCACGTCCCACAGCTCGACGCCGTGTTCGGCCGCCAGCGCGGAGAGTTTGTCGTCGTCGTCGAGGAAGTAGTGGAGTCCCGAGATCACGTCGCACCCCGCCTCGATGGCCGCCTCCACGTCCGGGCGCCACGACTCGTCGAAGCCGCCGCCGATGGGGGCGATGCCGATCACGAGCGCGTCCACGTCGCCCGGCACATCCGCGAACGAGGCAACGACGGGCGCATCGGGTACCGCCGGGAGGTGGTCGGCGACGCGCTCGCCGGGGCGGTCTCGGTCGAGGACGGCCGCCACCTCGTAGTCGGCGTAGCGGATGATCCCGTTGGCGGTCTTCGAGCGGTCCGGGAACTTCTCGTGGGCGAGGACGGCGACGCGGTCGGACATGCGATGAGATCCGTGAGGGCCCGTCTTAAATCGGACTCACGCGGGCGGATCAGCCGGGAACTCCGGGTCTGATGAAAGAGATGTGGAACAGGTCGACTACGAGTTGGACGGCGATAGCCGCCGCTGCACCGGCGACCACACCGACGGCCGTCACTATCGACGGTGACCATGTCGACGGCGCGACCACCACCGCGCCGAGACCGACCGGTCCGACTACAGGCACGTCCGGCCGATTTCACCGCCTCTTACCCGACAGCACACACAACTCACGATCAATGAGCGACGGGATCCATCTCAACCTCTTTACCATGAACTCCGTGGAGCACGTCTCCCCGGGGTCGTGGACGCATCCGGCGGACCGATCTGCGGAGTACACGGACAGGGAATACTGGACCGACGTGGCCCGCACCGCCGAGCGCGGCGGCTTCGCGGCCGTCTTCTTCGCGGACGTGCGCGGCATCTACGACGTGTACGGCGGCGACCGCGAGACCGCCATCGAACACGCCGTCCAGACGCCCTCGAACGACCCCGGCTACCTCGTGCCCGCGATGGCCGAGGTCACCGACTCCCTCGGATTCGCGGTCACGAAGTCGACCACCTACACCCATCCGTACCAACTCGCCCGCGAGTTCTCCACGCTCGATCACCTCACCGACGGCCGCGTCGCGTTCAACGTCGTCACCTCGTACCTGGAATCCGCGGCGCGGAATCTCGGGCTCGACGAGCGCATGGACAAGCAGACCAGGTACGACCGCGCCGACGAGTTCATGGACGTCTGCTACGCGCTGTGGGAGGACTCGTGGGACGACGGCGCGGTCGTCCGCGACCGCGAGTCGGCCGCGTTCACCGACCCCGCCGGGGTCCACGAGATCGACCACGAGGGCGAGTTCTTCGACGTGCCCGGCCCGCACGGCTGCGAACCGTCGCCGCAGCGCTCGCCCGTGATCTTCCAGGCCGGTTCCTCCGACCGCGGGCGCGACTTCGCCGCCGCCAACGCCGAGGCGGTGTTCTGCTCGCAGCCCACCGAGCGCGGCGTCCGCGAGTACATCGACGACCTCCGCGAGCGCGCCGCCGACCTCGGTCGGGACCCCGACGAGTTGGCGTTCTTCCCGGGCGTCGTCCCCGTCGTCGCCGAGACTGAGGCGGCGGCTGAGGCGAAGTACGAGCGCCTCCTCGACACCGTCGACGTGGAGGCCACGCTCGCGCTGCTCTCGGGGTTCCTCGACATGGATCTCTCGGCGCTCGACCCGGACCAGCAGATCGAACACATCGAGACCGACGCGATCCAGGGGACGATGAACGCCTTCACGAAGGCCGATCCCGACCGCGAGTGGACCGTCCGGGAGGTCGCGCAGTTCTCCGGGCTCGGCACCACCTCGCCGGTCGTCGTCGGCACGCCCCAGCAGGTGGCCGACGAACTCCAGTACTGGCACGAGGAGGTCGGCGTCGACGGCTTCAACGTGAAGGAGGTGCTGCGAACCGGGAGCCTCGACGACGTGGTCGACCTTCTCGTCCCCGAGTTGCGCGCGCGCGACCTCCTCGCGGAACCGACGGCCGGGGAGACCCTCCGCGAGCGACTGCTCGGAGGGGGTCCGCGCCTCTCGTTGTCGCATCCCGCGCGACAGTGAGGTAAAATGAACGAACCGCAGTCCGCAAGGATCGCAAACGGCATCGCTGTGCCGTGGGCGGCGCACGACCGGTAGTCACGGTTGAGGTTGGTACGGCCGGCGCCAATATCGTTAAGTACCCGCACCCGCTTGTCACAGGTGACGCTTCGTCTGGAGGGCCGAAGCGTCAGCGGGGACCAATTCAGGGCGGAACGCGTGCCGCTCTTTTCACCGGCACGCGTTCCTCCCACGTTTCACACGTTCGAGCTACCGCTGCGTGTCGTGTGGATCCGATCGGTTGCGCGAACCGTCGAGCCCCCGGCTCGTCACCCGTCGGTGGGCGGGTTGCGGAACACGCCGTCGGCGATGGCGAGGCCGCCGACCACCGATCCTGCGGGCGCGGTCAGCCGAAACGGGACGCCGAGCGCGGCCGTCGCGAGCACGGCCGCGAGCAGGCTCACGCCGATGAGCGCGAGGAGCGCGTCCGGCCGCGACGGTCCGTCGGTCGGAAGCATGGTAATTACATCTCATTAGAGACGGAAACCGCTTGGGGTCGTTCGACGGTCGTCGGAACGGGTAGGTGACTCGGGGACGAGGTCCGGACGTGCCACACCTGCAGTTCGATACGGACGCCGGCCCGACGGCCGCCCAGAAGGAGGCGCTCGCGGCGACGGTCACCGATCTGTACACCGACCACATGGAGACGTCACCCGGGCACGTCGCGGTCACGATCCGCGACCGCGACCCGGCCGAGCTCCATCTGGGCCGCGCGGTCGAGGGCGCGCTCGTCGTTCTCGACGCGGATATCCGTGAGGGCCGCCCGTTCGAGTTGAAACGGGCGTTCGCGCTCGCGACGATGGAGTATCTGATCGACGAGTGGGGCGTCCCCGAGGCGAACCTCAAGGCGACGTTCACTGCACACGCGGGCGAGGAGATGATGGGCTACGACCGCGTCGGCGGCGACTGGGAGGAGTAAGCCGTCGTCACGAGACCGGCTGCAGCAGCCGATCGGATCGCCCGCTTGCTGCGGACGCGTACGCGGAGCTATCGGTCCCGCGACTCGTCGCTGTGGTCCTCGCGACTGCGAGAGAAGTGAGTTGAACCGCGGTCGCAGCAAGCTGCTCCCTACGTCAAATCTTTCCTCGATGTGCATTCGAGCGCGCTTGCGGCGCGCACGCATGCGAGGGAAGGGATTTGAACCCTTGAACCCCTGAGGGAGCGGATCTTAAGTCCGCCGCCTTTGGCCAAGCTCAGCCACCCTCGCGCGGGTCGTCGTTTCGCCGGATGGTGGAAGTGGATTTCGGTCGCCCGACGGAGTCGTTTGCTACGGCTCCGGGGTTGCGGACAACGCTGCGGCGAGCGACGGATGAATACGTGTGGAAAAATGTTGTTGTCCTCGTGAGCGACACCACAGACGAAACGCTGGACGCGATCACACGGCGGCGAGTCCTCGCGGGCGCCGGGACCGCGAGCGCAGTCGGCCTCGCCGGCTGCACCGGCGGGTCGGGCGGCGACGAGTCCGAGACCGACGCGCCCGAGACGAGCGACGGCGAATCGACGACCGCGGCGACCGGCGGCGGGACGCTGAACTTCGCGCAGTCGAAGTCGCCGCTGGATTTCGACCCGCTGAAGGCCAACGACGTCCCGTCGCTGCAGGTCGTCGAACAGCTCTTCGACAGCCTCTACACGTACGGCGAGGGGACCGAACTGGTTCCGAAGCTTGCCGCCGGCGACCCCGAGGTCAACGACGACGCCACGCAGTACGTCGTCGAACTCCGGGAGGGGATCACGTTCCACAACGGCGAGCCGATCACCGCCGAGGACGTGAAGTACTCCTTCCTCGCACCGGGGCGCGAGGAGACCAACAACGGGTCGGAGTTCACGATGATCGACTCCATCACCGTCGTCGACGAGCGGACGGTCCAGTTCGACCTGAAGTTCGCCTTCGGGCCGTTCCGCCACAAGCTCGCGTGGGCGCCGGTCCCGAAGGCGTACCGCGAGGAGAACAAGGACTCGTTCAACCGCGACCCCGTCGGCTCCGGGCCGTTCACGCTGGAGTCGGCCACCGAGGGCGACGAGGTCGTCATGGAACGGTGGGACGAGTACCACGGGGACGCGCCGAGCCTCGAACGGGCGGTCTTCAGCCCCGTCGAGGAGCCGACGACGCGGGTGACGACGCTGAAGAACGGCGAGTTCGACATCGTCCAGACGGTGCCGCCGAAGCTGTACTCGACCGTCGAGAGCCAGGAGGGCTCCTCCGTCGCCGAGCGTCAGGGGCTGGGCTACTACTACCTCTCGTTCAACTGCAACGAGGGGCCAACCGCCGATCCGAAGGTCCGGGAGGCAATCGACTACGCGGTCTCGATGGACCAGGCCGTCGAGAACTACATCGAGCCGGCGGGCACGCGCCTGACCGCGCCGATGCCCGACACCGTCACCGACGCCTGGGACTTCCCGACCGACGAGTGGGCCGACATCTCCCACGACAAGGACGTCGACATGGCCGCTCAGTTGCTGGAGGAGGCCGGCGTGCCCACGGACTACTCTTGGAAGATCATCGTTCCGCCGGACGACAAGCGCGAACAGATCGGCGTCTCGGTCGGTAACGGGCTCCAAGAGGCCGGTTGGAGCAACGTCGAGGTCCAGCGGCTGGACTGGGGAGCGTTCCTCGACAAGTACTCCACCGGCAACGAGGACGACTACAACATGTACACCCTCGGGTGGGTCGACGAGTTCGACCCCGACGGCTACCTCTACTACATGTTCCACCCCGAGGTGGAAAGCGAGACCAACGGCTGTTACTACCGCAACGAGGAGGTCGCCGACAAGCTGACCCAAGCGCGGGAGTCCGCCGACCGCGAGGAGCGCAATCGGCTCTACACGGAGGCGACGACGACGATCCTCGAGGACCGCGCCCACCTCCCCGCGTACAACCTCAAGAACAGTTTCGGCGTGAGAGACACCGTCGAAGGGTTCCGCCCCCACACCGTCTCCGGGATCAACCCGCGACTGACCGGGGAGGACACCGTCAGCCTGAACGACTGAGCCCGCTCACCAGTCGACGCTCAACGTTCCGTCGCCGTGCGGGTCCGGCGACAGCTCCTCGTCGGTCCGCCGATCGACGACGTGGATGCAGCCCACGTCCTTCTTCGCGGGACACACCTCCGCCGCGCGGATGTTCTCTTCCAACTCGTCCTCGCCGATGTAGTACGACTTCGGCTTCGCCATGCCGCTGGCGATATCCATCTCCCAGTTGTCCGCGACCTCCGCGCACTTGCCCGCGCCGAAGCAGGCGTTGGCCTCGAAGATGATCTTGTACGGCTTCTCCTCCACCGGCGGCCCGTCGCCCCCGAAGTCGCTGGCGGTCTGTACCTCCGCGTCGAGGTCGCTCATACCCGACCTTCCGCCCGGGGCGACTTTCGTCTGTCGGTGGCCGGGCGGACGCGTCCTTGTCGACGGCGGCGATCCACGCCCGGTGGCGCGGGAAGCGGCGTCGAGGTGGTCCCATCGGCACGGGAACGGCCGACGCGCTTTTTCCGCCGGCCCGCAAGCGACGCGGTAGTGAGCGACGCCCCGGAGGACACGATGCGCGAACGGGCGGGGACGAGCCGGCTGAAACTCTGGCTCCTCGTCGACGCCGACCGGTGGCTCGTCGCCGCGGGCTTTCTCGCGGCCGTGTTCCTCCTGCTGTTCGCCGCCGGCGTCCTCGTCCCCGGCGCGGCGGCGCTGCTCACCGACGGCGACCCGATCGAGACGGCGTTCCAGCCGCTCATCGGGGGAACGATCACCGTCGTCACGCTCGTGCTCACGCTGAACCAGCTCGTGCTCTCCCAGGAGTTGGGCGCCGTCGGCGACCAGCGTGAGCGCATGGAGGGCGCGACGGAGTTCCGACGCGACGTGGCCGACGCGCTCGGTCGCGACGTGATGCCGCCCGAGCCGTCGGCGTTCCTCCGGGAGTTGGTGATCGCCGCCGGACAGCGCGCCGACGACGTGGACGAGGCGCTGGCCGACGACGAGGAGCTCGCCGACGACGCCGCACGGCTCGTCGACAGCGTCCGCGGCAACGCCGAGGCGGTCGGCGACAGCCTCGACGACGCGCAGTTCGGCACCTTCGCGGTGGTCTCGGCGGCGCTGAACTTCAACTACTCGTGGAAGCTGTACGAGGCCCGACGCCTCCGAGCCGACCACGACCTCACCGACGATCAAGACGAGGCGCTGTCGGCGTTAGCGGACGTGCTGGAGCTGTTCGGCCCCGCCCGCGAGCACTTCAAGACGCTGTACTTCCAGTGGGAGCTGGTCGACCTCTCGCGGTCCGTGCTGTGGGCGGCGGTGCCGTCGCTCGCCGTCGCGTTCGGCTCGGTGCTGTACCTCAGCGCGCTCGTCCCCGGGGCCCCCGCGGGCGGGGTGTACCTCGCGGGGCCGTTCGTCGTCAGCCTCGTCGCCGCGGTCGGGCTGCTCCCGTTCGCCGTCCTGCTGTCGTACGTGCTCCGCATCGCGACGGTGACGAAACGGACGCTCTCCATCGGCCCGTTCACCCTCCGCGAGACGAGCGCGAGCGACGACTGAGCGGGACCGACGGCCGACGGGACGCCGCGACGGAGCAGCGCGAAGAGCCGAAAGCGGGGAGTCCGATCGGGAACGGGGACGTTACTTCGAGGAGTCGGACTCCTCCTGCTGGAGTTCCTCCAATTCCGCCTCGACCTCCTCGTCGGTCACGTCTTCGGCGACGGCCTCGCCGTCGCCACCGGCGTCGGCGTCGACCGCCGCATCGCCGCCGTCGTCCGACTCCGCGGACTCCTTGCCCAGCTCCGCGCGCAGCGTCTCCAGTTCGGCGTCGACCTCGCGGTCGGTGCGCCCGGACTGGAGCTCCCGGTCGATCTCGTCATCGTCGGAGAGCGCGTCGTCGAAGGCGCCGGTGTCCTGCAGTTCGTCCATCGCCTGCGAGCGCGCCTCCATCTCCTCGGTGCGGTCCTCGGCGCGCTCGATCGCGCGGCCGACGTCCGCCATCTCGTCGCCGACGCCCGACATCGCCTCCGACACCCGCGTCGACGCCTCCGCGGCCTCGTAGCGCGCCTTCATCGTCTCCTTTTTCGTCTTGAACTCCTCGATGCGACCCTGGAGCTCGTCTTTCTTGTCGACCAGTTGGTCCTGCGTGTTCTGGAGCTCGGCGATCTGCGTCTCCAGGTCCTCGATCTGGTTCATCTTCGACTTCTTCTTCTCCAGCGCCTTGCGGGCCAGATCGTCGCGGTCCTGTTCGACGGCTTCTCGCGCCTGCTCGTTGTGCTTCTCGACGTTCTCCTCCAGTCGTCGCTTCTGGATCTCCAGGCGCTTCTTTTGAGTCGTGAGGTCGGCGATACCCTGTTTCACCTCCTGCAGTTCGTCGCGCATCTGTTCGTAGCTGTAGTCGAGCGTCTCCGACGGGTCCTCCGCCCGGTTGAGGATCGAGTTGATCTTCGAGCGGATGACGTAGGAGGTGCGCGAGAGGATACCCATGGCCCGAAGTTGGTGAACAGGCCGTATAAATCTCACCCGACCGAGAGGAACCTACCCGCTACCATTTTTAACAGAGCGCCCGGATCCAACCGCATGACCGACGTCCTGGTCCCCGGCGGCCGCGACGTCCGCGCGACGTTGGATCGCGCGGGCGACGTCGATAGCACGGAAGGGGTCGCCGCGAGCGCCGACGCCTGCGTCGTCGCGTGTCCGCCGCATCCACAGCATCGGGGTCACCGCGGCGACGAACGTCTTCGAGCGGTCTCAGCGGCGCTCACCGGCGGCGGCGTCGACTGTCTCCGCTTCGACTACGGCGACTGGGACGAGGGGTACGGCGAGCGCGCCGACGCGCGCAACGCCGTCGCGTGGGCGCGCGACCGGTACGACCGCGTCGGGCTGTTCGGCTTCAGCTTCGGGGGACGCTCGCGCTGATCGTGGCGAGCGAGGCCGAACCGGGCGAGGCCTCGACCGCGAGCGGGGAGCCGGGCGGCCAGCGAGCGCGCGTGGGCGACGTTGCCGCCGTCTCGGCGCTCGCGCCCACCGCTCGCATCGCGGCGGACCTGGACGCCGTCACCGCGCTCGACGGCATCGACTGCTCCGCACAGGTGGTGTACGCGACCCGCGACGACACCGCCGACTGGCGGCCGGTGGTGGAGCGCGCCGAGGAATTGGGATTCGATCTGCAAGAGTTCTCCGCTGACCACTTTTTCGTGGGCCAAGCGGGGAAGGTGGGCGAGGCGGTCGGGGAGTGGCTGGTAAACGCGCTGTGAGTGACCGGTCTCCCGTCGTCAGTTGTACTCGCGCCAGCGGTACCCGCACTCCTTGCACTTGAAGAAGCGCGTCGGCGGCTCGTCGGCGGCGCCGGTCTGTTTGATCGTGTACCACGCGACGGTGTGGCCGCACTCGTCGCAGACGACGTCGTCGGAGGTGGGTTTCCCTTCGAAGTTCGCGCCCTCCTCGGTCTCGATCACGTCGCCGTCGGTCTGGGCCTCGGTGGAGACGAACCGCGCGGCACGGTCCTCGTCGCGGTCGGCGGTGGCGCCGCACGACGAGCACACCATCACCCCGTCTTCGGTGCGCATCATCGAGCCGCACTCGTCGCAAAACTGCATGGCCGACCGTAGTCGGGCCGCACCGGTATGGCTTACGCGTCGTCGCCGGCGGCGAAGTTCGGTCGCCCCTGAGCGGTCGCCATCGGACAGCCACGGACGCGGAAGTGCTCGCCGTCGACGACCTCGACGATGTCCGTGTCGTCGTGGCCGCACGCGACGTCCGGCGGCGCAGAGAGGTGCGGACAGCGTTGGCAGTACTCCCGCTTATCGAGGACGTGCTCGAGACGAGTGTCCCCCGCGGCGGACGCCTCGACGCGCTCGGCCGCGGCCTCGGACGGGTCGTACTGGCCGAGGTCGTCGTCGTCGCCCGGCTCGGCCGGCTCTCCCGTCGCGAGCGACTCCCACAGCGCGCCGGTGTCGATGTCCCCGACCTCGACCTCCTCGAACGGGGTGGAGTCGTCGCGCGCGTCGCGGTCCCGCCCGCGTTCGCCGACCCGCTCGGCGAGATCGCTGAGCGGAGCGTCGCGGCTCCGACGACCCGGGGGACCGGTCGTGGCGTCGGTCCCGTCGGTTGTGGCGCTGATCTCATCGGTCGTGCCGTCGGTCTGGTCTCCGCTCTCGGCGTCCATCTCGTCGCCCCGCTCGCCGCGTGTCGGCTCGTCGGACGCGAACGGGTTCCGGACCTCCGGCGAACCCTCCTGGTCCCCCTTCGCCTCGTCGCGGCGGTCGTCGTCGCGGTCGTCCGTCATCTACTCGTCCTCGAAGATCGGTTCGGTGGGTTGCTCGTCGACGGTCTCGCCCTCCAACGCGGGGCGCGTGCCAACCGTGAGCGACGGCGATCCGAAGAAGCCGGACGCCGGCTCGACCGCCTCGAACGTTGCCTCGCAGTGGGGGCACTCCGGCGTCGACAGCAGACTGAGCCGAACGGTCGCGCCGCAGCCGTTGCAGTCTGCGCTCGCGACCCCAAGCCGGTTCGCCTCCGCTTTCAGATCGGCCGCCGCGAGACGGCGCGTCTCGCGCGCCTCCAGCGTCGAGACGCGGGTGCGCACGTCCGACACCACGGCAGCCACCCGCGAGAGCTTCTCCTCGTGATCGTCTGCAGTGTCGGTGAGATACTCTAAGACCTCCTCGTAGTTCGCGAAGCCGGCGTCGAACGACTCCTCCAACTCGGAGAGGTCCGTCCGGATCGACTCGACGTCCGCCCCCAGGTCGTCGAGTTCGGCCTCTAGGTCGTCGACCGACTCGGTCGCCTCCCGCAGCTTCGGGTGATCGTGGTCGGCCTCGGCCTTCGCGTCGGCCTCGCGTTTGACCTGGATCACCCGCGAGCGGACGTCGTCGATCTTCTCGTCGAGTTCGGCGTCCAGGTCGTCGACGCGGGCGGTCAGATCGGCGATCCGCTCGGGGAGTTCCCCGGTCGAGGTCCCCGCGGCACCGTCAAGGGGCGCCGCGTCTCCGAGCGCCTCGTCGTGGTCGTCGATCAATCGAGCGACGGTGACGGCCCGAGCCAGCACCTCCTCCCGGGAGCGCCCCGTCTCCTCGGCCCGAGCCTCGATCCACTCGTGGAGCACGTCTGGGAGCTCCTGGACCTGTTCACCGTCCATCTACCAGCCCGTTGGCTGTGGGTAGGTAAATACTACCGGCCCGACTATCGCAAGTGGTATCGGGTTGAAACGATCGGGTCACCACCGGTGAGGATCGGCCCGCGCAACCCGATCTCGGGGGGCGCCGCCGCAGCACGGCGTCGCTCACCGGATCTTCCGCACGTCGCTGATGTCGAGTCCGCCGTCGTGGATCTCGGTCTCAAACCGTACGATGTTCTCCGATTCGAGCTGGGAGAGGACGCCGCGGAACTCGCGGACGACCATCGTCCGGGCGCGCTTCGAGCCGCCGGACTCCCAGCTGAACTGGAGCGTGCCGCTGCTGCCGTCGACGAGCTGGCCGAGTTGGCGGTCGGCGATCGTGTCGGTATTGACGAGCGCGAGCAGCAGCCCGCCCCACGAGTGGACCGCCTTCGCGAGCCCGCGAACGAGCATCGCCACGTCCTCCCACTCGACCTCGCCGCCGGAGGCGCCGACGAGGTCGGTGACCGCGTCGATCACGACGAGGTTGCCGGCGGCGTTAGCCGTCAGATACTCGCCGAGCGCCGAGAGGACGGTGTCGCGGTTGCCGGCGCCGTTGAGGTCGTGGATGGTGCTGGTGGCCCCCATGTACCACTCGCGGGGGATCGGGGACAGCTGAAAGTACTCCGCCGAGAGGTCGGCGAACTCGATCCCCGCCATGGCGGCGTCGACGATCTCGTCGGCCATCGTGTAGCGCAGCTCGCGCTCGATGTAGTCGTCGTCGGTGGTAAACGAGAGGTAGTGGACCTCCGGCGGGACCGTCGCGTCGTCGTCGAGATCCCCGTAGTACAGGTCGAACGTCTCGTCGTCGACGCTGGCGAGCGCGTTCATCGCGGCGCTCGTGTAGGCGAACTCCCGGGCGCCGGCGCCGGACTCGCCGGCGACGAGCACGACGCTGCCCTCGGGGGCGCCGCCGCCGAGCACCGAGTCGAGTTGGGCGACGCCGAACGGGATCCGGTCCATGCGTCTGCTCGCTCGGGCGGGCGCTTAGGCGTTGTGCCGAACCGCGGGGGTCGCGGGCGCGTCGCGCCGTCAGTCGGCGTCGACGCGGGCGATCGTCGCGCCGCCGTTCCGCGGCTCGGCGACCCGCACGTCGCCGGCGACGCCGGCGGCCTCGAGCGCGTCGACCCCCGCCTCGCGGGCCGCGTCGGCGCGGGCCGCGTCGGTGACGCCGTAGACGGCGGGCCCCCACGAGGACTGTCCGGTGCCGTAAACCGCGGGGTCGTCCCCCACTTCGGCGGCGATGTCGCCCACCGGCGGGCGGTAGACCCCGCCCTGCTCGTCGGCGAACCACGCCCCGTTGAGCCGCCCGATCTCCTCGACTGCGGCGCCGAACCGCTCGGCGGAGCCCTCCGCGACCGCGGGGAGCAGTCGGCGCTGTATCACGCCTGCGACGCGGTCGGCGACCGCGGGGTCGGCGTCCTCGACCGCGCGGCGTATCGCCGAGTCCTCGTCGTCGCCGGCGCGACCGGGGTCCGCGTCGGGGACGACCAGCAGGAACCGCCAGTCGGCAGGCACGCGGTGGCGCGCGGCGACCGCGGGAACGCGCCAGTCGCCGTCTGCGGGGCGGTCCGTGGTGAATCTCCCGGTGGGGTGGCCCGCGTCGAGGACGAAGCCGCCGTCCTCGAACGTCGCGACGCCGACGCCCGATCGGCCGCCCCGCCCGAGCGCCGGCGCGCGCTCGCGCACCGCCGGGTCGCAGCCATGTGCGGCGGCGACGCCCGCGAGCGTCGCGAGCGCAAGTTGCGTCCCGCTCCCCAGGCCCATGTGGCGGGGGAGTTCCGTCTCGACCGCGACGCGAGCGCCGTCGACGCCGAGCAGGTCGCACGCGCGCTCGGCGTAGTCGCGGACGGCGACGTGCTCGCTTGTGACAGAGCCCGCGGGCGAGATGCGGAGTCGGACGCGGGGCGCCTCGAGGGCGACGCCGGCGGCGCCGTACAGGCGCTCGTGCGCAAGCGAGAGGTTGGCGAAGCCGAAATGCAGGCGCGCGCCGGACTCCACCGTGACGGGACCGGGTGCGTCGGCACGTCGGACGGCTGCTGGGTCCGGCATCGCGTCTCGGGGAAAGTTTCGACCGACTATCGGGTGTTGGTTTCGACAGCGGAGAATACGGACGCTGTCGACGGCGGAGCGCTACAGCCGGTCGGCGATGGACTCGCCAGCGTCGATCCCGTTCCACAGCGCCGCGGCGGCGCGGCCGCGGCCGGCGACCCAGTCGCCGGCGACGAACACTCCCGCCTCGCGGGCGGCAGCGACCGCGTCGGCGGTTCCGTCAGCGTCGGCGTCGGTTCCGCCGCCCTCGACGCCGTCCCGGTCGCCGTCGAGCCCCTCGTTCGGGAGCGCGTAGCGCCACCCCTGGTCGTCGACCCAGTCCGGGTCCGCGAGTCGATCGTCGCCGACGAGGTCGGCCGCCAGCGTCGCCGCTGTCTCTGCTGTCTCCTCCAGCGGGTCGTCGTAGCGCTCGGCGGACCACTCGGGGCTCGGTTGTACGATCAGCAGGCTCTCCCCGTCGGGGACGTGTCCGCGTTTGCACTCCTCGCGCGAGAGCCACCCGATCTCGTGTGCCTTGTCCGTGTCGACGAGCCCGTACCACGGCACGTCGAGTTCGAACGGGTAGTGCAACACGAGCGTCCGGATCGTCCGGTACTTGGTCCCTTCGACGGCCGCACGGAGATCTTCGAGCGCGCCGTCGGCGTCGGCTCCTTCCGTCGCGGCCAGCAGTTCGGCCGTCTGCGGCGCCGGGGGCGTGAGCACGAGCGCGTCGAACGGGCCGTGGTCGTCGCCGTCGGTGTCGGTCGCGGCCCACGTCCCCCCCGCGCGGTCGAGGGCGGCGACGCGGGTCGTCTTGCGTACCTCGGCGCCGCTCTCGGCGAGCAGGCGCTTGGCGAACTGGGTGATCCCGGCCTCCCAGGTGTACTTGTGGTCGTCGTCGCCGTCGCCGGGAGCGATCTCCCCGTCGGCGCCGAACGTCCACACCGGTTCCGCGATGTCGACGAGGCCCTCCTCGCCGAGGTCGCGGATCAACTCGCCGGTCCGGTCGTCGGGGACCTTCACGTAGTTGGCGCCGTAGTCGTAGCGGCAGCCGTCGCGCCGCCGCGTCGCCGCCCGCCCGCCGACCCCGCGCGACTTCTCCAAGATCGTCACCTCGTGGTCAGTGTCGCGAAGCGCGTACGCCGCACCGGCGCCCGCGAGGCCGGCGCCGACGATACCGATGTGTGCCATCACCGTGTCCACGGGCGGCGGCGCCGTATCGCTTGCGGGCGGTCCGGGCGCGCCGTGCTCACGCCAGCGTCCGTGTGTGAAACGCTTATCCGCAAAGACGCGTCAATACAGGCATGTACGACGCGATCGTCTTCGACAACGACGGGGTGCTCGTGGGGCGCACCCACTACGAGGTGCTCCACGAGGCGGCCTGGGACGCCTTCGAGGCGCTCTCTGTGGCCGATCCCGACCCCGAGCACGTCGAGTCGATGGTCGTCGGCGTCTCCCCCCACCAAGTCGAGGAAGTGTGCTCGACGTACGACCTCACGCCGCGGGAGTTCTGGGCGATGCGCGACCGGACCGCGTTCGAGGCACAGCGTCGCGAGGTCCGTGCGGGCAACAAACGCCTGTACGACGACGTCGACGTGTTGCGCGACCTCTCTGCGCCCCTCGGCGTCGTCTCCTCGAACCAACACGAGACGGTGGAGTTCCTGCTCGACCACTTCGGCGTCGCCGACCTGTTCGACACCGCCTACGGCCGCGAGCCGACCGTCGAGAGCCTCCGCCGGAAGAAACCGAACAGCCACTACATCGACCGCGCGCTCGCGGACCTCGACGCCGAGACGGCACTGTTCGTGGGCGACAACGAGTCCGACATCGAGGCGGCCGACAACGCCGGCATCGACTCGGCGTTCATCCGCCGCCCGCACCGGGAGGACTGGACTCTCTCGGTCACGCCGACGTACGACATCGACGGGCTCGCGGACCTCCAAGCGATCTGCCTGTGAGGTGAGGTCGGGGACGGTCGTCGACCCCCTGACTGGTTTCCGTCGGCCGACGGGCGCCGAACAGCCACCGCCGACGCTTTCCGCACGACCGACGACGGTCACGCATGGACACGACGCTCCCGCTTCCGGCCGTCGGGCTCGGCACGATGGGCCTCGACGGCGACGAGGGCGCTGCCGCGGTGGAGACGGCACTCGAGGTCGGGTACCGCCACCTCGACACCGCGCAGGTGTACGAGAACGAGGCGACCGTCGGCGCCGGACTCGCGGCGGCCGTCGAGGCGGACATCGTCGTCCGCGACGACGTCACTGTCGCGACGAAGACGTGGATCGACCGCCTCGACCCCGAGGACGTACGCCCCTCGACGGCGGCCAGCCTGGACCGCCTCGGCCTCGACGCGGTCGATCTGCTGTACGTCCACCGTCCCCGCGGCGGCTACGATCCCAAGGACACGCTCGCCGCCTACGACGCCCTCGTCGCTGACGGCCTCGTGGGGCACGTCGGCGTCTCGAACTTCGAGCTCGATCAGCTCGACGAGGCGATTCGCCTCCTCGACGCACCGCTTGCGGCCCACCAGACGGAGTACCACCCGCTGTTTCGACGGCCGGCGCTGCGCGAGCATGCCGTCGAGCACGACTACCTGCTCGTCGCCTACTCGCCGCTGGCGGGCGGTCGGGTGAGCGAGGTCGAGGCGGTTCGCGCGGTCGCCGAGAAGCACGACACGACGCCCGAGGCCGTGAGCATCGCGTGGCTCACCGACAAGGCGGGCGTTGTCACGATCCCGAAGGCGTCGAGCGAGCGCCACCTGCGAGCGAACCTCGCTGCCGCCGACCTCGACCTCGACGCCGAGGACCGCGAGCGCATCGACGGGATCGACCGCGAGGAGGAGCTCTTCCCGGAGTGAGTCGGCGCGGGACCGTTCCGTGCTCGCAGTAGCAGTCGCGGGATCGCGCCGTGCCGGCGGTCGGTGCGTCCGACCGCCGGCTCCCGTGGGTTCATGCGGCTGTGGCTCCACTATCGAGTATGAGCGATTCCGCCGAGCAGACACCCGAAGAGGACCTCCCGGAGACCGACGAGGAGTGGCGCGAGCGGCTGACCGACGAGGAGTACCGGATCCTCCGCGAGCGGGGCACTGAGGCGCGGTTCTCCGGTGAGCACGTCGACCGGAAGGACGACGGCGTCTACAAGTGCGCTGGCTGCGGCACCGTCATCTTCGAGTCGGAGACGAAGTACGACTCCGGCTGTGGCTGGCCCAGCTTCTACGCCGCCGACGAGTCGACGGTGACGCTAGAAGAGGACAACCGTCACGGGATGTCTCGCGTCGAGGTGAACTGCGCCGTCTGTGACGGCCACCTCGGGCACGTGTTCCAGGACGGCCCCGAACCGACCGGCGAGCGCTTCTGCATCAACTCCGCCGTGCTCGACTTCGAGCCCGACGAGTAGGCTGCGCCACCGCGGGACACGGTCGCCGAGCGGCCCGACGCCCGATGGTCCGACGCCCGATGGTCCGACGCCCGATGGTCCGACGCCCGCACTCACCGGCGCGTTTTAGTTTCGACCGGGCGACGCGAGCGGTATGTCCGCCGATCACACCCTCCTGTTAGCACACACCGTCGGCCCCGGGCGCGGCGCCGATCTCCGCGAGCGGTTACTCGACGAGGGGCTCCCCGCCGACCGCGTCGTCGCCGCCGCGACGCCCGCCGAGACCGACGCGCACGTCGCCGACGCCGACGGCATCGTCGTCGGCCGACTCCCCGAGGGGTTGCTCGACCGCGCCGACTCGCTTCGGTGGGTACAGGTGCTCTCCTCGGGCACCGACTACCTCCCGACCGAGGACCTCGCCGACCGTGGCGTCGCACTCACGAACTCGGCGGGGGTCCACGCCGAACCGATCGGCGAGCAGGTGCTCGGCTATATGCTGAGCTTCGAGCGCGACCTCCACGCACTCGCGCGCCAGCAGGCCGAGTCGCGCTGGGAGCGCCGCGAGGGCGGCGAGTTGCGCGGGAAGACCGTCGGGATCGTCGGCGTCGGCGCCATCGGCACGCGCGTCGCAGAGCTGGCGAGCGCGTTCGGGATGGAGGTGTGGGGGGTGAAGCGCGACCTCGATACGATGCCCGACGCCGTCGACGAGGCGCGCCCGCCCGACGCGCTCCACGAGACGTGTCTCGCCGCCGACTACCTCGTGCTCGCGTGTCCGCTCACCGACGAGACGTCGGGGCTGATCGGCGGTGACGAACTCCGGCTCCTCGGCGATGCGGGCGTGCTGGTCAACGTCGCCCGCGGCGGGGTCTGCGATCAGGATGCCCTCGTCGGCGCGCTGCGCTCGCACCTGATCGGCGGGGCCGCCCTCGACGTGTTCGAGGAGGAGCCGCTTCCCGCGGACTCGCGGCTGTGGGATCTCTCGAACGTGATCGTGACGCCGCACATGGCCGGGAGCACGCCACACAAGCAGAAACGGTGGGCCGAGATCATCGCGGAGAACTCCCGGGCGTTGGCCGATGGCGACATCGACGGACTCCGGAATCGGGTGGTGTAGCGGGGGGTCGCCGGAGCCGCCGATCGCGTTGGAACCGAGGCCCTCAGTGGGTCAACACGAGCAGTCGCTCGTCGGTGCGCGCCACGCAGATCGGGCCGTTCGGCGCCGAGTCGAACGTCACGGCCTCGTCGTCGCTGACGAACAGTCGGTCGAACTCGGCGCCGCAGGCCGGACAGCTCAGTCCCTCGCGATTCGCCAGCGACATCGAACCGGCGTCCTGCCGGAGGAGCTTCAGTTTGGCCCGGTAGTCGTGGACGTCGAAGCCGTTGGAGAGATCGAGGCTAGTCACACGGGAAGGCGGTGGCTGACGGGCAAGTAGCTTCGGTCCCGGCCCGCAGCGCTGCGAGCGGCGAGGCGGGGACCGGAGAACTGCGGGTGACGCGGTCGTGCGCGCGCCGGTCGGCGTTACGTCAGGCGGGCGAACGCGAGGTTGCCCGAGATGTTGTGGACGTACGCCTGGACGGTCTGGCCCTCCTGGGCGCCGGAGACGAACACGGTGAACTTCCCCTTCTCGGCGACGCCGTCGCCTTTGCGACCGGTGCCGGTGATCTCCAGTTCGTACGTCTTGCCCTCCTCGATCTCGGGGCCCTGCGAGTGGGAGGCCGCCGCCGAGGAACGCTTCTGGACCGGGCGGAACGCACCGCACGCCTGGCAGCGCAGCATCCGGACCCCGTCCTCTGTCTTGAGGATCGTGTCGGGGAGACCGCACTCCGAGCAGGTGACGAACTCGGCGACGTACTCGTCGATGGCGCCGTCGAAGTCGGCGATAGAGAACGACCCGTTGTAGCGGGCGACGCCGTCCTCGTACTGCCCGTTCGTCCCGAGCTGTCGCTGGATGGCGCTGTGGAGGTGCTCGGGGTCTCGCGAGAGCGCGTCGGCGATGTCCGAGAGGTTCGTCAGCCGGGTAAACGCCCCGTCGGTCTGTCCCTCGGGGTCGGGGACCTGTAGGCGCTCGCCCGCGTCGGCGGGCGTGTCGGGCAGCTCGTCGTAGGCTCTGTCGAGCGCGTCGGCGTAGTTCATAGGCGATGGAGGGCAGTTTCACGTATATGGCTTCCGAGAGAGTCGGTACCGTGATTCCGGCGAGATCGGCCGACTGCGCCGCGTCGACGCCGGCATCGGTTACGCGAGGTGGATTCGGGTTCCAGTCGAAGCGGTCCCGTGTGGATCCCGTGTGAACGGACAGCACAGGCGACCTGCGGTAGAAACGCGTTTCAGTCGCGACGGCCCAGCGAGCGTAATGAGCTACAAGATCGGTCTCGTCGGGAAGCCGTCCGTCGGCAAGTCCAGCTTCTTCAACGCGGCGACGATGAACGACGTGCCCGAGGGCGCCTACCCGTTCACGACTATCGATCCAAGCGTCGGCGAGGCGTACGTCGGGGTCGACTGCCCCGCCCCCGAGTTCGAGGAGACGTGCCAGCCCAACCACGGCTTCTGCCGCGACGACACCCGATTCGTCCCCGTGAAGCTCGTCGACGTGGCCGGGCTCATCCCCGGCGCCCACGAGGGAAAGGGGCTGGGCAACCAGTTCCTCTCGGACCTCAACGAGGCGGACGTGCTCGTCCACGTCGTCGACTTCTCGGGCACGACCGACATCGAGGGCGAACCGACCGAGGGTCACGACCCGCGCGAGGACATCGACTTCCTGGAGAACGAACTCGACCAGTGGTACCTCGATATCCTCCAGAAGGGGATCCAGAAGTTCGAGTCGATGTATCAGGGCCCCAACCCCGGCGACGAGGTCGGCGTCGAGGAGGTGCTCGCCGAGCAGATGAGCGCGTTCCGCACCAACAAAGACGAGATCAAACAGACCGTCCTCGCGCTGGATCTGGCGCTGGATCCGGAGACGTGGGACGACGAGGACCGCTTCGATCTGGCCCGCGAGATCCGCAAGCGCACGAAGCCGATGGTGATCGCGGCGAACAAGATGGACACACCCGCCGCGCGCGACAACTACGACGAGATCACGAGCGACCCCGAGTACGAGCACCTCACGGTCGTTCCCGCGAGCGCGCACGCGGAGGGGTCGCTGAAGAAGGCCGACGAGGCGGGCGTCGTCGACTACGCGCAGGGCGACGACGACTTCGCCATCGTCGGCGACGTGAGCGACGAGCAAGAGCGGGGGCTCGAGGCCATCCGGGAGTTCGTGACCGAGTACGGCGGCACCGGCGTCCAGCGCGTCATCGAGGCCGCGCTGTTCGAGGAACTCGACGCGAAGGCCGTCTTCCCCGGGAGCGCGAGCGGCAGTTGGAGCAAGGGGCCGTTCCGCGACTGCTTCGTCCTCCCCGGGTACGCGACCGCCGAGGATTTCGCGTACACGCTGCACTCGGATATCGGCGACGGCTTCCTCCACGGGATCGACTGCCGGAGCGGCCGCCAGGTCGGCGCCGATACCGTGCTTGAGCACCGCGACGTGGTCGAGGTCGTGACGACCGGATAGGTCGCCTCCACGACCGAGGGGCCCGATCGCGGTCCCGCGTACGGTGACCCGTCCACGACACGCGACGGGAGCCGACGCCCCACACCGGTCGCTCTCAACTCACCCCGATCCGGGCGTACTGTCGGAGGCGGGGCCGTCGCTGTCGGATGTGCGCGTCAGTGAAGAAACGGAATCACAGTGATGTCGCCGTCAGGCGACGGTGTGAGCCGGAATTATGCGCGGACGACGTTCGTCGCGCGCGGGCCCTTGGGGGCCTGTTCGATGTCGAATTCGATCTCGGTCCCTTCCGTCAGATCCTCGCCGCCGACATCCTCCATGTGGAAGAACACGTCGTCGTCGGAGTCCTCAGTCGCGATGAAACCGTAGCCGCCAGTGTCGTTGAAGAAGTCAACCTTACCGTTTGCCATTGCAACTGATCGAACACCCGTCGATCGGATAAGGGTTCCGCATTTGTGTTCCAACAGCGATTCTTCCCGGACAAATATTCTGTGACAAATGAGAA
Organism: Halobaculum halobium; assembly: GCF_030127145.1. Taxonomy (NCBI): domain Archaea; kingdom Methanobacteriati; phylum Methanobacteriota; class Halobacteria; order Halobacteriales; family Haloferacaceae; genus Halobaculum; species Halobaculum halobium. The sequence goes on from NZ_CP126158.1 coordinate 1,264,395, forward strand.
TAGTTGTTATTCGCCGATATACACTCGGTTATCGAGGAGTACGGTGACTGATCCACCATAACGAGGCGGTGATTCTCGGAATTCGGAGGTATCGGCCCCCTGTGAGGCACTGACGCCCGATCCGTGCACCCACAGCACACTGCTCGGCCGTCGGATTTCCGGACCCGGCTCACACCGTGGACGGGAACTGCACCCACGTGCGGAAGTCACTCGTCGGACTCGTACTCCTGGTAGATGACGCGTCCGCAGGCCTTGCAGTGGGACGCGTCCGCGTCGTGGCCCGTGAGCCCGCAGTTCGGGCAGGTCACGTCGACGCGGTCGCCGCGGGTCCACGCGCGGATGATCTTGCTCGCCTGCCACGGGACGAGAACGATGGCCGCGAGGACGCTGCCGACCGTCACCCATCGCCCGAGCCGGGTGGCGGGGACGATGTCGCCGAATCCGACGGTCGTGAGGGCGATGACCATGTAGTAGAACGCGTCGCCGAAGTTCGCGACGCCGGGGTTCACGGCCGCCTCGGCGCTGTAGAACAGTCCGGCGCCGACGAAGAAGATCACGAGTACGGTGAACAGGAGCTTCGTCGCCCGGAGCGTGCTGACCTCGACGGTCCCGAAAAAGAACTCCTCGTCGCGGGCGAACCGATAGAAGCGGAGCACGCGAACGACGCGGATCGCCCGGAGGAACCCGATGTTGACGCCGAACACGGGGCCGACGGCGGCAATCGCCATGAGCGTCGGCAGCACTGAAAACAGGTCGACGACGGTGTACGGGTCGGTCGCCTCGTCGAGTCGGTCGCGGGCGCCGTACAGTCGGAAGACGTACTCGACGGAGAACACGACGGCGATAGCGACCTCGACGCGCCACAGCGCGTCCCGCGTCGACTGGGAGATGTCGTAGCTTTGGACGACGAACACGCCGACGAACGCGAGGTTCAGTGCCAACAGCGCGATGTCGATCGCCTGTCCGAGCCTCGTCTGGTGATCGAGCAGGTAGAAGCGCACCCGCTCGCGGAACGCTCGCGGTGCACCTCCCGGCGCGTGACCGTCCATACCCCCGGATGCGACACCGAGGGGTAAAGAACCTCACACCCCGCCGTCGTCGATCGATTCGACATCGCCGTCAGTCTCGCCGTCGGCCTCCACTGCGCCGGGAGTCTCCTGGCTCGCGCCGGCGGGCTCGTCGACCTCGACGAGCGTCTCCACGAGCACCGCGGCGAACGCGAGCACGATAGGACCGACGAACAGGCCCGCGAACCCGAACGCGAGGACGCCGCCGAAGATGCCGACCACCATCACCCCCGGACTCACCCGCGCCTCGTGTCCGGTGATCACGGGGCGCAGGTAGTTGTCCGAGAGGCTGATCACCGCGGTCCCGAACGCGAACACGACCGCAGCGTCAACCGGGCGCCCCGCCATGAACAGGAAGGCGGTCATCGGAAGCCACACGACCGACGCGCCGATCAGCGGCAGCAGCGACAGCAGCGTCGTGACGACGACCCAAAACACGACGTTCGAGATCCCGACGAGCCCGAACACGAGCCCGGTGAGCACGCCGTGAACGGCCGCGACGGCGATGTTGCCGACGACGACGCCCCACGTGATCCGGTCGAGGTCCCGGCGGAGAGCCGTCTGCGTTTCGCCGTCGAGCGGAATGACACGCCCCGTCCACGCGAGCAGTCTGTCCCCGTCCGCGAGGAGGTAGTAGACGACGAACAGCAGTACGGTGAGCCCCACGAGCACCTCGGTGAGCCCGCCGAACAGGTCGAGGACCCTCCCCAGCCCCGATTCGAGCCCGCGACGCGTCAACTGGTCGAGCTCGGCGCGCAGGTCGATGCCGCCGGCCGCCGCGAGCAGTTCCACCGTCTCGAGCTCGACGGTCCCCTCTGCGAGCGCCGCGCGCAGACGGAGCAGTTCACGCAGCGCCACCGCGATCACGACCGCGATCGGCGCGAGGACTGTGGCCGTCGAAACCGAAACGAGGACGGCCGCCGACGGACGCTCGCCGATGCTCGGTGCGAGCCGATCGTGAACCGGCCGGAGGACGTACGCGAGCAGCACCCCGAACAGGACGTACTGTGCGACCGGCGCGACAACCGCTACCGCCGCCGCGACGACGACCGCGGTGGCGACGAGGAGGAACCGACGCTGTAGCGTCACACGACCGCAGATGTCACGGACCGATATCAACACACGTGCCATATCGACCGACTCGGCCCGACCGTCGACGCGCGCTCACCGCGTCGGCGCGGCGGAAGACGACACCCAGGCAGTCGCGACGTAACGCGGCGGGAGCGAAGTACTATGGTGGCGCTCGCGGATCGCCAACCATGGCAGCAGATACCGATCCGGTCGGAGGAGACGCGTACGAGACTGTCGACGTCGATCGCGACGGCTACGTCGGCCGGATCACCCTCGACCGACCGGAGGCGATGAACACGTTCAGCACCGAGTTGGCGGTCGACCTCGACGACGCGCTGCACGATCTCGACGAGCGCGACGACATCCGAGCGGTCGTCGTCGACGGAGCGGGCGACGCGTTCTCCGCGGGGATCGACGTCTCCGAGCACGGCGAGTACGACACGAAAGCCGAGTACGAGGCGTGGGTCGCGCGGATGGAGGACCCGTTCCACACGCTGGCGGAGATGGCCACACCGGTCATCGCGGCGGCGCACGGCCACGCGGCCGCGAACGGCCTCGGGCTGGTGGCGGCGTGCGACCTCGCTGTCGCCGCCGAGGGGACGATGTTCGGGGCGACCGCGCCGAAGGTCGGGCTGTTCTGCATGGGACCGTCGGTCCCGCTGATGGAGACGCTCACGCGCAAGCGGTGTCTGGAGATGGTGCTCACGGGGGATCTGATCGACGCGGAGACGGCCCTGGAGTGGGGGATCGTCAACCGCGTCCGACCGCAGGGCGAACACGTCGAGGGAGCCGTCGAGCTCGCCGAGACCATCGCTTCGAAGAGCCCCGCAGCCGTGCAACTGGGCAAGCGCGCCTACTACGAGATGGAGGACATGCCCTACCACGAGGCGCTCGATTACTCCAACGAGCAGTTCGCCGGCCTGTGCACGACGGCGGACGCCAACGAGGGGATCGAGGCGTTCCTCTCGGGGGAGCCGCTCGCGGCCGACGAGTGGCCGGGCGAGTGAGCGGGCTATCGCTCGCCGTCTCGGCGACGTGACAGTCCAGAAACCCCCGGAATCGGGGCCGCAAGCCGGTTCTACGGCCATCGACGGAGTACGCGGACGAAGGGGGCCCAGCGGGAGGTGTCGGAACGGTGGGCTCGGCACTCGCGACGCACAATTGATCCAGAGTGAGCGCGGGCAAACCGACGGTGGCATCGCAGCCCGTAATCCGAGCACCGCATAGAGGGTCGGAACCGACCTGTATCGTTCCTCTCGGCAGTGCGTGAGTCCGAGGACGCGTTCTGGACGCAGTCGTCGAAAACGTTCGTTTGGAAAACATATCATCATAACACTTCCCGTCGAATACGAGGGTGTGACTACGCCGGACTCGCAGTATCGACGGCTCCGCCAGTTCAATGCCGTGATGGCTGTCCTCCACTTCGTTCAGGGGGCACTGATGGTCTACCTGAGCACCACACGCAACTGGACCATCACCGTCACCGCACTCGAATTCAACGCCGACACCCAACGGCTCGCACCCGTCCTCGAACCGTGGACGACGATTCAACTGTCGTATCTCGTCGCCGGGTTCCTGCTCCTCTCGGCGCTCGCACATCTCCTCATCGCGACGGTGCTGTACGACTCCTACGTGGCGTATCTCAAACGTGGCATGAACCCGTACCGCTGGTACGAGTACTCGATCAGCGCGTCCGTGATGATCGTCGTCATCGCGATGCTCGCGGGCGTCTGGGACCTCGGGACCCTCGTGGCGCTGTTCTCGCTGGTCGCCGTGATGAACCTCATGGGCCTCATGATGGAAGTGCACAACCAGACCACCGAGGAGACCGATTGGACGTCCTACATCATCGGCTCCGTCGCGGGCCTTGTCCCCTGGGTCGTCATCGCCATCACCATCGTGGCCACCGTACTCGGGAGCGACGGCGGCGGGCCGCCGGACTTCGTGTTGCTAATCTACGTCAGCCTGTTCGTGTTCTTCAACCTGTTCGCGATCAATATGGTGCTGCAGTACCGCGAGACCTGGAAGTGGCAGGACTACCTCTTCGGCGAGAGGACCTACATCGTCCTCAGCCTGGTCGCGAAGTCCCTGCTGGCCTGGCAGGTGTTCTTCGGCGCGCTCAACGCCCCTGTCTAAACGGTCGGTAAGAGTTTGGCCTCGGCACTCGAACCAGTAACTATTACCGACTCACGAAACTATTTATAGAAGAGCACTCGCCCAATATCCAAATCGATAGACGGCGCTATGGTATTAGGCCACGCGCCCTATGTTGGGGAACGCTCCACGGCTGCTCGCAACCATCCACGCTACCCAAACGAAGTAAACCGATTTGCGCGCTTTTTGGACACACACGCACTCGAACCAGTAAATATTACCGACTTACGAAACTATTTATAGAAGGAAATCCGATTCGCGCCTAAACCGATAGACGGCGCAGGGATAACTACTGAGATGCGCCCTATGTTGTGGAATCCTCATTTGATTCTCTCCCACATTTATTTGGATTCTATTTCAATTAGCTTCCATGGCCACTGCCGAAACGTTGCTTCTTAGTGGAGGTGTGAGTCTTGCTGTCAGCTTTCTCGTATCTGAGTATCAAGTGAGGAGACAATCCACGAAAGATGAAAAGCAAGAGGCGGACCAATGGTATCGAGAGTTGAACGAAGAACTGAGCCGACTCAAACATTATTGTCAGAAGCAACTGACCACCTCTGATATCGGTTTTAAACAGGTAGCGGAAGAACACGAAGCAGTCTCAGACGAACTCGCCAGAATTGCAGGCCGGGCTCCAACTGGAGTCAGTATCGCGGCAGTCAGAGAAGTAGAATCCCTTTCTGGCAAATTATACTCTCAAGCAGAAAACATCGAGGCTTTCGATGCCGATAATCCCAGTGATGCACGAGAGTTCATGGAAGAAGCAGTCTCTGAGTTCAACACCCATGTCGGAGACACAGTAGACGGAAGTGAATTCTCGTTTCTAGAGGAAATGGATGATTGGGAAACGGGGCGACATCTGTTCTCGAAAATGCTACTGAAGCTCACTCAGCAGGAGATAGACTCCCATAGGTCCCGACTGAGTGAATTCAGGCAAGAATAGATCTCGGGCATCGACTTAGTGCTGTTCGAGTACTTCGATGACTTCCATTACGCGTGAAAGTTTTCTTCGCAATTTCGGCAGGTGACCCACTGGCCTGCCGTTACCTTCTGCTTTTCCCCGCACTCGGGGCACTCGCGCCATGCTGAGCGATTTCCGTAGGACATACTCTCATTAACAAACCCGCATGTAAATCTCTAACTCGTAATCCGAAATGTGAATCTTCGAGACCACTTTCACTCCGGTTGGAGGACTTTCATGACGGTCGGTCACAAAGTGAAGGCTACACTCATCATGAGCAATATCATCTGTAAAGCGATTCAGGAGCAGAAAGCAATCGAATTCACCTATGACGGACATCACCGAAAAGTCGAACCCTACTGCCACGGCCGAAGCAAGAAGGGCAAGGAGTCGCTTCGAGGCTACCAAATCGCAGGAGGGAGCAATTCGCGGCGAGTTCCGTTCTGGCGTCTCTTCACCGTAGCGAAGATGGGGAACCTGACGCTGACAGACGAGTCATTCACTGGGGACCGGGCTCACTACAACCCGAACGATAAGGACCTGTCTCCGATTCACTGCAACATCTGACGATGGACAAGGAACGTGCGAAAGAACTGATGCTCGAAGAACGAGAAGATGACGAAGGTTTCAAAGACTCGATTGTCGTTCTCGAAATGGACCTCATCGAGGAGGACGCGGGTATCATTCGGGGCGAGCTGATAATCGAAGGCGAGGTTGATACGACCGGGAGTCTCCTCGTACCGCTCAACGAGCCCAAGCCAGAGAATTGGCAAGACCTCGAAGTCGGAGAAACGAAAGCGTACGGCCTTCGGGTTGATTCTCGGAAGGAGACTCTACGAGAGAAGATGAACTCGTTCTTCAGTCGGAGCTTAGAGGAGGGACGCGTGCAAGATTTCGTTCCTGGGACACCCCCTGGTACGTAGCTCTCTTCTGGGCGTGGCCGATCTTGGTTTGTCTTATGCAACGCCTCATGTTGAGTTGGATAACGACAACTCAGTAATCCAAACTCCGAATATTTGCAAGATAGCCATCAATATTCACACGCTCAGTCTCAGGTTCTTGCGGAGCGATGAATTCTCGAAAGATCTTATCAACATCCTCAGTAGAAACGTCAAATACTCGCTGGTCAGCTTCCATATATGTATCTGGGTCGGGATCATGGTAATTACCCTTTGTAAATAGCCTATGGACGTGCTTACGGAACTCTCTTGATTTCGCTTGCACTCCATCTCGATCCGACTGTACGGCTTGGAATATATGGACTAGCGCATCAAACTGGAGGTGTGTTACGGAACCATTCCAGTCGTCATCATTTTCTGTCAGTCGCCGCTGTATGCGCTCTGCAAGCCGAACCATTGAGCTATCTGAAACGCCGGGGGAGATGATAAGATATCCTGAGAGATCATCATAGATGTCTTTCACATTCGATTCTCGACGGAAATTTACTAGATGTTTTGCCATATTTTCATACTCGCCACTCAGACCCCTACTCTCACCTGGTTCTTGAACATACTTTGCATCCCAAATATACGCATGTGAACTATCTTCATAATCAAGTGACAAAACTCCTTCAGGAACCTGCTCCCCGCTTTCTTCACCCCCAAGTAGTCGAGAGGTTTCGAAAGAAGCCGAAAAGCAGTGTTGGACAGTATGTTCGAACTCACGCCAAGTATACCTTGAACGATGTTTGCTGTATAGATCGATTCCCTTATCTGCCAGTTGACCAGCTGGAATCTTTGATTCCCGAGCAGAAGAAATCAATTGTTCAATGTCGGCGCTACTATCACCGATCTCAATTATTTCTGATGCGGCTACACAGGTAAGTCCCCTCTGCTCATATTGAGTTGCCTGAGGAACCGCATTACCAACGAGGACAACAACTAATGGTTGATTGAATACCTGTATTGAATCGAGTATTTCTGAGCTGGTGTACTCAAACTGAATCAGAAAGCGAGTTTGATTTGCACCATGGCGAACGGTGAATGCAGGTTTCAATCGAGTATCTAAGAATCGAAGGCCGTTATTTATTTTTGAGGCCCTTGCATCGAGTTCATGCTTGATTACGTCACGAACATATGAATAGACTCCACGGTCGTCACGGTGCGTGATTAGACGTGATCTGCGAGTCTTTTTGTATAATTCAATATTTCGACCACAACCTGGGCAAGTTATATTGCCGTCTGGAACTTCAGAGAGACCTATCTCCTCATCACATCCACGTTCTTTTACTTCGAAGTAATCATCATCTTTTGGAGAAACACATTTGATATATTCTCGCTCCTCGATTTCACGGAGTAATCCTAACTCTTCAAGACTTCTGGCGCTCTCAAGTTGATCTTCAGTAAGTCCGTGAACAGAGGGCTGTAAGAGGCGATCAATAGTCACGAGTGCTTGTAAGTTGGTATAATACCGAGCATTTCTTCGATGAACTGCTCAAATGCAGCTCGTTCCTCATCTGTCGGAGTCGAAGAGCTATACCGAAGAGCCCACAATTTTTCGCCATCGCGCTCAGGCCGATTTAGATACACACTGTACGGTCGCTCATCGTACTCAATCTTGAGGTAGCGCACATTTTCAGGATCATCTAGTAGGTCGAGATCTGCCTGTTTTAATTGATTAAGTGCGGGTAAAATACTACTATTACCCTTGATTTCGACTTTGGGGCTGCCAGCGAGGGGTGACTGTCTCAATCCAATCTCAGTTAGTTCGACATCATCATCTTCATTCTGGATCTGTTCAACCTTCGCGCGAAAATCACTAAAATGGTCTGACCCTGCAGTTTCTCCCTCAGGTTCATATGTGACCTGACTTTCCCCCTCTTCGTCCTCGGCAGCAGAATTGACTCCCGTAACTGCGCGATTCGCAATTGATGCTGTTGGGGCATAAACCATCAATCTTTTATCATTAAACCGTAGTACAACAAGGTCTGCCTCAGCTACGTCCTGATTTTCATCAACCTGTCGCTCAACTCTGTCTCGAATATGTCGTTTTATAGCAATATATTTGTCAGACTTGTATTCAAAACTATGCCAATGGTCATACTCACGACTGTCAGCACCTAATTGGTCCAGAATAGCGTCCGTATCTAGCTCTTCGATCGGATCAGAGAGTATATTGTCACTTGTTGAATTGGCATCTGGCATTTTTCCCTTACAAAAGTCTAGTACTAGAATATCTCGGAACTTCGGACGATCAAGCATATCCACAATCAATAGTTTCCCAAATCGCCTCGACTTGTCGCTAAAATCATTATAATATTCCAAAAGGTTAGCTGCACCCGCATCTGTCTCCAGCTGGTTGAAGTAGTGGTCTATAAATTCAGACGCACGATTCTTTCCGAAATGGTGAATCGAATATAGGTTCTGGGCAAGTTCGAGATCATGGTTGCTGATCGCCGTCAGCATTTTTGACTTTTTACCGGGTAGATCTTCAGAATCTGGATTGAACCGACGCCAATAGGGCTCAAGCTCTTTACGGACGACTGTTTGAGAATCAACAAACCTTGAGAGCCGTGATTGATACTCTGTACTCCAATTATTTGCGATTACATTAGCAGGAACTTCGACATCTATCCAAAAATCTCGATCAAAAGAGATCTCAACTCGATCCAGAGCTGACGCCATAGCCAGAGTATTAATACAGCTTCAATTAAGCTTTCCCCTGAACAATAACTCCGTCTGCCGATTAATAGAGAGTACTTTTCGCTTTCCGGATACCCTGTGTGTAGAATACAGAGGTCGTGTGAGAGTTCATTCGCCGGTATTGATAATATCCTGACAGCCATCCGATTAGATGGAGATTCTCAATGACTGATGCACCATTAGCGCCGCGTCGACCGATGGACGACAACAAAGGATTAGGCGAGGGAATGACCAGCGTCGATATCTACTGCCACCGCCAGCACAAAGGCCAATGGCAGCAAGAGGCCGACGAACAGGGCCTCAGTCTGAGTCGTTACCTCATCGAACTCATTCAAGAAGCTCGCTGGCAGCGCCTCAGCAACGAGGCGTAATTGGTCGCTGCCAGCGTTCCGATGTAGAGGAACCAAGGAGGGTCAGGAGCGTAGGACTCCTTTAGGCCTCAAACAGAAGGACCGAAATAGCTACTGAGTTCCTCGGATCCGGTTAGAGGCTGTTCAGAGTGGCTTCGTCAAAAACATCCTTGAAGGCATTTCGTACAGCCTTAGCGTCAGCGTGGAGGTTGTGGACAGCCTGCTGCCCTTTCGAGACATTGAACAGCTCCGGATAGTCGTCCCGGTGAACCTGTTCATATCGGTCGAGCTGCAGAGCCTTGATCTTCGTGCCGTTCCCAGCTTCAATTATCTCAATATTCTTGTCTTGGTTGACGTAACCCAGTAGCATGAGGTCGTCTCGGTGGTACTGTCCAAGAACGATTCCGCCTTCTTCGCGAAGCGAGTCCATAGTTTCGATAGAATCCGTTGGCTCACCTTCCTCAGCAAATGCAGTCTTATTAAAGACCTCGCCCATACCGTAGTCTATTCCGATTTTTCCGTTTCCAAAGAGGTCCGCGATATCGTCTTCAGGCACTGCCAAGTTATGGTGTGCGTAGACGACTTGTGGCTCGGACATGCAAATCCTGAGATACGTCAACAGTATTTACATCCAGCGGTTCAGACAACATGACAAATTGACAACTTATTTTGCGTCTTGCTCCATAATCTTGTGAATGAACCCGCCATCTTCCTATCAGTCAATCCATCTGTTCATCGATGAAACGGGAATGTTTGCTTCCTGACTATATCCTCTGAATCTCGCCCATACTTCCTGTCGAGGCTGAGGATCTCAACAAAGCCAGAATTTTGCACATAGACCGGACTTTTACCGGTAATATCATTATCCTAACAACCAACTGATTAGTTGGCGATTCTGGTATGACAGACGCATCTCTAGCCAGTTCTGACGACGAACAGAGCTACCAAACGCTCCACGAAAACACAACGAGAGCCGAACTCTTCCCCGCCAAACAACACAAAGAAGAATGGTGGGAGGAGGCCGAACACGAGGGAGCCAGCCTCAGCGGCTACCTCTACGAACTGATCCAAGAAGCCCGGATGTATCGGGATAGCGGCGCTCCATTCATCCAGACACAGGACCAGACGGTCAAGCAACTGCAAAACAAAATCGACGGCCTCCAAGCCCAACTCGAAAATGCCCGACAAGCTAGCGGTGGTCGAACCCACCTCAGTATCGATGACCTCGTTACGCGCGTTCTCGACCAACAGTACCAGTCACTAGACGAACTCACCGAGCGGATCACAGCCAGCGACGATGTCGCTCAACACCTCCAACGACAGATCGAGAACCGATTGTACGCTCTAGCCGAGAACGGCCGGGTTGAATTCCAGCGTGGGCACGGCTGGCGGCTCAAGGAGGCGAACTAAGATGGGAGCCGAAGCCAATGCCTCGAAAATCTACGACAACAAACACGACGAGGTCACTTACTTCCTCACCCGGAAAGAGGCGACTGGGCGAAGCACGCGAACCCTCAACTCGTACAGTCGTATCCTCCGCGAGTTCTTCCACGACCAATTCCCTGACCTCGATCCCGGCGAGGTCGAAATACGCCACGTCGAAGACTACGTAATGGCGCTCACCGAACGCGGCGTCTCGCAGAACTCGAAAAAGAAGTACCTCGAAATTCTCTCCAGCTTCTACGGCTACACGATGAAGCGGCCACAGTTCGAGGACATCACGGGTAATCCCGCCGCAGTCGTAATGGAAGAAATTCCTCGCATTCGTCCAGATCGACCGGACTGCGCGACGTGGGAGAACGCCTGCAAACTCATCAACGCGATTCCAGACCCGAGAGACAAAACCGTCGCCATCATCCTCGCTAAGACAGGAGCGCGTCTCCTCGAAGCTCTCTCAATCGAGAAGGACGACGTGGACCTCGAGAAGGGATTCATTCGACTCCGCGAGCGCAAGGGTGGCGGACAGACCGTCGTCCCAATCGATGACGAGACGATCTACGCCATCAAACGCTACCAGTTCGTCAACTCCGACTCCGACTCTCCGTACCTATTCACGAGTACGCTCGGAGGACGACTCTCGAAAGAGCGGATTCGTCGGGAAGTGAAAGCCGCCGCCGACCGCGCCGGCGTCGCCCCCAAAGAAGAACGACGGTTCGAGAAGAAGTTCACTCCTCACACCTTCCGCACCGTGTTCACCACGCTAATGCGGAAGCAGGGAATGAAGCCGTACATTCTGAAATACATCCGTGGGGACGCCAAGACCGAGACGATGGATATCTACACTCGCGTTGACCGAGACGAAGCGAAAGAAGAGTACCTGAACTGTATCAAGGAGATCGGGCTCTAGCGAGGATGGACAGTTGGTCGAAGTCATAATCTATCGAAATCCGTTGGAGAACCCTGAGGAGGTAGCTCGCGTTTCCATTGAAGCAACCGTGGTTGGCGAGACGCCAACGGCTGAATCTCTCCGGGGCCGGATTCAGGACGAACGTGATCCAATCATCAGCGAGTACACGGACGGACGGGAATTGCTGCGGTATCTGGCTGCCTCGTACTCGAATGGATATGTGATGGCTGGATACGATAGTGAAGAGTCCCGGCGAGTCGTTGAGGAGTTGAACGATGCCGAATACTTCAATTGGGCCGAAGAATCAGGGCTCGACACCTCACTCTGATTCTCGAAGACTGTACGCTGGTAGTAGTCCCCCGACTGCTCACGCATTTCTGAGCGAATCGAATAGATTGACCCTCAGTCGTCCTCGAACGGCTCTCTACCCACGATAGGTAACATCCAGTCCGATACTGCTTGGGCTGTGGAGTCCCGAGGTTTTCTCTATCAATCGGCGGGTGTCCCCTGCTGTGCGTGATTGCTCCAGAGAACGGGTTGTTGACCTCATTGATTACTGATATTCGATTGATGGTGAACTCGTTCTCTGTTCTCTCAGCTTGGACCCCCACGCCGTTACAGACCAAGAGGAGCTGAATCACTCCGCTGCTCGGGAGTCTTATGATGAAACAGGATGATTATTGATACGGTGATTTGGCGTGGCATTGCTCATTTTCGGACTCAACGAAGAGAGAGACGGCTGGGATATTCTCGGGAGGATTGCGGACGGTGAGATAGTCGAGGACCCGACTGGCGAATTGGAGGCGACAATAGAAGGTGCGTATGATTTGGATGATGAAGACCATCTGAGGCGGGCATTGAACAACCACTACATCAACGCTGTTCCGCTGGCAGAGGACGAGGAGTAGATCGGTGCAGATTCTCTTTCAGATGTACCACGCCGGCGAGCTACACGATCTCGGTGTCATTGCCGACGGCGACGTGGTCGACAGCATCGAAGAGGGGTTTGAGGACTGGGTCCGATGGGAGTTGAGTCAGCCGACGACACCCAACATAGAGGATTCCAATGAGATCCTAGAGACCTACGAGGGACCGTACATCGTGACGAAAGTACTGGGATCAGAGTAGTGACCTCTGGCTTAGCGAAGCTGGTTCCATTACCTAATAAAATATAAGACGGGGAATCGACAGAGACATCGCTCAAATAGATCCGTCAGGAGCGAAATGAGACACGGACGGGCGTGCTCCAAACAGTTTTAGAAAATTATTGCTGGGTGTACTAGACGGACCATCTGACGGCGACAGAACAGTTACATACTCCACTCTCTTCAGCGGGTCGTGACCTACGACTACACCAAGATCAGCGTATATCCTGAGGATGGAGCGTCTTGGAGCGACTTGCTCCGTAGAGTAGCAAGCAAACTCAAGATCTATCCAGGGAGCCGGAACTGATGACCGAGGGTACCGGAAAGGGAGATATAGATGATTTTGACGGACGAGTTCAGAAAGCACTCGAAGTTGGATTCGTAGCCGATTTGGTCCACTGGGCAAGGACCGGGGATGATACGAGCCTGACCTACATTGAGGACAGTTCTCGCTCTGGATTAGAGTACCAATTAGCCCGACAAGGATGGTTTTGGGTCGGGGAAGGTGGTACTGAAGCTGTCGAAAAGTGGATGAACCAATTCGAACCTCCAAAGTGGACAGAGGAAGGGCCTGAATCAGAGTACCAGCGCCTCACACTAGAGAATAGTTATCAAAGGAAACGATACAACCCAATTCCAGAGAGTAGCGAGTACAGCATCTCTCAAGAGTCAATCCGGGATATAATGGATGTACTCATACAAGCGGAGAGAGTACGTAACGCGGAAATTAGGGAACAGACAGGCCTCTCAGAAAGTACAGTATATAGAGGGCTGAACTATCTAATTGACAAAGGCGTCGTTGTCCACGAAAAAGACAGCCGCTACAACTACTATCAGGATATCGGTGTCACGAGTATAGATAATACGGACATTGAAGCAGACCTCAACCCTGAAGAAGCACGATTAGAATGGTGCCGCCGCTATTATAATAATATAATAGAATGAAGCCTTGGTCCCCCAAGAGACATTGTAACCAAATACAGATGATATTAATTGACGTTAGTTAGCGTGAGTGATACGTAAGAAGGGATCTCTGATAGTGTTTGGACAGTCATTGATCCGACAACAGAAAGCGGATCCCGCTAGCCAGACATCACGTATCAATTCCCTCGATAACGTGGCGGACAATAACTCCTGAATCCCGTTGGATGAAGGCTAGATCGTTCTCAGGAGCGGTTTGTAATTCGACAGCACCAGACATTCCTTCAACTACCGTCTCAAATGTAGGTCCGTACTCATTGCATAAGCTGGGACCCTCCACCTTAGCTGCGCCCAACCACCCCTCAGTAGTCGCTGCACCACTTACTACCTCCAACCAAAACTCGCCGTTCTTGATGATGATTGGATAGGTCTTCTGACCACCGACGAGTTCCCTCGCTTCAATTATTTTCTCCAGAACGCTCTGCGTGGTTCGGATTGTTGCTGACGCTGGTGCCGTTTTACTCCCTGTAGAAACGAGCAGTCTATTACTGCGATCAAACTGGTCGTACAGCTCCGCGATCTCTTTTTCAGGATATTCAACTGAGAACTCGTTATCGTGGATCCACTCATAAACCTGCATCAGTGACAGACGGCGCATCTCAGTCACAGGAAGGTCATACAGGCGATCCTCCACAGACCGCTCGCTATGGATCGTGCCTCTCTGAGATGTTGACATTGACCTGATCAATTCTTCATGGAGAATTTCCGCCGTATCTCTACCATTATCTACGTCAGAAAGACAATCGGGGTCGATACCATGTGAGTTTGCAATCAACGCTGCCCGTCGTGGTCGAAATGCGGTCTGTGGAGTAGAGATTCCTACCGTTCGCTTGAGATCGTCTTTGATGTGAACCTCAGACGCAAAGTCGCTCTCTGGCTCACACATGAAATCAAGATAGAGCAATTTCGACGTTGCCAGATTGAGATAGTCGTGCAACTCATCAACGTCAATGATAGCAAGCGTCGGGCTGTCGCTACGGAGTTCAATCGAGTGTAGATACTGGTCGGTGATCGTGCAGTACGTCGACACCTCTCCCGTCGGCTGCGTAATCGCTAATTCGTCATCTGTTATCCGAAGGAAAAGCTGGTCGTACTGGCGTTTCAGCGTAACCCTCGAAAGAAGACGATTGAACTGATGAAGAGACCCAGTTAGCGATGCAGCGATGATCGTAGATGACATTAGTTCAAGTTCATCATCCTGAGCTGACTCTCGGAGAAGTCCCCCCGCTTCATGCTGATATCATCCTCACGGAGCCAGAAGCGAACTAATGACTCGGTGACTCCATAGCGGATAGCCAGTTCAAGCGGGGCGATGTCGCGCTCGTTGTACAATTCGTCGAGCAAGTCAGCATCAGGACGACGAGCAGCGATACTCCCGGCGACAGAATCGTCGTCTTCTGAGAGGTTTGCAAGCCCATTCCTCTCCATCAGGTAAACGAAGATTGGTGCCTCACCAGCTTTGACCGGCTCTCCTGAATGGTCATCATATGCCTGACTAAGTTTCTGTAATCCTACGGTCCAGCTTTCCTCAGTAGTGATCTCGGGTTCGGTAACATCGTAGATCGTCTCTACAGTTCGTAGCTCATTCAGGAGATTCGCCTTCTCGATTGAATTCCAGGGAACCTCGTTGGTCGGTGAACTAGACTCGCGCTCGATTCTCTCTTTCAGGTCTGTCCAAGCACCATATACGGACTTCTTGTCCCCGTCGAGATCCTTGACTAGCTCTTTGGCAAAGTCAGAGATGTCTGAGGAGTAGTTCTCCCCTCCCTCTGCAGCCTCCCAGACCTTCCGCGCATAGTAGAATTTCGAGCCAGACCACCCAATTCGATCTCCTACGAGTTCCCGAGTGGTCTTACCCTCTGCATCTGCTAGGTCTAGCTGAGGCGAATTCTCAGACAGATCTGCAAAGTCGACCTTCTCGCTTTGCTCGATCCGCTTCTCCATCATCGGCGCAACCAGTTCCTTGTACTGGAGGGCGATCCGCATCTTCTGCGAAAACGTCTCCTCGCGGTCGTCATTGTGCCGTAGGATCGCCAACTGCTCCATCTCGGTGCTGCCATAGTCTCGCGTATCGACCGGGATCGAATCCCAATCAAGCGCCGTCGCAGCTTTCCATCGACGGACCCCGTCCAGAATCAACCCATCCTGGTTGACGATAATGGGATTTTCAAGCTCCTCATCGATGCTCTGAATGAACCGACTGCTTGGCTCATCTTGCTTGAATAGTTCCTCGCTGAAGGGGTGCGGTTCCAAATCCGAAACCATCATAGTAGCCCCATTTGACATATTTCAGTCCTCCTGGAGCGTCTCGGGGATCGGTCGCTTCATCATGAGCATCTTCCGTCCGTTATCAGTGGTTCTTGACGAGTCTGGAGCGAATCCAATCGAGCGCCAATACGCTGACGCAGAGTCGTTTGCAGCAGCTTCTACCTTCATCGACCGCTTGCCGTGCTGAGAAGCGAACTTGATGGATTCAACAACTAATCGGGTTGCCAACCCCTGGCGACGGAAATCTGGATGCGTCGCAAGAAGCCGGATCTGCGCTTCGCCTTCATCCAGAATCCGAGATTCACACCAGACCATAACAGCCGAGACAACAATATCTCCCTCAGAGATGTAGAACAGCTGCCTCTCTGTCTGATCAACTGCTCTTTCTAGATTGTCTCGGTGCGTGAACGAATGAAGCTCATTGCTGATCCGGTTGGAATTGAAGAGCCCCTGAACCTCGTCAATCTCCTCTTCTGTCGTAGCCGTAGCTATCTTGTCCGTAGTTTTGTTTCGCGTGTTGCTTGTTCTCATGGATCTCCCTCGTGAGCAATTCCCGGAGATGCCTCTACGGAGCCCGGCTCTCGGAAGCGCCAGAGCTCGCAGTCTGCGCTCCGTATTGCTCAGTTTGTTGGGTCGATTCGTAGCTCTCGACCCGTCCAACTCTATGGTTGCGCGTGTAATAAGTATAACGACGTAATAGAATATGAAACGGTATGGGCGAAAATACGCAATTCCAATAGCTTCATTAGAATCACCGTAATAAAATAGCGTATGTCATCTGATTGCGAGAGAGAACGTGGTATCCTCAGCACCAAAGACCGCAACTACCTAAGGAGCGGTGCTGGAATCGCACCGAAAAGCTCCGCAGAACGAGTTGCCCGATCCCGGATCCGAAAGCGCCTCCACAGCGCCTATCTGGATTTCAGACTTCTCGTCGACGAATTAGAAGAACGCGACCGGAGAAGCGTGTTCGAGAATCTGCCCGATGATCGAGACCTCCACCGGGGAATCATCGCTGCGCTCGAATTCACATATCTCGCTCTGAAAGAACAGAACCTCGATTTCAAAGACTACCTGGAGGAGGCGGTCACAAACGCGGAGGAGAAGCTAGCTCGAAAAGAATCTGAAAACCGCGTCGAGGTAGATGTAGAATTCAACGTCGAAACGAGACTCGTCCTCGATGAAACGCGAGATATCAGTGAGTACAGCGACCAAGAGATTGGTGAATTACTGATGAACGGCGAGATTGATGGTGAACTTGCAGCAAGGCTCTTGGAACAGAATCACAGCGACGGAGGCAGCAGAGATATCGCCTAATCACCGCTGAACTCGAGGTCAGTACTTCTGGTGAAAATTTACCGTAGGTTTTCATCCGCCACCTTCTCACGTAGTCCTCAAAAACACTCGATAGAATTGATTCAGGCAAATAGAATCACAGTCTCTCCACCGAACATAGGGACCTCCGTACAGTCTTCGACTCCCTTAGCCTGAATCAGTCCTCAGACTCTCCCTCCTCGTAGCCAGCTTTGTGCTCATCTCGTACTGTTCTCGAAGCTCGCCTTGAGACCTTAGCGAGATTCTTGTTGAATCGACGGATAGAGAGATAGATGTACAGCAGGAGGAGATACGGCCAGATGAGCAACCCAACGACAGAATAGATAGCGAGTTTGAGGAACCGGTACTCTATCGGGCCGATATGGACGCTACCTATCTGGATGCCACGCGACTCGTCTTCCTGGTCGCTGTCTGAATCAGTCATTGTAATCTCCGGCCAACGCCGTCGCTGCTAGACCTAGCAGCGCCAGTAGGACCTATTCAGAGCGACGCCGGGAAAGAATATCAAATTACTTACTTAATATCCAGAATCCGGCCTCTGGATGTCCCCGGAAGAACAGTACTCAGCGTACAGTCTCCCGCCTGCTGACCGAGTCCACCGCTCAGAGGATGACTGGCATTCAGACTCGCGAGCGATGCGTTAGCGTCTGAGCCCTGTTACGCCCCATGCCATCCGAGAGAAGTAGAGGTGATGGCGAAGCGAGCAACTCGCTACAATAATTCAGAGATCGTCTCGGTCAAGTCCGCTAGGATATCTTCGGCTACCTCCAAACTCCGTCAACCCGTGATAACCACCTTGCCCGTAGCGAAGAGTGGGATAACGATATCCACGTCTTCTGGTCATTGAATGAGCCTTGGGAACTGCTCAGGCACCTACTTGGTCTTTCAGGACCTAACCCAATAGCGAGAGCGCTCAGATTGAGGTTTTGTCCCAATTCAGCCGGACAGACATTCCGGAGATTAGAGCGTATTTCGGGACCGTAGAATTAGGGGTTTGCTACGCTACAGACTGTCGAGGTCGCAACTACGCCTCGGGTGTTTCTTCTGAGGACAGGACAGCCCGGATGCTAACAGCCAGCTCATCCAGGTTTGAGTTTCGGAAGTGTTCCGTAACTCGACGAACTGCTGGATCAGACGGTAACATTGTCCCGACTCCTGCTTGATCGAACGCCTCCTCGATCGTAGTTCTGTATGTCTTCGTCGTCACATACGCGAAGACAGCTCTGTATTGATCTTTGTGTGCTTCGAGGAATTCGACGAGGCGGTTTTGTACGCGATTGACTTGGTCGGTGTCCGCATCCGTCAGGAAGTAGTCATACGACAGCACTGCGTCGTGGGTTTCGAACTCTTGTGGAACGGGCCCGTATAATCCAGAGACAGAGACTTTTTCTACCTCATTCCAGAGGCCAGCTTCGCTGAGACGATTGGCGACTTCTAAGTGGGTCTTCGAATCACTGTACGGCTTCGTGTCGCTACAAGAGACTATCAGACAGACAGGCTTCTCTGACGAGGGCTCAAATTGTTCGCGTCGAATATCGAAGTCATCGGGAGTGTGTTCGAGCGAGGTCTTTTGAGATGACTCGACGGCTAGTGATCCATCATCGTTGAACACGGTCTGTCGTAGCTCAGCGCCGTTAGAAGGAGCGTTTTCCGCAATGTCGAATCCTTCTGGAACCACCGAACGAAGTTCGGGCCATCTGCTCGCAGCGCGAGCGAGTCCGGCACCAAGATCCGCGTTTTGTCTAGCACGCTCTGTAAGGAGCGTATGCAGCGACCCGTCCATGATGGCGTCTCGGACTTCGTTCACCTCCCGCTGGAACACGTGGAAGTTGTGATGTGCTATCAGCGCATAGAAATCGCTCTTCATGTATGACCGCGTCTCGCCGTCTCGCTTGATCTCAACCGGCTTGTATGAACGATCTGCCGCGAAGACCTCCTTCATATCGGCGACGCCTACGTCAGTCAATTCTTCGCATGCAGGGCAATCACAGTTCCACTCGTCGGCTGTGAGTTCCGTCGCGTTAGTTTTCTTTCCGTCTTTGGGGTTGATGAAGTCCTGATGCTGTGCTGCCTGTACGTACGTGGACGAGTCATAGCTGTCTACCCCGAGAGCAGCGATGAGAGGGGCTAATTGCCCTCCAATACCGAAGACGTGCAAAGCGAATTCGTCACGTCGGTTCGGCGGGATCGCCATCGTAGCTCCCTGAACGATATCAACGAGCATTTCGATCTTTCCAGACCGTAGTGGGACAAGCGAGCCAACTGCGAACCCATCGAGTGAATCCTCGTAGTTAGTCCGCTCAAGCAGTTTTGAGACGTAGTATCCGACCTCGTCATGGCTGTGCCCATGGAGCGCGGCGTAAACCGTTGGATCCCAGTCTGCGTACTTCTCATCTTCTTCTAAGAGCCTGAGACATTCGACGGCGCTGTCGATGCTCTTCTCAACCCGCTCATATTTTTCATCATCGGCGAGTCCAGGTGGGATCGGATAGTCAAGCGTGGCAAGCATGTCCGCTCCATAGTCGTACTGTAAATCAAGGATAGACCGAGGGTTAGTGTAGATTCCCCAGTCATTCTCTTCTCCCCCTTCCTCGGGATGTTCTCCGAACGTTCGGGAGTTCATGAGTTTGAACCCTCCCGAGTCGACGAACAGCGGTTTCTCGAACGCTGGTGGTTTTGGGTTGTCTTTTGGAGATTCGTGGTCGGTGAACCACTCGTGAAGGCCGCTCGCCTCAGTTCGCCATGTTTCGACGTGGTGTGGGCTGAGATTGAAATCCAGGAAGCTCATCGCTTGGAACATCGCGCCCTGGAACTCGTCGTCGCCGAACAATCGGTTTCGGAGTCGGCTCCAGATGCCACCAGAAACGGGCGTCGGCCCGCCCATGAGGTTGAGGACTGGAAAGAACGCCGGAGTATCGACAGCACCGCCTAGGGGGGCCTCAGGGGTATACAGCCTACCGGTTCTGGCAGCTCCGACATCTGACTTCTGGAGCGATTCGAAACCACGTGTCATTGGACATCCCATCGTACTCGGGTACAGGGTTAAACTTGACCAGTGACAGCCACAATATTGGAATATTGATATAATAGACCTCGATCAGGTCAGCGGTTGTAGAGCAGGACTGTCTCTATCCACGCAACGCTTTTGTCTTGGAGGATCGACGGAAGCGTAATGACCGAGTTGCTGATCCAGGGTTGTTCGCAACGCAAAAACGACCCCAATAAGCCGGTTCCACCGGAGCAGCTCTACGACGGGTACTTCTTCAGAATCTTAGAGGCAAACCGATCAGAATCTGGGAGGAACATAGAAGTCGTAGTTCTCTCTGCGAAACACGGTTTCGTTACTCAGGAAGACCGGATCACAAAGTACGATACACAAATGACTCAGAACCGTGCCACTGAACTTAATTCAGATATAGTTCAATCGTTTAATGAGTACGTTCGTGATTCTGATTTTTCCGACGTGTGGGTGAACGTCGGTCAGCCGTATCTCAGGGCGCTCGATGGTATCGAGTCAGGTATTCAAGCAGAATTCCACTACCTACAGGGTAGGCTGGGTGAACGTGGACATCATCTCAAACGTCTCTTACAGGGAGACCACGAGACCGTCAAAGACGAACTCTCCCACATAGATTGATGACCAGTTTCGAAACATCCGCGCGAGTTGGTGACGCAAGAAGTGGAAAACTCCACTGCCGAGACACAGTAGTAGAGACACCACACTTGTTTCCAGTAATAAATTTCTACTGTGGGGGACTCGCGCGTACTCACTTTGGCGGAGGTGTATTTCGAACAGTCAAAGAATTCCTCTCAAACGAAGTTCCTGCGGCCAACGGAACAGATTATAGCGAATATTTCAGAGGTGTCATGACATCAGTTGCATCACTGACTGATTTCGGATTGAGTAGAGAGCGATACCTCTCGTACCTCGAGACACCAGTCAAGTCCCGTCCGGAGTTCGCCGAATTCGATGGGGCGCTGTTCGTCGATTCGGGAGGCTACAAACTACTAAATGAGGGGTCGCTTAGTGGTACAAATTTTTCAATCGAGACGAGCCAGAAACTCATCCATGGGATACAACGAGCATTTGGCGCGGACATCGCTGTCAATCTCGACCTGCCGTTCGAGGAAAGTGATGTGTATCGTGACCGCGTCAGCAAAACCGAAGCCACGGCTTCCTTCGCAGCCGAATTCGTGAACATGGATGCTGAAGGGTCAAGGCGCTACTTGACCGTTCATGGGTACTCAAAGGCGATGCTCGACCGGTTCTTTGACACAGTAGCACGGACACTCCCTGGGCCTATCGATCAGTTTTATGATGGAATCGCATTCGGTGGCTTAGTCCCGAAAAAAGACGATTTGAATGGGCTGATTAACGCCGTGTCTAGCTTAAAAACGGTTCTCGCAGAACGGAATCTGTCACATCTACCGATCCACGTTTTAGGAATCTCGGGACGTGCGATGCCGTTATTGATTGCCCTGGGCGTGGACACATTCGATTCCTCGACGTACCTCCATTCTGCGATCAACGGGAAGTACAGTACATCTCTATTTACTAGCACGAACGTGGCGGAAGCTGATTTCGATATCTGTGACTGCCCAGTATGTACTTCTCCTGCACTCCGTCAACAAATGCGAGGTGACGCGGAGTACCAGAAGGACATCTTGGGTCCAGTTGCAGTACACAATCTAATACTTCAACAACAATTTGTCAAACGGCTCCGCCGCTCAATAGCTGAAGGGAACCGTGAACAGCTACGAACGTTTCTTGAAAACGCGTACCAGGACCGCCCGCAAAGTAGGAAGTTCGCGTATCGCGTGATCAACCAGACGCTGGGGTCGTACTTCTGATGAGCGAACAACTCGAATACAGAAAACCGTCGGTCAACGAGGTGAACGAGTTTCTGGAGATCGCGAGCGATTTTCAGGACCCACTGGAACTGATCCGTGAAGCCTTATCTAACTCGTATGATGCAAAAGCCAGTCGTGTCACGATCGAAATTGACCAACGCTTCGACGGTCGAACGAGGATCCGGATCCAAGACGATGGGAACGGAATGGATGAGGAAGGACTAACGTCTTTTTTTGATCTCGGAAACTCAACTAAGGAAGACAGTATCGGATACAAAGGTCATGGAACGAAAATCTACTACAAGAGTGATCTAGTTGAGGTAGACACGGCAAAGGATGGAGTCGGCTATCGTGCCGTTATGGAAGATCCGTGGGAGAAACTCAACAGTCATGAACTCCCAGAGTACTCGCTGTATAGCGGAACAGGGGTCGACGAGACGTATACAAACATCGAGATTGTCGGGTTCCGGTCCGGTGAGGGATTTAGTGCTGGGAAGTTAACATACAACAGAATCAACCACTATATCAACTGGAAAACGATCGGTGGGTCGCTCGCACATCGGCTTGCTGCAGACCCACACGAGATGGAGATCAGAGTAGAGTTGGATGACGTGTTCGACGACACCAGAAACGAGTTGGTCCAGCAGTCCCGGTTCGAATTCCCTCAAGAGCGAACAGATCTTCAGAGGCTCGACGACATTGAATCCGCTTGTAAGCACTACCCATACCGTCAGCGGACAGTCGAAGTCAACGGAAGAGAAGTTACGTACGATATTGTAGGCTTTGTCGCTGGGAAAGAAGCTCGAGAAGAGCTCCCGACGTACGGGCGACACTCAACGCAATTCGGCATCTGGCTTGCCAAGGACCACATCAAAGTCGAGCGTGTCCCTAGTGTGGTTGGGTCAGATCACGAGACGCCGCGATTCTTTTTTGTCGCCAACTGCCAAGAACTGGAATTATCTGCGAACCGTGAAACAGTCCGAAACAAGTCGAGTGCACTGTTCGACGCCCTCGTATCAGATCTAAAGCGGTTCCTCGATCGAGTTGTTGAGGACCCATGGTACCGGGAATACTTAGCTCAGCGCAAAACCGTCGAGATTGAGGAGTCCGCAGATGAGGCCGCAGGGTCGATCCAAGATAGAATTGAGCGCGCCCGATATGCAAACACAGTCTCTGTGTCCAACTCCCACGAACTGATCGCACGGTGTACGGAGTATGCATCATCGGGCGGATCCTTCGGTCAAATTGTGGATTTCGACTCCACGGAGGACATTGAGGCAATCGTGGAAAAAGGAGGAGAGTATCGGGCAGTCGCGCTAACACCTTCGCTACACGACCTCTTCGTGGCGGAGCGTGCGGTTCGAGAAGCCGACCAGATCATTTGCTGGGAGTACGGTGACTTGGATATACTCCGACAGATCGAGGTTGACGGATATCTCGGCAGAGATATTCAGTTCGTCCTGTCGGCAGAAGAGCCGTACTGCGAACTTGATGGTGAGAGAATACCGGTCCTAGAGTTACAGCAATGTTTCTCGTAACATCGTCACAACTTCGGCGGGAGAGATTTGGGCGTCGTGTAACACGAGTGTTTATGTAGATTCCATCGCGGGATAATTGCAATGTCCGAAGAGAACGACGTTCCGCTCTGCGCTAAGCGTGTATTCCTATATCCGGGGGATCCGGATGGAACTGGCATCATCAAATACGACGCTGATGATTATATCGGTGGATACTCAGAAATCGATTTTGTTGACAGCACTCAGTTCATCCGCTCGCTTGAGGAGGATATCACGCTGAGGAACAGATCGCTACTACAAGTCACTGACGGGGCTAGATTCGAGGTCCCCGAGTACCAGCGCAATTACAGCTGGACAGAAGATCAACATGAAGAACTGTGGGAAACGGTCCGTGAAATCCTATCGCTGCAATCAACGTCGGGACAGAAACCGTCAGACACGTACTTCGGAACGGTATACGTAGCTAAGTCTCCGAAGCAGGACAATGTTGAGGTTATTGACGGACAGCAGAGACTCTCGACTTTCGCAATCCTCCTCCATAACCTCGGAAAGAAACTTGACGAGAAGATTCCAGAAGTTTCTGGCGAACTCAGCTCCTACGCAGAACACGTCCGAGATATCTATATTGATGAGCTTCTCTACCGGCAACAGGGTCCGAAAGAGGTACCATTCCTCCAACTCAACGATCACGACAATGCGTTCTTTGAGGCTCTATTCAGCGAAGACGAGGACGTGGTAAAGTCCGTAGTAGAGAAGATGGATCAATATGACGGCCGGAAGACGAACGCCATCCAGCTGAAAGAACTTCTTGAAGAGTTTGAAGTCGATGAGGAAGTATACAGCGAAGTTGGATTGGACACCGACAACGGTGTTCTAGATTCGTTCCGTTACTACGCCGAATCGCATCAGAAACTCGTAGCCGCAGACGATTTTTACGGCGAGAAGATCGAACAGTTCCTCAACCACAAACGGTTCGAGACGGAAGAACACGAAGTCCGTGCTTTGGTCAATATGACCCACTTCGTCTTGAGGTCGCTTCGCGTTTCCGAGTGTCTGTTCGAGACCAACGATCAAGAACTCCGGATCGAAGTGTTCCAGTCACTCAACGACCGTGGAGTGGAGTTAACGAAGATGGACAAAGTCCGAGCGCGTATCGTGGGGCGATTCCAAGGGGAATCCGATCAAGACAAGCAGATCGGTCGATGGGATTCCGTCGTACAGGAGTTCGGTGGAAACGCTGACGATGTCGAGGAGTTCCTTGCACACTATTTCGCGGCCACAGAAAAGGAGTTCGAGACGGTCACTGATGCGAAGAATGAGTTGCTTGAGGCGTTCCGACTGAAGAATATCAGCCGAACGAGTATCAAATCGCGCCTCGCAAATCCGGGAGATGCGCGGGACTTCCTCGAGGAGTTACAGGAGTATGCAGTACGGTATCGTGAGATAACCAACGCAGATCTCGTGGACGATGACAAGCAGTTGAATCAGGACTACCGTGAGGAATGTGAGTCAATCCTGCGCCGACTGAATGGCCTCGGAACCAGTCAGTGGCGGCCGTTCGTTATGTACGTATATCAAAAGGTCACTGAGACTCCAGGACAAAACGAATTCCTCCGGGATATTCTGAAGACAGTAGAGAATATCACGTTCCGTGTGGCGATTTCTCCGCACGTCGCGACCGTCGTTGACAGCACGTATCCGAAGTCGACCCAGAAATTCATCGAATTGGAGCGGTCCGGTAGTGAATTCGATGTGGAGAAAATCTCCAGAGAACTCATCGACAATATCGACAGTGGTGCTCGCCAGGTATTCGGAGAGGACTTTGCAGACAGCCTCATTTCCGAGAGTAACTGGCAGAATAACCAGACGAAGCAGTTGTTCTTGAAACTCGCAGACGAGTATTATCGTCGCGAGAACCGAACGGGGATTACGAAGACGGGGATCTCTGACGCCACAGATGAAGTTCATATCGAGCATATTCTCCCACTGAACTTCTTCCAGAAGTACAAGCAGAACCCGTATGCGTGGCCTGAGTTCTTTTTTAGTGGTGAAAGAGACAAGCCTTTGGAAGGTCGTATTGACCTTCTCCGTAGACACAAAGCTGCTGAGATAGACTCCGACTCAGACGGATCTGAAGTTGTAGAGCGGGTCGTTTCCTCCATTCAGGAGAACTTCGTCCGAGACCTGGGCAATATGATGCTCTTGGACTCCAAGCTGAACCAGTCAATCAAGAATCGGCTGTTTTCGGTGAAACTCCGAGAATATCACAGCGAGCACGCCAAAGACCTCACCAATGTCGTCAACGAATTCTTCTCTGAGGGAGGAGCGATTGATGGGAGGTCGCTGAATGAGTTGTCTCGGATCGACTTGCCGGATGATGAGACGGACCCCGACGCAGCTAAGATAGTTACAGAGTTCAACAAATGGTGGAACTACGAGCGTGCTGTCGATCGTAAGGCCGAACTGATCACTGAGATCATAGATTCACTAAGCTTCAGCGTGATCGACGATGAGTTCGAGACGATCAGACCAAACGTCGAAGAGTTGGTCAGAGAGGACTACAATACGCGATTCATGTTGATGAGCGCGTAGCTGAGTTGTAATACGGAGATTTTTGACTCTGTTGAAATTCGTCTGATCTGACCTTGAGGCGATAGATTTCATTAGTCGATTTTGCTATCTTTTTAAATCACCGCGATAAACGGTCGAGCTAAAGAGTCGGTAATAGTTCGGCCTCGGCACTCATAGGGCTCGTCGTCGCACCGGAGCCACCCGGGCTCGGAGCGGTCGCCTCGTCATCGGCCATCCACACCTTCCCCGCCGTGACGCAAGTGCGTTTCTCCTGGCGAGCGACGGACCGGACCCGTAGCGACGCCGCGTCCGTCAAACAGTTATCCCCCTCCGACCCGTGGCATCGATGATGAGTTCGACCCGCCGCTTCGACGCCCTCCGACTGAGCAGGCCGGAGGTCGCGGTGTTCGTCTCCGGCGTCGCGAGCATGGGCCTGGAGATCCTCGCCGGTCGGATGATCGCCCCGCAGTTCGGCAGCAGCATCTACACCTGGGGCACGATCATCGGCGTGTTCCTCGCGGCGCTCAGCTACGGCTACCACCGCGGCGGCAAACAGGCCGCCGAGCGCGCGACGAACGGCCGAATGGCCCGCGTGTTCCTGCTGACGGCCGCCTACGTCGCGGGGCTGATCCTCGTCGGCGACGTGTTGTTGCGCGCCACCTCGGGCTTCCCGCTCCCCGGTCGAGTCGCATCGCTGCCGGCGGTGACGCTGCTGTTCGGCCCGCCGACGTACCTCCTCGGCTACGTGAGCCCCTACGCCGCAGAGCTGTCCGCCAAGCAGGGGCTGGGCGAGGCGTCGGGGCACGTGTACATGCTCGGAACGGTCGGCAGCATCGTCGGGGCGTTCGCGACCACGTACTTCCTGATCCCCTCGCTCGGGATCGACCAGATCGCGCTGGTGTTCGGCGCGCTCTCGATCGCGACGGCGGTCGCGATCAGCCGGCCGATCGGGCGCGAGCGCGCGACCGTCACCGGCTTCGTCGCGCTGCTGCTCGTCGCGTCGGTCGCGACCGGCGCCGCGGGCTACACCGTCGAGGGAGAAGTGGTGTACGAGACGCAGACGCCGTACCAGAACCTCCGCGTCGTCGACCTCGGGGACACCCGAACCCTCTATCTCGGCGGGCAGCGCCACAGCGCCATGGACCTGTCGGAGCCGAACCGGCACGTGTTCCAGTACACTCGCTACTTCCATCTGCCGTATCTCGTCGCGGACGACCCGGACGAGATCGACCGCGTGCTGTTCAT
The DNA here is from genome assembly GCF_030127145.1 of Halobaculum halobium. NCBI lineage: Archaea > Methanobacteriati > Methanobacteriota > Halobacteria > Halobacteriales > Haloferacaceae > Halobaculum > Halobaculum halobium. The sequence goes on from NZ_CP126158.1 coordinate 1,291,899, forward strand.
CGGCGGCGGGGGATTCACCGGTCCGAAGCGATTCGTCCACGAGTACGAGAACGTGACCGTCGACGTAGCCGAGATCGATCCGGCTGTGATCGCGACGGCGAAGGAGTATTTCCGAGTCGAGGAGTCCGGGCGGCTGAACATCCACAACCAGGGCGGCCGGCAGTTCCTGCGTGAGACGAACCACACGTACGACCTGATCGTGCTCGACGCCTACCAGAAGGACAAGGTGCCGTTCGAGCTGACCACGCGGGAGTTCATGTCGCTCGCGAACGACCGCCTCGACGACGACGGGATCGTGTTCGCGAACGTCATCTCGGCCGCCAACGGCCCTGCCTCGCAGTTCTACCGCGCGGAGTACCGCACCATGTCGAAGGTGTACCCGCAGGTGTACAGCTTCCCGACCGCCGGCGGCGGCGTGGTCCAGAACATCGAGCTGATCGCGACGAAGAACGACAGCCGGCTCTCGGAGGCGCAGTTGCTCGCGCGCAACGAGCGCCGCGAGGTGGGCGTCGACCTCGGCGCGGAGATCCGGACGTACGCCGCCGCGCCCCGGACGGACGACGTTCCCGTCCTTCGAGACGACCGAGCGCCGGTCGACAGCCTCCTGGACCCGATGGTCGGGCAGCGCTACGTGATCCAAGAGTCGAACGCGAGTGAGTCGGAAGGGGATCCCCAGCAGGGGCGTGAGCGGCGGGAGGCCGCTCCGATAGCCGTTCGAAGCGCGAGCGTCCGCTCGGGCTGATAAAAGCGGACGCACATAGCTCGAACGAGCACGCGACCGATCCGTCGGGTCGTTCGCACCGTAGCCGGGACCGAATCCGTCGTCGACCGTCGGACTCGCCGACGGAAGACCGACTCAGCCACGTCACACCTGAGTGACTGGGGGTGGCGAGCGATCGGTGATCGTGAAACCTGAGCGATGCGACGTGGCAACCATTGTCGCGAGCCACCGCCTTCAAGACAGTTCCGAGAGCATGCGACTGACACACATGAGTCTCACCGGCTCCGACCGCGTCTTCTGTCACGACTGTGGCAGGGGATTCGACTCCGCAGCAGAACTCGAACGACACGTACGAGAAGAACGGCTCAACGAGTAGCGGCTACCAGTCCTACTCGGCCTCGACGCGCTCGCGCGCCGCCGCCACGAGCAGCGGGAGGAACACCGTCGCGTCGCCGTAGACGGACGCGTTTCGGGCGTCCTTCTCCAGCTTCCCCCACGATCGGGCCTCTTCCAGCGTCGCCCCAGAGAGGCCGCCGGTCGCCTCCGGGTCCATCGTTATCTGCACCGCGTAGTCGTACGCGCGCGGCGTGACGAGCATCGTCTGGAGCGTGAAGTTCTTCGGCACGCCGCCGCCGACCAACAGACAGCCCGCGGTGTCCGCCTCGAACGCCATGTCCGTCAGCGGCGTCATGTCCGCCAGCGCGTCGAGCAGCAGGTCCGAGGTCTGACTGTACATCCACGCCTGCAGTCCGAGCACGGAGTCCTGTACCGCCGGGCAGTACACCGGCACGTCGTGTTCGTACGCGGCGGCGGCGACGCCGGGGGCCTCCTCGACGTCCTCGCGCTCGTTGACCTCGGCGTTCGCGCGGCCCAGCTCGGCGGTCAGGTCGGCGATGGAGACGGCGCCGTCGCGCTCGGCCAGCGGGGGGAACACCTCGTCGCGGAGGTGCCCCTCGAACTCCGCGAAGTGCTCCTGCGGGAGGTAGACGTTGTAAATGCGGTCGACCTCCTCGTCACGGAGCTGCTCGTCGTGCTCGCGGAGGCTCTTGCCCTCCTGTCGCTCCTCGCCGTGGTGGTGTTTGCCGCCGGTCGCCTCGATCGCGTCGTGGGTCAGGTTCGCCCCCGTCGTCACGAGCGCGTCGACGTAGCCGTCGCGGATGAGGTCCGCGACGATCCGCCGCATTCCGGTCGGCACCATCGCGCCCGCGAGCGAGACGAACACGGTGCAGTCGTCGTCGGCCCACATCTCCGAGAGCACGCCCGCCGCGCCGTGGACCGACTCCGCGCCGATCCCCGCGTGTCCGTACTGGTCGACCAGTTCGCCGACGGTCATGCCGCCGCGGACCCGCGCGTGACCGAGCGGGTCGTGATCGAACGCCTCGCGCTCGGGCGGGTGGTAGCCGCCGCCGTCGCTGTCGTCGCTCCCCTCGTGGCCCTCGTCGCTCATGTCCCCCCGTCCGGTCGGGGGGCGCTTGAACCGCGTGGTTCGCGGGTCCGACGCGACGCCGTCGCGCCCGTGACTCGCCGGTCAAGGAACCCGCGGTCCGAGGCCACCCCCGATGTCGACGCTCACAGCCCAGTGGGGTGGTCGATGTAGCGCGTCTCCAGTCCCCAGTCGTCGGCCACCGACTGCAGCGCGCGCACGCCGAAGGTCTCGGTCGCGTAGTGGCCCGCAAGGAACACCGAAACGCCGGCCTCGCGCGCCTCGTGGTACGCTTTCGCTTTCGCCTCCCCGGTGACGAGCGCGTCGAGTCCCAGGTCCTCGGCCTCGCGAAGCCAGTCGCTCCCGCTGCCCGTGACGATCCCCACGTCCTCGAGTTCGTCGGGGCCGAACTCGAGCACCTGCACGCCCTCGCCGCCGTGATCGAGTTCCGCCTCCAGCGTCGCCGCGAGGTCGTCGGCGGAGGAGCCGTCGGGGACGACCCCGCGTTGGCCGACGTACTCCGGCCCGACCTGGCCGAACGGCTCGCGGTCGACGAGGCCGAGCACGTCGGCGACGCCGGCGGCGTTACCGAGGGTCTGGTGGCCGTCGAGCGGGAGATGCGAGACGTACAACGGCACGTCGTTCGCGACGAGGGGTTCGATGCGGTCGTACTCGCGGCCGGTCACGCGGTCGAGGCCCCCCCAGATCATCCCGTGGTGAGTCACGAGCGCGTCGGCGCCCACGTCGACGGCGGTCTCGACGGTCGCCTCGACGGCGTCGACGGCGAACGCGACCGTCTCGATCTCCCCGGTCTTCGACCCGACCTGGAGGCCGTTCGGAGAGGCGTCGAGGTCGGCGTACGCGTCGGTGTTCAGCTTCTCGTCGAGTCGGTCGACGAACGCGGATCGCTGCATGCACGTGGGTTCGGCGGGCGGCCGTTTGTAGCCACCGTGTCGGCTGCGAGCGACGATCCCGACGGCGAGAGAGCCGTCAGTTCGCGTCCGCGGCGGCGTGCGAGTACACCGCCTCGCGCAGCAGTTTCCCCGCCAGCGCCGCGGCCTGCCCGTCGTCGCGGTCGTTCACTTCGACGGCGTCGACGCCGACGCAGTGGGGCGCGACCGCGCGGACGGCCTCGCGCATCTCCCGGGGCGAGAGGCCGAACGGCTCCATCGTCCCGGTGCCGGGCGCGAACCCCGGGTCCGCACCGTCGATGTCGATCGAGAGGTACGCGTCGCGGTCACCGAACCCGTCGTCGAACTCGCGAGCCCAGTCGGTCACGTCCGCGGGCGCGACGACGGTCACGTCGGGTGCATCGGCGCGCTCCCACTCCTCGGGGGAGCCGGTACGCGCGCCGAGGATGACCACCTCGTCGACGGTGGGGTACTCGCCCGTGTCGTCGCCGGCGGTGTGGTCGTCGTCCGCGCCGTCCGAGTCGTGCCCGTCGAGACACCGTCGGACGACGCAGGCGTGGTTCAGCGGGTTGCCGTCGTAGGCGTCGCGGAGATCGAGGTGCGCGTCGAGCGTGACGAGCACGTCGGGTGCGGCGGCACGGACGCCCGCCCAGGTGACGGTGTGCTCGCCGCCGAGCATGAGGGGCACGGCGTCGTCGATGACGGCCGCGCGCAGTTCGGCGGTCAGGTGATCGAGATACTCGTCGAGCGCGTCCCACGCGGGCACGTCGCCCGCGTCGTGGACGCGGAGGTCGGAGAAGAACGAATCCGTCCGTCGGTCGTAGTCGTCGTACGTCGCGGCGAACTTGCGAACGCGGTCGGGGCCGAAGCGGGTCCCCGGCTGGAACGTCGTCGTCGCGTCGAGCGGCGCGCCCGTCAGCACGTAGTCGGCGCCGTCGCGGTCGGCGGTGGCGCCGGGGAAGCGCATGGGTTACCCGACGACCTTCCGCTGTCCCTCGTACTCGAGGTACTCGATGTTCTGGTCGGGCGTGAAGTCCTCGTCCTCGGGCACGCGCATCGTGAAGGTCTCGTAGGTGTCCAGGTCCATCACCTGCGCGTCGTCGCCGGAGACGGAGACGACCTGCCCCTGCTTACGCTGGATTATCGGCACCCAGACCTTCGCGTCGACGGGCTGGGAGAGCGAGCGCTTCTTGTCGTCGAACACGCCTTTGCCCTCGATTCGGGCCTTCGCGCTCCCGTGCTTACCGGGCTTGGCGGTGCTGTAGGCGTTGATCTTGCAGGGGGAGTCCTCCATCATCACGTAGCTCCCCTCTTGCAGCTCGCGGACCTGCTTCTGCTCTCTCGGCATACCACGCGGTTCCCGTCGGACCGGTATAAACGGTTTGATAGCGCCGGACGCGCGGGAGATCCGACGACGTGCTGCGCCGAGCGAGCACGGCTCACTACGTGATTATCTCCCGCCACGACGTAGGTGAGGTCATGACCGACGACACAGACGCGCCGGCCGACGACGGAAACGACCGACACGGGAGCGACGACGAACCGGACCACGCAACGATCGCCGGGGCGAGTGCTGCGGGATCGGAGGCCCCGATCGCCGACGAGAACCCGGCGGCGAAGGTGTACTACGACGACGGCGAGCCGGTCGTGCTCGCGGCGGCGTTCGTCATCGAGGGGTGGCCGTGGGTCGTCGGCTTCGATCAGGCCGGCACGGACGGCTACGACTACGTCTCGATCCCGATCGATCGGATCGTCGGCGTTCGCAGCCCGCGGTACACCGCCTTCTCGCACAACGGGCGCCGCGTCACCGCCTACGGCGTCATGGACGATGAGGTTCGGGAGTTCCGCGACCTCCTCCCGCTGTGAGACGCATCGCCGCCGGCGCCGCCAGTGACGCAGTCACCAGATGACCGACGCCGTCACCAGTCGATGATCTCGCGATCCCGCCAGAACCGCCCGCCGGGACCGTCGCGAACGCGCGCGAGCCACGTTGGCGTCTCGGCGCCCTCGGCGGGCGTTCGCGGCGCCTCCTCGCCGCCCATCTCGGTGTGGACCCAGCCGGGACACGCCGAGTTGGCGATGAGTCCATCCTCGGCGTACTCGCCGTGGAGATATTTCGTGAGCCCGTTCAGGCCCGTCTTCGTCACGCGATAGGAGGGGGAACCGCCCGACTGCTCCTCGCCGAGCGCGCCCATCCCCGATGAGACGTTGACGACGCGCGGGGACTCGGTGTTCAGCATCGGCGGGATCGCGTACTTGCACAGCAGCATCGGGCCGCGGAGGTTCACCGAGATGGAGTGGTCGACGTGGTGCGTCTGCTCCTCGTGCAGCGGCTCCCCGAAGTGGCCGACGCCGGCGTTGTTGACCAGGATGTCGAGTCCGTCCTCCGACTCGCCGATCCGATTCAGCGCGTCTTGGATGTCGCCCTCCTGACTCACGTCGAGGGTGACGCGCTCGTACTCGTCGGGGAGGTCGTAGGTGACGCTCCTGACGCCCGCGTAGACGGTCGCGCCCAACTCGGCGAGGTTGCTCGCGATCTCGGCGCCGATGCCGCGGTTCGCGCCCGTGACGAGCGCGGCCTGGCCCGAGAGGTCGTCGTACAGATCCGGCTCCGGCGAGGGGTCGTCGCCGCGAGCGGGCGCGTCCGCGCCACCCGCGTCGGCGTCGCTGTCGGTCATACCCGGCGTAGGACGTCAGGCCATTACGGCGTTTCGACCCGGAGCGGCCGGAACGACTCGCCGGTCCAGCGGTACGCGACGATCTCCTCCGGCGCGACGATCGCGTAGACGTAGCCCGTCCACGTCGCGCGCTTGTGGTCGATTTCGGAGGGTTCAGCCGGGCCGCGCGGGTGGCTGTGGTAGAAGCCGACCACGTCGCGACCGCGGGTCTCAGCGTTCTCAATGGCCGCGACGGTCTCCGCAGGGTCCAGTTCGTAGAAACGTTCGGGGTCGTCGGCGACGTTCGCGACCGGAACCGCCTCGGCGACGCGGTCGGCCGTATCCGCGTCGCGCTCCCCGCGCTCCGTGTCGGCGTCGCCCGCGCGTTCCCCGAGAAGGACGCCGCACACCTCCGCGGGCGCGCCCGCGACGCGGCGCTCGCGGAGGATCTCACGCACGTCGGCCGGCACCAGCAAGCGGCCCGCGGACACAGTCACACCCCTACTCGAAGTCGCGCCGCATCGCGATCTCGAACCACGGGCACAGGCGCAGTTGCCGGTACCACTCGGGGTGCTCGTGGAGGTGCTCGTAGTCGACCCACAGCAGTCCCGCGATCTCCTCCTCGTCGGGGTCGAGGGCGTCGTCCTCCAGCGTGACTTTCAGGACCGCACAGACCTCCCACTCCAGCCCCGCGTTCTCGAAGTAGCGCTTGTACTCGAAGCGGTCGGTGAGCGTCACGTCGTCGTACTGGTCGGGGGTGATCCCGAGTTCCTCCTCCAGCCGCTCGCGTGTGGCCTCCTTCTGCGTCTGCCCCTCGACGGGGTGAGAGGCGACCGTGCCGTCCCAGAACGTGCCCCACAGGCGCTTGCCGGGCGCGCGCTGGCCCAACAGGAGGCGGCCGTTCGAGTCGAAGACGAGGCAGGTGAACGCGCGGTGGCGGATGCCGTCGCCCGTGTGGGCGTCCAGCCGGTTCACCGTGCCCTGCGGGTTGTCGTCGCTGTCGACGGCGATCACGTCCTGGAGCGCGTTCTCGTGGTCCGAGTCCTCGCTCGCGGTCGCCGCGGCGTCGCTCGCGTCGGCGTCCTCTGTGCTCATACGCCGTGGGTCGTGAGGGCGGACCATGACCGCTTCGGTCGACCGCGACGGGACCCCCGCTGGTGACCCGGCGGGCGAGACCTAGCCGAGCCGTTCGTCCAGAATGAGTCGCGTCTTCGTCCCCTCGATCTCGTCGAGTTCGCGGGCGCGCGTGATGAGTTCGTTGACGGCGCGGGTGTCCACGCAGTCGACGATGAGCACGATGTCTTCTTGTCCCGACACCTGCCACACGAAGTCGACTTCCTCCCAGTCTGCCAGCCGCTCGGAGACGGCGCTGGTGTTGACGTTCATGTCGACGCTGATCTCCACCATCGCCTTCACGTTCCCCGTGCGCGTCGTGACCGTGAACCGCTCGATCACGCCCTCGCTGGTCATCCGGTCGACGCGGTTTCGCACCGTCCCCTCGCTGGTGCCCACCTCCTCCGCGATCTCCGTGTACGGCGTCCGGGCGTCCCGTCGAAGGAGGTTCAGAATGCGCCGGTCGAGATCGTCCATACACGCCCTTGCCGGAGGGACGGCAAAAGAGATTACGAATTTCGTAACTGAGCTTCGAACGACGCACTTATGTGCCGCCAGAGGATGTGTAACTCGTAATGGCGGACGCCTACGTCGCCCTGGCCGATGGTCGTGTCTTCGAGGCACGCGCCCGCGCGCCGGGCCGGACACGTGGTGAACTGGTCTTTACGACCGCGTACACCGGGTACGAGGAGTCGCTCACGGACCCCTCCTACGAGGAGCAGGTCCTGACGTTCTCCTACCCGTTGATCGGGAACTACGGCGTCCGAGACGAGCGATTCGAGTCCGATCGCGTCCACCCGAACGCGGCGATCGCCCGCGAGTTCACCGACGACGTCGCCGAGTGGCTCGAGTCGGAGGGCGTGCCCGCGGTCGACCACCTCGACACCCGCGACATCGTCACGAGCGTGCGCGAGGAGGGCGCGATGGCCTGCGGCATCGCCGCCGGCCCGGACGCGACCCCCGAGGCCGCGAAAGAAGAGCTGGAACAGTGCGTCGAGATGTCCGACCACCTCGACATCGGCAAGCAGGTGTCGACCGAGGAGCCGTACACCGTCGAAGGCGGCGGCGAGTGCAACGTGGCGCTGGTCGACTGCGGCATGAAAGGCTCCATCCCGAGTTCGCTGACCGACCGGGGCGCCGACGTGCACGTGCTCCCGTACGACGTTGACGCCGAGACGGTCGCGGAACGCGATCCGGACGTGCTGTTCATCTCGAACGGCCCGGGCGACCCCGCGAACTTCGAGTCGGCGCAGGCGCTCGTCGAGGAGTTCGCCGGCGAAGTCCCGCTGGCGGGCATCTGCCTCGGCCAGCAGATCGTCGCCCGCGCGTTCGGCGGCGACACCGAGAAGATGGCCTTCGGCCACCACGGCGTCAACCAGCCCGTGCGCGACCTGGAGACCGGCCAGGTCGTCATGACGACACAGAACCACGGCTACTCGGTCGCCGACCCCGGTGACTTGGAGGTGACGCAGGTGAACGTCAACGACGACACCGCCGAGGGACTCACGAGTAACGAGTGCGCCGTCGTCACCCGGCAGTACCATCCCGAGGCCAATCCGGGCCCGCACGACTCGCTGGGCTTCTTCGACGACGTACTGGAGATGGCCGAGAACGGGTCGCGGACGCCCGCCACCGCCGATTAGCGACGGCGAAACTGTTCGCGTTCTTACAAAATTCGACTTCCGAGAAGCTACTTCCCCGCTCGTGTCGTCTCGCCGAACATGGCAGTCGATGACGCGGGACGCGACGAGTACCGCAAGGCGGTCGACCTCGACGACCTCCGCAAAGAGGGCCGCGCGCTGACCGCCGTCGACGGGACGCCGATCGCGCTGTTCTACCACGAGGGGGAGGTGCGGGCGGTGAACAACCGCTGTCCGCACATGGGCTTTCCGCTCACAGAAGGAACCGTCGACGAGGGCGTGCTCACCTGCCACTGGCACCACGCGCGCTTCGAGCTCTCTTGCGGCGACACGTTCGACCCGTGGGCCGACGACGTGGACACCTACCCGACGGACGTCCGAGACGGGACGGTGTACGTCTCGCCGGCCCCGCGGCGCTCGGATCCGCCGGGAGTCCACTGGCGCGAGCGCCTCGACGACGGCCTCGAACAGAACCTCCGACTCGTGCTCGCGAAGTCCGCGGTCGCGCTCACCGACGCGGGCGTCCCCCCGGCCGAAGTCGTCGAGCGCGGCGTCACCTTCGGCGTGGGCAACCGCGCAGACGGGTGGAGCTCCGGGCTCACCATCCTGGTCGCGCTGGCGAACAGACTGCCGGACCTGGACGAACCGGACCGGAAACGCGCGCTGTATCAGGGGCTCACGGAGGTCGCCGGCGACTGCGACGGCGAGGCGCCGAAGTTCGATCAGGAGGCGTTCGCCGCGACGGACGTGCCGTTCGAGCGCCTGCTGTCGTGGTTCCGCGAAAACGTGGAGGTGCGCGACGCCGACGGCGCCGAGCGCGTGCTTCGCACCGCCGTCGCGGCCGGCCACGACCCCGAGAAGCTGACCGAACTACTCGTCACCGCGGCGACCGACCACCGCTACCTGAACACGGGCCACACGTTCGACTACGTCAACAAGGCGACGGAGGCGCTGGACCTGATTGGGTGGGACGACGAGGAGCGCACCGCCGAGGTGCTCGCGTCGCTCGTGCGCGGGCTCGCGACGGCCGACCGCGCCGAGGAGACGTCGTCGTGGCGCCAGCCCGACGACCTCGCGACGATGTGCGAGGAGTCGTTCGCTCGCCTCGACGACCTCGTCGCCGCCGGCGAGGCGAAGACGTGGACCGAGCCGGACGACTTCACCGAGCGCCTGCACGCGGCCGACCCCGAGACGGTGTTCGACGCGCTGGAGGGGGCGATCGAGGACGGGGCGACCGTCGAACAGCTCGCGAGCGCCGTGTCGTTCGCGGCCGCAAAGCGCGTCGCGCTGTTCGCCACGAGCAACGAGTTCGCCGACTGGAACACGGTCCACCACACGTTTACGTTCGCGAACGCGGTTCACCGCGCGGCCGAGCGGACGGACGCGACCGCGCTGTATCGCGGCGTGTTCGACGCCGCCGTGAACGTCTACCTCGACCGCTTCCTCAACACGCCGCCGGCGCCCGAAGCGACGGGCGATCCCGACGCCGATCCGGAGACGGCGCTGGAGTCGCTCCGGACGGCCTTCGAGCAGCAGGGGAGGGTGCAACAGGCGGGCGACGCCGTCGCCGATTACCTCGCCGGCGGCGGCGACCCCGACCGGCTGAAGGCCGCGCTGGGCAACGCCCTGCTGGTCGAGGACACGAACTTCCACACGTTCCAGGCGTACGAGGCGGCGTGTCGCCAGTTCGACCGACGCGCGGCCGCCGGCGACGACGCCGGCGTCACCGACGAGCAGCGCGACTGCCTCGTCGCCGCCGCGCGCTACATGGCCGCCCACTACCCGACGCGTCGGTCGCGCGAACAGACGTTCTCCATCGCTGCGCGGCTGTTGCGCGGGGAGCGGGTCGACGCCGCCGACGAGGGAAGGGACGCGGATGCCGAGACGACGGCGGGGGATTGATCGGCTGGTGACGACGCGGCCGGCGATCGGTCCGTTCAGTCGTCCTCGAAGCCGGATCCGTCGGTCCGGGCAGCCCCCGACCCCCACAGGGCGTCGGCGGTGCCGCCCCGCGGAAGGTCGTCGAAGCTCCACACTCGGTGGTCCGCGCGGACGCAGCGTCCCCGCTCCTCGTGCCCGTGGCGCTCGACGTGGACGGCGTCGAGGCCCGCGTTCCACGCGGCGCCCACGTCGCTGTCGCCGTCTCCGAGGTAGACGCCCCGCTGGCTCGTCGGGTCGACGCTGATGTCGTCCATCGCGATCTGCAGCGGGTCGGGGGCGGGCTTCCACCCCGTCTCGTCCGAACACGAGAGGAACGTGTCGAAGCGGGCGGTCAGGTCGAGCCGGTCGGTGACCGGTCGGGCGAGAAACTCCGCGCAGTGGGTGACCAAGCCCACCGGAACGTCCTGCTCGTGGAGGTCGTCGAGCAGCCGCGCGGCGTCGTCGTGGAGGTACGAGGCCTCGGCCCGCGCTTGCGGGTTCTCGACGGCGTGGAACGCCGGCCAGAACTCGGTCGGGTCGAGCCCCCACTCGCGCAAGAGCGGGTCGCGCGCGCCGGTGAGGCCGTGCCACAGCAGTTCGGCCTGCCGGTCGGAGAACTCGTACCCGAGACGAGCGCCGACGCGGTCGAACACCTCGCGGGTGTACGACCACTCGGCGTCGACGAGCGTGCCGTCGAGGTCGAACAGCCAGAAGTCGTACGTGTTGGGGACCATCAGCGGAGTCTGGAGTAGGTCGTTCCCGCTGTTATATCTTCGCACCCTAACGACCGAGTTTGGAACACCTTACTCGGGGTCAGGGCGCGGGATCGTCCGTTGCCCTTCCCGCGGCCGTACCGTCGCCCCCGTCCACGCGAATCGACGAGCCGAGGTACTTGTGCAGAACTTCGCGGACCGAGTCCGCCCGAAACGCCGTGAGGTCGTCGGCGATTGCGTCCCGCAGCGCCTCGAGGTACGCCCGGTCGGTCTCGAACTCCGAGAACCTCGCGGACACCACCTCGACCCCCGCAGGGAGCCGGTCGGCACACAGCCCGCGGACGTGCTCCTCGTCGTTCGCCTCGCCGCGCCACAGCGCGTCGCGAAACAGCAGCCATCCCTCCTCGCCCGGCCGCGGCGCGGGGATCCGAAGCACCGTCTCGAAGGCGTCCGGGTCGATACGCGCGCGCCGCGGCGAGAGAGTGAACCGGACCCGGAACACGTACGACGCCTCCATCGCCTCCGCCCCCGTCACTCCGCGAGTTCGTTCAGTCGCTCGGCCAAGTCGATGTCCTTCGCGGTGACCCCGCCGGCGTCGTGGGTGGTGAGGCGGACCTCGACCTCGCGCCACTCGACGGTCATCGACGGGTGGTGGAACGCCTCCTCGGCGAGGCCGCCCGCGCCGGCCGCGAAGCCGACGCCTTCGAGGTACGAGTCGAACTCGAAGGTGCGGGCGATCTCGTCAGCGTCCGCGTCGTGACGCCAGCCGTCGGGTAGTTCCGCCGCGATCTCGTCGGTATCGAGTACGTCGCTCACGGGAACACGGACGGTCGCCCGGGGCAAAAGCGTACCTCGGGGATCGTCCCTGTGAGAACCGAAGAAGACAGCCGAACAGAGCCGGTCAGGCGGCACGAGTCGGGACGCGTCCGAGATCGGTCAGCGACCGCCCGCGGCCGACGCGAGCGCAGACGTCGCGTCGTCGATCAGCGAAAGCGTCCTCGCACCCGCCGACAAGACCGGATACGGCGAGGCCAGCGACCGGTAGAGGTAGTCGAACCAGTGGCGACGGTCGCCCTCCTCGTCGTGGATCCGGGTCTGCCGGTCGGACAGCAGCGACTCGACGCGCCCTTCGTGCCACTCCAGTCGCTCGTACTCCGCGACGATATCGGTGTAGCTCGCCCGCGACAGATCGCGGTCGACGACGCGCTTGCTCGCGTCGACTGCCGGCTCGAGCGTCGATTCCGCCGCGTCGATCGACGACCACTCGGTCTCGAGTTTCGAGAGCAGCTCCGCGCGCTCCTCGCTCGCGTGCCGGGCGCTGCTCGTGAGCGTCGTCCGCAGCGACGGGGTCAACGTCCCGCCAGATTCGACGAGCGCACTCGCGACGGGCGGGGAGAACTCCTCGGCGACGTTTGTCGCGAGCGTCTCGTTGTACTCTTCGTCATAGTGAGCCGTCGCCATTACGGTCTCTCTGTACGCCTGACGGGCGTCTGCCAGCCCACCGCCGTCGACAGTGGCCCCCTCGGCCGGCACCGTCAGGACGTTCGTGCCCCCGCCAGTCGGCATCGGCTGTGTTCGTTCGCTCGGTTCCAAGTTCGCGACGCGGCGTCGGAGCTGCTCGAACGCGTCCCGCTCGGCTCGCGTGCGGGTCGCCTCCCGCGCGAGCGACTCGCGCGCGCCGTCGAGCCGCGAGAGCACCGCGCCCGCGAGCACGACGAAGACGGCCGTCAACCCCAAAACGGCGATCCCGACGGCGACGTCCGGGTGATCGCACGCTGCCGCCCGGCACAACGACTCCACTCCCAGTTCGACCGGCTCGGTCGAGATCCGACCGACACCGTGACTCGTACCTCGCATGCGTACACGTGTGACGGCAACACACATCACAGTTTCCCCGATGCCTGTGAGCGCGAAATTTTTCCTCCGACACCGGTCGGAAAATGAGTGACCGCGGCTCAGTCTTCAGAGAGCTGGTCGAGCACGCGCTCGGGGGGCTCCGCGCCGCCGTCGGGCGACTGTGCGCCGTCGGGGGTCGCCGGCGGCCCGTCGAACTCGGGGTCGAACAGCTTCATCGCCGTGTGGATCGTGGCCCAGTCGTCCTCGGCGGCCGCCTCGCGGAGGCTCTTCGTCGGCGCCGCGAGGAGCTGGCCGACGAGCGAGTCCGCGAGGGCGGCGACGGTCTCGCGCTGCTCGTCCGTGAGGTCGCCGTGCGCCTCGAGCTTCGCCATCGCCTCACGCAACTCGCGCTGTTTCGTCCGCTCGGCAGACTCGTACATGGCGGAGACGGCGTCGTCGGCGCGCTTCCGCTTGAACTCCTCGAGGAGGCGGTCGAACTCCGCGTCGATCATCTCCTCGACGGCCTTCGCGGCGGCGGCGCGCCGCTCGCGCGCCTCGTCAGTGACGGTTTCGAGGTCGTCGATGTCGCGGACGGCGACGCTCTCGTCCCCGGCGTCCGGAACGACGTCTCGGGGCTGTCCGAGGTCGATACACAGCGTCTCCCCCGCGTCGGCGACCGTCTCATCGCGGACGGTCGGTTCGGTCGCCCCGGTGGCGGCGATAACGACGTCCGCGCGCGACGCCGCCGCGGACAGGTCCTCGAGGCTGATCGTCGTCGACTCGGTGTCGAGGTCGGCCGCGACGTGCTCGGCCGTCCGGTGCGTCCGGTTGGCGACGACGATCCGGGAGACGGGCGAGGCGTCGAGTGCCCGGGCTGCGAGCAGTCCCATCTCTCCGGCGCCGACGACGAGCGCCGACGCGTCGGCGAGGTCCGTCTCGCGGGCGGCGAGTTCGACCGCCGCCGAGCCGAGCGACAGCGATCCCTCGTTGATCGCCGTCTCGGCGCGGGCGCGCTTGCCGACCTGCTGGGCCTTCGAGAGCGCGTCGTCGAGGACGCCGCCGGACAGCCCGCCGACCTCGCGGGCCGCCGTCGCGGCGTCGTGGAGTTGACCGAGGATCTGGTCCTCACCGAGCACGAGCGACTCCAGCCCCGCGGCGACGCGCATGAGATGTCGCAGGCTGGCCTCGTGATTGAAGTAGACGATGGCGCCCTCGCGAACGTCGGGGGCGAGCGCCGCGACGGCCGCCCGCGCGACGGCGGCGTCGTCGGCCGCGACGTACGCCTCCGCCCGGTTGCACGTCTGGATGGCGAACGCCTCCTCGATCCCCTCGCGAGCGAGCAGATCCGACACGAGCGTCGTCGCGTCCACGGTCTGTGCGGACTCGATATCTCCGACGGACGCGTTCGTGTGGCTCACGCTCACGCCCGCGATGACGCCGGTGTTAATCATTGGTCGCCTCCATGACTCGGTTCGCTTCTTGGCGTGCGTTGGAGAGTCCGTCTTGTAAAGCCTTCCAAACGTCCGACGATCCGACCACCGCGCGAACCGCGTCCCGGCGCTCGGTCGGCGCCACCTCGGCGGCCTTCAGGTCGGCCCTGATCGCCGCCACCAGTTCGGCCATCGGCCCCGCGCCCTCGATCTCCGATTCGATCCGTCGCCGCAGGTCCTTCGAGAGCGCGGGCGCCGCACCGCCCGTCGCGACCGCAGCGACGACCGGACCGTCGCGGACCGTCGCCGGGACGACGACGCTGCCTGCGTCGCGTCCGCCCGAGCGGTCCGCCCGGTTCACGAGCGCGCCGGCGTCGCGAGCGGCCGCGTCGGCGGCCTCGTTCACCGCCGCGTCGTTCGTCGCCGCGACGACCAGCGCCGGGTCGAGGCGCCCGACCCAGTCGGCCACCGTCTCCGGCGACGGCGCCGCCCGCACCAGCTCCGCGTCGCCGAAGTCGCGATCGGCGAACTCGGGGCTGACGACGACCGTGCGAGCCTCCCGCGCGAACGTGCGGGCCTTGCGCGCGCCGACGGCTCCACCGCCGACGACGAGCACGGTCTCCCCGTCGAAGTCGTGCAGCAGCGGGATCACTGGGCTGCCTCCGCATCGTCGGGCGATTTCGCCCGCATCACATAAAACTCCGTCCCGAAATCCCGGTCCGGGGATCGCTGGCGAACCCGTTCGGGTCGGGCGGGCGGCTGCGTCCGTGCGCTCCCCGGGAGGCGGCGAGACCGCGCGGCGATCGACCCCACGGAAAGCGACCGCGTGCCGGCCGAGGGGGAACGAAGCGCGATCACGCGTCCGTGGGTTCCGTGTCGTCGCCTCGCACCTGTGCGTCGGCGCGCTCGTCCAACCGGATGCCCGTCTTCTTCAGGATTCGCGTCGAGAACAGCGAGTCCCACTCGTCGTCGCCGACGTCCCAGTAGTCCGTCATCACCTGCCGAACCTGCTCGATCCGCCGGTCGGACTCGGCCTCGTTGCGGCCGTGCGTCATCGCGAAGAAGTTGTACGGCCACACGCCGTCGTGGCGCGGGCGGTGATAGCAGTGGGTGACGAACCCCAGCGACGCGACGGCCGGGCCGACTTCCCCGAGGAGGTCGTCCGGAACGTCCCACACGGTCATCCCGTTCTCGGTGTATCCCAGCGCGTAGTGGTTCGGGATGACGCCGACGCGGCGCACCTTCCCCTCCTCGTTGAACCGCTTGATCGTCTCGACGACCCACTCGACGGGCTGGTCGATCGCGTCGGCCACGTCCGCGTACGGGGTCTCGGTGATCGGGAGGCCGCCCTGTACCTCGACGACGAGGTCGCGCTCTCGGGCGGTGATCCCGCGCTCCTCGGACGGGTCCACATCGGGGCCCAGACGCGACAGGTCCAGGTCGCCGTCGCTCACGGGGCCATCGAGGAGGAACTTCGCGCCGACGTGGAACTCCGCTTGTTTCGGGAGGTTGTACGTCTCCTGCCCGGTCGTCCCCTCGATCTCCGCGAGCACGCGCTCGACCTCGTCCTCGCTGGCAACCGAGACGACGAACCACATGTTGAGGTGCGGGTGTTCGCGCTCGTAGTTGTGCGCCACCTCCCGGAAGTCGTTGACCGTCTCGGCCACCGCCTCGTACTCGTCTTCGGGCGCGTGCATCGCCACGAGCGTGGCGGTGCCGCCGATCTCCTCGGCGTTCACGAGTGCGCCGAACCGCGAGAGCACACCGCGCTCGTCGAGGTCGCGGACGGCCGCGAGCAGTTCGTCGGCATCCACGTCGACGCCGCGCTCCGAGAGGGCCGCCGCGGCCGGTTCCCACGGGCGTTCGACGACGGGGAAGCCGCCCTGGAAGGCGTTGACGACGGCGCGTTCGAGCGTCGAGAGGTCGACGTCCGTCCCGACTTGGTCCATACCGATACTGCGAACGCCGCGAGGATAAGCGTCGCGTTCGTGGCACCTGATAGCAGTCGACGACCTCGTGGACGCGCGGGCGACCGGGGGCTCCGGACAGTCCGCTCAGGGAACGAGCGTCACGTCGCGGACGCCGTCGAGTGCGGTCACCTCTGCACCCAGCGCGTCCTGGTCGACGCCCGCCTCGTAGTAGAACACGAGGTCGAAGGTGCCCTCCCGCAGCAGCTGCTGGCACTCCCAGACGAACTCCTCGTCCTCGACGGTGAGCCCCTGGAACTGGTTCGAGGAGAAGTCGGTGTCGTCGTTGCCGGCGTGGATGTACGACTCGCCCGTGCCCGCGTGGTCGGCGATGACCTCGTTGAGATCGACGGTGAGTTCGTGCATCTCCAGGTCTTCTTGTCCTCCCAGCGACGTGTGGACGACCATCCCGACCAGTTCGATCTCGCCCGGCTCCAGCAGCGCCTTCGTCCGCTCGTAGATGTCTTGGTCGATCGCGTCTGTCATACCGCGTCGTGGGTTCACCGAAGGGATACCGATAACGGTTTTCGCGTGAGTGCCGCAGCGGCTCGCGGCTCGTTTCGCCCCTGTTCGTTCCGATTCCCCGCGTCCGTCGGCCTCGCACTCCCCCGCGTATCTTTTTAGCTTCCTGCGCCCACGTGTTCGCATGGAGCTCACGCTGAAGTTTTTCGCCACCTTCCGGGAGGCGGTCGGATCGAAGATCGTCGACCGGTCGTTCCCGGACGCGAGTACCGTCGGCGACGTGCTCGCGGCGCTGGAGTCCGAGTACGACGGGCTCGCCGGCGGGTTGATCGAAGACGGGGACCTCAAGCCCCAGATCAACGTCCTGCTCAACGGCCGCGAGGTCCTGCACATGGACGGCGTCGAAACCGCGGTCTCCGACGGCGACACCCTCGCGGTGTTCCCGCCGGTCGCCGGCGGCGGCGTCGACTGTGACCGCGCGGGCGGGGAATCGAACATCCCCGACGCGCGGACCGACGGCGGAGATGGCGACGACGCCGACGACCGCGGCGCGGGTGTCGCAGCCGTTGATACCGACGGGACCGAGACCCGGGTGGAGGCGTACCGCGGCATCTCCCGGCGACTCGCCGTCCATTACCTCCGGAACCTCGGCGGCGACGCCGACGGCCCGGACGACGAGGTCCGCGAGGTCGTCGGCGACGGCTGGCGAGCGTCCCTGCGCGCCGAGAAGGTCACCGCCGCCGCCGCGATCACGCTCACCGAGGTGACGGTTACCTTCGAGGGCGACCCCGCGGTGCTCGACGACCTGCTCGACCGCTTCGGACAGAAGGCGATGCGCGCCGGCGGGTGATGCCCGGACGCGACCGCGACAGCGCCGGTGACAGCGAGCGCAACGCCGACCGCGACGGCGCCGACGACCCGTCGTACGACCCCGAACGACGAGAACTGGGCCACCCGATCGACTCTAACGCGCTCATGATCGCGGCGGCGACCGCCAGCGTCGGTCCCGGGCGTCTCCCCGAACTCCTCCGGGTCGCCGACGAGCACCTCCGCGAACGACGCGAGGAGTACGACCGATCCTACGAGTGCGTCGACGACGCGCATCACGCCGATGCCACCGATGACGCCGGTGGCGTCGATGACGCGGGCACCACGACGTACCTCGTCCCCGACGGTCACTGGGGCGAGGTCGGCGACGACCTCGGCCTGAATCGCCGCGAGGCAGACGCGCTTCGACGGGCCCACGAGCAGCACCTCCTCAGGCTCGGGACGAAACGGCGGCGCCGACGGGAGTTCGAGTCGGCGCTGGAGCTGCGCGAGGCGGTCGTCATCGGCGGGTGATCGCCCGCCGGAAGCCGATCGCGAGCGATCACCGACGGGATTTATTAGTTATCGGACCCGTCACTCGCCGTGAACGAACGCGTGCTCGTGGTGGAGGATTCGACCTTCCAGCGTGCACGCATCCGCGAGCGTCTCGAACCGACGTTCGAGGTGGTCGCGGAGGCGGGCACGGGCGACGAAGCGGTCGCCGCCTACCGCGAGGTCGACCCCGACGCGGTGACGATGGACTTCGCGCTTCCCGGGCGGGACGGCCCCGCGGCGACGGCGGCGATCAAGTCGACCGATCCGGCCGCAGTCGTGGTGTTCTGCACGTGCGTGACCCAGCAGGCGCAGCTCAAACGCGCGATACGGGCCGGTGCGGACGACTACGTCCGCAAGCCGGTGAGCGACGGGGCGCTCGTCGACGCGCTCAGCTCCGCGATCGACGAGGCCACCGAAGCGCGGTCGCCCCCGGAGCACGCCGGCGACTGACCGGTCGAACGCACACGATCACGTCACCGGTTCGGGTCCCGCTCCGCGTCTCTCCTCCGCTGCCGAGACCGGTGGCCCCTTCACTGCGCGCACCGCCCCTCGCACATGGACAGCCGCTTTCCACCGGACCTGCGCGACGGGGTTCGCGACGCGCTCCCGCTCCTGCTCGGGATCGTTCCGTTCGCGCTCGTCGCCGGCGTCGCCGGCATCGAGGCGGGGCTCACGCCGTTGCAGACGGTCGGCCTCTCCGTCGTCGTCTTCGCCGGCGCCTCCCAGCTCGCCGCCATCGACCTGCTGGGTCGCGACGCCGCCCTCGGCGTCGTCGTGCTCACCGTCGTGGTGATCAACCTCCGAATGCTGATGTACTCCGCGTCGATCGCGCCCTACTTCCGCGACCTGTCGGCGCGGGTGCGCGCCGGCTGCGCGTACGTGCTGACCGACCAAGCGTACGCGCTGGCGCTCGCGCGCTACGCGGGCGACCGCGAGGCGTCGACCCGGCGACCGTACTACTACCTCGGCGTCGCTCTCACGCTGTGGGTCGTCTGGCAGGCCGGCACCGTCGTCGGCGTCGTCTTCGGCGCCGCCGTGCCCGACGGGTGGCGCCTCGGCTTCGCCGTCCCGCTCGTCTTCCTCGCGCTGCTGGTCCCCGCGGTCTCGGACGCGCCGAGCCTCGCGGCCGCCGTCGTCGCCGCCGCAGTCGCAGTGATCGGGGCAGGGCTCCCGTTCAACGCCGGGCTGATCGTCGGCGCCGTCGTCGGTGTCGTGACTGGTATCGTCGTCGACGAGGCCGGCGTCGCGAGCGCGGGTGAGGAAGGCGGGGGCGGCTCCGACCCGGCGGAGGGACACTGAATGGCGACGAGCTACGGGCCGCTGTCGGTCTGGACGGTGATCGTCGCCGGCGGGCTGGCGACGTTCGCGATCCGGCTGTCGTTCATTCACCTGTTCGGCCGGGTCGACGACGTTCCGCCGTGGCTGGAGCGCGTGCTCGTGTACGTTCCCGCCGCGGTGCTGGCGGCGCTCGTCGCTCCGGACTTCGCGCCCGCGGCCGCAACCGTCGAGGCGGTGCTCTCTCCGGAATTACTCGGCGGCGCCGCCGCGGTGCTCGCGGCCTGGCGGACGGAAGACGTGCTGTGGACAGTTGCCGCCGGGATGGCCGGCCTCCACCTCGCCCGGTTCCTGCTGTGAGTCCGGCGCCGTCGCGGCGTCGCTGTGCGGGCGGGGGAGACGGCGGCGCTTGCCGGAGGGCTGGCGTACACCACCTTCCCCGCGGAACGCCCGCCGATGACCGAGTCGCTGCTGGCGGCCGCGCGACGGACCCCTCGCGACACCTGGGTGGTCGTCGGCGCCGTCTCCGCCTCGCAGTACCTCAACCACGCGTACCTCGTGTTGTTCCCGCCGATCCTGGCGGTGCTGTCGGGCGAGTTCACCGTCGGGCTGGCGGCGTTGGGCGTCGCGCTCGGCGTCCAAGGCGCGACCAACACCGCGTTCCAGCTCCCGTTTGGTCACCTCGCGGACCGCTACGACCGGAGCATCGCGCTCGGGCTCTCGTCGGTGCTGGGCGCCGTGGGGGTGCTCGGCGCCGCCGCGGCGCCGACGTTCGAGTGGCTGCTCGTCGCGCAGGCGGTGATCGGCGTCGGTGTCGCGGGCCACCACCCGGCGCACTACCCGCTCATCTCCGATTCGACGCCTGATGACCTGATGGGACGGGCGTACAGCCTCTATGGCTTCGGCGGGTCGGTCGGGTTCGCGACGCCGCCAGTACTCATCGCCGGTGTCGTCTCGGCGGGCTACTCGTGGCGGATCGGCGTCGGCGTCATCGGCGCCGTCGGGCTCGCGTACGCCGTCGCCGTCACCTGGCTGTTCGCCGCGCGCGTCGACGACACCATCACGGCGCCGAATCGCGACGAAGCCGACGGCAGTGACACCGACGCCGACGGATCGATCGGCTCCCGCGCTCGCGGCTCGTGGGTGGCGCGCGCTCGGGCGTACCTCCGCGAGCTCGCGGCCGCGCCGGGCGTGCTCGCGCTGGCGCTGCTCGCGCTTGTCACCTCCACTTCGGGCTGGGGGTTCACCAGCTACGTCGTCGTGTTCCTGCAGGACGGCTACGGGCTGTCGCTGTCGCGGGCGAACCTCGCGCTCACCGGCTCGTACCTCGTCGGCGCCGTCGCCGTCTTCGTCGGCGGCGACCTCTCCGATCGGATCAGCGCCGGCCCGGTGATGATCGCCAGCTTCGCCACCGTGGGCGTCCTCGTGGGCGTCTTCGCGCTCGGGACCGTCGGCCCGCTCGCGGCCGTCGCGCTCGTCCTCCTCGTCGGCGGCGCGCGGTCGATCGCGGGACCGGCACGCTCGAAGCTGACCGACGCGCTCTCGCCGTCGGGAGCGACGGGGACGAGCTTCGCGATCACCACCATCGGGGTGATGCTCGGCAACGCCGTCGCGCCGCCGGCGTTCGGCTACCTCATCGAGACGGCCGGCCGGCGGGCGGCCTTTCTCGCGGTCGCCGGCGTCTCACTCCTCGCGGTCCTGCTCACCGTCGGCCTCCTCGCCCGCTTCGGCGACGCCTGAGGCCGGGCGGTCGACGCCGTCGCCGTCGGTCCGATCCCGTGGACGCTCGGTCGGCGAGTCGTCGGCCGCATCGCCCGCGCGGTTGCCGGCGGCGACGGCGGCGCGGCGCTCCTGTGCGACCGCGATACGCTCGTGGGCGCGGACGAAGCGATACAGCAGCCACAGGAGGAACGCGACGGACGCGAAGTAGACGACGGCGAGGATCTGCGACACGATGAGGACGGCGTAGAGGCTGACGAGGACGAACAGGACGACGACCGCGATCCCGGTTCGGGAACTCAGCGACTCTCGGAGGGTGGGCGGGGACTCGCTGGACACGAGCCGCGATCCTCACGGGGAGGTCATAAATCGGGGCGATGAGCGTCGGGCCCGAGAAGCCACTGAACACCAGCAGTTGTACCGCGAGCGAGCCAGCCGCAAGGCTGGCGAGCGAGCGGCAGTTTTGGCATCATCAGAATCGCTCCGCGATTCTGATTAGTAGTCAGAACGCTCCGCGTTCTGACGACATGAACGGGTTTTCGCCGAGCGGTTCCCGCAGCGAGCGAACGAAGTGAGCGAGCGAGGAAACCCGAGGCGAAAAGAGGTTCCGGTTCCTAGTCGTCAGCGGGCGCGACGCCCGAGTCGCCCGAGGAGACGCCCGTGCCCGGCCCGATGTCGATGTCGAGCTCGTCGAGCTTCTCGTCGGGGACGACGCCGTTGACCCAGCCGCGGCCCTCGTAGTACTCCGCCTTCATCTCGGGGAGCTCGCAGTACTCGCCCTCGGAGGCGCCCTGTCCGGGGATGCCGCCTTCGAGGAACCGCGCGGGCAGCGAGTCGTCCTCGCCGTCGAAGCCGTTGAGGTTGTTGTAGTAGCGCTCGAGGGTGTAGATCCGCTTGCCTGCCTCGATGAGTTCGTCCTCGGTAACGTCGAGGCCGGTCATGCCGTTGTACTGCATGACGTACTCCTCGATCCCCTCGGCGAACGCGTTGAACTTGCAGATGTCGAACGAGTCCGAGATGGCGTGCAGGTCTTGGAAGGTGATCGTGAGTTCGCCCTTGCCCTCGTACTCGTAGGGGTCGACCTTCTGGGGAAGGCCGAGGATCTCGGCCGAGGGGGTGTACGCGCGCAGGTGGCACGCGCCGCGGTTGGAGGTCGCGTACGCGATGCCCATGCCCTTCATGCAGCGCGGGTCGTACGCCGGGATCGTCTGGCCCTTGACCGCAAGCGAGTTGTCGTGGGCGTCGAAGCGCTCGGCGAGGCCGTTGGCGCCCTCTGCCAGCGCGTCGGGGAGTTCTCCGTCGCGCTGGGCCGTCTCGTCGATGAGGTCGATCATGCGCTCGGTGTCGCCCCAGTCGAGCTGCTCGTCGAGGTCGTCGAGCTTGCCCTCCTCGGACATCTCCATCGCCATGGCCATCATGTTGCCCATCTCGATGGTGTCGACGCCCATGTCGTTGCACCGCTCGATCATGACGGCGATCTCGTCGCGCTCGGTGTGCGCGGAGTTGGGGCCCAGCGCGTACGCCGACTCGTACTCGTAGGACTCGGTGCGGACGTTCAGCTCCTCGCCCTTGTGCATCACCGACACCTCGACCTCCTTCTTACACGCGACCGGGCAGGAGTGACACGTCGGCTCGTCCACGAGGATGTTCTCGCGGACGTTCTCGCCGGAGACGCGCTCGGCGTCGACGTCGACGCCCTCCGCGTCGCGATAGGCGGCCGTGGAGGTGTACTTCCCGTTCTTCGTCGGGAGGCCGTCCATCTCCTCGCCGGCGTTCATCAGGACGTTCGTTCCGTACAGCGAGAGGCCGCCCTCGTTGGGCGCGGTCACGTCGGACTCTTGGATGACCTGCATCGCCTGCTGGTAGCCCTCCTGGAACGTCTCGGGGTCGGCCGGCTTGGGCATCTTGGTGCCCGATTTGACGACGACCGCCTTCAGGTTCTTCGAGCCCATCACCGCGCCGGTGCCGCCGCGACCGGACGCGCGGTCGTCCTCGTTGACGATGCAGGCGTACTTGACGCCGTTCTCGCCGCCGGGGCCGATCGCCATCACCGAGACGTTGCGGCCGACGGTGCCGTCCACGTCCTCGCCGAGGGTGTCGATGGTGTCGTGGACACCCTTGCCCGCCACGTGGGAGGCGTCGCGCAGTTCCACCTCGCCGTCCTCGACGACCGCGTACACCGGGTCGTCGCTCGCGCCGTCGAACACGAGGCCGTCGAAGCCCGCCCACTTCAGGCGCGCGCC
The DNA here is from genome assembly GCF_030127145.1 of Halobaculum halobium. NCBI lineage: Archaea > Methanobacteriati > Methanobacteriota > Halobacteria > Halobacteriales > Haloferacaceae > Halobaculum > Halobaculum halobium. The sequence continues at coordinate 1,315,291 of NZ_CP126158.1, forward strand.
CGACCAGCCGCCGTGGTGGCTGTCGGTGACGGTGCCCGTGAGGGGGGACTTCGTCGTCACCGCGATCCGACCGCTCATCACGGTTTGCGTCCCCGTGAGCGGCCCGTTCATGAAGCACAGCCGGTTGTCCGGCCCCATCGGGTCCACGTCCGGCCCCGCGTCGAAGACGTACTTCACGCCGAGACCGCGGGCGCCGATGTACTTCTTCGCGTCCTCGTCGTCGATGCCCGCGTACGATACGTCGCCCGCCGTGAGATCCACGTGTGCGACGTGGTCCCGGAATCCGCCGAGGTCTGTCATGGTTAATCTACACTAGTTATATGGGACTGGATTCTGTTAGCCGTTGCCACAGCGACGTAACTGATATCGGTTTCGGCTTTCGGAGCGGTCTGCGACACGACGGCGGGCTTTTTTCGCACGCAGTCCCCGGATCCGATCGATGGACACCGACGCGCGACGCCTCGTGATATTTGCCGCGGTGACGGTTCTGGTCGTTACCTCGTCGCTCGTCCCGGGTCCGACCGACGCGACGGGGGAGCCGACGCCCGACGTCGCCCCGCCCGGGACCGATCTCCTGGCGCACTTCGTCGGTTACGCCGCCATCGCGTACACGCTGGGCCGGGCACTCTCGCCCCGACGCTCGCGAGGCGACGGAGAACCGAGCGCGTCCGTCGCGGCGGTCGTCGGCGTCGTCGCGGTCGCGACGGGGATCGGCGCGGGCGTCGAGGTCGCGCAAGGCGTCGTCCCCGGTCGCGACCCGTCCGCGCTCGACGGCGTCGCCAACGCGGTCGGCGCAGCCGTCGGCGCGCTGCTGTGGCGGCGGCGCGGCGGCGAGCGCGACGCCGGCGAACGCGGCGGCGACGACCGAGAATGAACCAGCACGACCTCACGACGCGTGAGCGAAGCGGTTTTCCGCGGGAGTCGCCCACGTCCGGTAATGAGCCAGCCGAGCCCCGAGGTCTACGAGCGGGACCGCGGGATGGACGCCCACAACGCGGTCATGCGCGATATCCGGGCCGAGCGCGACGAGACGTACGACGCCCACGAGCCCACCCGCGTGTGGCTCGACGAGGACAACACGCCCGACGGCGTCAAGACCAGCCTCACGATCATCCTCAACACCGGCGGCTGCCGGTGGGCCCGCGCCGGCGGCTGTACGATGTGCGGCTACGTCGCCGAGTCCGTCGAGGGCGGCAGCGTCTCCCACGAGGCGCTCATGGACCAGATCGACGTGTGTCTGGAGCACGAAGCCGACAACGCCGACGACCCGGCGGATCTGATCAAGATCTACACGTCCGGCTCCTTCCTCGACGAGCGCGAGGTGCCCGCCGAGAGCCGCCGCGCCATCGCCGAGACGTTCGCCGACCGCGAGCGGATCGTCGTCGAGTCGCTCCCCGACTTCGTTTCCGCGGAGAAACTCTCAGAGTTCACGGGGCAGGGGCTCGAGACCGACGTCGCCGTCGGGCTGGAGACGGCGACTGACCGCGTCCGCCACGACTGCGTGAACAAGTACTTCGCGTTCTCGGACTTCGAGGACGCCTGCGCGGAGGCCGCCGAGGCCGGCGCGGGCGTGAAGGCGTACCTCCTGATGAAACCGCCGTTTCTCGCGGAGTCGGAGGCGCTGGCGGACATGGTGTCGTCGGTCGAGCGCTGTGCCGCGGTCGACGCCTGCCACACCGTCTCGATGAACCCCTGCAACGTCCAGCGGTACACGATGGTCGACGAGCTTCACTTCCGCGGCGGCTACCGCCCGCCCTGGCTGTGGTCGGTCGCTGCGGTGCTGGAGCGGACCGCCGACGCCGACGCGATCGTCGTCTCCGACCCCGTCGGCGCCGGCTCCGACCGCGGGGCGCACAACTGCGGCGAGTGCGACGACCGCGTCCAGACGGCGATCAAGGACTTCGACCTCCGACAGGACCCGTCGGTGTTCGAGCAGGTGTCCTGCGAGTGCGAACGGACGTGGGAGCTGGTGCTTGCTGAAGAGTCGAGCTTCAGCCAGCCGCTCGCACGCTAACCCGACGCGCTCGCGGCTCACGGCCGGGTCCCCCGTGAGTGTCGTGGCTTCCGGGCAGTTCGGGAGTTCCGGTCTCTGTCAGACGCCCGGCATACAATTATGTATCTTGACATCGTGTGGCATGTATATGGAGATAGTTGACCGAGCGACGTTCACCTGCGACGACTGTGGCGCGTCGGCGCCGTCGTTCGGGATCGAGTACGACGACCTCGGCTACCCCGTGTGTCCGGGGTGCGACCACGTCGTCGGCCCGCTCGCGCGGCGACGCGCGGACGCCAGCACACGACGACGAGTGTCGTGAGCGGTCGACTCGCGATCGCCGCGCGAGCGGCTTCCCGTGCCCCGCCCGCAGGGAGGTGACCCGTCGAGGGCGCGTTCCGGGCAGATACGCGACAATATGCTTATCGTTTGTGAGCGCCATCTCTCTCTGAATGAACCAGGATAGCACCGTCCAAACGGGGATCTCGCGGCGAACTGCGCTCCGACGTGGCGCCGTCGCGTCGCTGCTGTTGGGACTAGGGGTCCCAGCAGCGACGGGACAGGTCTCCGCGGCGACCAAACCGGAGCTGATCGAAGCGATGGCCTCGCAGGCCGGCTTGAGCAAGGCTGACGCCAAGAAGGCGCTCGACGGCATCATCGACGCGACGACGAAGGCACTGAAGAAGGGCGACCGCATCTCGCTGATCGGCTTCGGATCGTTCAGCATCAGCAAGCGCTCCGCCCGGACCGGCCGCAATCCACAGACCGGCAAAGAGATCCAGATCGCCGCGAAGAGCGTCGTGCAGTTCGATCCGAGCGACGAACTCGCGGCCGCACTCGATCTGATCCCGGGAGCGGGGGACGTCCGTCGCCTCGGGCGGAGTCAACGGAGCCGACGGACCCGCGGAGAGGTGATCGACGCCGATCGGCTGGCGCGTGAGGCGGGGCTCACGAAGGGGAGCGCCGAACGGTGTCTCGACGCGTTCAACGACGTGACCACGGAGGCACTCAAGAAGGGCGACCGCATCTCGCTGATCGGCTTCGGATCGTTCAGCATCAGCAAGCGCTCCGCCCGGACCGGCCGCAATCCACAGACCGGCGACGCGGTCGGCAGCGCCGGGCGGAAAGACGTGCGGTTCAAAGCCGGCGCCGAGTTGTCGAAGGCGGTCAACTGAACGTCGCCGACGGCTGCGCGAAGTATCTCACGCCGACGACTGCTTGACGGCCGTCTGCCTGCGATTGGCCGACTGCCCCTCGTTCGCGACGAGTCGTGAAGAACTACCGTGCGGCGGGAGCTACCGTGAGAACGCCCGCAACACGCCCTGTCCGTCCGTGCCGCCGACGTCGGGGAGCGTCGCGCGCTCGGGGTGGGGCATCAGGACGGCGACCGTCTCGCGGGCGCCGAGTACGCCCGCGACGTTAGCGGTCGAGCCGTTCGGGTTCGCCTCCTCGGTGACGGCGCCGTCGGTGTCACAGTAGCGAAACAGCACGCGGTCCTCGTCCTCAAGCGTCGCCAGCCGGTCCTCGCGGATCTCGAAGCGCCCCTCGCCGTGGGCGATCGGCACCTCGATCACGTCGCCCTCGTCGTAGGCGGCGGTCCAGGGCGTGTCCGCACGCTCGACGCGCAGGTGGACGTGCTCGCACTGGAAGCGCGCCGAGCGGTTCGTCGTGAACGCGCCGTCGGTGAGGCCAGCCTCACAGCCGATCTGGGCGCCGTTGCAGACGCCGAGTACGGGCGTTCCCGACTCGGCCGCCTCGCGGACCGCCGCCATGATCGGCTGACGGGCGGCCATCGCGCCGGCGCGGAGGTAGTCGCCGTAGGAGAAGCCGCCGGGGACGACGATCCCGTCGGTGTCGGCGGGGAGTCCGTCCTCGTGCCAGACGCGCTCGGCGTCGACGCCGAGGTGCGCGAGCGCGCGGACGGCGTCGCGGTCGCAGTTCGAGCCGCCGAACTGGACGACTGCGACGGTCATTCGCGTTCCTCGACCGCCACCTCGTAGTCGTGGATGGTCGGGTTCGCGAGCAGCCGGTCGGCCATCTCGCCGGCGCGCTCGCCCGCCTCGTCGGCGTCGGCGGCCTCCACGTCGATCTCGAAGCGGTCGGTAGAGCGCAGGTCCTCCAGCTCGAAGCCGAGCCGTTCGAGCGCCCGCTGTGTCGTCTCAGCCTCCGGGTCGAGCACGCCGTGCTTCAGGCGAACCGTCACCGTGGCGGTGTAGCCGGTCATCGATCGACTCTGCGAGTTCATGCGCAAAATCCGTTTCGGGACGGATTCGATATCCACGTTCGTGGGTGGCAGTCGTCGCGTAGAGCGACACCGGTTTACTCGCGGGCGGAAAAGCGCGGGTATGTCTGCGGCCGACCGTCCGAATCCGAGGCGCTGGGACACCGAGATCGTCGTCGTCGGGGACGACGCGACGGGACTGGTCGCCCGCGTCACCTCGCTGCTGTTCGAGCGCGGATGCAACATCGAGGATCTCGACCAAGACGTCCGCGACGGCGTGTTCCGGATGCGCCTGCACGCCGACACCGACGGGATGGTGTGCAAGCCCGCGACCCTGGAGGAGGACTTACGTGACCTGGGAGCCGAACTGGGCGTCGACATCCGGGTTCGCCTCGCCGACGCGGAGGCGGCGCGCAAGGTGGCACTGCTCGTGACGAAAGAGGACCACGCGCCGCGCGCGGTGCTGGAGGCGTGCGAGGACGGCACACTGGACGCCGAAGTGCCGGTGATGATCGGCAATCACGGGACGCTCCGGTCGCTCGCCGACGAGTACGACGTGCCGTTCGTCGACGTCGGCGACGACGGCGGCTCCCACGACGAGCGCGAACTGCTGCGCGTGCTCGACGAACACGACGTTGACTGTCTGGTGCTCGCGCGCTTCATGCGCATCCTCTCGCCGGAGGTCGTCTTCCGCTACGAGGGGCGAATCATCAACGTCCACCCGTCGCTGCTGCCGGCGTACCCCGGCGCGGAGGCGTACCGGCAGGCCGTCGAGGGGGGCGCGCGCGTCCACGGCGCCACCGCCCACTACGTCACGACCGACCTCGATCAGGGCCCGATCATCGCCCAGCGGGCGTTCCCGGTCGCACCCGACGATGGCCCCGAGGACCTGAAGGGGCGCGGTCAGCCGCTGGAGGCTGAGGCGCTCGTCGCCGGGCTCCAGGCCCACCTCGACGATGCGGTCGTGGTGCGGCGCGGGCGGACCCACTTCCGCGAGGGCGTCGACCCCGACGCCTACGATCTGGGCGGCGTCGCCGCGTTCTCCGAGTGAGCGACCGAGTGGCCGCCGGCACCGTTTAGCGACTCCGGTCCAATCACCCGATATCCATGCCGGGCCGCACCGGAGCGTCGGGAACCGCCGACCTCATTCTGACGCTGTTTCTGCTGTTCGTGGCCGTCGTCGCGCTGGCGCTGTTGGTGTACTACACGACCGACCTGCTCGCCTCGTTGCCCGACCCGCTGGCCGCTGTTTGAGGGTGAGCGCCGGCGTCGGTGGCCGGAGAGACGGTCGCGCCCTCAGAGGTCCCGGACCGCCTCGACCGCGTCGGCGACGGGCGGGGCGTCGAACCAGTCGGTCCCGGTGTAGGCGTTCGTCCCCGCGGCGTACATGTCGGCGATCCGCTCGACGACGACAGGCTCGAGCGCGGGGGGGTCCGCGGAGCACAGGGCCTTCCAGTCGGCGACCCCCTCCTCGTCGGCGCGCGCCTTCGCCTCGCCCACGGCCTCGACCCAGTCCGGCGCGATCCGCTTGTAGTGTTGGCGGACGACTTCCTTGGAGACCTCTTGGCCGTCGTAGGCGAAGCGGTTCTCGTCGAACGTTCCGACCACGTCGGCGACGCGCACCTCGCCGTCGGCGTACACGCACTCGATCTTGCCGTCCTCGTGGACGAATCCCGCCTCGGCCGCGCGCTCGGTGACCAGTTCGTTCACCTCGCGAGCGAGCGACTCCAACTCCGACAGCGGCGCCGCGCCGGCGATCCGATCGGCCTCCTCGGCCCGGAGGTACCGGTCCTGCTCCTCGTACTTCGTGGAGAACTCCACAACCGGCTCGGGCAGGTCGACGGCGCCAGCGGGCCAGCCGTCGCGGTCGAGACCCACGTCGCGGGGGGCCGCCCGCGAGCGGAGGCTGGAGCCAACGGGGACGGTGTTGCGGAAGACGATCTCCAGGGGGACGACGTAGCCGGCGGCTCGGCGGGCCTCCGCGTGGAAGGCGTCGTAGTCGTAGGCGCCGTCCGAGAACGGGAGATCGGGCACGGTCGCCAGGTCGATGGCGAGCTCGCGCGGCGCCTCCGCGACCGCCGACAGCGATTCGGCGTCCGGACCGACACCGCGGTAGTGCGTCGGGACGCCGGCGTCCTCCAGCAGCTCGAAGTTGAACGCGCCCATCGTGCAGAGGCTCGCGCCCTTGCCCGGGATCGGGTCGGGCATCTTCCCCCAGTCGAACACGGAGTAGTCGTCGGTGAAGGCGAACCGGCCGGCGCCGAGTTCCTCGCCGGTCGGGTCGCGCTCGACGACGAACTCCTTGACGCTCGTCATGGTGGGGAGCGCGCGCGCCGAGGGGAAGAATCCTTCCACTTCCGTGTGTATCTCGGGGGAATCGACCCCATCGATATGCAAATTCGTGCTGTCGGTCAGCCGTCGGCGTCGCCGCCGACCGCGTCGTCCCTGTCCGGGACCACCGTCCCGGGGTTGAGCGTTCCGTTCGGGTCGAGCGCCTCCGTGACCGCCCGCATCGCCTCGACGGCTGCCTCGCCGTGCTCCGGTTCGAGGTAGCTCCGCTTGCCCGCGCCGATGCCGTGTTCTCCGGTGGCGGTGCCGCCCAGCTCCAGGGCGCGCTCGACCAGTTCGCCGTAGGCGGCCTCCGCGCGGGCGACCTCGTCGGGGTCGTCGGGGTCGCGGAGGACGAAGTAGTGGAGGTTGCCGTCGCCCGCGTGCCCGAAGCACGGGACGAAGAGGTCGTACTCGTCGGCCACGTCCTTCACCGCCCGGATCATCTCCGGGTACGAGCCGATAGGCACCGTCACGTCTCCCGGCTGGCCCATCTCGCGGGCAGGGTCGTACGACTCCGCGGCGTAGGTGACGTCCTTGCGTGCCCGCCACAGCTCGTCCATGCGCTCGCCGCTCGCCATCTCGAACTGCTCGACGTCGTGGGCGTCGAAGACGGCGCGGCAGAAGTCGACCTCCTCGTCGATCCCGTGGTTCGCGTGGAACTCGACGAACACCATCGGCCGCTCGGGAAGGGCGGCGTCGCTGTAGTCGTTGGCGAGCATCGCCGTCTCGGCGTCGAACAGTTCGATCTTCGCCACGTCGACGCCGGCGGTGACCGCGTCGGAGACGGCGGCGGTCGCGTCGTCGAGCGTCGGGAAGGTGGCCCGGCCGCCCCGGATCTGCTCGGGCCTCCCCGCGAGTTCGAGCGTCGCGCGCGTGACGATCCCGAGCGTTCCCTCGCTGCCGACGATCAGCTCCTTCAGGTTGTAGCCGGAGGACGACTTCGCGGCCTTCGATCCGACGGTGGTCACGGAGCCGTCCGCGAGCACGACTTCCAGTTCGAGCACCCAGTCGGCCACCTCGCCGTACTTCACCGTCCCCATTCCGGAGGCGTCGGTGGCGATCATCCCGCCGATCGTGGAGATGTCCCCCGAGGAGGGAAGCGGCGGGAAAAAGAGGCCGTGAGCCGCGACCGCCTCGTCCACATCGGCGCCGATCGCGCCCGGGCCCACGTCGACCTGCAGGTCGTCGGGCCGGATATCGTGGATCGCGTCCATGCGGGTCATGTCCATGCTGATCCCCGCGCGTGCCGGGACCGCGCCGTCCTCCAGTCCGGTTCCGGCGGCGTAGGCGGTCACGGGAACGCCGCGCTCGTCCGCGGCGGCGACGACGGCCGACACGTCCGCGGTCGACTCCGGGTAGACGACGGCGTCCGGGCGCACCGCGTCGGTCTCGTCGGTGCCGTAGTCGACGGCGTGCTCGTCGCGGTCGGAGTCGCCGTGGGACACCTCGCCGTCGAGTTCGAGGTCCGCGAGGAAACCGACCTCGTGGCGGGCCGGAGTCGGCAGTTCGCCCGTCCGGTTCTCGCGTGTCATTACCACACTCGCGTTCCCGAGCGGGCATCAACGCGTCGGTGCGAGCGCTCCCCCCTCACCCGTCCGACCGGCGAACAGGGGCGAGGGATGACTCGCCGCTACGTTTACCACGATACCCGAGAGCGTTCGCGCATGGCGACGCAGCCGAGGGCGGGCGAGATGCTGGTCGGCGCCTACCTCAAACTGATCGAGGAGTGCGAGGTCGTCGCGTACGGACAACACTCTCCGCTGGAGGGCGAACAGATGGAAGTCGACGTGATCGGGATCCAACCGAGCGGCGGACGGGAGGTCATCACCTGTGAGGTCGCGACCCACCTTCGGGGCCTCGGCTACGGGACCGCCGCGGAGAACGGCGATCGGGTGGCGAAGAAGTTCACGCGCGCGGAGCGATACGTCGACCGCGTGTTCGACGCCGCCGACACGCATCGGTTCCAGTTCTGGAGCCCGAACGTCCCCCCGGCGTCCGAGGAGGCGCTCCGGGAGGTCGCGAGCGAGTTCGGAGCACGGAGCGGCTCCGAGCTCGAGTTGGTCGTCAACGGCGAGTACGCGGGCCGGGTCGAGGAGCTACGGGCGACGGCGTCCGCGACGTACGCCCAACGGAACGAACTCGCGTTCCGGTTCCTCCAGATCCTGGAGCACGTCCGAGACTGACCGCTCGGGTGGCCGCGACCGGCCCGTTTTTCACGCCGTACCGACACCGATAGGACGATGACGCGATCGTCAGCGGCGGACCTCGATCCCGACGATCTGGGGTTCGAGCACGTCCCCGAGACCGACCAGTCGTTCGAGAACGCGCTGGCGAAGGCGCGCGACGGGACGCGGCTGACGGTCGACGACGCGGTCGAGTTGCTCACCACCGGAAGCGACGCCCCCGGCATCGACCGCCGGCGCAAGGAGGCGGTGCTGGAGGCGGCCGACCGCCGGCGCGCCGAGGTCGTCGGCGACGAGGTGACGTTCGTCGCGAACCTCAACAACAACGTCACCACCGCCTGCAACACGGGCTGTCTGTTCTGTAACTTCAAGGACACCGCGCACCAGTTCGAGACCGACCACGGGGGCGGGCACGCAGGGTTTACCAAGACGCCGGCGGAGTCGCGCGAGGCCGTCGCCGGTGCCGTCGAGCGCGGCGTCTACGAGGTCACGTCCGTCTCGGGACTCCACCCGGCGTTCGCGCTGAACGACGAGCACCACGAGATCCTCCGCGGGTACGACGACGCCGCCAGCGCGGTGAACTACAAGCCGCCGGAGCGGTACGTCACCGACCCCGGTACCTACGTCGATCAGCTGGACGCGATGAGCGTCGACGGGGTCCACCTCCACTCGATGACCCCCGAGGAGGCGTACCACGCACGCCGCGGCACCGACTGGAACTACGAGGAAGTCTACTCGGAGCTGGCCGACGCCGGGCTCGACTCGGCGCCCGGAACCGCCGCCGAGATCCTCGTCGACGAGGTTCGCGACGTTATCTGCCCCGGGAAGATCGACTCTCAAGGGTGGATCGACGCGATGGAGGGAGCGATGGCCGCCGGCCTCGACACCACCGCGACGATCATGTACGGCCACGTCGACAACGAGATGCACCGCGCGATCCACCTGCAGCGCGTTCGCGACCTCCAGGACCGCACCGGCGGAATCACGGAGTTCGTTCCCCTCTCGTTCGTCCACGAGCGCACGCCACTGTACGAGCACGGCGTCGTCTCGGGCGGCGCCAGCGACGCCGAGGACGAACTGCTGATCGCCGTCTCCAGGCTCTTCCTCGACAACGTCGAGAACATCCAGACTTCGTGGGTCAAGTACGGCGACGAGAAGGCGCTGAAGACGCTGTCGTGCGGCGCGAACGACTTCATGGGAACCATCCTCTCGGAGGAGATCACGAAGCGTGCGGGGGGCTCGTACGGCGAGTTCCGAAGCTTCGACGACTACGTGGACCTCGTCACCTCGGTCGGTCGGATCCCGGTCGAACGCTCGACGGACTACCGCGATCGCCGGCGAATCGACCCGGACGAGGGGCCGCCGTTCGGGCCGACGCTCGGTCCGAAGGCCGACGGGACGCCGCTGCTGTCCGAGCGCGAGCGCGCCGGACGCGCGGGGACGGACGCGGCCGCCGACGACTGAGCCGGCTCACTGGCCGACCGCCTGCCCACGGTCGCACGCGGATCAGCCCGCTCACGCAGCTGGCCCGGCAGGGGCACGGGCGGAACGTTCGCGGTCGTCGCGGCCGTCGCTGTCGCGAGTGCGGTCGGACCGTACGCAACGAAGAGATGCGAACCGCGGCTAGTCCTTCCCGAACCGGATCCCGTCGTCCACGAGCCGGTAGTTGCGCTCGCGATCGATCCGCTCGGCGAGCCAGTCCACCTCGTACACCTGTCCCGCCAGTTCGATGTAGAGGTCGCGCCACGCGATCGCGTAGATGGGCGACTGTCCCCACGCGCGCAGCTCCGGGACGAACTCGTCGTAGACCTCCGCGCGCTCCTCGGCGTACTCCAGGAAGTTGACGGCGACGGAGGCGGCGTCCGACTCGGTGTCGGCGTCGGCGAAGCCGTCCTCCAGCGCCTGTCGATAGCCGGCGACTGCACGGCGGATGTCCTGCTCTGCGGCGCCGTCGTCGTCGGGGAGCGATTCGAGCACGCCTCGCGGGATACCGAGATCCAGGTCCACATCCATGTCACCGCCTTCGGCGGCCGCGAGTAAAGGCTTCCGTCAGTCGGCTCGAGCGATCGGACCGCCCGCGCTGATCGGTAGCTTTCGACGATCGGTGCTCTTCGACGATCGAAGCTTCTCGGCGATCGATACCCCTCGAAAATCGACATCCCTTGCTGATCACCGCCTCAGCTCAGTCATCAGCCTTCTCGAGAAACCGCGACAGCGCCGCCGAACACGGTGCACACAGCAGCACCCGGAGATCCCCGTCGGGAGTGATCCCGTCGACGGCCGCGTACTCGTCGCCCGAGCGGATCGGGTCGCCGCAGCGGTCGCAGGCGTGCTCACGTCGCAGCACCGCTCACCGCCTCCTGCGGCGTCGACGACCGTCGACGCATCGGGTCAGAGATATCCCAGGGTGCTGGCGACGAGTCCGATGACGAACAGCGCAACCGCCACCGCAGTCAACTCCATGCGCGTCGATCCTTCCCCGCCGGTGCCGCCGATGCGCAAGACGACCGCCAGCCCCACGAGCGCGACGATCAGCACGACGACGCTGTACACCGTGTTCAGGAGTGCCGAGACCATAATCTGCGCCACACCCTGACGACTATTAAAAGTCAGTGCCGAGGCGAGCGATCGACGGAGCCGACGACCCGACGGCGTTCGGCAACGCGGGTGCCGCGGGGCGAATATATATCCGACCGGGCCGCCGACGGCGGAGTATGCGAATGGAGCTACGCGTCTGCAAGCACTGCCTCGCGGGCGAACACGGGAATCCGTCGAAGACCGAAGTGTCGAAGGACATGGTCGAGTGCGCCGAGACCGTCCGTGAGTACAAGGACCTCATCGGCCTGGACTCGATCTACATCACGAAGGTGAGCGAGGGCGACAGCGGCGCTGCACAGGCGCTTCCGGCGGTCGTCGCCAGCATCGAGGGCAACCAGATCCAGCTGTCCGACACGCAGCTCGTGATGGAGGACGACGACAGCAACATGCTGGTGTACCCCGAGCCGAAGGACATCCTCGAAGTGCTCACGCGCAACATCGAGCAGATCAACACCCACACGAGCAACGACGTGACCGTCGAACTGAGCGAGGAGGCGCTGAGTCTCGGCGTCGAGGTCTGACGAGGTCGCACCGCGCCCGCGGTGCGAGTGCGGTCGGCCGCTCAGCCCGGAATCGAGACTCCCCGAGTTCTGAGCCGGTGCTCTCCGCCCGCGAGCGCCGCGTACGCGAGGACGTAAAACGGCGACCAGAGGAATACGAACAGGAACCCAGGCGAGTCGCCCTGCCCCGACCCGATCGGCGGGAATTCCACCAACACGTGCCAAAACAGGAGAATCGCGGCCAACAGCACGACCGGACTCTTCAGCCTCGCCCGAAGCCACAGGAAGACGGGGACGCCGACGGTCCCCGTGGCGAACGCCGAGTAGAGCACGACCGCGTGCCATGGCGTCCCCGATATCGAGATACCCGACGACGGAAGCAGGCTGTAGCCGATCACGGTCGCGGTGTAAGCGACGCTGACCGCGGCGGCGACGAGTACCGCACGAGCCGTGCGTGCTGACACCGGCGACCGACCGAGGAGGGCGCGCATACGCCGTGACTCATCTGCGAGCAGATAGGTCTTGTCGGCGGCGGAGACGTGGACCCGCCGCTCACGTGGGGAACCAGTGACGAGAAGAGATCGGCCGAGGGAATCGCCGGCGCGAGCACGGGCGCGCCGTCGTCCGATATCTCCCTCCGGTCGGCCGCACTCGCTTCGGGGCGGAGCGGTACGTGATCGCTCCGCCGTTCGTCCGAGCCGACGTCGTCGACTCGCCTCAGTCGTCGGACTCGACGTGCCCGCCGTCGGCGGCGGCCGTCGGCTCCGACGCCTCCTGTTCGAGCCGCTTCTGCCAGCGGACCCGCAGGAGGTTGCCGTACATCTGCAGGACGAGCCCGAGCAGAAGCACGAACACGCCCATGTTGATGCCGACGGTCAGCAGGATGTCCGTCGGTCCTCCACCGATGGCGATCTCACGCGGCACGGGATAGCCTTCGTCGAACAGGCTCCCAAGCAACACTGAGACGATTCCGATGACGGTCATCGCGCCGACGACCGTCGACGCCATGTTCCACGACGGCGACAGCTCGAGCCGCTCGATACCGGTGCCCTCGGTGTCGTCGTCGTGATCCTCGGGGATCATCGACTTCGGGATGAACGCCTTCACCTCGACCGGGTACAGCGCGGGGTGGAAGCCGTGCTCGAAGATGTGGAACATGACCCCCATCAGCATGATGACGCCCAGCAGGCCGTGGAACGTGACGAACGCCGCGGCGGCGGTCTTTGTCGCGAACAGGTCCATCACGCCCGTCTTCGACCAGATGAGGATCCCCGAGATCGTCAACAGCGTCAGCTCGATCGCGAAGATGAACACGACGCCCTTGCCGATGTACGTGAGCAGCGGGATCTCGTCGGCCGTGCCGCCCGCGAACTGGCGGGCGTTCGCGTGGCGCTCGTCGGCGTTGCCGAGCAGGAACTGCACGTCCTGGATGAACGCGTCGAAGTCGCCCTTCGACGGCAGGATCTCCCTGAAGTTGCCCCGGCCGGTGTCGGTCGTCACCATCATCAGCATCCAGAAGACGATGAGCGCGAGCAGCCCGCCGCCCGCGATGCGGTGGACCGCGGAGACGCCCTGAGCGCCGCCCATGAGACCGACCATCCACCACAGCTCGTCGTTGAACATCAGGCTGTAGCCCGAGAAGAACAGCACGAACACGTCCAGCGCCAGCAGCGTGTGGAACGTGGTCGTCATCTTGCTGAACTTCCCGTGGTCGAGTTGCGTCATCGGGTCTCACCTCCGTCGGTCGCGGCGGAGTCGTCTGCGGCGTCGCCGCTCCCAGCGGTGTCTTCACCGCCGGCTGCTTCCTCGACCCGGCCGCCGTCGGCGGCGACCGCGCTCGACTCAGTCCCCTCACCGGACTGGCGCATCCGACCGGCGAGCCGGCGGAACGCGCCCCAGTGGAGGAACACCATGAACAGGATGAACACGCCCATGATGACGTCAGCGGCGTGGGTGATCGCGATCAGGAAATCGAGCCAGGCGACCTGGTTGCCCGAGGTCCAGTCGGATCCGACGCCGGCGTTGGCGCCCTCTGCGACCGGCTGGATGCGGAACAGCTCCTCGTAGAACACCGCGAAGTCCGCGGCCCACCACAGGATCAGCGCTGTCACCGCGAGCGCGACGACCGCGTTGATCGCGATCGCCGCCCGCGGGTAGCCCTTGGTCTCCGGGAGGTGCTCTCTGTAGCTCATGCGTTGCTCCCCTCGAACTCGTCGGCGTCCTCGCCGAAGATGATCTCCATGGCGACGGTATTGAAGAACGAATCGGAGCCTCGCCGGTCGAGCTCGTCCGAGATCTCCTCGGCGTCGCCGACGAGCAGCGCGTCGGTCGCGCACTCCTCGGCGCAGGCGGGCCCCTTGCCGATGTCCTGTCGCTCCTCGCACATGGTACACTTGTCCATCGTGCCGCCGCTGCCGAACAGCCGCGCGGAGCCCTCGTCGGAGCCGGGGAACTGCGGCGCGCCGAACGGACACGCGGACAGGCAGTACTGACAGCCGACACAGAGGTTGTCGCGAACGTCGACGAACCCGTTGTCCTTCTTGATCAGCGAATCCGTCGGGCACACCGACACGCACGGCGCCTCCTCGCAGTGGTAACACTGCATCGGGATGGCGGTCTCGCCGGGCGAGGAGTCCGCCTGGCCGAGCGCGCCGCCGCTGTTGGTGTTGTACCGCTCCATCGGCTCCGCCGGCTGTCCCTCCAGCATCGTCGAGATGCTGATTCGCTGTTCGTCCCTGGGCACGTCCCACGTCCGCTTGCACGCGACGACGCACCCACCGCAGTCGATGCAGGCTTCGACGTCCGGGAAGATGCGAGCATCGTCGCCGGTGCTCATCACCCCCTGACTCATCACCTGCTTGCTGGTTTCGTTAGTTGCCATTGGGAATCACTGAACCGTGCTGTTGTCGCGGACGTCGAAGTCCTTCTGCCGGCCGAAGCCGTCGCGGTCCTGCGGGAACTCGTACGACTCGATGTCGACGACGTTCTCCGAGAGGCCGTCCTCCTCGACGGGCCGCATCGACAGCTCCTCGACGACCGAGGGCGTCGCCGGCTGGAGTCGGACCATGGACGCCTTCGTCTCCTGCATCTGGGTCTCCACGTCGTAGCCACGGGAGGTGATCGCGTTCACCGGTTCCCCGATGGCGTACGGCACCGTCCCCTCGGGGTAGCGCTCCTCCAGCGATTCGCCCTTGAACATCCCGCCCCAGTGGAACGGGAAGAAGGTCTCGCTGTCGTTCGGGCGGTGGGTGACGCGCGCCTTCACGAGGATCGACCCGCGGTCGGTCGTCGACGCGACCACGAGGTCGCCGCCGTCGACGCCCAGCCGATCGGCCATGTCCGGGTTGATCTCCACGTACATGTGCGGCTGGAGGTCGGCGGTGTGCTCGTTCGAACGCGTCTCGGAGCCGCCGCCCTGGTGCTCGACCTGGCGGCCGCTCGTGAGGATCGTCCACTCGCCGTCGCCGGACTGCTCCTCGAACGCGCCGGCGTCAGTGAGCCGCTGCATGGACTCCTCTTGGGTGACGCTGTTATTCTGGTCGAGGCGGTAGAAGTTCCGCTGCTGGCCGTTCGCGGGCCACTGCTCGACGAGGTCGGGTCGCGGGCTCTCGATCGGCTCGCGGTGGACCGGCGTCGTGTCGAGGAAGCTCCAGACGACGCCGCGGGCACGGCCGCGCCCCGTCGGCGCGTCCGGCTGCGGGTTGTCGAACTGGCCGTAGAAGTCCATGTCGTAGTTGGCCCAGTCGTACTTCTGGTTCATCGCCTCGGCGGCGTCAGCGACCGACGTGTCCTCGCGGAGCGCGTACTCGTACGGGACCGTCAGCGCGTCCGCGTTGCTCGGGTCGTCCGGCATCGTCGTCGCGAAGCCGGGGTACTGCGGGACGCCTTCGATCGTGCCGTCCCACCACTCTGGCTCGTACGAGTCGCGAAGCAGGCTGAGGCCCTCCTCGCCCTGCTCGTCGTACGTCGTCTGCATCGGGTACGGTTCGTCGGTCGCCATCTCCTCCCACTCCTCGGGCGTGGGCGCCTGCACG
Source organism: Halobaculum halobium (assembly GCF_030127145.1). Classification (NCBI taxonomy): domain Archaea; kingdom Methanobacteriati; phylum Methanobacteriota; class Halobacteria; order Halobacteriales; family Haloferacaceae; genus Halobaculum; species Halobaculum halobium. The sequence continues at coordinate 1,331,151 of NZ_CP126158.1, forward strand.
CCCCACCGGGTGCGGAAGTCCTGCCCCCCGTCGCGGGGGTCCATGTCGTCGTTCCAGAGGATCGGCGTGCCCGGATGGCCCTCGCCCCAGCACGGCCACGGGAGCATCCAGTACTCGCCGTCGACCGGCGTGCCGGGCGCGTCCGCCTTCGTGTCCTCGGTGGAGAAGGCGTAGTCGTACTCCAGGTGTTGCTGGAGGCGCGCCGGGTCCTGGCAGTAGCCGATGGTCCGCATGCCGAGGTTGAACTCTCGGATGACGGACTCGTACGTCGACTTCCCGTTGTACAGCGCCGGACCGGAGCCCCAGTCGAAGTGCTCGCCCATGCCGAGGTGACCCGCGAGTTCCTGCATGATCTGCAGGTCGGGGCGGGAGTTGTGTCCCGGCGAGCGAACCGGCTCGGACCACTGGGTCGCGCGGTGGGAGTTTGTCAGCGAACGGTAGTGCTCGTACTGGCTGGACGCCGCCAGCAGGACGACTTCCGTGTCGGATTGGTCTACGTCGGCCAGCACCGACGCCACCGACGGGAACACGTCCACGACGACCAGCAGGTCGAGGTTCTCGATGGCCTTGCGCTGTTTTTCCATCTCCGAGATGGAGTTCAGCGAGTGGCCCCACACGATCGCCGCCTTCAGTTCGTTCGGCTGGTAGATCGGCGTCTCGTTGAGCCGGTCCTCCTGCGGGAGCGCGGCGTCGAACCAGCGGGCCACCGTCAGGCCCTTCTGGAACATCATCGAGTTCTCGGCCGGGAACGACTCGTCGATGTCGTCGGCGTTCTCGGTGTTGGTCGACTGCCGGACGTACTTCTCCGGCGGCATCGTCCCGTACTCTTCGTACAGTTCGTCGAACTCGATGGTCCCCGAGGTCTGGGGCGTGCGCGACCAGACGTCGCACCACCACTGCCACGACCCGGGCGAGCCGACCGAGTAGTACCCCGGCAGGATGTGGCTCGCGACCGCGAGGTCGGTCGCCCCCTGCACGTTCGCGTGACCGCGCATGACCTGCAGGCCGCCGCCCGATTGGGCGGACGACCCAGACGCCAGCGAGGTCAGCGCGTACGAGCGGATGTTCTGGGTCCCGTTGTTGTGCTGGGTCCCGCCCATCGCCCACTCGATCTGCATCTTGGGGCTGTGCTCGGCGACCAGATCGGTCAGTTCCTCGATCTCGTCGGTCGAGAGCCACGTGATGTCCGACACCGTCTCGATGTCGTAGGTGTCGAGGTCGTCCTCGACGTCGGGCCACGCCTGCACGCGTCCTTCCAACATCTCGTCGTCCAGCTCGCCGCGGTCGCGGAGCTGCTTGATGACCCCCATCATCAGGGCCACGTCCGTGCCGGGGCGCAGGCGGTAGAAGTAATCGGCGTGGGCCGCGGTCTTGGTGAACCGCGGCTCGACGACGACGATCTTCCCGCCGCGCTTCTGGCCCTCCAGGATGTGCTGCATCGCGATCGGGTGGGCCTCCGCGGGGTTCTGCCCGATTATCAGATTCATATCGAAGTTCCGATAATCGTTGATCGTGTTGGTCATCGCCCCGTAGCCCCACGTGTTCGCGAGGCCGGCGACCGTCGTCGAGTGGCAGATGCGCGCCTGGTGGTCGACGTTGTTCGTGCCGAACAGCGACGCGAGCTTCCGGAACGCGTACGACTCCTCGTTGGAGTGGTGCGCGCTCCCGAGCCACATCGTGCTGTCGGCCCCGTACTCGTCTTTGATCCGGGTCAGCTCGTCGGAGACCGTGGAGTACGCCTCGTCCCACGAGAGCTTCTCCCAGCCGCCGTCGACCTTCCGCATCGGCGACTTCAGTCGCTTCTCGGAGTGCTCCGTCTCGTAAATGCCCGCGCCCTTCGAGCAGAGCGACCCGTTGTTGACCGGGTGATCTTCCCAGGGCTCCATCCCGACGAAGGAGTTACCCTTCTTTTCGCCGTGGAATCCGCACCCGACCGAGCAGTAGTTGCAGATCGTCTTCGTCAGCTCGTTGTGATCTGTGTCTGTTCCGTCCTCTTCTCCCTCGTCGCTCTGCGCCAGCGCTTGTCCCGCGCCGCCGCCACCGAGGGCGACCGCGCCGGCCAACGCGCTCGCCTTCATGAACGACCGTCTGTCTAGGTCCAGTGAGACCGGTTCCGTGCTCATTGTTTCATGTTGACATTCACCACTGGTTGATAGCCTATCGTGACATGGCACGCAACCGTACTCCTTTAATCTTCGCCACGATCGTGACTGAATTATTTTGGCCGGCCAAAAACAACCGGAAAGATCACCCGGGATAATGCAGTCGGGCGGTTTCCTGGCGCAAGGTATATAGGCTCGACTCCGTTGACTCCGACGATGAACGTCGGGGCATTCGTCTGTTCGTGCGGGGGGACCTGCGACGTGGACCTGGAGTCGGTCCGCGACGGAGTCCGCGATGTCGACGTCGTCGCGTCGTCCGAGCAGCTGTGCCGGGACGCGCTCCCCGCCGTCGACGGACTGATCGACGAGTACGACCTCGATCAGCTGATCGTCGGTGCCTGCGACGACGGCTGCAAGGCGACGTTCGACGACCTCGTCGAGCGCAAGGGGCTGCACCCGGACGCGGCCGCCTACGTCGACCACCGCGAGCGAGCCGGTTGGGTCCACGAGCGCGACGACGCCACCGACAAGACCGCGCGGCTGATCAACGCCCGACGAACGGGGCTGGAGTACGAGGCCGCCACGCGAACCGTCTCTCGGGAGGCGGGCGACGGCGTCCTCGTCGTCGGCGACGCCGAGACCGCGGCGGCGCTCGCCGACTCCGCCGACGTGACGCTGCTCGCGAACGGCGCGGAGTACGCGGACGCAGACGCCGATCTCTCGGACGTCGACATCGCGCGGGGGCGCCTCGTCGCCGTCGAGGGGCGGTTCGGCGAGTTCGAGGTACAGGTCGAAGCGCGCGTCACCGACGACTGTATCTCCTGCATGAAGTGCGTGAAGGAGGGCCCCGACGGGATGGTGACGCGCCGCCCCGTCGACATCCACCCGGACGCCCCCGAGGGCGAGTGGACCGAGTGCTGCCCGACCGACGCGATCGACCTGTCGGGCGTCACCCGCACCGTCGAGGCCGACCAGGTCGTCGACCCCGCGGGCACGTCGACCGCACGCGGCGGCCGGATCGGCTACTACACGGGCCCGGTCGACGCCGGCACGATCGCCTCCGTCGAGTCGCTGTTAGGCGGGGTCGAGAAGCCGAAGTACCTCGATCTGGAGATGGACGTGTGCGCCGCGGGCGACTCCGGCCAGCAGGGCTGTACCGCCTGCGTCGACGCGTGTCCGCACGACGCCGTCGATCGACCCGCGGTCGACGAGGTCGAGTTCGACCTGACGGCCTGCGAGAACTGCGGCGCGTGCACCTCGTCGTGTCCGACGGGCGCGACGTCGCTCCGGGAGCCGTCGAACGAGCGGATCGCCCGCGAGGTCGAGGCGCTGCTCAGCCGCGAGACCGACGAGGGCGGCATCTGGCCGTTCACCGGGAGCGACGGCGGCATCGAGACGCCGGTGGTCGCGTTCACCTGCGACGAGCGCGCGGCCGCGGCGCTCGACGAGTACGGCCGCCGGGCGGCCGCCGGGGAGGACATCACCTACCCGCCGGTGCTCCCGGTGGAGGTGAACTGTACCGACACCGTCGGCGAGGGACACGTCATGCACGCGCTCGCCGCGGGCGCGGCCGGCGTCGCCATCGTCGGTTGCGGCGGGTCGTGTCTCCACTCCGGCCCGGACCCGAAGGCCGAGCTGGTCGACCGACTCAACCGCGCGACGACCGACCTGGGGCTGGGCGAGCGCGTCGCGTTCTTCGCGCCGGACCCGCGCGAACCCGCAGCATTCGCCGAGGAGTTGAGCCGCTTCACGGAGCTAACGCTCGATCCGACGCCCGTTCCGGAGGGCGAGCACCGCTCGACGGGCGTCGTCCGCGAGGACAAACCCAACCCCGCGTTCAACAGCCACGACTGGACGCTCGAGTCGGTCCGGCGACTCCTCGAGTTCGCCGAGCCCGAGCGGGAGGTGATCCGCGGGCTGAAGGACTTCGGCGTGATGTCCGTCTCGGACGCCTGCAACCTCACGCCGACGTGTTCGACGCTGTGCCCGACTGACGCGATCCGCCGGACGGACGACGGGAACCTCCAGTTCAACCACGAGGACTGCGTCAACTGCGAACTCTGTGAGGAGGGCTGTCCGGAGACGGCGATCACGATGGAGCGGGGCCTCGACCTCTCGCGGCTGCCCGAGAACCGGACCGCCGGGGAGGGCGCCGTCGCCGCCGACGACCCGCGGTGGGAGACGGTCCACGACGGCGAGATGCTGGAGTGCGTCCGCTGTGGCGACCCCTTCACCTCCGCGGCCTCCGCCGAACACATCCAGTCCGAGGTCGGCAACCTCGTCGAGGGGATCGCCCCGAACTCCGAGCACAGCGTCTTCGAGTACTGCGGCAGCTGCCGCGCGCAGCTGCTGTTCGACAACAGATGACGCCCTCCGCGTCCCGACACACACCATGAGCTCAGACGAACTCGCCGTCTACGACGCCCGGATCGAACTGATCGACTTCTGCATCGAGGTGTTCCACGACGCCCCGACCGAGGAGTTCCTCTCGCACCTCCTCTCGGGCGACATGCGCACCCCGGAGGACAGCGTGAACGACCACCTCGACGCCGGCTTCGAGCACGTCCGGGCGTTCGTCGACGCCCACGAGGACGACGACGTGTCCGAGCTGCGCAGCGACTTGCGGCAGAAGTACACGGAGGTGTTCGTCGGCCCGCGGCCGCCGGTCCTGCTCCACGAGACGCACTACCGCGACGACACCGAGTTCATCGGCGAAGGGCTCGCGGAGGTGGAGGCGAGCTACGGCGCCGCCGGCTGGACGCCGCCCGAGGAGTACCCCGAAGAGAGCGACTTCGTCGCCGTCGAACTCGCGTTCCTCCGGTGGCTCGTCACCAAGCAGCGCGAAGGTCGAGACGAGACGTTCGGCTACGAGCGCGTGTTCCTCGACAACCACCTCATGACGTGGGCCGACGACGCCGCCGAGGACATCCGCGCGGAGACGGACGAACCGCTGTTCCTTGCGGCCGGAGAGATCCTCGCCGGGCTCGTCGAGTTCGAGGACGAGATCGTCGCGCAGATGGTGTAAGGCGACGGTTTGTCGCGAAGTTCGGTGTCGCAGAACGCAGCCATCTGATCGCGAAAGCTGGTGGCGGTCGCGTACACGACACAGTAGTCACAGTCACGCTAGTCAACACGACACAGTAGTCACAGTCACGCTAGTCACAGTCACGCCGCACGCGGTTCGGATCCACACCTCCCGCGGTTTCAGCCCCCGTCCGCTCCACGTCCGCTTCAGTCGTCCGACGGCTGACGCTGGACGGCCGTATCTGGCCCGTTCGTGGTGTACACGACCGCGAAGCCGCCGAGGACCGACAGCCCAGCGAACGCGACGGCGACCGGGGTGCCGATCGCCATCGCCTGCTCCATCGCGAAGTACGCACCCCAGGTCTTGCGACCGATCGACTCGGCAGCGATCGCCATCGCGGCGACGCCGGCGACCGTCACGAGCAGCCCCAGCACCGAAGCCGCCGCGAACGCCCGCGCGAGCCACGGAGCCGAAAGTCGCTCAGACATCGTACACTACCCGCGCTGTCAGCGAGACGAGGAGCAAGGGGACCAACAGCGCGAGCAGTCCGCCCATCAAGATTCCCATGTAGCTGATCGTCGACTCCAGGTGGATCGCCCAGTGCCAGGTGCCCTTGATCTCCGCGATGACGGCCACCGTCCCCACTGTGAGCAGTGAGAGCCCGAGCAGCGACGCGAGCGTGTACGCGCCAACGCGCACCCAGTACAGCGCGCCGGCGAGCCGACCGCGTTCGCCGCCGGACGCGTCAGTCACTTCCCCCGCCCGTCCCCCGCCGTCAGCGGGCGTTGTCGGGCTACTCATCGGCTCCACCCCCCGACGCGTCGTCGATGCCCCTCGTCGTGGCGACGGCCCCTCCGGACGCCCCGTCGGCGTCCGCCGCGTCGTACGATCGGTACGCGTCGTACGTCGCCAGCGCGAGGACGACCACGCCGACGCCGAGCACCACGAACGCGGGGCCGAGCGCGAGCGGGAGGTTCGCGTGTGTTCCGCCCATGATACGGGATCGCTCGGTCTGTGGACTCATAGCGTTTGTGTCGGGGAGCCGAGCGCCGTCGCTCGCGGCGCTCGTGACGACCGAACGTTTTTGCCCGCGTACGACGTGACACGTGTTAGAATGCCGTCCCGACGGAACATGCTGGGGAAGCTCGCGGTCGCTGCCGGGATCGGCGTCGCCGGCTGCACCACCGGCGCCCCGCCCGGGCTCCCGCTCGACGCCAACCCCCACTCGGTTCCGAGCAGACAGTTCGCGCAGCGTGACGTACTCCAGCGCGACGCCGACGGCAACGAGCTCCAGGCGCGCCACCGGCGCATCCTCCTGTTGGACCTGAAGCGCGAGCCCTCAGAAGATGCCGCAGAAACCGTCGAACGCGCGCTCCGGACCGTGGAGGCGGCGTACGACTGGGCGCCCGACGGGCTGTTTCACGCCCTCGCCTGGGGGTCGACGTACTTCGACGACAACGACGCGCTCGGGCGCGTCCCGATCGAGCACCCGGAGGTGCTCACGCGCACCGACGACGAGGACCTCCAGCACTTCGACGCGATGCTCGTGCTGGAGTCGGACGTGGAATCGCACCTCCCGACCGTAGAGAGCGCGTTGTTCGGCTCGCGCGAGGAACTGAACGGCGAGCCGGTGGACCACACGCTGGAGAGCGTGTTCCGTCGACGCGACCGCCGGACGGGCTTCCTCGGCGAGGGGCTCCCCGCCGAACACGTCGACGTGGAGGGACTGGAGGCGGACGCCCCGATGTTCTCCGGGTTCTTCTCGGGGCGCGAGGGGTCTCAGGCCAGCGAGGACCGCGTCGCCATCGACGACGGCCCGCTGGCCGGCGGCACCACCGCCCACCTCTCGCACATCGCCTTCGATCTCCCGAAGTGGTTCTCCGGCGACGAGGCGAGCCGGATCGAGAAGATGTTCACGCCCGAGTTCACCGCCGACGACGTCGCTGATCTCGGGACGGACGTGCCGTTCGCGGACGCGGTACGCGAGCACGCTCGCGATCACGGCAGCGTCGGCCACCACGAGAAGGTCGCGCGCGTCCGTCGGGACGGCGAGCCGCTGCTGCTCCGCCGGGACTTCAACACCGTCGACCACGGCCGGACGGGCGTTCACTTCCTCAGCTATCAGCGCAAGCTCGCGCACTTCCGACGGACGCGCAAGTCGATGAACGGCTGGTACCTGCGCGACGACCACCCCGACATCACCGACCGCGAGAACAACGGCATCCTCAACTTCATCACCACTCGCTCGCGGGCGAACTTCGTCGTCCCGCCGCGGGAGAAGCGGGCGTTCCCGCTGACGATCACTTGATCTGCGAGGTTCGCGATCGAAACGTAAGAACCGACCGACCGGCGTGACGACGTCCGACGGCGTCAGTTACTCGTCGTCGCTCGCGGCCGCGCCGTCGATCTCGACCTCGCCCTCGCTCTCCCGGCGGTTCTCCTCGTGGGGACCGCTCTCGTACTCCCAGACCTCGTACCCCTTGTACTGTTCCAGTGCGCCCTTCGGTCGCCAGCCGGTGTCCTCGGTCGCCATGCACCTGTGATCAGGATCCGAGAACTTAGCTGTTGTCCCGATCCGGCGTCGAGCCGTGCCGGCGTGTCGACACGCGAAGGCGTCGATCGGTCACGAGCCGATCGGGGTCACACCAGCGCAGGGAGCACGCCCGCGAGGAACGTGAGCGCCGCGACCCCGAGCGCGACGTGTCCCGCGAATCCGGCCGCGAGGAGCGCGGCCACGAGCGCCTCGGTTCCGATTCCGATCCGATCTCGTCGAGCGACCGTTCCGGTCGCAGTCGTGGTGGCCGGCATCTGTCTTCACCCACTTTTGGCTACTGGTGGACGTGAAAAACCGAGGCGGGGTGGTTCCCGACGGTCGGGAACCGGCGAAAGCGGGGCTTAACGCAGTCGGACGGTGTGGCCGTCGGCGGGCTACTCCGTCGGCGGTGCGTTCGGCGGTCGTTCGGCGTCCCCGTCGAGAAACACGTTCGCGAACAGGTCGACGTGCAGTCGCAGCAGGCGCTCGGCCGACAGCCCGGACTCCTCGGCCTGCCGGTCGAGGAACGTCGCCAGGTCGTCGCTCGGGGAGAACCGGACCCGCTCGCCGCCGTCCTCGACTTCGAAGGTGACCTCCGTGCCGCCGGAGACGAGGTGTTCGATCTCCAGCAGCGCCTGTTCGAGTTTCACCTCCAGCGCGCGCTCGTCCTCCATCATGCGCTGGTCGCCCCACTCCTCGGCGGCGGCGACGAGGCGGTCGCTCGGCTCGAAGGTGATGGCCATCAGAACGACACCCCCTGGCCCTCGAACGCCGGGTCCCAGGTCGTTACTGTCTCGCACACCGGACACTCCCGGCGAACCTCCCCCTCGGGAGAGCCGACGCGCGTCATCGTGCCGCAGTCGACGCACTCGTACTGCATGGAGGGTGGCACGGGAGCCGGCGTGTTAGCCTTGTCCCTCGGTCACACCGTTGGCCGGTTTCGGTTCGGCTCGAAGCCGGACCGCAGACCGGTCGTTACTCCTCGGGCGGCCACGCCTTGGGCGCGGGGTCGGACTCGCCGAGTTCGCCCAGGTAGACGAACAGGAGGGCGACGATCCCCGCGAGCACCGCGACGCCGGCGAGGCCACCGACGGCGTTCTGCCCGACGTACGACCCGGAGAACGCCCAGATACCCTCACTCGCGGCGAACGTCTGCACGGCGATGTACGCGCACCACAGGCCGATCCCGGTCACCATCGCGGTCAGCACCCAGCTTTGCGATACCGCGTTTCGAAGTCCCATAGCGAGCTATTGACACGGGGATCGCAAAAAGTGTACCTCCGTTCGGACGGGACATCCGGCGTTGCGTCGACGGGCCGTGCGGAGATCCCGAACCGCGCTCAGTTTGCGTCCCCGTCGGGAGCGCCCCCCGGCTCGTCGAGGGCCCACTCGGACGCCTCGGCGGCCTCCGCCAGCGGGACGAACTCCCAGCCGGCGCGCTCGGCCCACGCGCGCTCGCCGGCCGACTCGACGCCGACGAGTACCATCCGCTCGGCGTAAAACATCGAGTTCGGGCCGACTTCCTCCAGTCGCTCGCCCGGGCCGGTCCCAGTGCCGTTGAAGAAGTCGAGGTCCAGGCGGTTGTCGCGCTGGTACTTGTTGATCACGTGTGCGTCGACGTCGCCGACGATCCCGACGTAGTCGGTCCACGTCTCGGCGTCCGCGAGCGCGGCGTGGAGGTTCGACAGCGAGCGCACCGCCCGGTACGACAGCGCCATCGTCATCTCGCTTTTCGCCTCGCCGTGTGGGCCGGTCGCCTCGGGCTGCGCTTGCGTCTCCTCCTCGCGCGCGTCGGCGGAGACGCCGCCCCCGCCCCCGCCATCGCGGGGGATGCCGACCGGCTTGTCGTCGTCCGCGTACGGCACGCGCGGCGTCGACGAGGACAGGTCCGCGTCGAGGTCGTCGTCGTACTCGGCCGGCGCGGGCTCGTCGGCGCCCAACTCCTCCGCGCGGGCGCCGCCAGAGCGCCAACCGTCGTCGCCGTCCGCGCCACCCGCTTCTGGGCCGGCCGGCGGCGACGAGGGCGCGTCGTCGTCGGCCACGTCATCTGCGTCGATCGATTCGTCGGCGTCGCCCCCGCTGTCGTCGCCCCAGAACCAATCGCCGCGGTTGGGCCGCTCGTCGTCGTCGTCGGGCTGTACGTCGAGGTCGTCGAGGTCGATCTTGTCTGGCATCGCTGTGTCGTGTCAGTCGTGGGATTGCGGTCGGTCGGCGGGCCCGTCGGGCGTGCCGGTCAGTCCGGACGTGTCCGTTGGGTCGAGCGCGTCGGTCGGGAGCCCGAGCGCACCACAGCGCTCGGGCGTCGGGAGTCCGCGGTCGTCCCACCCGCGGGCGGCGTAGTACGCGTCGAGCAGCCGGTCGAACCCCTCGCGGTCGACGGCGCGGCCGGCCGCGGGCGCCTCCCCGGTCGGGAGCGGCTCGGCGAACTGCGCCGGGAGCGCGTCGGCCTCGCGGTCGAACCCCTCGCGGGCGTTGAACAGCCGAACGAGCGTCCACACGCGGTCGCCGACGCGTCGGAGGTCGTCGTGCGGGACGCCGAGCGCATCGAGCCACTCCGCGCCCAGGTCGTCCCACAGCGTCTCCCCGGCGAAGTCGTCGACGACGAGGCTCCACAGCACCGCGCGGGCGTTCTGTGCGCCGACGACGGCCTCGACCCGGCGGGCGGTGTCCCAGTCCTCGCGGAACACTTCTTCTTCGATCGGGCGAGCGCGGCGGTGGCAGCCGCCGCGATCGGCTGTCGCGTACGCCAGCGCCATCCCGAGTGCGCCCCGGGGGTCGTAGGCCGGGAGCTCCATCGACTTCACCGTCGGCACGTAGTCGTCGCCGCCGCGGCGCTCGGCCGCTTCGTCGACGCCCTCCGCCAGCGCGTCCGCGAGGTCGTCGTCCGCCTCCCGACGAGCGATGCGCTCGATCAGCTCGCGGGCGCCGTCCTCGTCGCCGAACTCGAAGTCGACCTCGTTCGCGCGGACGGCCCACGCGACGGCGTTGCCCGCGGTGATCACGTCGACGCCGAGGCGGTCGCACGCCTCACCCAGCGCCGCGACCGCGTCGAAGTCGTCCATCCCGAGCCCGGCGCCGAGCGTCATCGGCGCGGCGCCGCGGGGGACCGTCTCGCCGTCGTCAGTCTCGACGCGGAAGCCGCCTGGCACGTCCTCGTCGGGGTGTTCGCGCTCGTGTGCGGCCGCCGCGGCCGCCTCGATCCCGATGCCGTCGACCTCGTTCGCGGTGTCGCGCCAGCCGTTCGCGGGCAACACGCCCACCTCGGCGGCGAAGTCGATCGACTCCAGAGTCTCGCCGGCGGTCTGCCACTTGCCGGCGTCGTCGGCGGCGAACGCCGCCTCGTACTCCGCGTGGAGGTCGGCGAGTTCCGCGGGCACGTCCGGCGGGTCGCCGCGGGCGACGACCGCCTTCAGGTGCTTCGCGCCCATCACTGCGCCCGCGCCGCCGCGGCCGGCGTGGTGGTCGCCGGCGTCGGAGGCGACGGTCGCGTACGCGACCTCCCGCTCGCCGGCCGGGCCGACGCACGCGACCGCCGCGTCGGGGTACGCCTCGCTGGTCTCGACGGTGTCCGCACCCGCGAGGTCGCCGGCGGACTCCAGTCGGGGCTCGCCGTCGCCGACGACCAACGCCGTCGGCTCGTCGGCCGCGCCCGTCACGAGCACGCCGAGACACTCCGGCAGCGACCCCGCGAGCCGATCCGGAAACGTCCCGCCGGAGTAGGAGTCGAGGAACGCGCCCGTCAGCGGCGACTTCGTCACGGCGGCGTAGCGCGACTCGCCCGGGAGCGCGCCCGACAGCGGGCCGAGCATGAATCCGAGGAGGTTCTCGGGGCCCCGCGGGTCGGCCCCGGGCGAGAGTTCGTCGTACAGGTACCGGGCCCCGAGCCCCTTGCCCCCGAGGTAGCGGCGACGCCACTGCTCGGGGACCGGTTCGAACGCGGCGGTCCCCGCCGAGAGGTCGACGCGGAGCACCCGGGTCCGTGTCATCGTCACCGTGGAAACGGCCGACGCCGATAAGCGTTTGCCAGGGGGCGAGTCGCGCTGGCTCGACCGGTGTTCCCACAGGCGTTTTCACCCCTCCCGACGCACCTCCGCACATGCCCCGGTACGCCGCCGTCGTCGCCGGCGGACGCTCGACCCGCTTCGGCGACCGCGACAAGGCCGTCGCCGATCTGGCCGGCACGCCGATGATCCGTCGCGTCGCCGACCGGCTAGCGGGCGCGACCGACCGGCTGGTCGTCAACTGCCGCACCGACCAACGGGCCGCCATCGAGGACGCGATGGCCGGGTATCCGAACCCCGTTCGCTACGCCGAGGACCCCGATCCCGACGAGGGGCCGATGGCGGGTATCCGGACCGTTCTCCGCGGCGTCGAGCGGTGGGGTGGCCCCGACGCCCCCGCGTTCGTCGTCGCCTGCGACATGCCGTTCGTCGACCCCGCGCTCGTCGGCGTGCTGTTCGATCGGATCGACGGACGTGACGGCGACGACGACGCGACTCTGGACGCCGTCGTTCCCCGGGTCGACGACGAGTGGTTCCAGACGACCCACGCCGCCTACCGCGCCGGCCCGATGGCCGACGCCTGCGACGCCGCCCTCGCGCGCGGCGACCGCAAGATCATCGCGCCGCTGTTCGATCTCGACTACGCGGTGATCGACGACGACGAACTCGCCGACCTCGGCGTCGACGGCCGGAGCTTCGAGAACCTCAACACCCGCGAGGAGTTCGAGGCGGCGGGAGCGGCGTTCGCGGCGCGGTAGCCCCGCTACCCCTCGATCACGTCGACGATCCGGTCCTCGCCGAGCGCCGCGAGCACCACCCGGTCGAGCCGACCGGACTCGTCGGCCTCGAACGCCGCGGCGGCGACCTCGCGCGCCGCGGCCTCGTCGTCGGCGTCGTCCACCTTGTTCACGAGCGCGACCGCCTCGGCGTCGGCGGGCGCTTCCTTCAGGCCGCCCTCGGTCGAGGCGAGCACTCGGCCGACGGCTTCGGCGGTCACCCGTTCTCCCACGTCGATCCCCGCGACGGCGGCGACCCGCTCGGGTCGGTGAACGCGCTCGTCGGTGAGCGGTTCGCCGACGACGTGCGCGGAGGCGATCGGGACGACGGCGTCGGCGCTCGCCGGGATCTGCGGCTCGCGGTCGTCGGGCGCCTTGAACTCACGCATCCGCGCGCCGTCGGCCTTCACGAGCACGGGGCCGTCGTGAGCGGCCGCAAGGTCGTCGACGGCGTCGGTGTCGTAGCCGAGGTACCGGTCGTCGCGCTCGCGTTCGGGAACGATCCCGAGCGGCCAGTCGACGGCGATGTCGGCGTCCGCGGCGTGGCGCGTCAGCGCGGCGACCGCGTCGGGGTCGACGACGACGCGCGCGACGTGCTCGTCGAAGATCGGAATGCGGACCGTCGCGGTGACGACCGCGCGGTCGAGGCGGTTCGCGAGCGTGTAGAGGGTCGTCTTCTTCCCGCCGGCGCCGACGACGCAGACGAGGCCCTCGGTCGGGAGGGCCTCCTCGGGAGCGATGGTCATACCTCGCCGTTCGCGCGCGTCGCCGAGTAGCTTGCGTCGCGGGCGACCGAGAGCGCCGCCCCGGCGACGCCGCCGGCGACGAACGGGACGCTGCGCGCGAGGAGCGCCGCGACCGCGACGAGCAGCCCTCCGCTCCAGTCGTCCACGATGAACCGGGACACGAGCAGCCCCGCGGCGAACCCGACGATCGCGGCGACAGCGAACACGGTCGCCGTGCGAACGACGGCGGCGGCGGTCGGCTCGCGCATCCCGGCGGCGTATCCCGCCACCCCGGCCGCGACGGTGCTCACGACCGCCGCGAGGGCGCTCGCAGCGGTGAGCAGCCAGACGGTGTCGCTCGAAAGGTCGATCAGTCTCGGGACGAACGCCTGGCCGGTGCCGACGACGGCCGCGACGGCGGCGGCCGCGAGCGCGAACGCGATCTGTCGGCCAAGGCTCCCGGCATCATTCGTTGTGGAGGGCATCGTCCGGCGTTCTCGGCCGCGGACTACAAAACTTCCCTGTCGCGCAGCCGACGACATCCGGCGGCGACGCCGGCGCGGTTACTCGACCTCGGCGGCCGCCGCGACCGCCGCCTCCACCTCGTCGGTGTCGGGGAACGTCAGCGGCTCCGTCGCCTTCCACGTGTAGGAAACGACCCCGTCCGGCGCGACGACGAACACCGCGCGGTTCGCGATCCCACGCATGATCGACTCCTCGCGCCGGACGCCGAAGTCCGCGATGATCGAGTTGTTGAACCCCGAGACGAGCGGGTACTGGAGGTCGTACTCGTCCATGAACGCCAGCAGCGACCACGGCGAGTCGACGCTGACGCCGTACAGCGGGGCGTCGAGGTCCGCGAGGTCAGCCTTCCAGTCGCGGAGCTCGCACAGTTCCTGCGTGCAGGTGCGCGAGTAGACGCCCGGATAAAACGCGAGGACGACCGGGCCGTCGTCGAGCGCGTCGCTCAGCGAGAACTCGCTCACGTCGCCGCCCGTGTAACTGCCGCGCTCGGTGCTTGCGGCGGCCTCGGGGGTCGCCATCGGTGCGGTTACTTCGGGTGCCTCGTCGCCGTCGTCGAGCATGGTCGCTCACTGCGTCGCCGGCGGCTAAACCCTTCGTACCGCGGTAGCCCGGTTGGTCCGAGGCGTCGTTTCTGGTGACGGTGTGTCGGAGGCGACCGCGGAGCCTCCCGCGGCGGCACCGGCGGGTCAGTCGTCGCCGTCGGCGTTCTCGCCCTCGTCGGCGCCGTATCCGTACTCCTCGCGCGCCGCCTCGGCCGTGAGCTTGCCGAGCCGCAGATCGCGCTCGATAGCGTCCACCGAGCGGTCGGCGGGGTCGCCGTACCCCCGCCGCCGGGCGTGCGGACGCTGACGACGGCGCCCGCGGGGAGGTCGCGGGTGTGTTTCGCTGGCAGTTTCTCGGTCTCGTCGCCGTCGTCGTCGACCAAGTAGGCCGCGCCGTTGGCGCCCTCGCCGCCGCCCGCCAGACCGTACGGGTGCGAGTCGTGGCGCTCGGCGAGCAGGCTGAAGCGGGCGGTGTGCCCGCGCACCCGGATGTCGCGCCGGAGGCCCAACCCCCGCGGTGTTCGCCCGCGCCGCCGGAGTCCGGCCGGAGTTCGTAGCGCTCGATCCGGAGCGGGTACGCCGTCTCCAGCACCTCCGCGGGCGTGTTCAGCGTGTTGCTCATGTGGACGTGGACGCCGTCCATCCCGTCGCCGCTCGCGCGCCCGCCGAAGCCGCCGCCCTGCGTCTCGTAGAAGGCGTACGGGTTCGGCCCGTCGCCCCGCGGGTCCGTCCCGCCGAGCGTGACGTTGTTCATCGTCCCCTGGCCCGCGGCGGCGACGCGCCCCGGGGCCGCCTCCGCGAGCGCGCCGAGCACCGCGTCTGTGACGCGCTGGCTCGTCTCCAGGTTGCCGCCGACGACCGCGGCCGGCGGCTTGGGGTTCACGATCGTCCCCTCCGGCGCGACGATCTCGATCGGGCGGTAACAGCCGTGGTTCGGCGGGATGTCCGGGTCGGTCACACAGCGGACGGCGTAGTACGTCGCCGACGCGGTCACCGCGAGGACGGCGTTGATCGGCCCGTCGGTCTGTGCGGCGGTGCCGGTGAAGTCGACGGTGACCCCGTCGCCGTCGATCGTGAGTGTCACCTCGATCGCGAGGTCCTCGTTGCCGCGGCCGTCGTCGTCGAGCGCGTCTGCGAACGCGTAGGTGCCGTCCGGCAGATCGGCCAACTCGGCGCGCATCCGCCGCTCGGAGTAGTCCTTGATCGCCTCAAGCGCCGGCGCCAGGTCCCCGCCGTGCTCGGCCGCGAGGTCGCGGAAGCGCCGGCGCCCCGTCGCGTTCGCGGCCACCTGCGCGCGGAGGTCGCCGCGGCGCTCCTCCGGCGTTCTGACGTTCGCGAGGATCATCGACAGCACGTCCTCGCGCACCTCGCCGACGGGCGTGCCGTCGTCCGCGACCTCCCCGGTACCGGCCTCGAACTTCACCGGCGGGATGCGCAGCCCCTCCTGGTAGATTTCGGTGGAGTCGGCCGCGACCGAGCCCGCAGTTGATCCCCCGATGTCGGCGTGGTGCGCGCGGTTCGCGGCGAACGCGATCACCTCGCCGCCGTCGCCCCGCGCCTCGTCACCGAATATCGGCGTCACGAGCGTCAGGTCCGGGAGGTGCGCGCCGCCGCGGAACGGGTCGTTCAGGAGGATCGAGTCGCCGGGCGAGAGCGTCTCCGGTGGGAACGCCTCGACCGCCGCGGCGACGGAGTACGGCATCGCCCCGAGGTGGACCGGCATCGTCTCCGCCTGGGCGATCATCTCGCCGTCGGCGTCGAACAGCGCCGTCGAGCAGTCTCGGCGCTCCTTGATGTTCGGCGAGTAGCCGGTCCGAACGAGCGTCGCGTTCATCTCCTCGGCGACCGCCTCACAGCCGTTGCGGATCACCTCGAGGGTGACCGAGTCGACGCCGCGGGACTCACCGTCGTCGCCGGCGGCGCTCCCGTGTCGATCGCTCACTCCCCGTCACCCCCGGTCTCGACGACCAGGTTGGCGTCGCCGTCGACCCGCGCGCGCTGGCCGGGGTGGACGACGACGGTGCTCTCGCTCCCCTCGACGACGGCGGGGCCGTCGACGGTCGCGTCCGTCGGCAGGCGGCTCCGGTCGTACACCGGGGTGTCGCGGTCGCCGTCGCCGAAGCCGACCCGGCGCGTCTCCGCGATCGCGTCGTCGGGGTCGCCGGCGCGCACCTCGACCGCGAGTTCGGGCGGCTCGACGAGTCCGCGTGCGCGCAGTCGGACGGTCACCAACTCCACCGGCTCCTCGGGCGACGCGTGACCGTACCGGCGCTCGTGGGCCCCGTGAAACCGCGCTTCGACGCGGGCGAGTTCCTCGGCGTCGAGGTCTCCTTCGACCGGCACCGACAGGTCGAACGACTGGCCGGCGTACCGGAGGTCGAGCGTCCGCTCGAACGCCAGTTCGTCGTCCGCGCGGCCGGCGTCGCGCAGTTCCGCACGGCCCTCGCTCTCGAACGCCGCGAACGCGTCGCGGAGGGCCTCCGGGTCCACGTCCTCGAACCGGCGGACCATCGAGGTGGAGTAGTCGTACACCACGTCGCTGATGAGCAGCCCCAGCGCCGAGAGGACGCCCGCGGCACGCGGCACGATCACTTCGGGAATGTCGAGGGCGTCCGCAAGCGCCGTCGCGTGCAGGGGGCCGGCGCCGCCGAAGGCGACGAGGGCAAACTCGCGGGGGTCGTAGCCGCGCTCGACGCTGACGACCCGGAGCGCGCGTCGCATGTTCGCGTTCGCCACGTCGAGCAGTCCGCGGGCGGCGGTCTCGGTCGCCTCGGGGTCACCGGCGACGGCCTCCGCCAGCGGGGCGAAGGCGTCGCGGACGCGGTCGTCGTCGCGGGCGAGCGCGTCCGGGAGGAACGACGAGGGGTCGATACGGCCGAGCACGAGGTGGGCGTCGGTGACGGTCGGCTCGGTCCCGCCGCGGTTGTAGCAGACCGGACCGGGCTGGGCGCCCGCCGAGCGCGGGCCGACCCGCAGGGCGCCGCCCGTGTCGACGTAGCCGACGGAGCCGCCGCCGGCGCCGACGGTGTGGATGTCGACGGTCGGCACCGAGACGGGGTAGTCGCCGACCTCGGTGTCGGTCGTCACGATGGGGTCGCCATCGCGGACGAGACTCACGTCACAGGAAGTGCCGCCCATGTCCATCGTGATCAGGTCGTCGACGCCCCGACGGCCGGCGACGTGGGTGGCGCCGCGGACGCCCGCGGCTGGGCCGGAGAGGAGCGTGTTCACCGGACGCTCGCGGGCGGCATCGCTCGCCATCAGTCCGCCGTTCGAGCCCATCACACGGAGCGGCGCGTCGACGCCGAGGTCGCCGACACTGCCCGCGAGTGATCCGAGGTACGCGTCCATCACCGGCTTGAGCGCGGCGTTCATCGCGGTCGTCAGCGTGCGCTCGTACTCCCGGATCTCCGGGAGCACGTCAGACGACAGCGAGACGCTCGCGTCGAGTCCCTCCTCACGGAGAATCTCGCGGACGCGGCGCTCGTGGGCGGGGTGCTCGAACGAGAAGAGCAGCGAGACGGCGACGCTGTCGACTCCCGACTCGCGGAGGTCGGCCGCGCGGTCGCGGACGGCTGCCTCGTCGAGTTCCCGGAGGACGGCGCCGCGCTCGTCGACGCGCTCGGGCACCTCGAACCGGCGGTCGCGCGCCACGATCGGCTCCGGTTTGGTCGCGTCGAAGTCGTAGATGTCGGGTCTGGTCTGGCGACCGATCTCGACGGCGTCGCGGAAGCCCTCGGTCGTCACGAGGGCGGTGTCGGCCCACTCGCCCTCCAGCACCGCGTTGGTCGCGACGGTCGTCCCGTGGCCGAGGAAGTCGACCTCGTCGAGTGGCGCGTCGACCCCCTGGAGACCGGTCACGACGCCCTCGTCGGGCGCAGCAGGGGTCGACGGCGTCTTGTCGACGCGGATGCGGCCCCCGCGGACCGTCACGAGGTCGGTGAACGTGCCGCCCACGTCGACGCCGACGCGCGTGCTCGCCGGCGCGTGATCGTCGGTCATACCCATGGGTTCGGGGGGACGGTTGTATGCGTTCGCCTCGCGGACGGTCGCTCTCCGCCGAGGGAACTATGAGAGAGGGAGCGTCAATCGCCCACACACCACATGGTCAGCGAACACCACGTCGAAGCGGCGTCCGACAGCCTCGGCGTCGCACTCGATCCGAGCGATGTCGAGCGGTACGCCGCCGACGCGACCGACGCCGCCACGATGGCGGCCGCGTTCGAGCCGTCGACGGACGAGCGCGACCCCCGCGAGTACGCACCGGGCGACGACGAGTACAACGCCTTCCGCTACCGAGTGGAGAGACACGACGAGGAGGAGCACGGCGAGGGCGGACCGCTGGCGGGGCTTCGGGTGGCCGTGAAGGACAACATGGCCGTGGCCGGGGTGCCGATGACGTGCGGGTCCGCCGGCGTCGACTTCGTCCCGCAGTACGACGCGAGCGTCGTCGAACGGCTGGAGGCGGCGGGCGCGCGGCTCCTCGGCACCACCAACATGGACGAGTTCGCGCTGACGACGACCGGGGAGACCTGCGCGCACGGTCCGACCCGGAACCCGGCGACCGACGAGGGGGTCCCCGGCGGCTCCTCGAGCGGGAGCGGGGCGGCCGTCGCCGCCGACCTCGTCGACGCGGCCCTGGGGAGCGACACCGGCGGGAGCGTCCGGATCCCCGCGTCCTACTGCGGCGTCGTCGGGCTCAAGCCGACGCACCGGAGCGTCCCTCGGTTCGGGTTCGGCGACCTCGCGCCCTCGCTGGACCACGTCGGTCCGCTGGCGTCGTCGGTGTCGGCGGCATTTCGCGTGTACGACGCCATCGCGGGGCCGGACCGTCGCGACCTCTCGTCTCGCACCGCCCGTCCGACCGCGAACACGCACGCGGCGGTCGGCGAGCCCGCCGATGGGGAGACTGTCGGCGTCGTTCGGGAGGCGATGGAGGGGGCCGACCCGGAGGTCCGCGACGCGGTGAACGCGGCCCTCGCGGATCTGGAAGCCGCGGGCGTCGAGGCGGTCGAGGTATCGCTCCCGCGGTTCGACGAGATGGCCTCCGCCGTCGTCGTGATCGCGAACACCGAGTTCGCCTCGCTGCTCGCGAATCGAGGGCTCGTCCGCGCGAGCGGCACCGGCTACGCCGATCCGTGGCGGGCGGCCGCCGCCGACTTCGATTGGGAGGCGCTGGGCGACGGTGTCGTCGACAGCGCGGTCACTTTCGAGGCGCTGTACGAGGCGACCGAGGGGCGCGCGTACGTCGGGGCACAGAACGTCCGCGAGCGGTTCACCGCGGCGGTCGACCGGCGCTTCGACGACGTGGACGCGCTGGCGCTCCCGACCACCCCGACGACCGCCCCGGACTTCGGCGAGGTGACAACGACCGAGGACGTGATCGGGACGATCACGAACACGAGTCCGTTCAACCTCACGGGCAACCCCGCGCTGTCGGTCCCGGCGGGGACCGTTGATGATCGACCGATCGGCGTACAGCTCGTCGCCGAGTGGTTCGGGGAGCCGACGCTCGCGCGCCTCGGTTCCGCTATCGAATAGCGGCGGAGTGGGCCACCCAGAGACGAGACAACTATTTACGTATCAACCCAAATATATTTGGTACACTTTCGAGAATAACCGTACGATCAAAGAGGTATTCGCAGGCGAATTCAATAATCACGGATAGATCCGGAAATATGGTTCCGGACCCCATCGCTTATTTAGCTTGGGTATTGTTGACATGGCGTGACGACTCATGGAAAATAGTAACAGGGAGACGGGCGAACCCGGAGGGTTCGTCCCGGGGACGTTCTCGATCGCGGCACACGATCCCGACGCGGACGAGTTCGGCGTCGCCGTCAGCACCGCGCTGGTCGGCGTCGGGGCGCTGTGTCCGTTCGTGAGCGAGAACGCCGCCGTGGCGACCCAGTCGTTCGTCAAGGTGTCTCACGGCGCCAACGCCGTCGACCTCGCCGACCGCGGCGTGAGCGTGCCGACGGCGTGTGACGCGTTGCTGGGGGACGACGAACACGCGAGCTACCGACAGCTCCACGGCATCGACGGCGACGGCCGCACGTTCGCCTTCAGCGGCGACGACTGCGTGGACTGGTTCGGACACCTCGAGCGCGACGACCACACGGTCGCGGGCAACATGCTCGCGAACGGAGACGTGATCGAGGACATCAGCGAAACGTTCCAGGAGGCCGAGGGGGAGCTCGCCGAGCGGCTCATGACCGCCCTCGAAGCCGGACAGGGCGCCGGCGGCGACAAGCGCGGGAAGATCAGCGCGGCGCTGCTCGTCCACTCGCCCGACCCGAAACTGTACCACAACCTCCGCATCGACAACTCCGAGGACCCGGTCGACGACCTCCGCGAGGCGTTCGAACTGGGCAAGCAGACGGAGGCGGACCTGCCCGCGTCCACCGATGAAATGCTCGGGGAGTACCCCGACGAGATACTCGACTTCGGCCTGAAGTACTAACATACCCAACACATGACCGACACCAACGACTTCGATCCGACAGACGTCGACCGCCGCCGCTTCCTGAAGGCAACCGGCCTCGCGGGGGCGGGCGGCATGACCGCGATCGCCGGCTGCGCCGGCGGCGGCAGCGACACCGAGGAACCGACCGACACCTCCGGCGGCGGTGGCGACGGAGGCGGCGGCGAGATGACCACCGCCGACCCCGGCGAGATCCAAGAGGGCGGCACGCTCGTCTGGGGCCACAGCGAGGTGACGCAGAACCTCGACATCCACCAGACCGCGACCGCCAGCACCGGCCGCTTCCTCAACAGCGTGTACGACGCGCTCGTCGGACTGACGAGAGACCTTGAGCTGTCCACCGACCCGGACGTCGCAAGCCCCGGACTCGCAACGGACTGGGAGGTCAGCGACGACCTCATGACGTACACGTTCTCACTCCGGGAGGGCGTGACGTTCCACGACGGGACGGAGCTCACCGCCGAGGACGTGAAGTACAGCTTCGACCGCATCGCCGACTCCGAGACGGGCGCCATCATGCAGTTCGTCTTCGGGTCGACCGACTCCGTCGAGGTCGAAGACGAGTACACCGTCGTCATCAACCAGTCCGAGCGGTACCAGCCACTCCTGCGGCAGCTCGCATTCTCGGGGACGTCCATCGTCCCGGCTGGCTCGGGCGACACGATCGGCGACGAGCCGATCGGCACGGGCCCGTTCCAGTTCGTCATGCGCCAGCAGGGGAACCGCGCGGAACTGGAAGCGTTCGACGACTACTGGGGCGAGGGGCCGTACCTCGACGCCGTCGAAGAGCGGACCGTCACCGACCCCGACAGCCGGCTCACGGGGATTCAAGAGGGGAGCTACGACCTCATCAACGACATCCCGCTCGACGACATCAACGACGTGGTCGGGAACGACGGCGACGACATCAGCACGCGGACGTGGTCGCCGCTGTCGTGGGCGTTCCTCAACATGAACAACACGGAGCCGCCGTTCGACGACCCGGACTTCCGGAAGGCCGTCGACTTCTGCATCGACAAGCAGGCGCTCGTCGAGGGCGCCCTGTTCGGCAACGGCCAGCCGACCGCGAGCCCGAGCTTCCCGAACAGCGCCTTCCGCAACAACGACATCTCCCCGCGCGGGCAGGACTTCGACCGGGCGGCCGAGCTGTTCGAGCAGTCGCAGTACGACGTCGGCGAGTTCGACCTCACGTTCAAGGTGACCACGAACTACCCGTGGCACGTCGACGCCGCGACGCTCATGCAGCAGTTCTTCCAGCAGGCGGGCCTGAGCGTGGAGATCCAGCAGCTCCAGTGGAGCGACTGGCTCTCGCAGGTGTTCGCGAACGGGGACTTCACCCTCTCGATGGTGAACTTCTTCACCTTCTGGGAGCCGGCGTACCTGTACACGTCCCTGTGGACCAGCGACGGCTCGTTCAACTTCCGCGGCTACGCCAGCGACGAGTACGACCAGGCCGTCGCCGACGCCGCGCAGGCCTCGGGTCGCGAGGAGGCGGTCCCGCTGTACCAGGAGGCGCAGTCGATCATCCACGAGGACGTCCCGGACGTGATGCTGTGGTTCCGCGACGGGACGCTGGCCGCGAAAGATCACGTCAACGGGCTGGATACGGTGCTCTCTCCGAACAACAGCGAACTCGGCTTCGGCCGGGTGTGGATGGACCAGGAGTGAACCGACCCCCCACATGAGCCTGACACGCTATGCGACCCGGCGGCTCGTCTTCCTCGTCGGGACGCTGTTCGGCGCCTCGGTCATCACGTTCGCGCTCGTGAACGTCCTCCCGGGCGACGTGGCGGTGATGATCCTGGGGACCAGCGGCAGCCAGGAGCAGGTGGAGGTGCTCCGCCAACAGCTCGGTCTCAACCAGCCCGTGTACATCAGATACCTCGACTGGATCGCCGGAGTACTCCAAGGCGATCTGGGTCGATCGCTTCGGTTCGGCGACCCGGTCGCGACGCTCATCGCTCAGCGGTTCCCCGCGAGCGCGTTCCTCGCGTTCACGGCGTTGACCATCGCGGTCATCGTCGCGATCCCGATGGGCGTCGTCGCCGCCGTCGAGCAGAACACCTGGAAGGACTTCCTGACGAGCGTCGCCGCGTTCACCGGGATCAGCCTGCCGAACTTCTTCTGGGGGATGTTGCTCATCCTCCTGATCGCCCGGTACGCCTCGCTGTTGCCGCCGTCCGGGTACGTGAGCCCGACGGAGGACCTCGCGGAGGCGTTCGCGCACGTCCTCCTGCCGGCGGGCGCCCTCGGATTCAGCCTGATGGCTCACATCACACGGATGACCCGGTCGTCGCTCATCGAGGAACTCCGGTCTGGGTACATCGACCTCGCGCGCATGAAGGGGCTCTCGAGTCGGCGGATCGTCCTCCGGCACGCGCTCCGGAACGCGTTCCTCCCGGTGTTGACCGTGATCGGCTTCCAACTGGGATTCCTGTTCGGCGGGATCATCATCATCGAGCAGCTGTTCGCGTATCCTGGGCTCGGTCGACTCGCGTTCAACGCCCTGCTCAACCGCGACGCGCCGCTGATCCAGGGGTCTGTGCTCACCATCGCGGTCGTGTTCATGACCAGCAACCTCGTGGTCGACCTGCTGTACGCGGTCATCGACCCGCGCGTCGTCGCCGGAGGTGAGAGCTGATGGCCGCCGAGACCGGTACCGCTCGATTCGTCGACGAGTACCAGCGCGAGCGGCTCTACAGGCTCGCTCGGAGCATCCGGCACAACACGAAGGCCGTCGTCGGCCTCTCTCTCATCGTCGCGCTTGTCGTCCTGGCGATCGCCTCCCCCATGCTGATATCCCAGGAGGCGGCCAATCAGGTCGACATTCAGAACCGCTTTGCCGCCCCGAGCGCGGAGCACCCGTTCGGGACCGACAACTTCGGTCGCGACATGCTCTCCCGGACGCTGCTGGGCGTGCGCATCAGCCTCTACGTGGGGCTGTCGAGCGTCGCGATCGCGTCGGCGTTCGGCGTCCCGCTGGGCGGATTGGCCGGCTACGCCGGCGGCGCGGTCGACGACGCCGTCATGCGGACGATGGACGTGTTGATGAGTTTCCCGCCGATCCTGGTCGCGATGACGATCACGGCGGTGATCGGCCCGACGCTCAACAACGCGATCCTCGCGCTCGGGCTGGTGTACATCCCCTACTTCGCGCGGGTGACCAGGTCGGAGGCGATCTCCGTCTCCCAGGAGGAGTTCGTCGAGGCCGCCCGCGCGCTCGGCGAGCGGGACTCGTACGTCCTCTTCAGAGAGGTGTTGCCCAACGCGGCCGCACCGATCATCGTCCAGGCGAGCATCAGCATCTCCTTCGCAATCCTGGCGGCCGCGGGGCTGTCGTTCCTCGGGCTCGGCGCCCAGCCGCCGACGCCGTCGTGGGGCCTGATGCTCCAGCAGGCGAAGCAGTACCTCACGCAGGCGCCGTGGATGGCGATCTTCCCGGGGATCGGCATCGCCGTGACGGTCCTCGGCTTCAACCTCTTCGGGGACGGCATCCGCGACGTTCTGGACCCGGACGCAAGCACCGAATTCGGAGTCACCGATGAGTAGTCAATCCACACCGTCGACAGACGCAGCACCGAACACGACCGCGGCGACCGCCGACGACCGCCTGCTCACCGTCCGGGGACTGGAGACGGAGTTCCGGACGGAGGAGGGGACCGTCCGAGCCGTCGACGGGGTCGACCTCCACCTGGACCAAGGCGAGATCGTCGGGATCGTCGGCGAGTCCGGGGCGGGAAAGAGCGCGACCGCCGAGTCGATCCTTCGGCTCATCGACTCCCCGGGGGAGATCGTCGGCGGCACCGTCGACTTCGACGGACGGGACGTGCGCTCGATGAACGAGGCGGAACTCCGCGAGTTCCGCGCGACGGACGCGAGCATGGTGTTTCAGGACCCGACCGGCACGCTCAACCCCACGATGACTGTCGGGAAACAGGTCGCCGAGGCCGTCCGAAGCAACGACCCCTCGCTGTCCGGGACAGCCGTGAAGGAGCGCACGATCGAGATCATGGAGCGCGTCGGGATCCCGAACGCGCCTGCCCGGTACGACGAGTACCCACACCAATTCTCCGGCGGGCAGAAACAGCGGATCGTCTTCGGGATCGCGATCGCGAGCGAACCCGACCTGCTCGTCGCAGACGAACCGACGACCGCCCTCGACGTGACGATCCAGGCGCAGATCCTGGACCTCCTGGTCGAACTCCGCGACGAGTTCGGGATGAGCGTCCTGTTCATCACCCACGACCTCGGCGTCGTCCGCGAGGTGTGCGACCGCGTGCTCGTGATGTACGGCGGGAGCGTCGTCGAGTCGGGGCGGGTCGAATCGATGTTCGCCGAACCGCACCACCCGTACACGAAGGGGCTCCTGGCGAGCAACCCCGGCCTCGACGCCGACGTGGTGGGGGAGCGATCGGCCGCCCCGGGCCGCCTGCGGGTTATCGAGGGAACGATGCCGGATCTCACCGGCGAGTTCCGCGGCTGCAAGTACGCCGACCGGTGCCCCGGGGCGACAGAAGACTGCCGGACTGCCCACCCGGACCTCGAGTCCGTCGCCGTCGACGGCGACGACCGCGAGGTCGCCTGCTACCGCCACGAGGAGATCGACGACATCGAGTACACCTACGACCACGAACCGCGGACGCTCTCCTGGCGCGCGACCGCGACCGACAGTGCGACCCCGGGCGTCCCGGACGCGGACGGCGTCGGGGACGACCGTGACGGGGCCGTCCTCTCGGCGACCGGGCTGAAGAAGCACTTCGAGACCGGGAACATCCTCGACGACCTCCTCGGGCGCGGCGAGACCGTGCGGGCCGTCGACGGGATCGACCTCGAGATCGGCGCCGGTGAGACGCTCGGCCTCGTCGGCGAGTCCGGCTGCGGCAAGTCCACGGCAGCGCGGGCCATCCTCCGGCTTCACGAGCCGACCGAGGGGACCGTCGTCTACCAAGGCCGCGACATCACGGCCGCCTCGAAGGCCGAGCTCCGTGAGGTTCGCCGCGACCTGCAGGTGGTGTTCCAGAACCCGCAGTCGAGCCTCAACCCCCGACGGACGGTCGGGCAGATCCTCCGCCGCCCGATGAAGCTCCACGGCATCGCAGACGGCGGCGAACGGCGCGAGCGCGCGAGAGAGTTGGTCACCGAGGTCGGGCTGGACGAGCGCCACCTGGAGCGAAAGCCGGGCGACCTCTCGGGCGGGCAACAGCAGCGCGTCGCCATCGCGCGGGCGCTGGCGGTCAACCCCGAGCTGATCGTCCTCGACGAGCCGGTGTCGGGGCTCGACGTCTCGATCCAAGCGCAGATCCTCAACCTCCTGTCTGACCTGCAGGAGGACCTGGGACTGTCGTACCTGTTCATCAGTCACAACCTCTCGGTGATCGAGCACGTCTGCGACCGCGTCGCGGTGATGTATCTCGGTGAGCTGGTCGAGACGGGGACAACCGGAGAGGTGTTCGCGCCGCCGTACAATCCGTACACGGAGGCGCTCCTGTCCGCGATCCCGGGGCGGGCCGACGCCGACGACCGGATCGTCCTCGAGGGCGACGTGCCCGACCCGTCGAACGTCCCGTCGGGCTGTCGGTTCCACCCGCGGTGTCCGCACAAGATCGGCGACGTCTGCGAACGAGAAGAGCCGGCCGTTCACGAGCCGAGCGACGGCCACGGGATCAAGTGTCACCTGTTGCGCGAGGAGTACCGCGACCGCGTCGACTGGGAGGAGATCTGAGGAGCCGGCGGGGACCGGCGACCTGCTCTCTCGGGACCCTTCGCCCTACAACTCCTCGCTGTGCCGCACGTCGACCGCGATTCCCCGCGTCGACGAGCGCATCTCCGCGCCGTGCATCTCCGCGCGGCCGACGGCGAACGCCGACGGTCCCTCGACGACGACCTCGTCGCCGACGCGGATGTCGTCGTCCGCGTCGACGACGCCCGGCGCGAGGACGCTCCCCTGCGGGACGAACGCGTCGATTTCGACCGTCTTGGTCGGGGCGTCGCTTTCCACCCACCGACGGGCGCCCGCGAGGGTGAACGCCAGCGCGCCGTAGGTGGGCACCATCGTCGCCAGCAACTCCTCGTCGTCGTCGCGCACCTGGAGCTTGGGGTACCGCGAGCGCGTGTTCAGCTCGTCGAACAGGTCGTCGCCGGCGCCGTCGCCGAGCATGTAGTCGGCGATGGCGCGGACGGTGTTGTGCTGGCGCTCGCGTTTCGTGTACTTCAGTTCCCCGTCGAGCGCGGACATGAGGTTCCCGATGGATTCGGTCGTCGTCGGGTGGTCCTCGACGGTGTACTCGAACGGCACGTCGACCTGTTCCTCGACGCGCTCGCAGATCTCGCGGTAGCCGTCCGCGGGGACGTGCGCGATCACGCGGGGGTAGTCGTTGCGCTGGAGGTAGCGCCGGAGCACCTCGGCGACGAACTGCTTCTCGTCCTCGCTCCACCGCCCAGTCACCACGGTGTCGTAGTGCTGGGCCGGGTAGGTGAGTTCCAGTTCCTGCGGCACGACGCCGATTGGCGAGGTCATCGACGCGAGGTGCGCTCGGAACTGGATCGCGTCGTGGAACTGGCCGTGGCTCTGGCTCTCGGAGTACGGCTTGCGCGCCGAGCACGGAACTAGGACGAGGGGGTTGCGGAAGCGATTGACGTAGCGCTCGCTCACGCGTTGGGCGAATCGCTGGATCTCGGGACGGCGGATCGTGTCGCTCGTCGCCGCCGCGAGTTCGTTGTTTCGGGCGACGGGGGCGCGCTCCTCGACGTAGCCGTACTGCTGGTCCAACTCGCGGAACGCAGCCGTGAGCCACTGCTCGTGGCGGGCCTGCCCTTCGACGTAATCGCGGAGGCGACCCTCGCGGACCCGTCGCCGGACGCGCCGCAACTCGGCTTCCAGCGCGTTCACGTTGTGTTCCTCGCAGGCGGCGCGATCGAACGCCTCGCGGGGCACCTGACACGCCGGACACGAGCACGGCAGTTCGTCTAGGTCCTCCAAGAAGCGCTCGCCCTCGTCGGTGAGGTACTTCCCTTGGCTTCCCTTCACCCGCGCGCGCTTCGCGTCGACGAGGTCGACGCCGGCGTACACGAGCGTCGCGACGTTCAGGGGGGTGGCGACCCCCGAGAGATAGAGCGCGGTGTCGGCGGGGACCGCCTCGCGAACGTCCATCGCCGCCTCGGCGAAGGCGGCCGCGTGGCCGACGACGCCCTGCGCGTTCGAGAGGACGTAGGCGTCGACCAACGCCTCGGCGGCGCCGCCCGCGCTGGGAGCGTCGCTCGTGATCACGGCGGCTGTCGGGCCGTCGACGGCGGCGGCCGATTCGGCGTAGTCGGGCGCGAACGCGTCGACCACCTCCTCTCGGGTGCCCGCGGGGTACGCGCGGTGCGGCAGGATCGTGAGCGTCGAGTCGTCGCCCTCGGGCGCGTCGCGCTCGGCGTTCCACAGCGATCCGGCGTCGCGGACCACGTCGTCCGCCAGCGCCGGCGTCGTGAGCGGCGAATCGAGGCGGAGCTCCCCGAGGCGGGCGGCCCCGTCCCGCTCGTGGACCTCGAAGTAGTCGGTCATGGGCCGAACTGTGCGGGCAGGGCGTTATTCGCTTTCGCTTCGGGATTCGGCGGGTCCGGCCCCGCCGGTGGCCGGGGCGTCGGCGACGCGGTCGCCGTCGCGGTCGCGGTGACCGTCCGCAGCGAGGTCTTCCAGCGTCACCGACGCCGGAACCGCGGCAAGCGCCTCGTCGCCCCAGCCGTCGTGTGCGAGCGTCACGTCGGCGTCCGGGTTCGCCTCGACGAGCGCTCGTATCCCCTCGCCGGCGGCGCGCTCGGCGGCCGCGTCGGTGCGGTCGGGCACCTCCGCGGTCAGCGGATACGACTCCGAGAGCGCGCGGGGGAACGGACCGAACGGCGGCACGACCCGCCACACCTCGTCGTAGTCGTGGTCGGAGGGGGTGCCGTACTCCGAGCACAGCAGGGACTCGGGCACCGACAGCCGCGCGATTCGGTCGTGGTGGCGCCGGACTTCGGGCCGGTCGGCCGACTCGTGAGAGAGCCCGAAGAACGTGCCCTTGGAGGCGCTGTCGATGCGCTCCAGCTGGTCGGCGTGATCGAGGAGGGCGCGGTAGCCGTCGAGCATCGCGGGGTGGCCGCGCGCGCGCTTCTCGACGAGTTCGAGCAGGTCGCCGTCGCGGATCGCCTGCTTCACGCGGCGCAGTTCCTCGAAGGTGACGTGGAGGTTGTGCTCCGCCAGGAGTGACTCCTGGTCTTGCGGTTCCACCGCTCGACTATCCGAGGCGCTTTGGGCCTCGCTCTCGTCGTCGTTCGCGGCCCGAAGCTCGTCGGGCGTGTGCTCGTGGCAGATCGGACACGAGCACGGGAGGTAGTCGAGGTCGTCCAGTTGCTCCGTACCCGAGACGGTGAGGTAGCGGCCGTCGCGCGCCATCAGCGCGTAGGCTGCCGAGTCGAACAGGTCGCAGCCGAGCGCGACAGCCAGCGCGAACATCATCGGATGGCCCGCCCCGAACAGGTGGACCGGGCAGTCCTCGCTCAGCCCGCGCTTGGCGGCGGCGACCGCGTCGACCATGTCGTCGTAGCGGTAGCCGTTCATCATCGGCACGACCGCGCCAACCGGGAATACGTCCAGATCCGTCGCGGCGGCTTCGCTGCCGGCCTGTTCGCGAAGGTCCGGGTAGGTACTCCCCTGGACGGGCGCGTTGACGAGCATGTCGCCCACGTCGACCGCCTCGGCGTCCGCGAGCGCCTGGCGCGTCACGTCTAGATCGGACTCAGCCCGATCGCGGCTCGCGTCCGGCGGGGTTGGGATGTCGACCGGGGTCCCGATGTCGCTGCCGATGTCGCGTTGGAACTCCAAGATCTCGGTGGTCGTCGTGTCGATCTCACCGTACTCGGCGAGCTGGAAGCTCCCCGAGTCGGTCATGATCGCGCCGTCGAAACCGAGCATGTCGTGGAGGCCCTCCTCCAAGGCCCGTTCGCGCACGTCGTCGGTCGTGCGGATGATGTAAGAGTTGGTGATCAGCATGTCCGCGCCGAACTCCGAGCGGAGGCGGCCCGGGTCGATCGTCTCGATGTTCGGGTTGATAACCGGGAGGAGCGCGGGCGTCTCGACGGTGACACCGGCGCGGGGGACGGTCAACTCCCCGATGCGCCCGGCCGCGTCGTGGTCCCGAATCTCGAAGTGGTCGCGCATGGCCGGGCTTTCCGCGGCGCGCGAGTAAGGGTTCCGCTCGGCGACCGCCACAGCCGCCACAGCCGGCGCTCTCGCGAGAGGGGCGAACGAACGACACGCCGAACAGAGCCGGGCGGGCGCGGCCGGCGGGAGCGGTGGAACCGACAATTGCGAGGCAACCGGCGACCACGGGGCGGGCGTGTCGTCGCGTCGCGGCACGCCCCGTGGCGGGGGAGTCGACGATGGCCGGGAGTGGGTCCGGTATCGCAGACGAACGTTCGCCCGATGCTGACGGGACCGAGACGAGGTCGGGTGCGTGTCAGCGGCGGCGAATGACCTGGCAGCGGGTAGTTAGATCGCCGGAAGCAGCGCCAACGCGTCAGCGATGATGAGTGATGCCGTCTCGCCGGGCGACTGGCTCTCGGGACCGTACACGACGACGACGTACAGCCCCGCGAACAACACGGCGTCGTAGGCGCCGTGGATGAACGACGGGACGATGAGGTTGTCCGTGTACTCGTATGTCGCGCCGAACACGAGCGTCAGCGTCGAGAGGATGCCGATCGTGACGATCCGCCCGGGGGCCGCGCCGGTGAGCGCGACGTAGTGGACCACGCCGAAGATGACGCTCGCGAGGGGAATCGCGACCCACGGCGAGAACGCCTCGCGGAGTCGATTCTGTACGACACCGCGGAACAGGATCTCCTCGCCGGGACCGATGAAGATGAACGCCGCGGGGATGAGCAAGAGGAGCACCTCGGGGTTCTCGGCCCCGAACTGCGCGATCTCGTTATCCGCGGTCGGCGCGCCCGCCTGCTGGACGAGCGTGCTCGCCGCGAGCAGGATTCCCAGCGACCCGAAGAAGCCGACGACGGCGACGACGACGTCGCGGAGCGAGGGGAACCGAAACAGCGACAGCGGCGACCGATCTGTCCGGATCAAGTAGATCGAGGCGACACCGCCGAAGGATATCCCTTGCACGAGTACGAGTGACAGGCCGATGAGCACCAGCGGCGACGGCTGGTAGCCGACGATGCCCAGCGCGACGAACACGACGAGGACGATGATCCCCGCCGCCACGATGCCGGAGAAGCCGATCGCGGGGGCGACGACGAGGGCTTGTATCCGCGGATCCAGTGCCCTGAACCGCGCAGAAAGCGGTTGAAGCGGGCCAAGCGAGACCATACCCGATACCCGGGTGCCACGGTGAAAGACCTGACCCAACGACGGCGGACCGCCGGGGGGGATCCGGATCGGTCACAGCGTATCGCCCGGGGGAAACGATCGTGAGGCGTCAGTCACGCCTCGTGTGTTCGCGGTCGGCGTGTTCGTACATCGACACGCCGATGACTGCACGGCCGTCACGGACGCTCCCCGCGAACACGGCGTCGCGGAAGCGGTCGTAGTCCGCAGTCACCGGGCGGATGCTCTCGTTGAAGTCTAAGTCGGTGTTCGTCGACCGAGTGCAGTTGCGCGCGAGAACGTAGTGGTGGACGGAGTTGGCGAAGCCGTTCGCGGGCTCGACCGTGTGGAACTGTTCGAACGACTCGGCCTCGAATCCCGTCTCCTCGCGGAGTTCCCGTCGCGCGGCCGCGACGAGGTCCGCGTCGTCGTCCTCGACGCCCCCGGCGGGGAGGCCGCGGTTCACCCGTCCGACAGCCTGGCGCCACTCCTCGACGAGCACCACGTCGCCGTCGGGGGTGAACGGGAGGATCACGACCGTCTGCGGCTCGTCGACGTAGTGGAAGTCCGTCTCGGTGCCGTCGGGCAGGCGCACGTCGTCGCGGCGAACGTCGAAGCCGGGACACGAGTAATCGGTATCGCTGCCGAGCGTCTCCCACGCGAGATCGTCGCGGTCGCGGTCGCGGCCGTCGTCGCCGTCGCGGTCGCCGTTGCTGCTCATTACGTCCGGGTTCGAACGCGCCGGTAAAAAGGGTGGCAGAAGCCGTGCCGGAGTCGTCGAAAGGATATCGTGGGTCGGAACCGGGGACTCAGCGTCCGAGTCGCGCGCGAACCGCGGTGGCGCCGCCTGCGAGCGCGAGCGCCAGCGACACGAGCGTCAGCCCGACCTGCGTCTCGCCGAACCACACCGGCGCCCACGGCGCGGCCGCGCGGACGCCCACGACGAGCGTCGAGAGCACGGGGACCCCGGTGTCGCCGGTCCCGTCGTCGAGGTTCACGCCGTCGCTCGTCGCCAGCGGGAGGTCGCGTTCGGACCCCTGGAACTCTCGGGGGACGCGATCGGCCTCGTACGGGATGCGGTCGGTCGGGTACGTCCAGACGGCGGTTCCGTTCTCGTTGATCTCGACGACCCGCTTGTTCAGCGTGTCCGTGATCAGCGTGTGGCCGCTCTCCAGGCGGTCGGCGTCGCGGGGCCAGTGGAGCGACTGGCCGTCGACGCTCCTGACGACCCACGCGATCTCCCAGTCCCCGTCGTCGGTCCGGTGGAGTTCGACGACGCGGTCGTTGTCGGAGTCGGCGACGAGGACCGCGCCGTCGCCGAGCCACTGCGGGTTGTGCTGGTGGTCCAGGACCGAGGGATCGCCGCAGCGAACGTCGCCGTCGCCGTCGGTGTCGCGCAGTTGGCCGTTGCCGGTGCAGGAGTCGTCCGAGGAGTTCGACTCGTCCCCGTTGATGATCTCGACGATCTCGCTCCCCCCGTCATCGGTCCGCTCGACGATCACCAGCTGGTTCGCGTTGCGGACGGAGACCAGGAACCGGTCCTCGCCGATGCGGTCGATGTCGTTGATGTGAAGCCAGTCGGTACGGGTCGGGTCCTCGGGCTCGTCGTACAGCTGTGAGGCGTTCCACGTCCACGTCACCTCGCCGTCCTCCACGATCATGATCCGCTCGTGATCCATATCGGTCATGGCGAACCCGCCATCCGGGAGCGGCTCCGCGTCGTGGATCTCGCTGTTCGACTGCGAGCGCACTGGGAAGCTGTACTCCTCGACGACTTCCGCGCCGCCGTCGGCGTCGGGGTCGATTAGTCGGATCCCAGTGTGCGCGCACGGCGACTCGTAGGGACCGCACTCCTCGTAGCCGCTGTCCATGAACCCCGCGAGCACGCGGCCATCCGAGAGCCGCTGCACGTCGAAGTAGCTGTCCGCGGAGTCCTCGCGCCACTCGACGTCGGTGCCGTTGAGCAGGTAGGCGCTGCCGTGTTCGTGCCACCCGGGACCGCCGCCCTGCGACCCCACGAGCGTCGCGCGCTCGGACCCGTCGTCGATGGCGACCGTCGAGCGGTCCGGCGCGACCAGCGCACTCCCGGCGACGGTCAGTCCGAACAGGAGGACGCCCGCGAGGACCAACTCGATCGCGCGTGTTCCCATCGATGAACGCGAGCCATGCGCCGAGCAAAAGCCTTCGGTCTCGCGGTGTCGTCCGGCGACGCCGAGTTGCGGAGTCTGCGACCGCAGAGCACAGGCTTCATAACCGAGTTCAGAACAGGGTCCGCACTCGCGCCAGGGTCGCGTCGAGGTCGCCGGAGTTGTCGACGACGACCGGGTCCTCGACCGGTTCGAACTCCTCACGGAGCAGTTCGTACACGTCGGTGTCCGCGTCAGACGGGTCGTTCTCACGCGATCGAATCCGGGCCTTCGCCGTCTCCTCGTCGCAGCGGACGCGAACGACCTCGACTTCGGCGCCGCGGCGGTCGGCGAGGTCGCGCGCCTCCCGCCGGCGGGACGCCCGACGGAACGTCCCGTCGAGGACGACCGGCTCACCGGCTGCCAGACGGTCCTCCGCGCGGTCGAACACGGCCCGGTACGTCCGCCGCGACTCTTCGTCCGTGTACGACGGATCGGGGAACAACTCCTTCCGGACCACGTCAGTGCGAACGAGCGCGGCGTCGAGGCGGTCGGCGACCGCCTCCGCGACCGTCGACTTCCCGGCCCCCGGGAGTCCGCAGACAACGACGAGGTGCGTGGTGTCCGACATCGAGTTCGTGTGTCGGGTCGCCGCTCGGGACCGAGTATCCGTCGGTTCGCTCTCGATAGAAATCAATTCTGATACCTGGTCCGATAGACAGTATAGTGAGATCTCGGAACGATGGAATACTCCAAGACTGGGAGTGGACAACCACACAATGTTCGAATTTATCACGGACGAGGAAGAGCGCGGGCAGGTTGGTATCGGGACGCTCATCGTGTTCATCGCGATGGTGCTGGTGGCAGCGATCGCCGCCGGCGTCCTCATCAACACCGCAGGCTTCCTCCAGAGCAAATCACAGGAGACCGGACAGCAGTCGAGTAAACAGGTCAGCGACCGCGTGCAGGAGGTCGCCACGGTGGGCAACGTTGACTCCAGTGGGAGTACTAATGTCGTTGATATGGTGAACGTGACGGTGACGCAGGGGCCTGGCGCCGGCGAGATTGATCTGCAGAATGTGACGGTTACATGGATCGGTCCGACGGGTACTTACCAGCTTACTGCACACGAGAACTTCTCCGATCCCGGAGACACGACCGGAGACCACTTCTCGTATACAACTGTCAAGAATTCCGACGGTAGTGGGAGCGTGCTGAACGACGCCGACGACCGGCTCGCACTCGTGTTCGAGGTGTCGGACTTCGCCGGAGCTGGCAATGATCTCAACGAGGGCGACGAGGCGACGATTAAGATCAACACGATGGCCGGTGCGACCACCGAGATCCGTTTCAGCGTGCCCGAGTCGCTCGGGAACAAGGAAGCCGTCGAGCTGTAAGCCGTTTCTCCCCTTTCTCTCGGTTCGCTTCCTCAGGTAGTGACAAAGAGATCAGCGAGCAGGTCGTCGTGTCTCATCGGGCTTCACGACCGCCTGTGAGAGGATGACCCCGAAGGCGGCGGTAGAGCGTGAAGTAGACGAGTCGCACTGGCAGGGAGAGGGAGCGGCTCCGTCGAAGTGGAACCGGGCAACGCGTCTGCGACCGCGATG
This sequence comes from Halobaculum halobium, assembly GCF_030127145.1. NCBI lineage: Archaea > Methanobacteriati > Methanobacteriota > Halobacteria > Halobacteriales > Haloferacaceae > Halobaculum > Halobaculum halobium. The sequence continues at coordinate 1,365,939 of NZ_CP126158.1, forward strand.
TCTCTGGCGGAAGCGGTAGCGAGGACGGAGCGTCCGAAGACGACAGTGACGACGAATGCGAGGAAGCAGACGGCGACTGAATCTCAACAGTGAGTTGTCGGTGCGGGATGAGTCAGCGTCTCTCCGCAGTCGAGTACGCGCGAGCGTTTCGGTGCCTGTCGGATGCTCGCGAAGGGCCCGCGAGCCGCCCAGCGAGTGGCGACCGTCTGTGCAGACCGTGCGTTCGATCCGAATCATCCCACAGCCGAGCCTCACCAGTCAGTGGTGAACTGAAATGCGGGAGAAGTGGGCCGGCGCGAATTTGAATCGCGGTTACGGCCACCCGAAGGCCGAAGGATACCAAGCTACCCCACCGGCCCGCACACGAACGGATGCGAGCCGCTCTGTTAAGGCTTCCGAACCCCGAGCAGTCGGCGACCCACAGGGCGACAGCGGTCGGTCGCCGCCGGCTCAGTATCGCGTGTAGCCGTCGGTGTCGAGGTAGTTGTTCGCCACCGCAATCGCGTGGTCCGCGTGGATCGCCTCGGGACCGAGCCTGACCCGTCGGTCGGCGCGCTCGGCGAGGAGCTCGGCCTCTCGGCCGGTGAAATCCGAGTGGTCCGAGAGCACGAACACCGGATCCGCCGGCGGCGACGCCTCCGCGACCGGGGTACCGTTCTCGTGGAGTTGTACGACGGTCCCGTCGAGCGCGTCGAGCGTCTCTGCCAGTCCCATCCGGTACAGTTCGACCCCGGGCGACACCTCGGCGGGCATGTGGCCGATGGCATCCTGGCGTGAGTCGAGCGCGTCCCGGACGCGGGCGGCGGTCGTGCGCTCGTCGGGGTGGAGCCCACGGGCGGTGGCGCCCGAGAACCGGACGGTGTACTCGTCGCCGAGCACGAGGTGGACGCGGCTGTCCTCGCGGATGCCGTGCGAGAGAAACAGGCCGGCGTTGACGCAGCGACACAGCAGGTCGAGGCGCCCCGCCCCGCCCGCGAGATCGTCAAGGTTGAACTCGGGCGTTGTCGGAGCTTCGTGGCCGCAGACGACGAACTGGCGCATGAACGGCATCGGTCCGCAGGGCCAATCGGCGTTCCGATCGCACCTCGAACGATACACCCGACAGACATTACCGCCACCAACAGCAATAAATATAAATAGATGAGCAAACCAAGGTTCCATATCCCACTTTGGGTAGCACAACCATGACAGAAGACGACATCACTCGCGTATTCGACCGGATGAACCGGCGCACGTTCCTGACGGGAACCGGCGCAGCGGGCGTCGCGGCCGTCTCCGGCTGTCTCGGCGGAGACAGCGGCCAAAGTGACGGCGAAACCACCGAATCGGGCTCCGACAGCGGTTCGGACACCGATTCCGACAGCGGCTCGGGCGGCGATTCGGGCAGCATGAGCGGCGGCACGCTCAACCTCGCGCTCGTCAAGAGCCCGCTCGAGTTCGACCCGATCGTGCTCAACGACGTTCCGTCCGACCAAGTGGCCAGCCAGATCTTCGAGGGGCTGTATACGTACGACGAGGGAACCGGCGTCGTCCCCGAACTGGCGACGGGCGAGCCCGAGGTCAACGACGACGGAACCGTGTACACGGTGACGATGACGACGGAGGCGACGTTCTCGAACGGCGATCCCGTCACCCCCGAGGACGTGAAGTACAGCTTCGAGGCCCCGGTCGCCGAGGAGACCGAGAACGCCTCGGAGTTCAACATGATCGACTCGGTCGAGACGGAGGGCGACGACACGATCGTGTTCAACCTGAAGTACCCCTACGGGCCGTTCATGAACACGCTCGCCGCCGGCCGTATCGTCCCGATGTCCGTCCGCGAGGACGACAAGGACGCGTTCAACACGGAGATGCCCGTCGGCTCGGGACCGTTCGTCTTCGACGGCTGGCAGGAGGGCGACTACGTCGATCTCGTCCGCAACGAGGACTACTGGGGCGAGCCGATGGCGAACCTCGAGAAGGTCCACTTCACGCCGATCACGGAGGCGACGACCCGCGTCACCACGCTCCGGAACGGCGAGAACGACGTGGTCGAGGAAATCCCGCCGAAGCTCTACTCCACGGTCCGCGAGATTGAGGACGCGAGCATCGACGAGGTCCCCGGCATCGGCTACTTTTACCTCGCGTTCAACTGCAACGAGGGGCCGACCGCCGACCCCAAGGTGCGTGAGGCGATCGACTACTGCTTCTCGATGGACACGGCCGTCGAGCAGTACGTGGAGCCGACCGGCGTCCGCCAGTACTGCCCGACGCCGGCATCGATCACCGAGGACTGGGGCTTCCCGATCGATGAGTGGGAGCAGATCCCCCACGACAAGAACATCGACGAGGCCGTCGCGCTGTTCGAGGACGCCGGCGTCTCGATGGACTACAACTGGAAGATCATCGTCCCGCCGGACGACAAGCGCGAACAGATCGGCATCTCGGTGTCGAACGGCCTCAAAGAGGCCGGATTCAACAACGTCTCGGTCCAGCGACTGGACTGGGGCGCGTTCCTCGACGCCTACGTCTCGGGCGACGCGGACGACTACAACATGTACACGCTCGGCTGGTCCGGCACCCCCGACCCCGACGCGTTCACCTACTACATGTTCGGCCGCACCGACGACACGCTCGGCGTCACGAACGGGACGTACTACGGCGCCAACAGCCAGCGGGGCAAAGACGCCGCCCAGAAGATCGTCGACGCCCGCCAGTCGGCCGACCGCGAGGAGCGCAAACAGCTGTACACCGAGGCGATCACCACGATCCTCGAGGACCGCGCACACCTGCCCGCGTACAACCTCAAAAACAGCTTCGGCGTGAAAGAGTACGTCAACGACTTCACGTCGCACCCGGTGGACTCGTTCCACCTGGTGACCGACAACAACAACGTCTCGGTCGACAAGTAGTTCCAACCGCGAATCGGGCGGTAACTGACAGGAGCGGTCCCGAAAACCGCTTCCGCGAAGTTATATACCCTCATGCGAAACGAACGCACACGACACTAGAGAGATATGGGACGCGCACAGTACACGATCCGACGGGTCCTGCAGGCGATTCCGGTTCTGCTCGGAGTCGTCACGATCACGTACTTCCTGATGGAGGCGATGCCGGGCGACCCGGTGAGTATCATGCTCGGGCCGTCGCCCAGCGCCCAACAGGCCGCCGCCATCCGGGCGAAGTACGGACTCGACCAGCCGCTGTGGCTCCGCTACCTGAACTACCTCTGGGACGTGGTACAGCTCGATCTGGGAACGAGTCTGTACTACGAAGTTCCGGTCACCCAGAAGATCCTCGAACGGATGCCGGTGACGATACTGTTGCTCGCGTCGAGCTTCACGTTCGCGATCGTCACGTCGATCCCGCTCGGGATCATCTCGGCTCAGCGGCGCAACAAGCCCACGGACCACGTCGCCCGTGTCGTGGCGCTGCTGGGCGTCTCGACGCCCTCGTTCTGGATCGGGCTGGTGCTGATTATCCTGTTTGCCTACCAGGTCAGCTGGTTCCCCGCGACGAACCTCGTGCTTCCGTGGGCGTCGCCCGCGGAGGTGGGCGTCGACAGCCAGTTCGACGTGCTCGTCACGTCGCTGCACCACCTCGTGTTGCCGACGATATCGCTCGGCACGCTCCAGATGGCGGCGCTCACCCGGATCGAGCGGTCGTCGATGCTGGAGGTGCTCGGCGAGGAGTACGTCAAGCTCGCTCGCGCCTACGGCGTCAAGGAGACGACGATCCTCCGCAAGCACGCCTTCCGTAACGCACAGCTCCCGCTGATCACGCTGTTGGGGCTTCAGCTCACCAGCGCCATCGGCGGGGCGGTGTTGACCGAGACCGTCTTCTCCATCAACGGAATGGGGACGCTCATCATCACCGCGATCAACAACCAAGACTTCGCGCTGGTCGTCGGCACGACGCTCGTGCTCGGCTTGGTGTTCGTCGTCGGGGTCATCCTCACCGACCTCTCGTACGCGTACATCGACCCGCGAGTCACCTTCGAGGACGCAGACTGATGGCGACGACAACCGGATCCGACACCGACTCGCGAACCGAGAGCGAATCACAGTCCGTCGAGTCCGACCCGGAACAGCCCGCCGCGAACGTCGGGTGGCGCTACACCGTCTCGCAGGTCCGCCGCGACCCGACGGCGCTTGCGGGGCTGGGAATAATCGGGATCGCGACGCTCGTTGCGGTCATCGCGTTCCTCGATCAGTCCGTCCTTCCGCTGCTCGGGATCGAACAGTACGCCATCGCGCAGGCGGTGTGGATGAGTCCCAACGCCGAGGTCGCCCCGCAGCTGCTGCCGCCGGCGTGGACGACCAACGTCTTCGGCGAGGGCACGTGGGCCCACCCGCTGGGCACCGACGACCGCGGGCGCGACATCCTCTCGCGGGTGTTCTACGGCACGCGAATCGCCATCTCCGTCGGCGTCATCGCGACGACCATCGCGCTGGTTGCCGGGACGGTCGTCGGGTCGGTCGCCGGCTACTACGGCGGTCGCATCGACGACGTGCTGATGCGTGCCGTCGAGACCCTGTACGCCATCCCGTTTCTCGTGCTCGTCATCGTGTTCATGGTCGCGTTCGGTCGCAACCTCACGTTCGCGATGATCGGCGTCGGGATCGCCAACATCCCGACGTTCGCCCGGCTCATCCGCTCGCGGGTGCTGTCGGTGCGCGAGGAGGACTACATCGAGGCGGCACGTGCGGCCGGCGTTCGCGACCGCAACATTATCTTCAGACACGTCATTCCGAACAGCTTCGCGCCCGTCCTGGTACAGGCGACCCTGCAGATCGGCGTGGCGATCCTCATCGTCGCCGGGCTGTCGTTCCTCGGCTTCGGCGCACAGCCGCCCACGCCGTCGTGGGGACAGATGCTCTCGCAGTCGCGCGACTACATGCTCCCCGACCCGTGGTTCAGTATCTGGCCCGGGATGGCGATTCTCATCACCGTTGTCGGCTTCAACCTGCTCGGCGACGGGCTCCGCGACGCCCTCGATCCCCGTATCAACAACTGATGTCCGAACCACTACTCACAGTCGAGAACCTGAAGACCCAGTTCTTCACCGAGGAAGGCACCGTCCGCGCGGTCGACGGCGTGAACTTCGAGGTCAACGAGGGCGAACTCGTCGGCCTCGTCGGCGAGTCCGGGGCCGGCAAGTCGGTCGCCGCCCAGTCGATCATGCGGCTCGTCGAGGAGCCGGGCCGGATCGTCGACGGCACCGTCACGTTCGACGGGAAGAAGCTGGTCGACATCACCGAGACCCCCGACGGTCGGATGGAAGAGTCCGACGAAATGCTCTCGAACCGGGAGATGCGCGAGCAGATCCGCGGCCGCGAGATCGCGATCGTCTTCCAGGATCCCATGGAGTCGCTCAACCCCGTGTTCAAGGTGGGCGCCCAGCTCCGGGAGTTCATCGAGCTGAACCGAGAGGTGGGCGAGTCGGAGGCGAAGCGGATCGCCGTCGACATGCTCCGAGAGGTCGGCATTCCAGAGCCCGAGGCCCGGTACGACGACTACCCCCACGAGTTCTCGGGCGGCATGCGTCAGCGCGTGCTGATCGCGATGGCGCTGGCGTGTGAGCCGCGGCTCATCATCGCCGACGAGCCGACGACCGCGCTCGACGTGACCGTCGAGGGGCAGATCCTCGATCTGGTCAGCGACCTCCAGGAGCGGTACGACACCGCGTTCCTGTGGGTCACCCACGACATGGGCGTCGTCGCGGAGATCTGCGACCGCGTGAACGTCATGTACCTCGGGGAGGTTGTCGAGGAGGCCAAGGTGGACGATCTGTTCCACGACACGAAACACCCCTACACCGAGGCGCTGCTGCGGTCGATGCCTCGCCCCGATCAGGCCGTCGAGTCGCTCGATCCGATCAAGGGGGTGATGCCGGAGGCGATCAACCCGCCATCCGGCTGCCGGTTCCACACGCGCTGTCCGGAAGCGCGGGAGGCCTGCAAGGAGTTCCACCCGGAGTACCACGACGTGAGCGACGCCAGCGAGGCTCCGCACTCGGTGTCGTGTATCAAGTACGAGGCCGTCGGCTACGAGGACAGCGACCCGCTGGAGACGGAGGCGACGGGCGCCTTCGCGGGCGGACTTGCCGAGATGCGGGGCGACGAGGGCGGGGGCGCAACCGGCGTTTCCGGAGGTGGGGCCGATGAGTGAAGCCACCGGGACGGGTCCGCTCGGCGCCGGCGACGGCGAGGCCGACGACGACACGATCCTGAGCGTTCAGGGGCTGACGAAGCACTTCAGTCAGTCCGACGGGATGCTGTCGGCGCTGTTCGACGAGCCCCCCGTTCGCGCGGTCGAGGACGTGAGCTTCGACGTGAAGCGCGGCGAGACGCTCGGGCTCGTCGGCGAGTCCGGGTGCGGGAAGTCGACGCTCGCGCGCACCATCCTCCGACTCATCGATCCCACGGACGGTGCCGTTTACTTCGAGGGCGACAACCTCGCAGAGCTGTCGGGATCGGACCTCCGCGAGCGCCGCCGCGACCTGCAGATGATCTTCCAAGATCCCCAGTCGAGCCTGGACCCGCGGATGAAGGTCGGCCCCATCGTTGAGGAGCCGATGAAAGCGCACGGGCTCTACACGGGCGAACGCGAGGAACGCGCCCGCGAGTTGCTGGAGAAGGTCGGGCTCGACCCGCACCACTACAACCGCTACCCCCACCAGTTCTCCGGGGGTCAACGCCAGCGGATCAACCTGGCGCGAGCGCTGTCGGTCAACCCCGACTTCATCGTCTGCGACGAGCCGGTGTCGGCGCTCGACGTCTCGATCCAGGCGCAGGTGCTCAACACGATGCAGGAGCTGCAAGACGAGTTCGGTCTCACCTACCTGTTCATCGCACACGACCTCAGCGTCATCCGCCACATCTCCGACCGCGTCGCCGTGATGTACCTCGGCCAGCTGGTCGAACTCGCCGAGACCGAGGAACTGTTCGATCACCCGAAACACCCGTACACGGAGGCGCTGCTCGATTCCATCCCGGTCCCGGACCCGCGCGCGACGGGTGCCCGGAGCGTGCTGGAAGGCGACGTTCCCTCGCCGATCGAGCCCCCGTCTGGCTGTCGGTTCCGGACCCGGTGTCCGAAGCTCATCCAGCCGGACGAGTTCACGATGGACGCCGACACGTGGGCGGCCGTCCGGGAGTTCACTCGTGCGGTGGACCGGCGCACATTCGAGGCCGAGGACCGCGGCGCCGTCCGTGCGGAGTTCTTCCCCGACGGACCGCCCTCGGGACGCGCGGGGGACGTCGTCGACGAGGCCCTCGATCGGGTCGCCGACGAGGAGTGGGAAGACGCGGCCGATCAGCTCGTGTCCACGTTCGCCGACGCGAGCATCTGTGCGACCGAAGAGCCGTCGTACGCCGTCGAGCCGACGGTCGGCGACGGTCAGCACTTCGCCGCCTGCCACCTCCACCGCGAGGACGTGGAGGCGCCCGCACCCGCCGACGACTGAGGCGACCGTCGTCGAACGACCGATCGGCGGGAGCGGTCCATTTCTCGAAGGATCAGTCGGGTCACCAGCGACGGCGCCGTCACTCGATACGGAACGTCGTCCGGGCCTCGGGTCGCTCGCGCTCGGTCGCGACGAACGCGCGGATCTCGTGATCCCCGCGGTCGAGCGGCGACGAGCGAACGCCGCGGCCGTCGCGACGGGTCACCCGGCCGTCCCACGTCCACTCGCGGGTCTTGCGCTCGCGGGCGCGAAACGAGAGCACCCCCGAGCCGCCGGGGTCGCGCCGCGGCTCCTCGCTGGCCTCCAGCGCGCCGTCGACTTCCCACCCCCACAGCCGGCGCGACGAAGTCGTCACCGCGACCGGCACGGGGAGGCGATTGCGAATGACGACGCGCACCGACACGGCGTCGTCCGGGGCGTACACCTCGCGGTCGGTGTCGACGGCGATCGAGAGCCCCCGAGCGATCAGCGGCGCCGGGAGGAGGGCGGCGACGGCCGCGCCGAGGTAATCGCGCGTCTCGTCGAAGCCGAGGCGGTCCCGCTCCTCGCGGCTGCGCGGGGACTGTGGCACGGGCGCCAGAAGGACCGAGAGGCGAATGAGGGTGTCGGTTTAACGGGCAGCCGCCGCCCCCTCGTTCGCCGAACGCGACAGCTCGGGGCCGTCAGTACCCCTGCGCGTTGCCGTCCTTTCGGGGTTCGGTCGCCCCCGACAGGACACCGTCTGCGTTGCGGACGATCTGTGCGCCGCCGAACAGCGCCGGGAGGAGCGTCTTCACGTCGTGCCCCTTCCGGACCAGCTTCGCGGCCGTGTCGCCGTCGAAGTGGGGCTCGAGCGCCAGGCTGCCCTCCTCTCGGTAGCGCCATCGGGCGCTGTCGAGCGCCGTCTGGAGCGGCTGGTCGTAATCGACGATGTTCGAGATCAGCTGGACGTGACCCTGCGGCTGCATGTATCCCCCCATCACGCCGAACGCCGCCCAATCGTCCGTCTCCTCGTCGTCGGGCGCGAAGTCCGCCAACGCTGGGATCAGCGTGTGGAACGGGCGTTTCCCGGGCGCTAGCGAATTGGGATGGTCGGGGTCCAGCGAGAACGAGGAGCCGCGGTTCTGCAGCGCGATGCCGGTGTCGCCCGCGACGAGCCCGGAACCGAAGCCGGCGAACCGGGAGTTGATGAAGGAGACGACGTTGCCCTCGTCGTCGGCGACGCACAGCAAGACGGTGTCGGCGTCCTCGGCGTTGGCGTCGGGGACGCCGAAGGTCACGTCGTCGTTGCACTCCTCGCCGACCTCCTGTGCGCGCGTCGCGGCCCACTCCTTGCTCGCCAGCGGCGGGTGCTCCTCGAACGCGGGGTCGGTGATGTAGCGGTGGCCGTCGTGGAACGCGAGCTTCAGCGCCTCCGAGAAGTAGTGGACGCGCTCGGGCGAGTCGTAGGCGTACTCGCCGGCGCCGAGTTCCTCGGCGATGTTGAGCGCCTCTAAGGCGATGAGCCCCTGGTTGTTCGGCGGAAGCTCGTACACCTCGGTCCCGTTGTAGGTGGTCGAGACGGGGTCGGGGAACTCCGGCTCGAAGTCGGCGAGGTCCTCGACGCTGAGGAAGCCGCCCTGCGATTGGACCTCTGCGGCGATCTGCTCTGCGATCTCCCCCTCGTACACCACGTCGGCGCCCTCCTCGGCGATCCGCCGCATCGACTCGCCCAGCTTCGGGAGCGTGACGCGCTGGCCCACGTCCGGTGCCTCGCCCTCGAAGAGGAACGCCTCGCGGGCGTTGTCGGTCTCGAACAGGTCCTCGCCGTGCTGCCACTGCGCGGAGACGACCTCCGAGACCGGGTAGCCGTCGATCGCGTAGCGGATCGCCGGCTGGAGCAGCTCCGAGAGGGATTTCTCGCCGAACCGATCGGCGGTGACCTCCCAGCCGCGGGCGGTCCCCGGAACCGTCACCGCGTGCGCGCCGGTGTCGGGCATCTCGGCGTCGGCGGGGTCGACGTCTTCCTCGTCGGCGACGGCCTCCCGAACCCGGTCGATAGTCGCGTCGGCGGGCGCCGGACCACACGAGCGCATCGCGCCCACCTCGCCGTCTGCGGTGCGATACAGCGCGAACACGTCGCCGCCGAGTCCCGTCGAGGTCGGCTCGACCACGTTCAACGCGGCAGCGGTCGCGACCGCTGCGTCGAAGGCGTTTCCTCCGTCCTCGAGCACGGAGACCCCCGCCTGCGACGCGAGCGGCTGACTGGTAGCCACGACGCCGCGTTGACCGTACACCGTCGATCGGCGGGACGCGAACCGATCGATGTCCGGATTGTCCATACCGCAGGGAATCACCGGGACGGTGAAAACGTGGTACCGAATACTTTCGGCGGATGGGTTTTTTATTCGTCCACGGTACGAATGGTCATGACGTTCTCACTTTGCGTTCGCGCAGCGACCCCCGAGGGACCGGCCTTCGGCGTCGGCGTCGCCACCGACGCGCCGGCGGTCGGTGCGCTCGCGCCGTACGTGAGCCACCGGGGCGCCGTGAGCACCCAGAGCTTCGTCAACGTCCGCCTGGGTCGCCGCGGGATCGCGCTGCTCGACGATGTCGGCGTCGAGTCGGCGCTTCCGGGACTCTTAGACCGAGACGACGACGCCGAACTCCGGCAACTCCACGGCGTCGACGGCGACGGCGGCGCGTTTGCGTTCACCGGCGACGACTGCGACCCGTGGAGCGGCGACCTCGTTCGCGCCGACGACGGCGTCACCGCCGCCGGGAACATGCTCGCGAACGGCGACACGCTCGACGCGGCAGTCGGGGCGTTCCTCGCCGGCGACGACGAGGCCTCGAACGACCCCGTCCCGGACGCCGACCTCGTCCCGCGGCTGCTCGACGCGCTCGATGCGGGCCGCGACGCCGGCGGCGACAAACGCGGGCACTCCTCGGCCGCCGTGCTCGTGAAGGCGCCCAAGACGACCGCGTACCACGACCTCCGCGTCGACGAACACGAGGATCCGATCACAGAGCTCCGCCGGGTGTACGAGGCCGCGGAGGCGGCGAGCGGCGACTTCACCGAGGAGAAGAAAGAACGGATCTTCGACTGACCGAGCCGCCTCGTCGCTGAGTACCATTACGGATACCGCGGCCAGTTGCCCCGTGACGTGAACGTCGACGCGCGGCGGGCAGCGGGTGTACGGCGCACCGTCGCGTGGCTGGGACCGAGCGCCGTCTGTCAGCCGCGAAGAACCGAACACTCACGAGTGTTGTACTCCGACAGCGACGCCAGTGGCGGTCGCTGCCGGCGAGGGCAGGGACGCCGGCACCCACGTCAGTCGTCGGCCATCGGGGCGCCGGGCGCGTCCGGGTCGATTCGGTGACACGCCGCCGTCCGGCCGCGGCTCGGTTCGACGAGTCGGGGGACCTCGTCGGTACACGGCGACGGCAGCGCAGCCGCGAGCCGATCGGCCGCCTCGCCGTCCTCGCCGGCCACGAGGAGACCGATCGCCGTCTCGACGGCCTCGCGCGCCTCGGGCGGGAGGTCGTCGACGCTGCCGGGGAGCGACGTGTCGACGATGTGGTCGGCCACCGCTTCGTCGCCCGCCGGCTCCCCTTCGGCTTCGAGCCGCCGCCGCGCCGCCTTGGGGTCGATCTCCCCGTTCTCGACGCGGTTCCGGAGCGTGAACGCCCGGCGGAAGGTCGGCTGGTCGGCCGGCCAGTCGGCGGGCGGAATCACCCGGTGACACCGCGTGTGAAACCGGCAGCCGGTTGGTGGATCCAGCGGCGAGGGGACGTTGCCCTCCAACACGATCCGGCCGCCGCGCGCGTCGGGATCGATCCGAGGGACCGCCGACAGCAGCGCCTCCGAGTAGGGGTGGTGCTGCGTCTCGAAGAGCTCGTCCACGGGCGCCGTCTCGACGATCTCGCCGAGGTACATCACCGCGACTCGGTCGGCCACCTGCCTGACGACCGAGAGGTCGTGCGTAATGAACAGCAGGGAGACGCCGAACTCGTCTTGGAGCCCCTCCAAGAGGTTCAAGATCTGCGCCTGGACGCTCACGTCGAGTGCCGACACCGGCTCGTCGGCGACGATGACGTCCGGCTCGACGGCGAGCGCGCGGGCGATCCCGACGCGCTGCTGTTGGCCGCCCGAGAACTGTGCCGGGTACCGGTCGATGTGCCGGGCCTCGAGGCCGACGCGTTCGAGGAGCTCGCGGACCCTGTCGCGGCGGTCCTCGGACGAGTCGCCGATCCCGTGGACTTCCATCGGGGCCGCGAGGATGTCGCCGACGGTCTGTCGGGGATTGAGCGACGCGAGGGGGTCCTGAAAGATCATCTGGAGCTCGGCGCGGTAGGGGCGCATCGAGCCGCCAGTGAGCCCGGTGATATCTTCGCCGCGGTAGCGGATCGTTCCGCCGGTCGGTGCATGGAGATTCAACAGCGTCTGCCCGAGCGTCGACTTGCCGCAGCCGGACTCGCCGACGACGGCGAGCGTTTCCCCGGCGCGAAGCTCAAGATCGACGCCGTCGACCGCCTTGACTTTGCCCCCGCCGCCGAGGATCCGGTCGACGATACCGTCGGACTGCGAGAAGTACTTCTGGAGGCCGTCCGCCTCCAGCACGGGGTCGGAGTCGGCGCTCATAGGCGATCACGCTCCGGGCCGCGACGGAGGCACGCCGCTTCGTGTCGCTCTCCCACCTGACGAAACGCCGGTTCGCGCTCGAAGCACTCCCGCATGGACTCCGGACACCGCGGCGCAAAGTGGCACGCGTACGGGATGTCGATGAGATCGGGGACGTTCCCGTGGATCGGCTCGACCTCCTGATCCGGGTCGGAGAGCCGCGGTGTCGACGCCAGCAGCCCACGCGTGTAGGGGTGTTGCGGGTCCGCGAACAGCGTGTCCGCGGGAGCCTTCTCGACGATCTCGCCGGCGTACATCACGTTCACGCGGTCGCACGTCTCGGCGACCACCGCGAGGTCGTGCGTTATCAACAGGATCGACGTGTCGAACGCCTCCTTGAGCGAGACCAACTCGTCGAGGATCTGCGCTTGGATCGTCACGTCGAGCGCGGTCGTCGGCTCGTCGGCGATCAGCAGGTCTGGCTCGCAGGACAACGCCATCGCGATCATCGCGCGCTGGCGCATCCCGCCCGAGAACTCGTGTGGGAAGTCCGTCGCGCGGGCTTCGGCCTCGGGGATCTCGACGGCTTCGAGCATCTCGATGGCCCGGCGCCACGCCTCCCCGTTCTTGGCGGCGCCGACGATCTTCCGCTTCAGCTCCGCCGGCAGCGAGATCGATTCGCCTACATCCTGATGGAGCCGGACGGTCTCGGCAATCTGTTCGCCGACCGACAGCGTCGGGTTCAGGGAGTTCATCGGGTCCTGGAACACCATCGAGATCCGGCCACCCCGCAGGCGCTGGAGCGCCGGTTCGGACGCGCGCCGGATGTCGACGAACCCCGAGACCGGGACCCCGTCGCGGTCGCGCTCGCGGACGACCACAAACTCGCCGGGGCCGGCGAGGCTCGCGGCCGCCGCGGTTTCAGAGACCGCGCCGTCGGCTGTCTCGCGAGCGACGGCGACGTCGTCGTCGCTGGCGTCGACGACGGCGTCGGGAAACGTGTCGGCGAGGTCGCGGACGACGTCGATGTCCCGGAGACAGACCGCGCCGGCGACGACCTCGCCCGGGGCTTCGACCATCCCCATGAGACTCTGCGCCAGGACGGACTTGCCCGATCCGGACTCGCCGACCAGCCCGACGATCTCGCCGGGTTCGATCGACAGGTCCGCCCGGGCGACCGCCTCGACGGTGCCGCGTTCGGTTGGGAACTGCGTCTGCAATCCGGTCACTTCGAGCAACGGCTCGTCGCCAGCGCCGGTGTGCCGCGGCTCGGCGGAGGCGTCAGCGCGCATTCACTCCACCTCCGTCTGGCTGATGTCGAAGGCGTCGCGCAGCCCGTCGCCGAGGGTGTTGAACGCGAGCACGACGAGCATGATCGCGAGGCCGGGCATCACACTGATCCACGGCGCCTGCGAGATGAACTGTCGCCCGTCGGCGATGAGCAGCCCCCACGTCGGGGTCGTCGGCTTCACGCCGAGCCCGAGGAACGAGAGGCTCGCCTCCGCGAGGATCGCGAGCGGGAGCATCAGCGTCGCCTGCACGATCAGCGGTGCGACCGCGTTGGGAAGCATCTCCTTGAACATGATCCGAATGTCGCCCATCCCGGTCGCGCGGGCGGCCGTGACGTACTCTTCCTCGCGTATCGACAGCACTTCCCCGCGGATGATCCGCGCGAAGTCGTCGATGAACGCGATCCCGATGGCGAGGACGACGTTGATGACGCCGAGTCCGCCCATCATCGCGATGATCGCCACGCCGAGGATGATCTCCGGGAACGCCCACTGGAAGTCGACGTACCGCATGATCACCGAGTCGACCCAGCCGCCGTAGAACCCGGCGACGATCCCGAGGGTCGTGCCGACGCCGAACGCGACCGCGACCGTGGCCAGCGCGACGAGCATCGATATGCGGGCCCCGTAGATGATGCGGGTGAGGATGTCATGGCCGAAGGAGTCGGTGCCGAGGTAGTGTGTAGTCGTCTCCATCGTCCCGTCGCCGTCGAAGTCACCGGTCGACTCCGACAGCGGCGCCTGCATGAACCCGAACGTCTCCTCGGGCCCGTGCGGCGCGACGTACGGCGCGAACAGGGCGAGAAACAGGAACGCGATCACGACGACCGCGCCCGCGAGCGCCAGCCGGTCGCGACGCAGCGTCGCCGCGATCCGCTGTGCGGTCGTTCGGTGCTCCTCGACCCGTTCGTCGACCTCGTACTCCGGCGGTACCTCTCCGGGGCCGAATTCGCCCTCGTACAGCCCGAAGGACGCCTTCGGCGTCGAGTCGGTGCCGCCGTCGGACCGGAGGTCGGTGTCGGATCGGCTCTCGGAATCGGTCGTCGAATTCGGGGCGTCTGCCGAGCGGTCGAACGCGTCCGACGGGTCGGTCACGCGCTCTCACCCCCGACGCGGATACGCGGGTCGATCGCGGTGTAGGCGATGTCGACGAGTAGGTTCATGAACACGAAGACGCCCGAGATGAGGAGGATGGTTATCTGAGTCACGGGATAGTTGCGCTCCAGGATGGAGTTGACGAGCACGCGCCCGAGTCCCTGGATGGAGAAGACGAGCTCCACCGTGACCGAGCCGCCAAGCACCAGCGCGAGCTGGATACCGGCGACGGTCACGACGGGGATGAGCGCGTTCTGCATGGCGTGTTTGTACAGGCGTGCACGGGAGCCGACGCCCTTCGCGAGGGCGGTGCGCATGTACCCCTCGTTGAGCGTCTCGATGAGCGACGAGCGCATCATCCGGGTGACGCCGGCGGCGTACGGGAGCCCGACGGCTATCGCCGGGAGGAGCACACTCTTGAACCACGGGCCGACGCCCTCCGAGAGCGACGTGTACCCGACGATCGGGAGCCAATCGAGGTAGACGCCGAATACGATCGCCAAGAGGATCCCGACGAAGAACGCCGGCATCGAGATCCCGAGGAACGCCCCGATCGTCGCGGCGTAGTCCGCCGGCTCGTTGCGGCGCGTCGCGCCGATGACACCCGCAGGGATGGCGACCGCGAGCCCGAGCGCGACGCCGACCGCAGCGATGGCGAACGTCTTCGGCGCCGCTTCAGCGACGATCGCGGCGACCTGCTCGCTGGAGGTGATGCTCCGGCCGAACTCCAGGGAGAACAGGTCCGTCATGAAATCGACGTACTGTACCGACAGCGGACGGTCGAGCCCCAGCTCGGCGCGCAGCGACGCGACCGCCTCCGGCGTCGCCTCCTGCCCGAGCATCGTCCTGACCGGACCGCCGGGGATCGCCCGTAGCCCGAAGAACACCGTGGTGGCGACGAGCCACATCACGAACAGAGCGTGCCCGACGCGCTTCACGATGTACCGCCACATCACTCGGACAGTGAGACGGTTTCGAGGGGCCGCATGAACGGAATGTGCGTGAACCCGTTGACCTCCGTCCGGGCGGCGCCGATGTCGTCCTGGTGGGAGAGGTACGCGTGGGGGACCTCCGAGATGAGGAGGTCCTCGAGCTCCTGCAGGGTCGCCATCCGCTCGTCGCGGTCGAGTTGCCTGCGCTGTTCGGCCAGCAGCTCGTGGGCCTCGTCGTTCTGGAAGTTGACCCAGTTCCACGGTCCGTCCTTCCGGTAGAAGTTCCACAGCGACTGGTCGGGGTCGGGGTCGCCGACGGAGCCGCTGATGGTGGTGTCGTAGTTCCCCTCCTCGTACCGGGTCCAGTACGTCGAGGAGGTCACCTGTTCGACCTCGACGCTCAGCCCCGAGCTATTGAGCTGCTGGCGCATCGCCTGCGCCTGCCGGAGGCTGCTCTGGGTGGTGAGGATCGAGAAGCTCGCGCCGTCGGCGCCCGCGTCCTCGAGCATCTGCATTCCCTCCTCGCGGTCGAACGACTGATCGTCCGGCTTGTCGTCGCGCCACACCCAGTTCGTCGCCTTGTTGATCGGCCCCTGTGCGGAGATGGCGTTTCCGAAGTACGCCGTCTCGATGAACGCCTCGTTGTCGATGCACTTGGCGATCCCCATGCGCACCTGCTTGTCCCCGAACGGCTCGCGGTCCTGGTTCATCGCCAGCCCGTACCAGTTCACGCCGGGCGCCTGCAGCATGTCGACCTCGTCGGCGCTTTGGACCTGTGAGGCGTTCTGCAACGGGATCAGGTTCGCGAAGTGGATGTCGCCAGACTGCAGCGCGTTCACGATTGACGACGGCTCCGGGATCGGCCGGATGGTGACGCCGTCGAGGTACGGAAGCTGGTTGCCGTCCTCGTCGGTTCCGAAGTACTCCTCGTTGCGCTCGAGGACGAGTTCGCTGCCGACGTCGTGGCTCGCAACCTCGAAGGGCCCCGTCCCGACCGGTTCGACCGCGTACTGCTCGCGACCCATCTCCTCGATTGCGCCCTGGCTCACGATCGTCGCGGCGCGGCCCGGGCCGCGCGTGAGGTAGATGAGCGCCGGCGCCATCGGCTGCTCGAAGTTCAGCGTGACCGTGTAGTCGTCCTCGACGACGACGCCGTCCTCGTCGACCGGCTTGAGCGTCGAGAGCTTCGGCGCCGCCGGCGTCTCGTTTTCGATCGTCCGGCGGATCGTGTACAGGACGTCGTCAGCGGTGAAGTCGTCGCCGTTGTGGAAGGTGACTCCCTCGCGGAGTTGGAAGGTGATCGTCGCGCCTTCGTTGGTCACTTCCCAGTCGCGCGCAAGGTCCCCACGGACCGTGAGATCTTGATTCAGCGTGACGAGCCCGTTGAAGATGTTGGCCGCGACTTGGAAGAACTGCCCGACGCTGATGTACGGCGGGTCGAGCGTGTCGATGCTGCCGGTGAACCAGCCGGCCTCGAGCGTTCCGCCCATTGAGCTCTCCGCCGGCGTGTCGGTCTCGCTGTCGCCGCTACCGCCGCTACCGCCGCTGTCGCCGTCCGATCCATCCGAACCGTCGGTTTCGGTCGCGTTCCCGGAGCCGCCGCCGAGGCAGCCGGCCAACCCTGAGAGGCCAGCCGCCCCCAGCAGCGCCGTCGTCGTGCGCCGGTCGATGACTGGACCGCTGAGCGCTTCTTCCGTGAATTCCGGATTGCTATCCGTTGGCATACAACGTGAAATGGTCGTGCGAAAGTTCAATATGGACCCAAATATATTAGGCACACCATGGGCGATGGCGACAGGACCCGGTCGATGCGTGAGGTGACTTTGAAGATCAAACACGTCGGGCAGCCCGAGACGACGGCGTCCGAGCGCTACCCCGGGGTGACGATGCGGTCGGTATCGTCGATGACGGGTCGAGAGCGGGAGCGCAAGCGGATCGTCGAGCTGACCGGCGAACCGGACGACATCGCCGGGTTCATCGACGTGTACGCGGCGGGCGAGCCGGTGCTCGCCGCCGAGCCGATCACGCCGCTCGGCCAGTCAACCGTCTTCGTCGCGGTCACCATCGAGGTCCCGCGGTGGGACAGCATCACCGAACTGTTCGCGGAGTTGGGACTCCACTATCGGACGGGAACCGAGATCACCGGCGGGTACGAGCGGTGGGTGCTGTATCTCGACGAGGACGACGACCTCTCGGCGGTCATCGACGCGGTGGAGGCCCGCGGCAACGAGGTCGAACTGGTCCGACAGTTGGAGATGCACGAGGTCGACTCCTCGCCCCGGTTCGAGACGGCCGGGGTCCTCCACGATCTGACGCCGCGCCAGCGCGAGGCGCTGGCGACGGCGATCCGCGCCGGGTACTACGGGCACGAGAAGGACGCGGGCGTCGAGGAAATCGCGACGAAGCTGGGCGTCAGCACGACGACGGCGTGGGAGCACCTCGCGCGCGCCGAGGGGAAAGTGATGGACGACCTCGGCGAGTTCCTCGGCCGCGACGACTGGGACGCCTGATCGGCCTCGCGGGGAGACGCCGGTGTCGGTCCCGTCCCGGTCCTATTCCAGGTCCGCGTACGGCCATCGCCCGCCCATCCGCAGTTCCTGTTCGTACCCCTCGTCGATAGCGTCGCGCATCTCCGTGCGGGTCCGTCCGGGCGTCTCCACGTCCGCCGAGGCGAAGCGCGCGACCGCCTCGGCGACCTGGACGGCCACGTCGCGCAGGTCCCGGGAGTCGAGTTTGTCCAGCGTGTCGGCGTGGGTGTGCCCCCAGCCGCGCCCGGACTGCTCGGAGGTGGTCGACGTCATCACCGCCGGGACGCCCTCCTGGACGAACGCCCACTGGTCGCCGTGCGGCGAGATGGTGTCGTCCGTCGAGAGGCTCGCGTCGAGGTCGTCGGTCACCGCCTCGAACACCGCACCCATCTCCTCGAAGCCGTTTGTCCCCACGCGGAGATTCCGCGAGCTACAGGCGCCGTCGAGGTTGACGACGCATTTCGTGTCGTCAAGCGCCGTCGTCTCCGCGCAGCGGTACGCGCCCCACAGGCCGATCTCCTCGGATCCGAAGGTGACGAGCCGAACTCGGGTATCCAGATCCACGTCGTCGCGGGCGAGGAGCCGGGCGACCTCGGCGACGAGCGCCGAGCCGGCGCCGTTGTCGTTGGCGCCGTCGGCGATGTCGTGGGCGTCGACGTGGGCGGTGACGAGCACGTGCTCGTCGGTGTCGGGGCCGACCTCGCTTTCGACGTTCACGGAGGTCGCCGCCTCGTTGCGGCACTCGACGGACACGGTCGCCTCACAGCCCTCCTCGGCGTAGCGCGCGAGTCGCTTCCCGACCTCACAGGAGACGCCGATGGCGGGGATCGGCCCGGGTCGCTCGTGGTAGCCGACCTCGCCGGTCGGGGGCAGCGACCCGTCGAGGTGGTTGCGGAACACGAACGCGACGGCGCCGTGGTCGGCGGCGTTGACGTACTTCTCCATCCGGTGGATCCAGCGGTCGACCGACTCCGGCGTCGCCGACGACGCCATCGCGATGGCGCCGTCCAGTTCCTCCGCCTTCGCCTCGAACTCCTCGTAGGTGCCGTCGCCCACGTCGACGACGCGGCCGGTCGCCTCCCCCGCGGGGCAGCCGGGGAGCGCGAGCACGTCCTGTTGCCCGTCGTGGACGCGCTCGTGGGGCTCGTGGATCGACAGCGAGGACTCGCCGCGCCACCAGCCGGGGATCTCGAACTCCTCGATCCGAGCGCTCCGTGCGCCGGCGCGTTCGAAGGCGTCGCGTACCACCTCGGCGCCCTCGCGCTCACCCGCCTGGCCGGCCATCCGGCTCCCCACGTCGACCAGGTCGGTCAGCACGTCCCATCCGAAGCCGCTCGTCTGTGCGTCGCCCACGGCCGCGTTCGGCAGTCGCATAGCCCCGCGTTCGACGCGACGGCCTTGAGTTCCCGGATCTCGGCGGGCGTTCGGGGACCGTTCCTGCGGGGCCGGGAGTCGGCGACAACTTCATGTGTCACGGTAACATATACCGCGAAAAGATGTCCGAGCCCACCGACCTCTCCGACGCCGACGAGCGAGTCTTGCGCCACCTGAGCGGGTCGAGCGCGGACTACCCGGCGCTCGTCGCCGCCAACACCGGGCTCCACATCCCGCTGGTGGAGCGTCGGATGGCGACGCTTGCAGAGCGTGGGTTCGTGGAGGCGGTAACCGACGAGCAGATCTTCCGGATCACCGAGCGCGGCCGCCGGGCGCTGGCTGGTGAGCCGGGTAAATCGGGCGAAACAGACGGGGCAGGCGCGGTCGCGGGAGACGTCACTGCAGCCGACGGGCGGACCGCCAAGGGAACCGTCCCCGACGGCGGTTCTCCGATCGACTCCGAGTAGCGGCTCGTTCCGGCCGGCCCCGAGCGGTTGCGACGCGGCGTCCGGCGGCGCGACCGCCCGCAGCGCGTCCCGTCGACGGCAGTCCTTCGCCTCGAGCGCCGTGGCGAACGCCTGTTCGACCGCGCGCTCGTCGAGCGCCCGAGGGAGACTCGGCCGGACGCTCCCGCCGCGAGCCGCCTCCCCTTCGCTCGCGGTCGTCGCGGCCTGCTCGGGCGTCGCCGGAAGGTGGAGAAAGCCCGCCGACGTGTCCGTCCCCTCCAGCAGCGAGAGCGTCTCGTAGAGAATCCCGTTGCAGAGGTGGGTCCCCGCGGTGTTCGACGCGCGAGCCGGAACCCCCGCGTCGAGACACGCCTGAACCGTCTCGCGGACGGGGATCGTCGAGCGCCGGGCGTCCGGGCCGGTCGGGTCGAGCCGTTCGTCGACCGGGTCGTTGCCCGCGTTGTCGGGGACACCGACGGTGTCGGCCACGTTGATCGCGACGCGCTCGACGCAGACGGCCGTCCGCCCCGCGGCGAGGCCGGTGGCGACGACGACGGCCGGGTCGTGTTCGTCGAGGAGGTCGGCCATCCGCGCCTCGGCGGCGTCGAACGCGACCGGGAGCACCCGGCCGACGACCTCGTGGCCCGCGACGGTCCGGCCGTCGAGCGCCTCGGCGAGCTCGCCGGAGGGGTTCACCTCGTGGTCGTCGAACGGCTCGTAGCCGGTACAGAGTAGGGTCATACCCGTTCTCGCGGCCACCGGCCCCTAAGCGTTCGCGTCCCTCGCGTGGGCGGCTGGCTCTGTCAGTCGTCTCCCGAGACCGCCGTCGTGTCCGCCGCCGAGTCGTCCCGCAGCGTCGTGGCGGCGATCACGCCGGCGACGACGACGAGCCCGGCACACGCGAGGTACTCCGCAGCGAGGCCGATCTCCGCGGCCAGCGGTAGTGCCACCAGCGGGCCGAGCGTCGATCCCAGGTCCCCGAACACGTTGTAGACGCCGCCGAGCTTGCCCACGTCGCCGCCGGGGGCGATGTCGCCCAAGTACGCGAGCAGCGGCGGCCCTGTCAGCCCGGCGCCCGCGCCGACGAAGCCGACGCCCGCCAGCACGCCCGGCGCGGTCGGCACCAGCGCCGTGAGCGCGAAGCCCGACCCGAACACGGCGAGTCCCGGGACCACCGTCGTGAGCCGGCCCATGCTGTCGGAGAAGCGACCGACCGCGAGGTTCGACGCCGCCAGCGCGACGACCGACACTGCCATCACCAGGCCGCTGGTGCCGGCGCCGGCGAACCCGCCCAGCGAGATGTCGTTGGCCTCGGTGTACAGCACGACCGTCGACAGCAGGACGCCCGCATAGAGGAACCGGATCGTGAAGTTGACCGCGCCGACGGCGCCGATCCTGGGGTCCGCCCGCACGAGCGCCGGCACGTCGCGCAGGCGGCTCTTCTCCCCGACCTCGGGGGAGATATCCGGAAGCACGCGGTAGGCGACGGCAGCCGCGAACAGCCCCGCAGCGCCCGCGACGGCGAACGCCTCGCCGTAGCCGTACAGCTCCGTGACGACGCCGCCGAGGATCAGCCCCGTCGGGAAGCCGAGGCTCTGCCCGCCGCGCATGTACCCGACCCAGCGCCCGCGGTTCGCCGACGTTGTCACGTGCGTCACCGTGGAGAAGGCGCCAACGAACACGAACGCCGAGCCGATCCCCCACGCCGCCCGCGACGCGAGGAAGACGGCCGACGACGGGATCCCGAACGGCGGATTCAGCCCGACGAGGTAGCCAAACGGGACGAGCCCCTGCACGACGAACCCCGCGATCATCGGCCGGCGCGTCCCTATCCGGTCGAGGATGCTCCCCGCGGGCGTGGACATCACCAGCCGCGTGAAGCGGTTGATCGAGAGGATCAGCCCAACGAGAACCGGCGCGATGCCGAGCACCGAGCCCAGCGCCGGAATGGTCGGGAACGCGACGCCGCCGCCCATCCCGCCGAAGAACACGCCGGCGACGAGGCTGAGCACGACCGTCCGCACCTGCTGCTCGGAGTAGGCGGGCCCGTCGTCCGGGCTGTCGAGCGTGTCGTCCGGGCTGTCGAGCGTGTCGTCCGGGCTGTCGGTCGCGTCTTGTGTGTCGGTCACGTCTGGCGGGTTCCAGTCGAATCCGGGGG
The DNA here is from genome assembly GCF_030127145.1 of Halobaculum halobium. Classification (NCBI taxonomy): domain Archaea; kingdom Methanobacteriati; phylum Methanobacteriota; class Halobacteria; order Halobacteriales; family Haloferacaceae; genus Halobaculum; species Halobaculum halobium. Next base: position 1,387,790 of record NZ_CP126158.1, read on the forward strand.
CGAACGTGGCAGTCGACGATCGGTACGTGATCGGTATCGTGAACCAGCGGGGCGAGAGACCGCGGTCGCGGCCGTAGTCGGCCGTGTCGCTCGTCGCTACCGCGGTCCAGCGACGGCGGTTCGCTCGCGGGTCACGTCGTTCCCCGTTCGCTCCCCGAAGACCCCTGAGGCATCCCGTCGGTCGGCCTCGCTTAGCTCACGGCTTCTTCCGGTCGCCGTTCGTCGATCCCTTGCCTCGCTCCGCTCGGCCGCGCTCACCACGCGTACTCCTCCCGTGGGTCCACGTCGTCGCGCTCGCGGTCGAACACGACCTCGCCGTCGGCGACGACGAACTGGCTGCGGGTGTCCATCTCGTGGAACGGACCGTCCCACGCGACCAGGTCGGCGTCGGTCCCCGCCGCGAGGTCGCCGACGCGGTCGCGGATCCCGAGGATCTCCGCCGGGTTCGTCGTCACTGCGTCGAGCGCCGCCTCCTCGGGGAACCCCTCGCGGACCGCGAGGCCGACGCACACGTCGAGGTGCTTCTGGGGGAGCACCGGCGCGTCCGTCTGGATGGCGACGGTGACGCCCGCCTCGTGGAGGATGCCGGGCGTCTCGAAGGTGATGTTGCGCAGTTCGTACTTCGCGCCCGAGTACAGCGACGGGCCGACGATCGCGGGCACGTCGCGTGCGGCGAACTCGTCGGCGACGACGTGGCCCTCCGTCGCGTGTTCGATCGAGAGCGCGTCGACGTCGAACTCCTCGGCGATCCGGAACACGGTCATGATGTCGTCCGAGCGGTGCGCGTGGACGCGCAGCGGGAGATCTCCCTCGATGACGCGTGCGAGGTTCTCCCGCCCCAGGTCGCGTTCGAACGGCTCACCGTTCTCGCGGGCGTGCTCGCGCGCCTCGATGTAGTCTTCCGTCGCCATGAGTTCCTCGCGAAGCGTGGCGGCGACGCCGGGTCGCGTCGACGGCTGGCGACCCTCGCGCTCGCCGTGGAAGCGCTTGGGGTTCTCGCCCATCGCGGCCTTCATCCCGTCTTCCCTGATGAACATTCGGTCGGCGACCGTGCCGTACGTCTTCATCGAGCAGATGATCCCGCCGATGACGTTGCCCGATCCCATCCGCGCGGAGACGGTGGTGACGCCGTTCTGGAACGCCCCCTTCAGCTCCTCGTCGCGCGGGTGGAACCCGTCGAGCGCGTTGACGTGCGGCGTCGTCGCGCTCGTCCCCTCGTTGATATCGGCGTCCTCGGGTTCGCCCCACTCGGCCATCCCCGCGTGGCTGTGGGCGTCGATCAGACCGGGAGTGACCTCCAATCCCGTCGCGTCGATCTCGGTCGCGTCGGCGGGGGGATCGACCTCGCCGACGGCGGCGATCTCGCCGTCGACGACGAGCACGTCGCCCTCGATCGTCCCCTGTTCGGTTTGCGTGTGTACCGTCCCGCCTCGGACGACCAGCGCGTCCGCGTCTGCGTCGCTCATTAGCTGGCGGTTGGCGAACCGCTCACAAAGTGTTTCGGTTCGAAACGCGAGCGCGGAGAACGCCGAGCGGGTCGGAGCCCCGAGCGGGAGCCGTCCGCGCCGACAGACCGAGGCGGGCTACAGCTGTCGTCGCACGGTCTCAGCGAGGTCCGCGACCGCTCCGGGTCGGAACGTCCAGACGCCGCGCCACACGTTCGGCTCCTCCTCCAGCGCGAGGAGCCCCACGGGCGTAGTGTGTGGGCCGACCGCGTCGGCCGGCGGGTCGAACACCACGAACCAGGAGTCGCTGTAGCCGTGGCCGTAGCCGGTGTGAGCCGTCAGCTCCAAATGCGCCTCGGGGTTCCAGTCCGGTTCGCCGTACACGTGTACGTCCACGTCGTCGTCGCCGAGGCGCTCGTACGCCCGTCGGGTCCCGGTCTCGTCGTCGATCCGTGAGAGCCGCTGGAAGGAGGCGTGGAGTTCACCGGCGCCGGCGCGGTGGGCCCGGAGCTCGATCTGCCTGCTCATCGCGATGGGCAGGAGCTTCTCCTTGTGCGCGAGCGGGTACCCCCGAAGGCGGAACGGCACGTCCGCGAGCCCGGTGAGGACAGTGGGCAACGCCGCGTCGTCGAGATCGAGCGCTCCGGTCGTGTAGAGATCCGAGTTGACCATGAGGATCGCACGTTCGAGCGACGACAGGGGCGAGGTCGCGACGATTTCCTCGTCCTCGACGAGGACCGCGACGTCGTCGTCGACCCCGTCGAGCTCCGGTGAGTCGACGGTGACCGCGACCGACTGGTCGGCGAACAGCCGACGGAGCATGGAATCGAGGGGCGTGCTGCCGTCGCGACGTATCACCGCGAGCCGCTTGTTGGTGACGCCGCCGGCGGCGAGTTGTTCAAACCGTGCATCCAGCCGCATCGTCACCTGCCGACTCCGACGCGATATATAAGAGTGGGTCCGGCGGAATCAGCGTCGAGAACGCGAGCGACATCGCACCGGGGACGACGGTCTCTCTGCTCTGTGGGCCGGTTCCTGACCGTGACGACGGTCACTGCCATCGTGGCGGCGACCTCCGACTGGGTCCGCGTGTCGTTCGAGCCATCGACCCGAATTCGACCTCAACGCGCGGGCGATGGGACACAACGGGTGCGTTCCGGTATCTCGAGACGCCACACCCGGTTTTGCGGATCCGGATCACGCCGGAGGGTGGCCAACCGTCGGATGATGTGCCAACACCTGTCACTGGTGAGAAAGTATTAAGATTTGCGCCTCCCACGGCGGAAGTACGACGAAAGTCGGAGGACCCCGAATGACCGACCACACCGCTCCCGCGTTCCGCCTGCCGCTCGGCAGCGCTGGGTATGCGTGGTGGTCGGTCGCCGGCGCCCTCGCCGCCGTCCGGGCCGCGCTCGCCGCTCCGAAGGCGAACGCGATCGGGACGGCGGCGGGCGTGGCCGCGGGGAATACCGCCTCCGCGTACGGACCGTCCGCCTCCATCGCCGCGTGAACGCGGCGACGGATCTCGGGGCCGACCCGAACGGAGGCGGACGCCGTTTTCCCCCACCGTTCAGGTCACCTCGAACCCGTCAGCCGAGTCGCGCGGCCGACCCGCTCCCCGGGAAGGCCCGCATCCGCAGCGCGTTCGAGTCGCGCAGGGAGTCTATGTCGGTTCACCGACATCGACTGGCCGACGCCAGCATGACCATCGCAGTGTCCAGATCCGCGCCCGGCGACCTCGCCGAGGGCGCAGAGACGAAGCTCCGCCGCGCCGACGCCGTCGGCGCGGTCGAGTCGCTCGACATCCGCGGCCTCCAGCCCGGGCTCAACGACCTCACGGTCGAGGCCGAGGCGACCGTCGCGCTCGCCGCCGATGCGGGCGCCGATCGCGAGGTCGTCGCCGACGCGCTCGCCGAGACGTTCGGCGTGAGCGACGTCGCGGTGTCGGCCGTCCGCTCGGTCCCGCCCGACAGCGCCGACGGCGCCGCCGTCGCCGGCGAGTAACGGCGCCCGACAGCCGACCGCTCTCGCGGCCCGCTGCCCCCGAGCGCTCCGCGAACGCCACCGGCGACGGACGCGCGGCCGGGGGCCGCTCGCGACCGAAAGGGCCTACCGCCCGCCGCGACGAGACCGGGTATGACCGACTCCGACGCTCCCGCCGACGCGGGCGCCGACGCCGCCGGCGACGACGCGAAGGGGGGACGCGGCCGTCGACCGCGACGTGCTCGACGCCGCACGGGCCCTCCTCGCGACCGGACCGCTGTGTGACCACTGCCTCGGCCGACCGTTCGCGGAGCGCTCGTTCGGCCTCGGCAACGACGAGCGCGGCCACGGCCTCCGCGTGGCCGTCGCGCTCGCGGACGACGACGATTTCCAGCAGGGCGCCGGCGGCGACTGCTGGGTGTGTGAGGGCGTGTTCGAGCGCCTCGACGAGTTCGCCGAGCGCGCCGCCGACGTCGTCGAAGACTACGAGTTCTCCACCTATCAGGTCGGCACGCGCGTCCCGCCGCTGTCCGAGGAGAACGACCGTCTGCTGCGCGAGGACGCCGAGTTGGCCACCGACGTCGGCGAGCCGCTCCGCAAGGAGCTCAATCGCGAGGTCGGCAAGCGCGTCGGGCGGGTGACCGGCACCGACGTGGACTTCGAACGCCCCCACGTCCAGTTCCTCCTCGACGTGGACGCCGACAGCGTCGAGGCGACGGTCAACTCCGCGCACGTGTACGGCCGCTACCGGAAGCTGGAGCGCGACATCCCGCAGACCGAGTGGCCCTGCTCGGACTGCCGCGGCTCCGGCCGACAGGGGAGCGAGCCGTGCGACACCTGCGACGGCTCGGGCTACCTGTACCCCGAGAGCGTCGAACAGCTCACTGCGCCCGTCGTCGAGGACGTGATGGAGGGCGTCGACTCGACGTTCCACGGCGCCGGCCGCGAGGACGTGGACGCGCTGATGCTCGGCACCGGCCGCCCGTTCGTGATCGAGGTGGACGAGCCGCGGCGTCGCGCCGTCGACGCCGAGCGACTGGAGGCGGACATCAACGCCTTCGCCGAGGGCAACGTCGAGGTCGAGGGCCTGCGCCTGTGTGAGCACACGATGGTCGAGCGCGTGAAGGAACTGAACGCCACCAAGCGCTACCGCGCGAGCGTCGAGTTCGGCGGCGACGTGACCGCTGACGACCTCGCGGACGCGGTCGCGGACCTCGACGGCGCGACCATCGAGCAGTACACCCCGAACCGCGTCGACCATCGACGCGCCTCGAAGACGCGAACGCGCGTCGCCCACGAGGTCACGAGCGAACTGGAGGACGCCCGCCACGCGACCGTCGAGGTCCACGGCGCCGGCGGCCTCTACATCAAGGAGCTGATCTCCGGCGACGAGGGCCGGACGGAGCCCAGTCTCGCGGGCCTGCTCGGCGTCGAAGCCACGGTGACGGCGCTGGACGTGCTCGCCGTCGAGGGGGGCGAGGAGCCGTTCGAGCGCGAGGAGTTCTTCTTGGCGGACGGTCGCGACGGCGCCGACGGGGAAGACGACGAGGAGTAGCCGGTCGACCAGCGTCATCGCGAACCGCACGCTTTTGGCGTCGCTCGCGGACCGTGAGCCATGCTCGGCGCAGACGAGGCCGGAAAGGGACCCGTCCTGGGTCCGATGGTCGCCGCGGCGGTTCGGGCCGACCCCGCGGCGATCCCCGAGGACGTGGACGACTCCAAGCGCCTCTCGCCGGCGCGACGCAAGGCGTTGGACGCCGTCCTTCGCGAGGACGACCGCGTCGCCGTCGCCGTGAGTCTCGTCGGCGTCGACCGCATCGACGACCCCGGGACCGACATGAACACCCTCACCGTCGCGGGGCAGGCCGAGGCGCTCGCCGCGGTCGCCCGCGACGGCGACCGCGCGGTCGTCGACGCCGGCGACGTGAGCGAGTCGCGGTTCGCCAGTCGGGTCGCCGACGCGGTCGCGAGTGGCGGAGGCAGCACGGACGCACCCGACGGCGGGGCGACGGGCGTCGCCGTCGAGGTGACCGCCGAACACGGGGCCGACGAGTCGTACCCCGTCGTCGCCGCCGCGAGCGTCGTCGCGAAGGTGGAGCGCGACCGCGTCGTCGCCGAGTTGGACGCGGAGTACCGCGCGCGCGGCTACGAGGGGATCGGCAGCGGGTACCCCTCCGATCCGAACACCCGCGAGTTCCTTCGGGAGTTCGTCGCTCACGAGGGCGACCTGCCCGAGTGCGCCCGCACGTCCTGGAGCACCTGCGACGACGTGTTGGCGGCGAACGAGCAGTCGGCGCTCGGGGAGTTTTGATCGGGCGGTCGCCGCGGGGAGCACTCGCCGGCGACCCGGTATCGAACACCCGTCGGAGCGCGGGCCGGCCGGGAGCGGTTCTACCGAAACGGCGGCAGGCGCCAGCCGTAGGCGACGAGCGCGCCGGTGGAGAGGAGCGCCGCGACGGCGAGCACCGGGATCGGAACGCCGGCGTCGGCCAACGTCGAGATGACGACCCCCGACAGCGGGAGGAGCACGAGGAGGCCGACGGCGGCGCCCGCGAGGACCGTCAACACGGACCCGGAGCGGTCGTCCCGGGCGTCGAGCTCCTCGCGGACGACGCGGCGAACGATGCGCTCAACGTCGGCCTCGGTGGGCGGTTCGTCGTCGGAGCGATCGGCGGAGTCTGCGGGGTCGGCGGACTCGGAGGGCACATCCGCCGAGTCACACGATCAGAAGAAAAACCGTTCGCTGCGCCGGGGCGGACCGTTCGACCTACTTGTCGGTCAACAGCGCACGGAGGATGTCACCGTACGCCGGTCGGGTGACGAGCACGCCGACGAGCACGCCGAGGATCGTGAAGATGGCGAAGCCCTGGAGGTCGCCCAGCGAGAGCCACGGCGAGGCCAGCGGCGCCATCGCGACGATCGTCGTCGCCGCGGCGGCGCCGACCACCCAGAACGCCTTCCGGAAGCGCGACTGGAACACGCGCCGGGAGTTCACGTCGCCCTCGGCCATCACCTCGTCGGCGATGATCACGAGGTCGTCCACGCCGGTCCCGATGACGGCGATGAATCCGGCGATGACCGACAGATCAAGCGGGTACTGGATGAACGCCGCGAATCCGAGGAGGACGACCACCTCGGAGAACGCGGTGAGCACCATCGGCGCGGCCACCTTCGGATCGCCGTAGCGGAAGAACACCACGCCAGCGACCGTGAGCACCGCGAGCAGCCCGATGATCAGCGAGTCGCGCTTGAAGTCGTCACCCTGTGCGGCGCTGATGGCGGTCGCGGTCCCCTCGTCGAGCGCGAGTCCGGCCGGGAGCGCGCCGGCGCGGAGGTCGACCGAGACGGCCTGTGCCCGCTCGAAGGAACCGGTGACGAGGATGAACTGCGGGTCCTGGGCCCACTCGCCGTCGCGCATCGACTGCGCGAGCGAGGGGTTCATCCCGAACGAGGAGACGACGCTCCCGTCGCGGATGATCAGGATGCAGGGGTCGGTCGTGCTCGGCCCGTTCTCGGTGCTGTAGGTACACTCGGTGCCGCCCTGTCCGGCGACGCCCGTCTCGACGAACTGATCTTGGACACGCTCGGCCTCGCTCTGCTGTATCGACACGGGGACGTGCGGGCCGGTCCCCTGTTCGCCCTGCTGAGCGGTTCCGACCGTCTGGAAGTCCTCCTGGCGGATGACGGTCGTGTTCACGTACTCGGTCGTGTTGTTCCGCTCGACCTGGTGGTACGCCGCGATCTGCACGGTCCCGCGCGAGTTCACCAAGTCACGCACTTCGCTCAGGTCGTCGTTGGGAACTTCGATGAGCACGAAGTCGCCGTTGCCGATCGTCCGGACTGACCCCCCGGAGAGGCCCGCGGCGTTGATCTTCGACTCAAGCACCTCGATCGTCTGCTCGCGGGTCTCGTCTGTGACGCCGTCGCGGACGGTCTCGTACTCGTATCCGGCCGCATCGAGCGCGTTCCGGAGGTCTGACTGCGTCGCGTTCTCGGCGACGAGTTCGACCGTGCCGCTGGTGTTCGTCGAGAACCGCGCGATCACGTCGGAGCTGTCGCCGGTTTCGAGCTCGGCGGCGACCTCGCGTTCGACCTCGGCGGTGTCACGGCCCTCGAACTGCACCTCCTCGGCGGTGACGCCGACGAGGGGCGCGCGGATCCGCGACCCGCCCGACAGTTCCAGTCCGTACTGGAGGTTCGTCGCGGTCTCCTGGGCGGCCGGGCCCTGCTCCCCGGACGGCTCGAATGCCGGCGCGAACAAGAACAGCGACGACAGCACGAGCATGAACACCAGCAGGACGACCCGCCAGTTGTCCTTGGCCGTGTCCCAGGCGCTCATCGTGCCACCCCCTCGAACTTGTACCAGCGAAGCAGCGACACGTTCAGCAGGTACGTGTTCATCAGATCGGCCGCGAGCCCGAACACGAGGATGGTGCCGATGCTCGCGAGCAGTCCGATGCCGAAGAACGACGCGACAACCGCCATCACGGCCATCGCCGCGATCGAGGTGAGCGTCATCGTGACGCCGGTGCGCATCGCCCGGTAGGTCGACTCGTAGAAGTCGCCCGACCGCCGGAGCACGCTGTTGTTCAGGAGGATGTCGGAGTCGACGGAGTAGCCGATGAGCATCAACAGCGCCGCGACCGTCCCGAGCGTGAGTTCGATGCCCAGGAGGTTCATCAGCGCGACCGGGATGACGATGTCCGAGAACGCCGAGACCACGACCGCGATGCTCGGGACGAACGTCCGGAACAGCGCGAACACGAGCGCGGCCATCCCCGCGAAGGCAGCGACGACGCCGATCAGCGCGCGGTTCTGGGTCTCAGACCCGAAGGCCGCACCCACGCCCTCGATCGAGCGAACGCCGAACCCGGCGTCGCCGGCCTCCGCCTCGAGTTGTTGGGTGAACTCGTTTTGGGCGGTGTCGGAGCCCTCCGTCTGGAAGGTGATGATGTACACGTCGCTGCTTCCGACCCGCTGGATGCTGTCCGGCCTCGCGGTGAACGCCGACCGGATGTCTTCACGTGCCTGTTCGTCGCTCGGGGCGTCGACGGCGACACGGAGTTCCGTGCCGCCGGTGAAATCGAGCCCCGGATCGACCGGCGTCCCCGTCGTCGCGTACGCCCCGCCGATGACGGCGAGCGCGACGATCAACACCGCGAGCGGGATCGCGGCGAGTTGCCGGTTTGTGTACCGGGTGTAATCGACTTCCGGTACCTCGAATCGAGCCATGGGTTCCGGTCCCCCCGCGCCCCGAATAAGCCTTCTTCTTCGCGGCTATCGCCGTTTCAGCCGTATTCGTCGCCCGCGACGCCGCTGCGAGCCGATCGGTGATCGCGTCGCTCGGCCGACCCGCTTCGCTGCCGCCGGGCGGACCGCAGTCGTCGCTGTCGGTCGCTCGTGCCGTTCGTCATCTCCCGTGCGTGTGCGCCCCTGCTTGCGTGTTACCCCTGAATCGCCGCACGCAACCGAGAGACGTCGTCGAGGTGATCGATCGGTGTGGCGCCGCGGGGACACACGAGCGACAGACCGATGCGGCGAGGACCCGTAGCCGGCGGTATGAGCGGCGACGCGACGCGCGTGGTGCTCTCGTTCCCCGACGGACTGAGCGAGTGGGGCCGCGACCAGATCGACACGGACCGCTACCGCAACTACCTCCGGCGGATGATCGACGAGCCGCGCGTGGGCGACGAGCGCGAGGAGTTCGTCGACATCGGCTGTTGCGGCGACTCCCTCGATCTCACCTTTCGCGTGGAGGCCGTCGAGGGCGGTTCGCGCGCGGGCGAATCGACGACGATCGAGTTGGTCGAACGCGCCGGCGACGTGGACGGCGGGTGGCGCGTGCAGTCGGCGGCGGGGCCGACGGAGTAGGGGCACAGTGCTCGGATAGCCGGCCACAGGCGCCGGCTCTCGGTCCGACCACCGGCGACGAGTGCCTCGACCACGCGTCCGTGGCCGTCGTCTGACGACCCGACCGCCGGGCGGCCAGTCGATCGCCGGATAGTTGCTCGGCCACGCGCCTCGTCGAAAATCAATATCGCGCGATATCGTTTATCTCTAAGTTCCGGAACGGGACCGGAGGCGGATCGAGACACACCGAATTGTCGCGTCAGTTGTCGACTCAGGGCATGTACCGAACGACGACGACGCCGGGGGCCGATCGGATCTCCACGCGGTTCACGCCGAGGCGAGCCGCGCGGGTGCGGCTGGTGTCGGCGTCGTCGAGCACGTCGGCGACGGCCCGCTCGGTGTCGTTCTCGGGGACAGAGATGACGTGGATCTCGCCGGTCCCGGCGCGCTCGGTTCGGGTGAGCTCACCGACGGGCTGGTCTGCCGCGAGGTCGATCGAGTGTTGGGTCGGCGGCTCCTCGCTCTCCTCGACGGCGATCTCGCGGCGTTCCTCGACCTCGACGAGCTGCCAGGAGACGTTCATCGGTGGGTCGGGAGCGACGACGCCCTCGATGGCCTCGCCCTCGGCGACGCCCGGGTTCGACGAGAGCGTGTGCACCTGCCCGGAGCCGACATCGCGAAGCACGGCCGAGGCGTCGTCCGCGTGGGTGACGAGGAAGACGCCGTCCCGTCCGCCGTCGGCGGTGTCGGCGGGGCCGGCGTCGCCGGCGGTGTCGGCGGCCTCGGCGAGGGCGTCGCGGACGGCGTCTAGTTCGGATTCGTCGGGGTCGCGGTCAGTCATACGATGGCGTAGGCGGGGAAGGCTTTTCCCGGTTTCGTGACCGGCGAGACCGAACGAAGTGGCCCGAGACCGAACGGTGAACGGAAAGAATTGAACCTGACGAGGCGGCGGAGCCGGCGAAGCCGCCTCGAACCGCTCGAACGCCCCGATCCCGGCAGATCGGGCGTGTCCTACCGACGGAAGTAGTGAACCAGCGGGACGAGCAGCGCGGCGGCGCCGGTGATCACGAGTCCGAACAGCCGCGGGAGGTCGTACAGCACCGCGATCAGCGGCGCGAACGCGCCGGAGGGCGGCGGCCGCGCGACCGTCTCGCCGTCGAGCGCGAACGTCTCCGGGAGGGCGGCGATCGCGCCGAGGTACAGCGACGCGAGGAACAGATACCCCGCCAGCGCGAGCCCGAGTTCGTAGCCGGCGCGCCCGGGGCGTCCGCGGCGGCGTGCGCGCGCGACGAGCAGCACGGGAGAGATCGTGGGCGCGACGGCGCCGAGCGCGACGACGACGTAGAACGCCCGAACGATCGAGAAGCGCGCCTGCGCGGTCGCGCCGAACAGCGTGATCAGCGCGAGCGTGAACAGCAGTGTCAACAGCGCCGCCGCGAGGCCGCCCACGAGGACGTACGATTTGAACACCAGCGACTCGCTGGCTCGTGCGGCGTACGGGAAGGCGCCGAACACGCCGCGATACCCCTCGTCGCTCCCGCCGGAGGCGGCCGCGTGCTCGGCCTCGGACGTCGCCTCGGCGTCTGTCATCGCCCGTGGTTGGGTCGCGGCGGTGTTAAGCGCCCCGTCCGCGGTTCCCGCCGCGCCCCGTCGTCCGGCCGGCGCACGCAACAGCCCGCGATTCCGCCGACGCGACACCGCCGTCTCACCGCGGTCGTCGCGAGACAGCCGCTGTGGGGTCGACGGCGGCGGTGGGGAGGACGGCAGGGTTTTGCCGGCGGCGAACGGCGGTTCCCGCATGAACGTCGACATCGGCAACGCCCTCGACGGCGATCTCGGGCTGAAACGGACGGATCTCGACGCGCTCGACGACGGCGTCGCCGACGCCCACGACCGGATCGAGCGCGGGCGCGCCGAGGCCGAACACGGGTACGCCGCGTTGAACCTCCCCGAGACGTGCGACCCCGAGCCCATCCGGCGAGCGGCCGGCGGCTTCGATCCGGATCACCTCCTCACGGTCGGCATCGGCGGGAGCGCGCTGGGGGCGGCGACCCTCACCGACGCGCTCGGTGAGGGCGTCGACTGTCGCTACCTCGACAACGTCGATCCCGCGTGGGTCCGCGCGATCCTCGACGACGTAGACCTCTCCTCGACCGTCGTCAACGTCGTCTCTCGCTCGGGCACGACCGCGGAGACGCTCTCGAATTTCCTCGTCGTCCGCGAGGCGATGGCGGCGGCGGGCGTCGACTGGACCGAGCGCACCGTCGTCACGACCGGCGAGTCGGGCAACCTCCGGTCGATGGCCGACCGACACGACCTCCCGGCGCTCGACGTTCCCCACGGCGTCCCAGGCCGGTTCTCGGCGCTGTCGACGGTGGGGCTGTTCGCCGCCGAGGTGGCCGGCGTCGATCTGGACGCCCTGCTCGCGGGCGCGGCCGCCGAGGCCGACCGCCTGGCGGGATCGTTGTTCGAGTCGCCCGCGTACGCCTACGGCGCGACGACGTACGCGCTGGCCGAGCGCGGCGCCGCGACGAACGCCGTGATGCCGTACGCCGAGTCGCTGGAGCGGTTCGCCGAGTGGTTCGCCCAGCTGTGGGCCGAGTCGCTCGGGAAGGACGCCCGGGGACAGACGCCGGCCCGGGCGCTGGGTGCAACCGACCAGCACAGTCAGCTTCAGTTGTACCGCGCGGGCCCCGCTGACAAGCTGGTCACGCTCGTGCGGCCCCGCGAGGCGACCGACGTGGACATTCCCGAGACCGATCTGGAGGGGCTGTCGTACCTGGGCGGCTCGTCGCTGGGATCGCTGCTGGACGCGGAGTTCCGCGCGACCGAAGCGAGCCTCGCGGCCGCCGGCCGCGAGAACGTCCGGATCGAGATCGACCGCGTCGACGAGCGCGGCCTCGGCGAACTGCTGTACGGGATGGAGGCCGCCTGCGTGCTGTACGGCGAGCTCGCCGAGGTGTCGACGTTCACCCAGCCCGCCGTCGAGTGGGGGAAGAAGGCGGCTCGCGGGCTGCTCGGCGGCGGCGAGTTCAGCGAGGCCGACGCCGTCACCGGGAAGCGGCGGCTGGAGGTCGAGTGACATGAACGTCGAACTCGGCCCGCCCGGGGGAACGATCGAGGCCCGTGCGGTCGCGATCCGAACCGCACAGGCGCTGATCGCCGTGTTCGCGGGCGTGGTCGCCGCCGGCGCCGTCGTCCCGGCGTTCGAGTGGCTGGCGCTGACGCTCGGGTTCGGCGCCGACTCCGCGGCGACGGCGGTGTTCATCACCGTCGGCAACGCAGCCGGCTTCGCCGCGGCGGCGCTGCTGTTCCTGCTGTACGCCGGCGACCTCGACGTGCTGCGCGTCCGGCGGCCGACGGTCCGCGACGCCGGGGTCGCCGTCGCCGGCGCGGTCGGCCTCGTCGTCGCCGGCTACGGGATCCTCCTGGCGTTCGCCGCCGCCGGGCTATCGCCGAGCACGAACGAGGCGCTCACCAATCCGCCACTGTACTTCCTGGCGATGATCCCGCTGTCGTTCCTGACGGTCGCCGTCGGCGAAGAACTGCTGTTCCGTGGCGTCGTCCAAGGCGAGTTGGGGCGGGCACTCGGGCCGGCGGGCGCCGTCGCGGGCGCGTCCCTTTTGTTCGGGCTGCTCCACTACGTCGCCGGGACGGGGACGCCGGCCGAGAAACTCGTCTACGTCGCCGTCGCGGCGACGCTCGGGCTCGGTCTGGGCGCGCTGTACGAGTACACCGACAGCATCGCCGTCCCGATCGTCGTCCACGGCGCGTACAACGCCGTCCAGTTCGGGGTCCAATACGTAGAGGCGACGGGACTGTAGCGAACACCGGCTGTCGCACGCGGGCGGTGCGCTCGCTGTCGCACGTGGAGGCGACTGCCGGACTGCGACGGGACGCGGAGCCGCACCGCCGTCGCCGTCGATCAGGTCGGGTTCTTGCGGGTGAGATCGCTCCCGCAGATCGGACAGCGGTCTCGGTTCTCGTCGAACGTGCGGCCGCAGCCGGCACACTGGAACTGCCACTCGCGCTCCTCGGAGATGCCCTCGCGGGCGATGACGCGGACGCGAACGTCCATGCGCTCTGCGACGTTCTGCATGGCGTAGTCGTCGGTGACGAGCGTCGCGTCGAGTTCGAACGCCGCCGCGAGCAGCCGGAGGTCCGTCTCGGATAGCTCGGCGAGGTCGCCGAGCTCCTCGGCGGCGCTGCGGACGCGGCCGGTGGCGCCCTCGCCGGGGACATGGATGTGCATCCCGGCGCCCTCCTCGGCGTCGAAGCGGAGGGCGGTCTCGCCGGTGAGTTCCGCCTGAACGGCGGGGATCGAGGCCGTTTGGTCGTCGCTGTCGTAGCCGTGGATGAACGCGGACGAATCGAGAACTTCCATTACGTGCGAACGACGATGTAGTCCTTCACTGCCTGCACGTCCGCGACCGGGACGTGGAAGCGCCCGGACTCGTCGCGGTCGAACGGCACCTGCGCTGGCGAGAGTTCCTCGTTCGGCGTGACGAGGAGGTCCGACAGCGCTCCCGTCTTCAGGTCCATCGTGATGTTGTACAGCATGCCGAGCTCGGTGCCGTCCGAGCCCATGACGGCCTTGCCCGAGAGGTTCTCGGCGAGGATGTCTGCCATACCTGCGCTCACTGACGCGACGGGCATAAACGCCACGCTGGCGTCGGACGCGGGGCGGACGCCGCGCGTTCGGCGAACGGAGCGCGTCGCTCGCCGGGACAGATCGCGGCGCGTCGACGGAGTCGAAGCGCTTACTTCGCGCGACCGTCCAGTACTGACAAGACCCGTTCTTCGCCGCAGAGAGGCTCTCACCGATGTCAGACACAAATTCCGACGCCGACACCGACGCGACGCTCGACGCCGGCTCGCTCCGCACGCCCATCGTTGCGGTGCTTGGCCACGTCGACCACGGGAAGACGACGCTGCTCGACCGCATCCGCGGCTCGGCCGTCCAAGAGGGCGAGGCCGGCGCGATAACCCAGCACATCGGCGCCACCGCGGTGCCGCTGTCGACCATCTCCGAGATGGCCGGCGCGCTCGTCGACCCGACCGACTTCGACCTGCCCGGCCTGCTGTTCATCGACACCCCGGGGCACCACTCGTTCTCGACGCTGCGCTCGCGCGGCGGCGCGCTCGCCGACATCGCAGTGCTCGTCGTCGACGTGAACGACGGCTTCCAGCCGCAGACCGAGGAGGCGATCAACATCCTCAAGCGCACCGGCACGCCGTTCGTCGTCGCCGCCAACAAGGTCGACACGACGCCGGGGTGGAACCCACAGCAGGGAGAGCCGATCCAGCAGTCCCTAGAGAAGCAGTCCGAGCGCGCGACCTCGCGGCTCAACGAGAACCTCTACGAACTCATCGGCGACCTCTCGGGTGAGGGGTTCTCGGCGGACTTCTACTGGCGCGTGCAGGACTTCCAGTCCAACATCGGCGTCGTTCCGCTGTCGGCGATGACCGGCGAGGGGATCCCGGACCTGCTCACGGTCCTCATGGGACTCTCTCAGCGCTACATGAAAGAGGAGATGTCCGTCGACGCGGGCGGGCCGGGCGTCGGGACGGTGCTCGAGGTGCAAGACGAGCGCGGCTTCGGCGCGACGCTTGACGTGGTGCTGTACGACGGCGTCGTCCGCGAGGGCGACACGGTCGTCGTCGGCGGCCGCGACGAGCCGATCGTCACCGAGGTGCGCGCGCTGTTGCAGCCCCGGCCCAACGCCGAGATCCGCGCCGAAAAGCAGTTCGAGCGCGTCGAAGAGGTCCGCGCGGCCGCGGGTGTCAAGATCGCCGCGCCCGATCTCGACGAGGCGATGTCGGGCGCCCCCGTCCGCGTCGTCCGCGGCGGCGACGAGGCGGCGCTGGAGGCGGTCAAGCGGGAGGTGCGCGAGGAGCTTGCTAAGATCGAAGTCGACACCGCCGAGGATGGCGTCGTCGTCAAGGCCGACACGCTCGGGAGCCTCGAAGCGATGGCGAACGCGCTGGAGGAGGCCGAGGTGCCCATCCTCCGCGCGGAAGTGGGAGATATCGCCCCGCGGGACGTGACTGTCGCCCAGACCGCCAAAGAGGACACGCACAAGGTGATTCTCGGGTTCAACGTCGACGTCCTGCCCGACGCCGAGGAGGCGCTCGAACACAGCGACGTGCGCCTGTTCGAGGACGACGTTATCTACCAGCTCGTCGAGGAGTACGACGAGTACGTCGAGGAACTCGAACGCGCCCAGCAGGAGACGGTGCTCG
This sequence comes from Halobaculum halobium, assembly GCF_030127145.1. Classification (NCBI taxonomy): domain Archaea; kingdom Methanobacteriati; phylum Methanobacteriota; class Halobacteria; order Halobacteriales; family Haloferacaceae; genus Halobaculum; species Halobaculum halobium. The sequence goes on from NZ_CP126158.1 coordinate 1,403,311, forward strand.
ACAAGATCACCAAGCCGGCGCGCTTCCGCATTTTGCAGGACCACACGTTCCGGCAGAACGACCCCGCGGTCGTCGGCGTGGAGATCCTCTCGGGGACCGTCCAGAACAACCGCCCGATCGCGAAGTTCGAGGGCAGCGAGCCGAACCGCGTCGGCACGCTCTCGGGGATCCAGCACCAAGGCGACGACGTGGACTCCGCGCAGGCCGGCGAGCGCGTCTCCGTCGCGATCGACGGACCGACCGTGGGCCGCCAGATCGAGGAGGGCGACGAGCTGTGGGTCGAACTCCCCGAGAAGCACGCGAAGATCCTCGAACAGGAGCTCGCCTCGGAGATCCGCGCCGACGAGATCGAGGCGCTGAAGGCGTACCTGGAGAAGCGCCGGAAGGCGGACCCGTTCTGGGGGAAGTAAGGACTCCGCTCGTCGTCCGCGACACCGCTGATTCACTCGAAGGACGTGACTTCCTGGTGACTGGACACCCCGAGCAACCGTATGCGAAAGCCGAGTAAATACTGCTTGGATTAGTTCAGCCGTAACAGATTTTACGGGCGATAGAGTATCGCTAAGACGGTGAAAGCTGATGAGTGTGCGAGACCCACCCAGTGACGATTTCGTCTCTCCGTCCGGCCGCACCGGCCTCGGGTCGCTCACCAAGTACGACCTGCTCCTCGCGGCCGTTCCGGCTCTACTCCTGGGCGGTACGCTCGCGGCCGTGCGGTTGGCGCTGCCTGTGTCGCTCGGGACGGGACTCGGATCGCTGTTCGCGGCGCTGCTCGTCGCCTACGGCCTGTTCGTCGAACCGCCGGTCCGCGATCGCGACGAGTGAGGGTCCGGTCCCGCTGTCGGCCGTGGAGTCTCCGATCTGTCGTCACCGCTGCCGATTTTTGGAAGTACCCTACGCACGTCAAAAACCACAAGACAGCGGTGCGAATCGGAGGATGGTATCTCGAACTGTGCGCGCGATACGCACGCAGTTTGAGGAGCGGTTGTAGAACGGGAACGGATGCGGTCGCGGTTACCGGGCGGTCGGTTCGAGGTCGTCGCCGACGGCGGACATGACCTGTGCGGCCGCGCTGGCGGCGAGTCCGCGGGCGACCTCCTCGCGGTCCTCGTCGTCGAGGCCGGCCTCGATGTCCTCCAGGTCCGGCGAGAACCCCGCGCTGACGGCGTGGCCGATGGGTGGCTGGACCGCGACGGTAGCCTGCGGCCCGTTCGTGCCGTAAGAGAGTTCGGAGCCGACGGCGTAGCCGTCGGGGAGATACGATTCGGTTCGCGTGACGATGGTGGCGACCGCCTGCCGGAGCGCGTCCTTCTGATCGGTCGTGAGGTCGACCTCCTCGGGACGGCCCGCCTCGACGACGCCAGGCGCCCCCGCATAGGGGTTGTTACCGTTCATCAGATACGACGGTGGTATGGGTGGTCCGTGTATAAAGGCGTCGGCGACCTGTCAGCCGGAGACACGACCGAGCGGGCGCCGCGCGGCCGGACCGGTCGCTCAGGCGATCGGCTCGCTCTCGCCGTAGGCGGCGACGACGACGGCCGCGACGTACGCGGAGTCGTCGGTCTCGACGGTCGCGCATCGGGTCTCCTCGTGCTCGAATGTCCAGTCGCGGAGCTCGCGGCCGGCGTCGAGGCCGGTCTGCACCGTCTCGCGGACCGCGTCGGCGTCGCCGCCGTCGGCTTCGTAGAACAGCCCCGGACCGGGACCGGTGGCCCACCCGAGGCAGGCGGTGACGCTGTCGGTCTCGTGGGCGTCCTCGGGGAGGCGGCGGCGCGCGCTTGGACGACCGTGAGGCGGTCGCCCGCGGGCCCGAGTTCCGGGGCGGTGTCGACGGCGCGGACCTCGGCGTCCGCGGGGACGACCGACGAGACCGTGACGAGGTTGAAGTCGCCGACGCCCGCGTCGGTGAGCGCGGCGTCGTACGCGGCCAACGCTGTCGGGCCGCTGCCGACGCCGTCGGCGACGTGGATGTCCATATCGGGGGTGGTGTGCCGGGAGGAAAGTGGGTGTCGATAGCGAGGCGCGAGAACGCGAGCGCCGCGGCCAGCGGTCGAGCATCGAACGGACCGACCGCCTCCGGTCGCCGGTTGCGACGGTATCGGGCGTCGAAACAGAGGCGGAAAATCGCCGGACTCGACCCCGATCGGAGCCCGATTCAGTACTGGTAGCGACCGAACTCGCCGTCGTTGAACACCGGGCCCTCGTTGCTCGTCTCGACCTTCTCGCGGGCCTGCTCGAAGTCCTCGCGGCGGACGGCCGTCCGCTCGTCGCGGATGGCGAACATCCCCGCCTCGGTCGTGAGCGCCGCGATGTCGGCGCCGGAGTAGTCGTCGAGCTCGGCCGCGAGGTCGGCGAAGTCGACGTCGTCGGCGACGCTCATGTCGGCCGTGTGGATCTCGAGGATGCGCTCGCGGCCCTCGGGGCCGGGCTTTGGCACCTCGATGAGGCGGTCGAAGCGGCCGGGTCGGAGGATGGCCTCGTCGAGCATGTCGAAGCGGTTCGTCGCCGCGATGATCCGCACTTCCCCGCGGTCGTCGAAGCCGTCCATCTCGCTGAGTAGCTGCATCATCGTGCGCTGGACCTCGGCGTCGCCGGAGGTCTTCGAGTCCGTGCGCTTGGCGGCGACGGCGTCGATCTCGTCGATGAAGATGACCGCGGGTTCGCGCTCGCCCGCGAGGTCGAACAGGTCGCGAACGAGGCGCGCGCCTTCCCCGATGAACTTCCGGACCAGTTCCGAGCCGGCCATCTTGATGAACGTCGCGTCCGTCTCGTTGGCGACGGCCTTCGCGAGCATCGTCTTCCCGGTGCCGGGCGGACCGTGGAGCAACACCCCGCTGGGCGGCGTGATCCCGACTTTGCGGAACGCGTCGGCGTTGACGAGGGGGTCCTCGACGGCCTCGCGAACCTCGCGCACCTGGTCGTCGATACCGCCGATGTCGTCGTAGGTGACCTCGGGGTCGGCGTCGACCTCCATCGCCTGCGCGCGGGCGTCGGTCTCGTCGTCGAGCACCGTCTGCACGCTGAAGGAGTCGTTGATGGCGACGCGGTCGCCGGCTTCCAAGTCGTCCTCGAGGGTCGGCGAGAGGTCGGTGAGCACCTCCTGGTTGTTGCCGTGTTGCTTGATCACCGCGCCGTCGTCGGTGAGCTCCTCGACCGTCGCGATGTACAGCGACGCGGTCTTCAGCGCCTCGTTTCGGCGCTTGAGCTCGTCGACCTCCCCGCGGAGGTCTGCGCGGCGACCCTGAGCCTCGTCGAGGCGGTCGTCCAGCTCCGCGTTGACTTGGACGATCCGCTCGAAGTGTTTGCGAAGCGCCTCCAGCCGTTCGGCCTCGCTCATGTCGGGATCCAGATCGAGGCGAGGCCGGTCGGGGAGGGACGGACTCCGAGACATTTCTTGGCTCTGCTTAGGTAGCGCCGTTTATGGGGCTTTGGGTGGCGGGAGCGTTCGCCTCGGCATCGTCGAGCCGGAAAACGGCGTCGCCGCCGGAGGAGACGGCCAGTCGACCGATCCGGCCGCGGGGAGATAGATCAGGTGTCGCTGGCGGGTCGGGTGGGTTGCCGACTTACAGGCCGAGCAGCGTTTCGGCCTCGTCGAGGTAGTCGTCGTACACCGAGATGGCCGATTCGATTGGGTCGGCGGTCGTCATGTCGATCCCGGCGATGTCGAGCACGTCGATCGGGTACTCGGCGCCGCCGGCGCGCAGGGCCGTGCGGTACTCCTCGGCGGCGACCTCGCCCTCCGCTTCGATGCGGTCGACGATGGCCGCGGCCGCCGAGATGCCCGTCGAGTACTGGTAGACGTAGAAGTTGTAGTAGAAGTGCGGGATGCGCATCCACTCGCGGCGGATGTGGTCGTCGACGTTGGCGTCGACGTGGCCGTAGAACTCCGCCTTCAGGTCGCCGTAGATCTCGTCGAAGGCGTCGGGCGTGAGCGGCTTGCCGGCCTCGTCGTGCTCGTGAATCGCCTGCTCGAACGCCGCGAACATCGTCTGGCGGAACAGCGTGGACCGGAAGCGTTCGAGGTACTGGTCGAGCGCGTGAACCCGCAGTTCGTCGGACTCGGCGTTCTCCAACAGGTGCTTCGTCAGCAGCGTCTCGTTGACCGTCGACGCGACCTCGGCGACGAAGATCTCGTAGTCGGCGTACTGCCACGGCTGGGCCTCCTTCGCCAGCTCCGAGTGCATGGAGTGGCCCAGCTCGTGGGCCAGCGTGTACATCGAGGAGACGTCGTCCTGGTAGTTCATCATGATGAACGGCTGGGTGTCGTACGTGCCCGCCGAGTACGCGCCCGAGCGCTTCCCGCGGTTCTCGTACACGTCGACCCAGCGCGACTCCAGTCCCTCGGCCATGCGCTGCTGGTACTCCTCGCCCAGCGGCGCGACGGCCTCGACGACGTGTTCTTTCGCCTCCTCGTAGCTGATCTCGGGGCCCTCGTCGCCTGTGAGCGACATGTAAAGGTCCCACATCTCCAGCGTGTCGACACCGAGCGCGCGACGCTTCAGGTCGGCGTGGCGACCCAGCGAGTCGAGGTTGTCGCGGACGGTGTCGACGAGCGTGTCGTACACCTCGACCGGGACGTTCGGGCCGTCGAGCGCCGCCTCGCGAGCGGAGTCGTAGTTGCGGGCCTCCGCCATCTTCACGTCCTTCTTGACGCTCTTGGCGAGCGTCGTGCCGACCGTGTTGCGGACGGTCTCCCACTCGGAGTAGAACTCCTCGTGGACGCGCTGTCGGAACTCGCGGTCGGGCTTCTGGAGGAGCGTGGTGAAGTTGCCCTGGGAGATCTCGACCTCGTCGCCCTCGGGGTCCTCGACGGTCGGGAACGTCATGTCCGCGTTCGACAGCATCGAGTACGCCTCGCCGGCGGCGCCGGTGACCTCGCTCAGGTCCGCGAGCAGCTCCTCCACCTCCGCCGAACGCGTGTGCGGCTTCATCCGCAGCACGTCGTCGAAGAAGTGCTCGTGCTCGGCGAGTGCGGGCTCCGCGTCCATCATCGCTTCCACGTCGTCCCAGTCCAGTTCCTGAAGCTCCGGTTCGAGGTAGCTGGACGCGCTTGACGCCTCCGCCGACAGCGCCTGCGCCTTCGAGGACATCGCCTGGTACTCCTGATCGCGGGTGTCCTCGTTCGAGCGGAGTCGGGCGTAGGACGTGACCGTCGACACCTCGCGGAACACGGACTCGTAGGTGTCGAGCAGTTCACGAAGCGTCGCCGCACTCTCGGTCGCGCGACCCTCGTACGCCCGGAGGTCGTCGAGGCGCTCCTCGACGTCCTCGTAGGCGGCCTCCCACGCCTCGTCGTCCGCGTAGATGGAGTCGATGCTCCACTTGTACTCCTCGTCGATCTCCGCGCGCTCGGGAACCGAACTCATGCCCGGAAATTCGGCCGTACGCGGTGGTAAGTCTTGCCAAGCAGTCCCGGCAGCATCGCCCGGAAGCGACCCCGCCGACGGTACCGACCGGGAGGTCGGCACCGTTCGTGACGGGGAGCAGCCGAGAAATCGATCGACCGCTCCCCGCCGGTCGACGCCGCCTGGAGCGCTCAGTGCCGATCGGGAGAGGGCGCGTCGACGAGTTGGAGCTTGACTCCCGGAGCCCGTCGGAACGTCTTCGTGTGGATGACGGACGCCCCCGCGTCCCCGAGCCAGCGGTTCACCGTGTCGGGGTCGAGCGTGCCGCCACCGAGGGTGATCAGGTACGTGAGGTCGATCAGCGCGATGCCGACGTCGGCGACCGACGAGCTCCCGCCTCGGCCGAACTGGTCGAGGAGCGCGAGCCGACCGCCCGGTGCGAGTGCGGCCGATGCGCGGTCGAGCAGCGTCGCCGCCTCCCTCCCAGCGTGTCCGTGGAGGACGTTGAACAAGAGGACGAGATCGTAGCCCGCGTTTGCGTCCGCGTCGCCGCCGGCGAGTTGACGCCACAGATCGTCCGCGAGGTAGTCGCCGCCGACGAGCGTCACGTCGACGCCCGCGTCGGCGGCCGCCTCGCGCGCCGGCTCCAGCGCCGGCGGGCGGTCGGCCAGCGTCACCGACGCCCCGCGGCACGCGAGTTCGACCGCGTAGGCGCCGTGACCGCCGCCGAGGTCGAGGACGCGAGCGCCGGACACGTCGCCGAGGGCGTCAGCGACCGGGTCGACCAGCAGTGACGCCGCCGACCGGAAGCCGGCCTGCGTCGTCGCCCACGCGTCCTCGTCGTCGCCGAGCCAGTCGTACAGCGACTCGCCCGGGGTTCCCTCGCGGACGGCGCGCGCGGCGTGCTCACGCCAGTACGGAAGAACCACCTCGACCCAGAACCGCGCGAACGGCGCGAGGTTCGCGTCGCCGGCGTCGGTGAGCCACCGTTCGGTCGTCCGCGTCCGCCAGTACTCGTCGCCGGATCGCCCGACGTACCCGACCGCGACGAGCGCGTCGAGCAGGCGGCGCAGGGCGTCCTCGTCGCACGCCAACTCGCTCGCGAGGGCAGACAGCGTCCGCACACCATCGAGGGCGGCGAGTACGCCGAGTTCGTCCGCCAGCGCGACGGCGTGCAGCGAGGCCCCGCCGTGGACGTCGAGGATGGCCGCCGGTACGAGGTTCGCGCGGAAGGCGAGCCGCTCGATGAGTCCGGGAACGATCGGCATCAGTCGCTCACCGGTGGGAGCGGTCGCATACTCGGGAATCGGGGCGCATGAGCATAACCGCGCCGTCGGTTTGTAAATCAAATAGCGCGATATGAAAGCCGATTGACCGGGCGACAACCCGCGACACGCACCCGCGAGTTTTTGGCGTCGGTGGGCGACCGTGGCGGCATGGATCTCGACGACGACCTCGCCGCGGCGGTCGGGCGCGCCTGGACCGACACCGCGCCGTGGGAGTTTATCACGGAGCTGACGGCGCTGGGCGGTCGAATGGGTGCGAGCGAGGGGGAGGCGCGCGCGGCGGACCTCGTCGCTGGTGCGTTCGAGGAGATCGGGCTCGAGCGCGTTCGGAGACAGCCGTTCGACGCCTCGGAGTGGCACCGCGGGGAGACGACGCTTCGGCTCACTGCGCCGACCGACCGCGCGTTCGACGCCATCGCGCTGCCGTACAGCCCCGCGGGCGAGGCGTCGGGAGAACTCGTCGACGTGGGATACGGAACCCCCGAGGAGATCTCCGAGGTCGACGTCGAGGGGGCGATCGCCGTCGCGTCGACGACGACGCCGGGCAACTCGCGGTTCGTCCACCGGATGGAGAAGTTCGGCACCGCGGCGGAGGCGGGCGCGGAGGCGTTCGTCTTCGTCAACCACGTCCCGGGCCAGCTGCCGCCGACGGGATCGCTCACGTTCGGCGAGGAGGCCGCGATCCCCGCGGTCGGCGTGAGCAAGGAGACGGGCGCGTGGCTCACGGAGTATGCGGACCGGGGCGGAACCGCGGAGCTGACGGTCGAAGCGGAGACCACGTCCGGGGAATCACAGAACGTTCTCGCGCGTACGGGGCCACGGACCGACGAGGACGTGCTGGTGCTCGCGCACTACGACGGCCACGACATCGCCGAGGGCGCACTCGACAACGGCTGCGGCATCGCGACCCTACTGGTCGCCGCGCGAGTGCTCGCGGCCGCCGACCTCGACATCGGCGTCCGCTTCGGCGCCGTCGGCTGCGAGGAGACCGGACTGCTCGGCTCCGAACACCTCGCGGCGACGACGGACTTGGATACCGTGAAAGCGGTCGTGAACCTCGACGGAGCAGGGCGATTCCGTGATCTCGTCGCGATGACGCACACCTCCGAGGCGACCGCGCGGGTCGCACGCCGCGTGGGCGACCGGGCGCGCCAGCCGGTCGAGGTGCGCGAGGAGCCGCACCCGTTCTCCGACCAGTGGCCGTTCGTCCGCCGAGGGACGGCGGGATTGCAGTTCCACTCCGCCAGCGGCGAGCGCGGGCGCGGCTGGGGGCACACCCACGCCGACACGCGCGACAAGGTCGACGATCGGTGTATCCGCGAACACGGCGTCCTCGCGGCGCTCATGGTCCGGACGCTGGCGGACGAGGGGACCGAGGTCCCGGTGCTCGACCCCTACGAGTTGGAGGCGGCGTTCCGCGAGGCCGACTTCGAGCCGGGGATGAAGGCCGCCGGGCTGTGGCCGGCGGAGTGGGAATAGCTCGGTTCAGGGGGTCACTCCGGTATCGAGTCGAGCACGTCGCCGAACACTCGGCCCCGGGCGAGCGCGTCGACACGTCGATCGGAGAACACCGTCCGGAGCGTCGCGACCGCCACCGGGTCGGGCTCGAACGCGACGTCCGGATAGGACACGTCCGCGAGCACGAGGGGTTCGGGCGCCGCGGGGGCGACTCCTCTGGCGCCGGAGATCGGCTCGTCGTCGAGCACCTCGTCGATCCGGTCGAGATCGGTGTCGCCGACGGCGACGCCGCGGACCAGCGTCGTCAGCCGACGGACGAACTCGCGGGGGAACCCGCCGGCGGCGACCGTGAGGACGAGGAAGTCGTCGACGGCAGGGGCGTCGACCGACACCGACAGATCGCGGCGGGTGATCGGGCCGCGCGGGTCGCTCGTGAGGTTGTGGACGTCGTGCTCGCCCGACAGCGCCGCGGCGGCGTCGCGGGCGCGGTCGCGGTCGGCGCCGGGCGCGTGCAGGTGGTAGCGGTACGTGCGCCGGGCGGCGTCGTGGGTCGCGTGGAAGTCGTCGCCCACGTCGGCGCTGGCCCACACGCGGACGCCCGCGGGGAGTTCGCTGGAGAACGCCCGCGGCGTGAGCCAGTCGGGCGCGTCGAGGGCGACGGTCTGGCGGACCGCCGAGACGCCGCGATCGGTACGCCCGGCGGCGGCGTAGCCGGCCGGGACGTCCGCGTCGCGCGCGAGCACGTCAAGCGCCCGGAGCGCGTCGAGCAGCGTCCCCTCGACGGTCGGCACGTCGGGCTGGCGCTGGAAGCCGAAGAAGGGGCGGCCGTCGTAGGCGACGCGGTAGGCGCGGCGGGCAGCCATCCGGCCTACGCGAAGTCGTCGAACGTCGGCCGGTCGAACCCGCCCGGGAACTCGTCGACGGACGCGGTCGTCTGGTCGCCGGAGGCCATGTCCTTCAGCGTCACCTCCTCGTTCGCGAGGTCCTGCTCGCCGACGATGACGACCGTCTCGGCGTTGATCGAGTCGGCGTAGTTCAGCTGCGCCCCGAAGCTCCGGTCGGAGACGTCCGACTCGACAACGTGGCCGCGGCCACGGAGGTCGCGGGCGATCCGGGCGGCCGTCGGCCGCGTGTCGCCGACCTGCAGCACGTAGTAGTCGGTCTCGATCGCCGCGTCGGGGGCCACGCCCGCCCGTTCGAGGAGGAGCCCCAGCGGGGCGTGCCCGGGGGCGACGCCGACCGCGGGCGTGGGCTGGCCGCCGAAGTCCTCGATGAGGTCGTCGTAGCGGCCGCCGCCGAAGACGGAGCGACCGATCTCGCCGGTCGCGTCGAAGCACTCGAAGACGGCGCCGGTGTAGTAATCGAGCCCGCGGGCGGTACGAAGGGAGAGATCGCAGTGCTCACCGACGCCGAAGTCGTCGGCGGCCGCGAGGACCGCCCGGAGGTTGTCGACGGCGGCCGCGAGCTCCTCGTTGTCGGGAGCGAAGTCGGTCAGCTCGGCAAGGTCCGCGGGGTCGTCGACGCCAAGCAGATCGTCGAACTCGCGCGCTTCGTCGAAGCCGAGGCCGGCGTCGTTGAGCAGGTCGAGGTACTCGGTCTCGTCGACCTTCTCGGACTTGTCGACCGCGCGGATCGCCGCGCGCACGTCCACGTCGTCGCCGAACGAGCGCAGCAGCGATCCGAGGATGTCGCGGTGACTGACGCGGAACTCGAAGTCGTCGGTCGAGAGCCCCAATTCGGTGAGCGCGTCCGCGGCGGTCGCGAGCACCTCGGCGTCGGCGACGGGCTCGGCGGAGCCGAAGATGTCGATGTTCGTCTGATAGAATTCCCGAAAGCGACCCTGCTGGACGGCCTCGTAGCGCCAGAACGGCCGCGTCGAGACCCACTTGACGGGCTTGGACAGCTCCTGGGCCTTCGCGGCGTACATCCGCGCGACCGTCGGCGTCAGCTCCGGCGAGAGCGTGACGTGGCGGCCGCCGTGGTCCTCGAAGGCGTACAGCTCGTCGACGATGTCGTCGCCGGACTTGTCGGTCCACATCTCCGCCGGCTCCAGCCGGGGGGTGTCGATCTCGCGGAAGCCGTACCCGCGCGCGACCGACTCCAGCGTGTCGGTCACCTCCCGACGGACGGCCATCTCGGGGGGGTAGAAGTCGCGGAACCCCTTCAGGCGCTCGTAGGTGGGCATTAGCGGGTACGTCGCGGGTCCGGGACGTTAACCCCCGTGGTTCGCGGTCGGCTCGCCGACCGCGCCGTCGGTCCCCCCGTCGCCTCAGTTCGGGCGGGCTCGCGGGCCGACAACCCGGTCGCATCCGGCCGCCCGCCTCCGCCGGTCACACCGCGAGCAGACCGACGCCACACACCGCGAGCGCGGCGGCGACGAGCCGCGCCCCCAGCCGCCGCTCGCCGAGGATCACCCCGCCGAGCACGACCGCGACGACGGCCTGCGTGTTGATCACGGGCGAGGCGATGCTGGCGGGTAACGCGGCGAACGCGACGCTCGTGAGGTGTTCGGCGACGGCGACGAGGAGTCCGAGCGCGAGGAACGTCGGCGCCGGCGTCTCCCACGAGCGCTGGCCGCGCCAGTCGCGGACGGCCAGCGGGAGCAACACGAGGAGGACCCCGCCGAGCACGACGACGACGAGCGCCTCCGGCGGGAGGCCGACCCGGTCGAGGACCGCGCGCTTGGCCACGTCGCCGACGGCGTAGGCAACCGCCGACAGCAACGCGAGCTGCGCGGGGCGAGCCGTCACCGCGCGCCGGAGCGGCTCGACTGGGTCGCCGCCGCGGTAGTTGGCGACGTACACCGCGGCGGTGACGACGGCGATG